>NZ_JBIVUE010000010.1:0-259084 GCF_044757045.1 Streptomyces sp. NPDC091377 | reverse complement strand
GCGCGGCGCCCACGTCCCCACGCCTTGACCGGCGCGGCGCCCACGTCCCCACGCCTTGACCGGCGCGGCGCCCACGTCCCCACGCCTTGACCGGCGCGGCGCCCACGTCCCCACGCCTTGACCGGCGCGACCCCCGCGCCCCTGCGCCTGCGGCGCCCGCGTCCTCGCCCGTGCGTCGCCCGCACTCCCGCCCATGCCGCACCCGCACCCCCGCCCATGCCCCGCCCGCGCCCGCGTCCCCGCCCGTACCGCACCGCACCCCCCCGCCCCCGCCCATGCCGTGCGCCGCCGTGTCTCACGGGGCGGGCGTCGTCGAGCGGGGCCGGGGTGGCTGACTACGCTGGACGGACGCGGCTTCCCCGGCCGCCCGGCCCCTCCGCCGCCCCTCTACCGCCCCTCACCTCCCTCCACCGCCCCTCTACCGCCCCTCCACCGCCCCCCCACCTCCCTCCACCGCCCCTCCCAAGGACTACGCCCAGTGAGAACCGCCCTCGTCATCGGCACCGGCCTGATCGGCACCTCCGTCGCCCTGGCCCTGGTCCAGCGTGGCGTCACCGTCCATCTGGCCGACCACGACCCCGAGCAGGCCCGCACCGCCGTCGCGCTCGGCGCCGGGACCGAGGCGGCACCGGAGGGACCCGTCGACCTCGCGGTGGTCGCCGCGCCGCCCGCCCATGTGGCCGGCGTGCTCGCCGACGCCATGCGCCGGGGCGTCGCCCGCGGCTACCTCGACGTGGCCAGCGTCAAGGGCGGACCGCGCCGGGAACTGGAGGCCCAGGGCCTGGACCTCACCCCCTACCTCGGCACCCACCCCATGTCCGGCCGGGAACGGTCCGGGCCGCTCGCCGCGAGCGCCGAACTCTTCGAGGGCCGCCCCTGGGTGCTCACCCCGACCCGCGACACCGACACCGAGGTGCTGAACCTCGCCCTCGAACTGGTCTCCCACTGCCGTGCCGTGCCGGTCGTCATGGACGCCGACGCCCACGACCGGGCCGTCGCCCTCGTCTCCCACATGCCGCACCTGGTCTCCAGCATGGTCGCCGCCCGCCTGGAGCACGCCGAGGAGGCCGCCGTACGGCTCTGCGGACAGGGCATCCGCGATGTGACCCGGATCGCCGCCTCCGACCCCGGGATGTGGATCGACATCCTCTCCGCCAACCCCGGACCGGTCGCCGACCTCCTCACCGATGTCTCCGCCGACCTGGACGAGACCGTCCGCGCCCTGCGCTCGCTCCAGTCCGCCGACCTCGACAAGCGGCGCGAGGGCGTCACCGGCATCGAGGGCATGCTGCGGCGCGGGAACGCCGGACAGGTGCGGGTGCCCGGCAAGCACGGGTCCGCCCCGCGGGTGTACGAGGTCGTGGCCGTGCTCATCGACGACCAGCCGGGACAACTGGCGCGGATCTTCGCCGACGCGGGACGGGCGGGGGTCAACATCGAGGACGTACGCATCGAGCATGCGACGGGGCAGCAGGCGGGACTGGTGCAGTTGTCCGTGGAGCCGGGGGAGGTTCCGGTGCTGGGCGCCTACCTGCGGGAGCGGGGCTGGTCCGTCCGGCAGTGACGGTGCCGGGAGCGCCCGTGGGTGGTGCCGGGCCGTGCCCGGGAGCGTGCCGGACGGGCTGGGCGGGCGCGGGGACGAGGGGCCGGTCGTACGCAGTAACCTTGTGCGGGGCGTCCTCTCGCCCTCATCCCGATGCACCGCACCAGGAAGGTGTCCCTCCGTGGAAAACGGCGCCGCCCAGCCGCCCGTGATTGTCGCCATCGACGGTCCCTCCGGCACGGGCAAGTCGAGCACGTCCAAGGCCGTCGCCGCCCGGCTGGGGCTGCGGTACCTGGACACCGGCGCTCAGTACCGGGCGATCACCTGGTGGATGGTGAGCAACGGGATCGACGTGGCCGACCCGGCGGCCGTCGCGGCGGCGGCGGGCAAGCCGGAGATCGTGTCCGGGGTGGACCCGGCCGACCCGACCATCGAGGTCGACGGCGTCGACGTCGCCGGCCCGATCCGTACCCAGGACGTGACGTCCAAGGTCAGCGCGGTCAGCGCGGTGCCCGAGGTGCGGACGCGGATCACCGAACTGCAGCGGTCCATCGCCGCCGGGGCCGAGGGCGGGATCGTGGTCGAGGGCCGCGACATCGGGACCACCGTGCTGCCGGACGCCGACCTCAAGGTCTTCCTCACCGCGTCGGCCGAGGCGCGTGCTGCCCGCCGCAGCGGTGAGCTGAAGGGCGCCGACGTCGATGCCACCCGCGCGGCGCTGATCAAGCGGGACGCGGCCGACTCCGGGCGCCGCACCTCCCCGCTGGCCAAGGCGGGGGACGCGATCGAGGTGGACACCACTGAGCTGACGCTTCAGCAGGTCATCGAGTGCGTGATCACCCTGGTCGAGGAGAAGCGGGCCGGGAAATGAACGAGGTGCCCTCGGCGCGCCGGGCCGAGATCGGACGCCGGATCGGCGTACCCCTGATGTACGGGCTGTTCCGGCCGCGGGTGCTGGGCGCCTGGCGGGTGCCCGCCTCCGGGCCGGTCATCCTCGCCGTGAACCACTCGCACGCCGTCGACGGCCCGATGGTGATGGGCGTCGCGCCCCGACCCGCCCACTTCCTGATCAAGAAAGAGGCGTTCGTTGGCCCGCTCGACCCCTTCCTCACCGGCATCGGCCAGTTGAAGGTGGACCGGCACGGCACCGACCGCACCGCGATCACCCACGCGCTCGGCGTCCTGGAGCAGGGCGGAGTGCTCGGGATCTTCCCCGAGGGCACCCGCGGTGAGGGCGACTTCGCCGCGCTGCGGTCCGGGCTCGCCTACTTCGCGGTGCGCACCGGCGCCCTGATCGTCCCGGTCGCCGTCCTGGGCAGCACCGACCGCCAGGGACGGCTCGTCAAGGCGCTGCCGCCGCTGCGCAGCCGGATCGACGTCGTGTTCGGCGACCCCTTCGACGCCGGGGACGGCAGCGGACGGCGCACCCGCAAGGCGCTGGACGACGCCACCGGGCGGATCCAGAAGCAGCTCACCGCCCACCTGGAAAACGCCAGGCGCCTGACCGGGCGCTGAGCGACACTGAGTAGTGGACCGACCCCGGCCGGAAACCCGGCGGGCCGCTCCACGATCACCACGATGAACGAGGTACGGACTTCATGAACGACGACATCCACTCCGCGGGCTCGCCGGACGAGCACGACCACGGAGCGCTTGGCGACGCCGAGTACGCGGAGTTCATGGAGCTCGCCGCGGAAGAGGGCTTCGACGCCGACGACGTCGAGGGCGCGATCGAGGCGGCCGGGCACGGCCCGCTGCCCCGGCTGGCCGTCGTCGGCCGCCCCAATGTCGGCAAGTCGACCCTGGTGAACCGGATCATCGGCCGCCGCGAGGCCGTCGTGGAGGACAAGCCGGGGGTCACCCGGGACCGGGTCACGTATGAGGCCGAGTGGGCCGGGCGCCGCTTCAAGGTGGTCGACACCGGCGGCTGGGAGCAGGACGTCCTCGGGATCGACGCCTCCGTCGCGGCCCAGGCCGAGTACGCGATCGAGGCGTCCGACGCCGTGGTCTTCGTGGTCGACGCCAAGGTCGGCGCCACCGACACCGACGAGGCGGTCGTACGGCTGCTGCGCAAGGCCGGCAAGCCCGTGGTGCTCTGCGCCAACAAGGTGGACGGCCAGAGCGGCGAGGCCGACGCCGCGTACCTGTGGTCCCTGGGCCTCGGCGAACCCCACCCCGTCTCCGCGCTGCACGGCCGGGGCACCGGCGACATGCTCGACGCCGTCCTGGAGGTGCTGCCGACCGCGCCCGCGCAGACCTTCGGCGGCGGGGTCGGCGGCCCGCGCCGGATCGCCCTCATCGGCCGCCCCAACGTCGGCAAGTCCTCGCTGCTCAACAAGGTGGCCGGGGAGGAGCGCGTCGTCGTCAACGAGGTGGCGGGCACCACCCGTGACCCGGTGGACGAGCTGATCGAACTCGGCGGGGTCACCTGGAAGTTCGTGGACACCGCCGGTATCCGCAAGCGGGTCCACCTCCAGCAGGGCGCCGACTACTACGCCTCGCTGCGCACCGCCGCCGCCGTCGAGAAGGCCGAGGTGGCGGTCGTCCTGATCGACGCCTCGGAGAGCATCTCCGTGCAGGACCAGCGCATCGTGACGATGGCCGTGGAGGCCGGACGCGCGATGGTGCTGGCCTTCAACAAGTGGGACACGCTGGACGAGGAGCGCCGCTTCTATCTGGAGCGGGAGATCGAGACGGAGCTGGGCCAGATCGCCTGGGCGCCCCGCGTCAATGTCTCCGCGCGCACCGGCCGCCACATGGAGAAGCTGGTCCCGGCGATCGAGACGGCCCTCGCCGGCTGGGAGACCCGGGTCCCGACCGGTCGGCTCAACGCCTTCCTCGGCGAACTGGTCTCCGCCCATCCGCACCCGGTCCGCGGCGGCAAGCAGCCCCGTATCCTCTTCGGCACCCAGGCCGGCACCAAGCCGCCCCGGTTCGTGCTCTTCGCCTCCGGCTTCATCGAGGCGGGCTACCGGCGCTTCATCGAGCGCCGGCTGCGTGAGGAGTTCAGCTTCGAGGGGACGCCGATCCATATCTCCGTGCGGGTCCGCGAGAAGCGCGGCACGAAGAAGAAGTAGCAGTCGGACTTGCACAGCGTGAGGGCGGCCTCCCCCGGGGGAGGCCGCCCTCACGTCGTGTCATACGCCCCGGCGGGGGGCGGGTGGGAGCGCCGCCGGGATGTGGTGCATCGTTCCGTACGTCCCGACCTCTCCGACGCGCTGCCACTGCGACTGCTGTTCACCGCCGCTCCTGGCACTGCTCGCGCCCGCGCTGTAGGCGCTGTACGAGCTGCTGAAGGAACTGCTGAAGGAGTTGCCGAACGAACCGCCGAACGAGCCGGAGCCGCGGGGCAGGGTCCCGAAGGCGGTGAACCCCAGCTCCTCCTCGCCGCTCCGGTCGCCCGGCAGGGTGCGGAAGGATTTGCCGTACTCGGCGTAGAGCGCGTCGAAGATCGGTGTGGCCGAGAACCCACCGGAACTGTCCGGCCCGTACCGCCCGGAGGACATCGACGCGTAGGACGGGCGCTGGGGGAGGTCGTATGCGTGCACGTATGAGCAAACGACCCGAATGATGAAGAGATGCGGTTTGTTGTCCGGTTCAAAGGGGCGCGGGAGCCGCGTGAGCGGCCCCGGCGAGAGCCTCAGCCGCTCCGCGCTCCTCGACGCGCCCCCGATCAGGTGCTCGGTGCCCGCGAGCGATCGCGTGTCCGGTGTCCGAGCGGGGTGGCGCGGTACGTGCTCAGGTACCCGCGAGGGGCAGTGCGGCGGCGACCAGCTTCCCGTTGGCGGCGGCCTTGTCGAGGGCGTCCCGCAGGAGGTCCTCGCGCGGCTGCCGGCCGATCGACCCCACCGGCGCGGCGAACATCAGCACCTGCTGGTGCTTGTTGGCCGCCGCCCGCCAGCCCTCGGTGACCTGGAGCGGCTGGTGGGCCTGCCACCAGGCCACCGGCTGGGCGCCGCCGGGGCCGGGCTGGAGGATCGCGTGCAGCTGCCCCACCGCCAGCAGCACCGACCAGCCGTGCAGCACCGACGGCGCGGCCTCCAGCTGGGTCTGCGGCAGGAAGCCCTGCTCGATCAGGAGCGGCAGGAAGTCGTCCCCGACGGCGGTGGAGCCGGGCCGCGCGATGGGGCCGGTCGGCTCCACGACCAGGGCGGGGTGCAACTCCCCGGCGATCAGCACGAGTCCGCTGGTCACCCCGAGCACCGCCTGCTCGGGCGTGACCTTGTCCGGCTCCAGGTCGGCCGCGTCGCCGCTGATGGACTTCACGGCACCCTGGAGCTGCTCCTCGGTCACCTGCACGACCTGCGAGGGCAGACACGTGGCGTGGGCGAAGGCGAGGACGGCGGTCTCGTCGCCGATGAACAGGACGGTGCTGGTGCGCTCGTGCTCGGAGTCGCCCGGGGTGCGGCAGGACGTGCAGTCGTAACTGCCCGGGGCGTTGTCTCCGGCGAGCAGCCGGTCGGCTTCTTCGTCGCCGATCTCGGCGCGAACCTCGTCGCTGACGTCGAGCATGCGCGGCACGGGTGGCTCCCTCGGGATGCGGTGCGTCGGTCGGGGCCGGGGGGCTCCCGGCCCATGGGTCCGGGTGATCCCGGGCTCATGAAGAAGACAACGGGCGACCTGTGGCGGGAGTCACGCGCAAGAGCGAACGGAACCCCGTGATCCGACGCACTCGGTCACCCGGGGCGCGGAATCGGACACTCATAGTCAAGCGGAGGGAGGAGCAGGGCACTTGCCCCGGTGAGGTGAGTCACAGGTTTACGGCGGGGAGGGTGAACATGTCGCGACATCAGCGGAAGAAATGGGTGTCCGGAAAAGGTCGCTACCAGCGGTAACCTTCAACTGGCCTGGCACGACGGGGAGTTGATTGCCTCCCGCTCGCCGTCCTCCGTACATTCCTCCGCCGTGTGCACCGAGCACCGCCCGGTCACGTCCGCCACCGCACCACCCGGCACTTTCGCAGGCCCCTCGGCGGACGGGACGGAGCCCGACGACCGCGTCCCCGCGCGGCAGCCGGGCCCCGTCCGGGGACCCCGGGCTCGTGGAGAGGGATCTACATGTCCGACTGTGCCGATACCCACCGTGGCAACGCCCGCAAGCACCGTACGACGGCGGCCCTCGCCGGTGCGGCGCTGCTCGCCCCGCTCGGACTGCTGGCCGCCACCGGCGGTGCCGCGGCGGCGGACGGCGGGGTGTGGGACCGTATCGCCCGATGCGAGAGCGGCGGCGACTGGCACATCAACACCGGGAACGGCTACTACGGCGGTCTCCAGTTCTCCGCGAGCACCTGGCGGGCGTACGGCGGCACGGCCTACGCCGCCACCGCCGACCGGGCCACCAAGGCGCAGCAGATCTCCGTCGCCACCAAGGTCCAGCGCGCCCAGGGCTGGGGCGCCTGGCCCACCTGCTCGGTCAAGGCGGGTGCCTACGGCGACGCCCCGGCGGCCCCCGCGACCGGCTCGGGCGGCACGGGCGACTCCGGCAACTCCACCGGCTCTACAGGCTCCACCGGCTCCGGGAACTCCGGTGACTCCGCCGGGTCGGCCCCGGCCGAGCGTCCGGCGCAGACACCGGCCCGCGACTCCGGGCACACGGACCGCGGCTCCTCCCGTGGCGCGTACACCGTCCGCGAGGGCGACACGCTCAGCGGCATCGCCGCCCGGTACGGCACCGACTGGCAGCGGATCCACTCCGCCAACCGGGCCGTCATCGGCGACGACCCCGATGAGATCGTGCCCGGCCAGCGCCTCGACATCTGAGGCGCCTCACGACTCCGAGGGCTCGGAGCGGTCCCCACCCGATCCACCCGATCGGGTGGGGACCGAGGCATGTCGGCCCCGGTTCGAACGGCCGCTGCGGAAAGCTGTCCACCCTGGGTCGATGTCCCGTACCCAGCGGATCACCCTCGCCCTCGCCGCGGCCCTGCTCGCCACCGGCGCCCCCGCGACCGCCCACGCGGCACCGCCGCCGCCGTCCTTCGGCCCGCCCGTCCGCGCCGCGGACGACTGCGCCGGGGACCGGTGGCCCTGGGGCTGTGTCGCCGCGTGCGAGAGCGGCGGCGTCTGGGACCTCGACACCGGCAACGGGTTCTACGGCGGGCTCCAGTTCCGCCCGTCGACCTGGGAGGAGTTCGGCGGCCTGGAGTACGCCCCGCGCGCGGATCTCGCGACCCGGGACGAACAGATCGCCGTCGCCCAGGAGGTGCTGGCCCGGCAGGGCTGGAAGGCGTGGCCGGTCTGCTCGGAGCGGTACGGGCTCGCGGGCCGCTGGCACACCGTGAAACCCGGCGACACGCTGTACGCGCTGGCCCGCGAGTACGGCGTCGAGGGCGGCTGGCGGGCGCTCCACGAGGCCAACAAGGAGACCGTGGGCCCTTCTCCGGACCGGCTGAGGGCGGGGACGATGCTGAGGCTCCGACACCCGGCCTAGTCCGGGTGTCCGTGGGCGCTGGCAGACTCGGCCGTATGCTCGAAACCTCCGCCCGCCTGCTGCGGCTGCTCTCCCTGCTCCAGGCCCACCGCGAGTGGTCCGGCGCCGAACTGGCCGAGCGGCTGGCCGTCACCCCGCGCACGGTCCGCCGGGACGTGGACCGGCTGCGGGCCCTCGGCTACCCCGTGCACGCCAGCCCCGGCACCGGCGGCGGCTATCAGCTCGGCGTGGGCGCCGAACTGCCGCCGCTGCTGCTGGACGACGACGAGGCGATCGCCGTCGCCGTGGGGCTGCGCACGGCCGCCGGTCAGGGCATCGAGGGCATCGGCGAGACCTCGGTGCGGGCGCTCACCAAACTGGAGCAGGTGCTGCCGCACCGGCTGCGCCGCCGGGTCGGCGCGCTCACCGCCTACACCGTGCCGATGCTGCGGGCCGAACGCGCCGACGCCGTGGACCCCTCGCTGCTGAGCGAACTGGCCGGGCTGTGCCGGGACGCCGAGCAACTGCGGTTCGCGTACCGGGACCACGAGGGCGCCGCCACCCGCCGCAGTGTGGAGCCGCACCGGCTGGTGTGCAGCGAGCGGCGCTGGTACCTGGTCGCCTGGGACCTGGACCGCGCCGACTGGCGCACCTTCCGTGTCGACCGGATCACCCCGGCACCGCCGCACGGGCCCCGCTTCGTCCCGCGCGAGCCGCCCGCCGACGACCTGGCCGCCTATGTCTCCCAGGGCGTCTCCACGCACGTCTACGCCGCCCAGGCGGTCGTCCGGCTGCTGGTGCCGCTCGCGGAGGCGGCCCAGCACATCTCACCGACCACCGGGACGCTGGAGGCGGAGACCGAGTCCACCTGCATCCTGCGCACCGGCGCTGGCGGCGTCGACGTGATGGTGATCCATGTGGTGCTGCTGGGCCTGGAGTTCGAGGTGCTGGAGCCGGTGGAGCTGACCGAGGCGCTCAGGACGGCCCGGGACCGGATGACCCGTGCTCTCCGGCGAGCCGGGTCAGACGCTCGGCCGAGAACCGCGGATGGTGCAGATCGAACGCCGGGGACTCCGAGCGGATCCGCGGCAGCGCCGTGAAGTTGTGCCGGGGCGGCGGGCACGAGGTCGCCCACTCCAGGGAGCGGCCGTAGCCCCAGGGGTCGTCCACCCCGACCTCGGTGCCGTACTTGGCGGTCTTCCACACGTTGTAGAGGAACGGCAGGGTGGACAGGCCGAGCAGGAACGCGCCGATGGACGACACCATGTTCAGCGCGGTGAAGCCGTCCGCGGCGAGGTAGTCGGAGTAGCGGCGCGGCATGCCCTCCGCGCCCAGCCAGTGCTGCACCAGGAAAGTGGTGTGGAAGCCGATGAACAGCGTCCAGAAGTGCAGTTTGCCCAGCCGCTCGTCGAGCATCCGGCCGGTGAACTTGGGCCACCAGAAGTAGAAGCCGCCGAAGATCGCGAAGACGACCGTGCCGAAGACGACGTAATGGAAGTGGGCGACCACGAAGTACGAGTCGGTGACATGGAAGTCCATCGGCGGCGAGGCCAGGATCACCCCGGTCAGCCCGCCGAACAGGAAGGTCGCGAGGAAGCCGACGGCCCACAGCATCGGTGTCTCGAAGGAGAGCGAGCCCCTGATCATCGTGCCGGTCCAGTTGAAGAACTTCACCCCGGTCGGTACCGCGATCAGGAAGCTCATGAACGAGAAGAACGGCAGCAGCACCGCCCCGGTGGCGAACATGTGGTGTGCCCACACCACGATCGACAGCCCGGTGATCGCCATGGTGGCGCCGACCAGCGCCTGGTAGCCGAAGATCGGCTTGCGGCTGAAGACCGGGATGATCTCCGTGATGATCCCGAAGAACGGCAGCGCGATGATGTAGACCTCGGGATGGCCGAAGAACCAGAACAGGTGCTGCCACAGCAGCGCGCCCCCGTTGGCCGCCTCGAAGACCTGGCTGCCGAACCGCCGGTCGGCCTCCAGGACCAGCAGCGAGGCCGCGAGCACCGGGAACGCCAGCAGGATCAGGATCGACGTGAACAGGGTGTTCCAGGTGAAGACCGGCATCCGGAACATCGTCATGCCGGGGGCGCGCATCGCGACGATCGTGGTGATGAAGTTGACCGCGCCGAGGATGGTGCCGAACCCGGTGAGCGCCAGCCCCATGATCCACAGGTCGGGGCCGACGCCGGGGGAGTGCTCCATGCTGTTGAGCGGCGCGTAGGCGAACCAGCCGAAGGCGGCCGGCCCGTCCGGCACCAGCAGCGAGCCCAGCACGATCAGCCCGCCGAACAGGAACAGCCAGTACGAGAACATGTTCAGCCGGGGGAAGGCCACGTCCGGGGCGCCGATCTGGAGCGGCATCAGCTCGTTGGCGAAGCCCGCGAAGCTCGGGGTGGCGAACAGCAGCAGCATGATTGTGCCGTGCAGCGTGAACAACTCGTTGAACTGCTGGTTGTCCACGATCTGGAGCCCCGGCCGGGCCAGCTCGGCGCGCATCAGCAGCGCCATGGCCCCGCCGATCAGGAAGAAGCCGAACGAGGTGGCCAGATAGAGATGGCCGATCTTCTTGTGGTCGGTGGTGGTCAGCCAGTCCGCGACCGCGCGGCTGTGCCGCTTGGTCCACACGGGCCGCGCCGCCGCCTGTACGGTGTCCGTCCCCATGGCTCGCTCGCCCCTTCGCTTCGTCGCGTCCCGGCAGGGCGTACGGGATTCCCGAGCGGCGGCCGTGTATTGCGGATGTGCCTCGGCCACCTCCCCGACCCGGCCCGGAGGCTTCCCGGCCCCGCCCGGAAACGGAATGGAACACGGCGCGGGGACGGCCCTCCCGGAGCTTTCCGCCGGGTATTTCCGGGGCCCGGCAGGACACGCGGGAATTGCGTTCGAATACCTGCGGAAGGGCTATGGATACCGCCTTCCGGGTGAGGAAGTTCTCATGAAACGCGTGTCGTGATCCTGTGACAGAAGCGTGACCGGCCGGGAACCGGCGCCCGGGCCGAGGGCGCTGCCGGTGACCCTGGGTGTCCGGCCCCGGTCCGGTCCTGGTCGGGCTCCGGGCCGCTGTCGGTCCCGGTTCGCCCCGGCCCGCCCCCGGGCCGGCCCTCGGCTTCCGTGTGCGCCGCGCAGCGCCTAGCGTGGCGGCATGGCACGGATACCGACACCGCCCGCGGACCCCGACGACAACCCGGACTCCTACGTCGGCCTCGACGAAGGTCCGGCCGAGCGGCGCGCGCACGAGCGTGGCTGGACGACCGTGCGTGCCCTGCCGCCGGGCGCGATCATCACCATGGAGTACCGCCAGGGGCGGCTGAACTTCGAGGTCAGGGACGGGCGCGTGGCACGGGCCTGGAAGGGATAGCCGGACAGCCCAGGAAGGCGCGGCGGGCCGTGGGGGTCAGGTGTCCCGCTGGCCGTTCGCCGTCAGGGGGCGGGCCGGGGGCGTGGTGCCACGGCCGGTGGTCCGGTCGGCGCGGTCGGTGTGTGGCGGTCGGCGGGTGCCCGCCGGGGTGACCGCGGGCCGGTCCGCGGTGGCCGGATGCGGGGCCGGGGCCAGGCAGACCGTCGTATGGGTGGTGCGCGCGGAGGCCGCGGGCTCGTGCACCGGCGGCGTCTCGTCCGCCGCACCCATCGGCGCCGCTTCCATCGGCGCCGCGTCCAGGGCGGCGGACTCGCGCGCGGTGCCGACGGTGGCCGGGAGGGGTGCGGGGGTGCCGACCGGCATGAGCGGCGTGGTGGCCGGGACGCCGGCCCGGCCGCGCGCGTACCAGCGGTCGCGCAGTTCGAGCAGCAGGTTCTCGGCGCGGGAGATCAGCGGCTCCAGCCAGGGCAGGGCCAGCAGCACCAGCAGACCGGCGGCCCAGCCGAGCAGGACGTCGCTCAGCCAGTGCGTGCCCAGATAGACGGTGGTCAGACCGACCGACAGCGACATGATGGCCGACAGCGCGGACAGATAGCGGCGGGCCCGGGGCGTGGAGGCCAGATAGGCCAGGATCCCCCAGGTGACCACGGCGTTCGCGGTGTGGCCCGAGGGAAATATGTCGCTTCCGGCTTGGAACCAGTGCCACATCTCGTTGGAGCCGACCTCGGTGGCGTAGTGCGGACCCGAGCGGCCCAGCCCGTACTTCACGGCGCCTACTGTGACGTTGAGCAGCAGCAGCGCGGTGCCGAAGGCCAGCATCGGACGCAGTGTGTGCTGCCGCCAGCAGCGCCAGCCCAGCCAGGCCGTCACCATCACGGCCGTCGGACCGCGCTGGCCGAGCACCACCCAGTAGTCGAGGAAGGCGTGCACCTCGGGCCACTGCTGGTACGGCCGGAACAGCATGGCCTGCCAGTCCACCCGCACCAGCCACGACGTCGTCACCACGGCCAGGACGATCGTGATGTAGAAGGTGAGCGTCGCGCCGAAGAGCACCACCCGGTGCCGCGTCATACGCGGCACGTCGAGACTGGGCCGCGCGGGCTCGCGGTCCAGTCGGGCGAAGATCCGGTCTAGCCGGGTCGGCTGTGGTTCGGTACACACACAATCGACGTTACAGGGAGTGAGCTGTGAAACCCGTACAGCCAGGATCTTTGTGATGACGATGTGATGTGGGATAGCTCTCAGGAGTGGTGAATTCCCAAGGAATCCCCAATCCTTGACGCGTTGCCGCCTTCAATTCCTTTGATCATTTCGGATGTGGTGTTTTAACCGGATGGGGAATTCGTTCACCGGGCACTTCCTTGGAATTCCCCGGGCGCTCACCCGATCGGGTTGCGGGCCCTCGGAGGGCGGCCGGGTCACGGGGGGCCGGAGCCGTTCAGCCAGAACGCCCCGTACACCGCCGACGCCACCGCGACCGCGCCCACCAGCGCCGCCACCCGCGCCGTCCGCAGCCGGGCCAGAGCCAGGGCGAGCGGCAGCAGCAGCGGGAACGCCGGGAGCAGCAGCCGCGGCTTCGACCCGAAGTAGCTCGACGCGCACAGCGCCAGCGCCGTGACGAGACCGGCGTACACCAGCAGCGGCAGCGGCTGACGCTGTCGCACGCACACCACGTACAGCAGGATCAGCAGGGCCACGCCCACGATCAGGCCGACGCCCGCGAGGGCGGAGGGGAACGCGGTGAACTGCCCGGCGATGAAGCGGGCGAAGGCGTAACCGCCGTCGAAGCCGTTGCGCCAGCCCGCCTGCACCTCCAGATAGCCGAGCGGACCCGCGCCGGTGCGGTGGCCCACCCACAGCACGTACCCGGCGGCGCCCAGCGGTGCCAGCAGCATGCCGGCCAGCCGCGGCCAGGGCCGCGCCACGGGGGTGTCCTCGCGTCGCTCCCGTACGAACTCCCGTAGCTCCCGTAGCTCCCGTAGCTCCCGTACGAAGGAGACGACCGCGGCTGTCCACACCGCCGCCACCACGGCCAGGCCCACCGGCCGGGTCAGCCCCGCCAGCAGGGCCAGGGCGCCGGCCGTGACCCAGCGGCCGGTCAGGACCGCGTACAGCGACCAGGCGGCCAGCGCGGTGAACAGCGACTCGCTGTACGCCATCGACTGCACGATCCCGACCGGCAGCACCGCCCACAGCAGCACCGCGCAGACCCCGGCGCGGGCCCCGTACAGATGGTCCGCCACCGCGAAGATCCCCCAGGCCGCGGCGAACGAGGCGACCGCACCGACCACGAAGCCCGCGTCCGCGTACGACAGCGGCGACACCGCGTGCAGCAGCCGCTCCAGCCAGGGCAGCAGCGGGAAGAAGGCCAGGTTGGAGTGGACGTCGCCGTTGGCCAGCCGGACCTCGTAGCCGTAGCCCAGCTCCGCCACCCTGGTGTACCAGAGGGAGTCCCAGCGGGCGGTCAGCAAGGTGTACGCGCTCTTGTCGCGCGCGGCGCTCCACACCGCCAGCACGACCAGGCCCAGCACCCGGACGGCCGCGTACCCCAGCAGTGCGGGGGCGACCCGCCCCGGCCGGGAGCGGGGGACTGCTGCCACGCGCGTCGCAAGATCGGTCACGCACCCGATTATCGGATGCGCCCGGAATGCCCCGGCACCCCCGCCCCTCCCGCCCGGCCGACGTGGCGTACGCCACACCGTCCCGTCGAACCGGTGAGAGGTCCGCCACTCGGTGGCCGTGGGGACTCGCGTACTCTGACGTGTCACTCGCCGTGCGTCGCGCGGGCCGGAGCCGCCGCTCCTCTCCGGCCAGGTCACGGGGGAGTCCCCACCCCCGCGATCCCGCCGACGGCGAGGGAACTTCTGGGAGGTACATGCATGTCCGGGACGACCACGGCCGCCGCCGCGCCGCGCCGTCGGGCGGCCGGGGCCGGTGCCGACCGCTGGGTCGTCCTCGTGGTCCTCTGCACCAGCCTCCTGCTGGTCGCCGTCGACGCCACCGTGCTGCACGTCGCGGTGCCGGCCGTCACCGAGGATCTCAAGCCCAGCGCGATAGAGCTGCTCTGGATCGTCGACACCTATCCCCTTGTGTGCGCCGCGCTGCTGATCCTCTTCGGCACGCTCGGCGACCGGATCGGCCGCAGACGGGTCCTGCTCCTCGGATACGCCCTGTTCGGTGTCGCCTCCGCCCTGGCGGCCCTCGCCGACACCGGCCAGACCCTGATCGTGGCCCGTGCGCTGCTCGGCGTCGGCGGCGCGATGATCATGCCCGCGACCCTGTCCATCCTGCGGCAGGTCTTCCCGGACCGGCGTGAGCGGGCGCTCGCCATCGGCATCTGGAGCGCGGTCGCCGCGGTCGGCGCGGCGCTCGGTCCCCTGCTCGGCGGGTTTCTGCTGGAGCACTTCTGGTGGGGCTCGGTCTTCCTCGTCAACATCCCCCTGATGCTGATCAGCCTGCCTGTCGGCCGGCTGCTGCTGCCCGAGTCGAAGGGCACGGGCGACGGCCCCTGGGATGTGATCGGCGCGCTCATGGCGGCGGCCGGGCTGTTCGGGACGGTCCTCGGCGTCAAACGGCTGGGCGGCGGCGAGCAGGTGAGCAGCGTGTTCACCGTGGTGCCGCTGGTCGTGGGCGTGCTGCTGCTGGTGCTGTTCGTACGCCGTCAGCAGCGGCGTACGCACCCTCTGGTGGACCTGCGGATGTTCGCCCGGCCGACGTTCAGTACGTCCGTCGGCTGCATCGTGCTGGCGATGCTCGCGCTCGTCGGGCTCCAGCTGATCGCGGCGCAGTATCTGCAACTGGTGCTGAGGCTGTCGCCGCTGGAGACCGGGCTGCGGCTGCTGCCGCTGACCTTCGCCGCGATGGCCGCCGGGCTGTGCGGGGCGCGGATGCTGCGGGCGTTCGGACCGCGCCGGATGGTCAGCGCCGGGTTCTGTCTCACGGCGTTCGCGGTGGTGCTGCTGACCGCGATGGGCCGCACCGACGACGCCCCGCTGCTGGTGACCGCGTTCGTCCTGCTCGGCTTCGGACTGGAGACCACCCTGTTCGGCGCGTACGAGTCGATGCTCAGCGAGGCGCCGCAGGAACAGGCGGGCGGGGCCGCCGCGATCGGGGAGACCTCGTACCAACTCGGCGCGGGCATCGGGATCGCCCTGCTCGGCAGCGTGATGAACGCGGCGTACGCGCCCGGCCTGAAGTCGGTGCCGGGGGTGCCCGCGTCGGCGTCGGCCTCGGCGGGACACTCGCTGGGAGAGGCGTACGAGGTGGCGGGGCGCCTCGGGGGGCCCGCCGGGACCGCCCTGCGCCGGGCCGCGCGGGACTCCTTCGTGCACGGGCTGCATGTGACGTTGTTCGTGAGCGCGGGTCTGCTGCTGCTCGGGGCGGCGATGGCGCTCCGGCTGCCGCGGGTGATGCAGTGCGAGGGCGTCGTGGCCGAGGTCCCGGCCCCTCGCGAGCCGACCCGGGCCCCGGCCTCGACCCCGCCCCCCAGCCCGGCTGCCCAGCCCCCGACCCCGGCCGCCGCCCATGACTCCCTGCTGAGAAGGTGACGGGTGCTGGACCTCGGGGCGGGCAGGTCGTAGCGTCGACGGCACTCGGCCATTAGCAGTGCTAGTTTTCGTTCGCCCCCCCGGCCTCTGGAGGTCCTCCCATGTCAGCGAAGTCCTCGCCCCCGGCCTTCGACCCCCATGACCCCCTCGGCCTCGACGATCTCCTCGACCCCGAGGACCTGGCGGTGCGGGAGACCGTACGGCGATGGGTGGACGACCGGGTCGGGCCTCATGTCGCCGAGTGGTACGAGAACGGGGAGCTGCCGGGCATCCGGGAACTGGCGCGGGAGCTGGGGAGCATCGGGGCCCTCGGTATGCCCCTGGAGGGATACGGGTGCGCGGGGGCCAGCGCCGTGCAGTACGGGCTGGCCTGTCTGGAACTGGAGGCGGGCGACTCCGGCATCCGCTCGCTGGTGTCCGTACAGGGATCGCTCGCCATGTACGCCGTCCACCGGTTCGGGAGCGAGGCCCAGCGGCTGGAGTGGCTGCCCCGGATGGCGGCCGGTGAGGTCATCGGCTGCTTCGGGCTGACCGAGCCCGACCATGGTTCGGACCCCGCGTCGATGCGGACCCACGCCCGGCGCGACGGATCCGATTGGATCCTCAACGGGCGCAAGATGTGGATCACCAACGGCTCCGTGGCCGGGGTCGCCGTGGTGTGGGCACAGACGGAGGACGGGATCCGGGGGTTCGTGGTGCCCACCGACCGTCCCGGCTTCTCGGCGCCCGAGATCCAGCACAAGTGGTCCCTGCGGGCCAGTGTCACCAGCGAACTGGTGATGGACGACGTACGGCTGCCCGGTGATGCCGCGCTGCCGGAGGTCGTCGGGCTGCGCGGGCCGCTGAGCTGTCTGTCGCACGCGCGCTACGGGATCGTCTGGGGCGCGATGGGAGCGGCGCGCTCCTGCTTCGAGACCGCCGTGGACTACGCCACGTCGCGGGAGCAGTTCGGGCGGCCCATCGGCGGCTTCCAGCTCACCCAGGCCAAGCTCGCCGACATGGCGGTCGAACTGCACAAGGGGATTCTGCTCGCCCACCATCTGGGGCGCCGGATGGACGCCGGGCGGCTGCGGCCGGAGCAGATCAGCTTCGGCAAGCTCAACAATGTGCGCGAGGCGATCGAGATCTGCCGTACCGCGCGGACGATTCTCGGCGCCAACGGGATCTCCCTCGAATACCCGGTGATGCGGCACGCCACCAACCTGGAGTCCGTACTCACCTACGAGGGCACCGTCGAGATGCACCAGCTCGTGCTGGGCAAGGCACTCACCGGGCTCGACGCCTTCCGCTGACGGGCTGCCTCCCGGTGGCGCGCGCGGGCGCGAGCGGGCGCGAGCGTGGGCACGGCCGTGGGCAGGGCCGGGTGACCGGCCCTGCCTCAGCTCTGGTTGAAGAACCCGTCCGCGCGGTGCGCGGCCGATTCGCCGTTGATGATCTCGGTGTCGGCGGGGGTCAGCAGGAAGACCCGGTTGGACACCCGCTCGATCGAACCGCGCAGACCGAAGATCAGGCCCGCCGCGAAGTCGACCACGCGCTTGGCGTCCCCCGGCTCCATCGCCGTGAGGTTCATGATGACGGGGACCCCGTCCCGGAACAGCTCGCCGATGGCGCGGGCGTCCCGGAAACTGTCCGGGGTGACCGTGCCGATCCGGCGGCCCTTCTCCTCGGCCGAGTCGCTCGCGACCTTGACCCGGGGGTCCGTGACCCAGGCGTCCCCGGGCTCGTTGCCCTCGTAGTTGTCGTCGTCGTAGTACCGCTCGTCTTCGCTGTCGTCGACGAGGCCGAGCCACGCACTCGCCTTGCGCACCGATCCCATGGACGCCTCCTCTCACTTCGGTCTTGACTGCGTTCCGCATCCCTATGGTCATCCATGATGCGTGTGACGCGCCAAGTGGATAGACGCCGCGCGGGGGGTTTGTGACGGTACTGGTGCACAGCGAATCCGTCGAGAGCCCGTGCGCCCCAAGGCTTCCAAAGGTCGCCGCGGGGAGGGTTGCTGACTGAAAGTGAAATATGATTCTTCACGGCGTACGGGTGACGGACGGGTCGTACGGGTGAACGGGTCGGCCATCGTGGGGTCATAATCGGCCAATACGATGCGGCGCCGGGGGGCGTCGGACCGACGCGGCGTCACATCTCGTACGCGACACGGGGGGATCGACTTGTTCGGAATCGTCAGGCCCTGCCGACACCGGCTCGGGGAGCGGCTCAAGGCCCAGTGGATGGCGCACTTGTGCGGGCTCTGCCTCGCGCTGCGCAAGGATCACGGGCAGTTCGCCCGGATCGTCACGAACTACGACGGTCTGCTGATCTCCGTTCTGACGGAGGCTCAGCTCGACGGACGGGCCAGGGAGGCGGGCGCCTGGCGGCGTACGGCCGGACCGTGTCCCCTGCGCGGGATGCGCACCGCCTCCGTCGCCCAGGGCGAGGGCGCCCGACTGGCCGCGGCCGTCTCACTGGTGCTGGCCTCCGCCAAGGTGCGCGACCATGTCGCCGACGGGGACGGGCTGATGGCCCGCCGCCCGGTGGCGCTCGCCGCGCGCCGGGTCGCCGGCCGATGGGGGCGCGCGGGCGCCCGGAGCGGCCATGCCGTCGGCTTCGACACGGATGTGCTGGTCAGGGCCGTGGACCGGCAACTGGAGATCGAGGCGCTCGCCGGTCCCGGCACCCCTCTGCTGACCGTCACCGAGCCCACCGAGTCGGCCACCGCGGCGGCCTTCGCCCACACCGCCGTTCTCGCCGGACGGCCGGGCAACGCCGCACCGCTCGCCGAGGCCGGGCGGCTCTTCGGGCGGCTCGCGCATCTGCTGGACGCCGTGGAGGACCGGGACGCCGACGCCGCGTCCGGCGCGTGGAACCCGCTGACCGCCACCGGCACCCCGCTCACCGAGGCCCGCCGGCTCGCCGACGACGCCGCGCACGGCATCCGGCTCGCCCTGAGGGAGGCGGAGTTCGCGGAGGGCAGGCTCGCCCACCGGCTGCTCGTGCATGAACTGCCCGCCTCCATCGACCGGGCCTTCGGCACGGCGTCCTGCGGACACCCCGGACACGCCCAGGGCGCGCACGGCGCTCAGGGGGCGTTCCCGTCCGCGCCGCCCGGCGGTCCCGGGGCCCCGCAGCCGCCCGAGCCCCCGCGGCGGCGGCGCGGCACGATCGAAGGGTGCGCGGTCTTCCTCGCCCTGGCCTGCACCTGCCAGCTGTGTTGTGGGGAGTACGACGACCCCTGGACCGGCGAGCGCAAGCAGGGCGGCTGTGACTGCAGCGGCTGCTGTGAATGCGGAAGTTGCTGTGACGGGTGCTGCTGCGACGGATGCGGCTGCGACTGCTGAACGGACGCGGGACGCGGACACGGCGCAACGGGACAGGGCTACCGATCCCGGACGCGGGTCCGGACGGGGATCGGGCGTGGATCCGGACGGGGATCGGGCGTGGATCCGGACGGGGTCCGACGCGGATCCGGCCGCGGTGGCGACCGTTGAAATCGGCCCGCGGGATCAGCCGTACGTGTTCACCGCTGGGTTGACGCGAGGGGAGGGGGCGCGTGTGAAGGCGGAGAGCGGCGCGTCCCGGTGGAAGGGGGACGCGCTTGCCGCCCGTTCAGCCGCGCGGGCCGCGGTCACAGGGACCTGCGGTCGCACGGGCGTGCGGGCGGGGGCGGCGGATGCCGCAGCAGGGGGTCAGCTCAACAGGAACAGGAACAGGACCACACGCGACCGAGGTCGATGTGGGAGCGGGTGACCAGCCACTGCTGTGGATACATGGGCCAAGTGGAACAGGCATCCGGATTCCCGTCAACAGACCTGAGACGTACGGCTCACAGTTCGGACAGCCTTGACACGGGCCGCGAATCGACCCGTACTCTCATCGCACCACGGCCCTGCTGAGGGGCTCGGCCGTGCGGCGCCCACCGGCGCCCGTGTGAAGGCATCACCCGTGTTCGAACCGTCGCGCCACGGAGCCTTCGCATGCCTTCCCGTGCCTCCAGCACCCCCGTCATCCCCCTGGCCCCCACCCCACCTTCCTCCATCCCCCTGGGATCCGCCCGATGAGGGCCTCCCTGGTGATCGTCGGCGCCGGGCCGCGGGGGACCGGTGTCGTCGAACGGATCGCCGCCAACGCACCCGAGCTGTACGCCGGTCCGGGGCTCGACATCCATCTCGTGGACCCCCACCCGCCGGGCGCGGGACGGGTGTGGCGCACGGCCCAGTCACCCCTGCTGTGGATGAACTCGCACGCCGAGGACGTCACCATGTTCACCGACGAGACGGTGACCATGGCCGGACCCGTACGCCCCGGGCCCACCCTCCACCAGTGGGCCGGTGTCGACGGCCGGACGTTCACCGACCGCCGTCTCCAGGGCGCCTATCTGAGCTGGGTGCACCAGGAGGCCGTGGCCGCGCTGCCGCCCGGGGTGCGGGTCCACCACCATCCGCAGCGCGCGCTGCGGGTCCGCGGACCGCGCGAGGGCCGCCAGCAGGTCTGGCTGGAGGGCCGGCCGCGCCCGCTCCTCGCCGACCTGGTGATCCTCACCCTCGGCCATCTCGACGCCGAACTGGACGACGAACAGCGCGCGCTGGCGTCGTACGCCCGTGACCACGGACTGGTCCACATACCGCCCGAGTTCACCGCCGACACCGACCTCGGCGCCCTCGCCCCCGGCGAACCGGTCGTCGTACGCGGCTTCGGGCTCGCGTTCATCGACCTGATGGTGCTGCTCACCGAGGGCCGCGGCGGACGCTACGACGGCGACACCTACGTCCCCTCCGGGCGGGAGCCGGTGCTGTACGTCGGATCGCGGCGCGGAGTGCCGTACCACTCGAAGATCGGCTACGACTTCACGGGGGAACGTCCGCCGCTGCCGAGGTTCCTCGGGCCCGCCGAGGTCGACGCGCTGCTCGCCCGGCCCGGCGGCTTCGACTTCCGCCGGGACGTCTGGCCACTGGTGGAGAAGGAGCTGGGCTTCGCGCACTACCACCGGCTGTTCACGGCCCACCCCGGGCGGACCGCGCTGGACTGGGCCGAGTTCGAGAAGCGGTACGCGGCCGGGGACCCGGAGCAGGTGGCCGCGCTGGTCGCCGAGGCGGTGCCCGATCCGGCGGACCGGCTCGACCTCGCCGTACTGGACCGGCCCCTGACGGGAGTGCGGTACCCCTCGCACGAGGAGTTCCAGCAGGCGCTGCGGACCTACGTCGAGCGGGACCTGGTACGGCGTCACGATCCCGCGCACAGTCCCGACCTGGCCGTCTTCCTCGCCCTGCTCTCGGTCTACGGGCAGCTCGTCCGGCTCGGCGACATCGGGCCCTGGTGGCACGGGTTCTTCAGCTATCTCGCCTCCGGGCCGCCGGGCCCGCGGCTGCGGCAGCTCGGGGCGCTGTCGCGGGCCGGGGTGGTGCGGTTCGTCGGCGCCGACCTGGCGGTGACCGCGGAGGACGGGGTGTTCCGGGCGTCCAGCCCGACCGTGCCCGGCTGGTCGGTCGAGACCCGGGCGCTGGTGGAGGCCCGGCTGCCGCACCCCACCGTGGAGCGCGCCCGGGACACGCTGCTGCGGGAACTGCACGCCGACGGCGCCGCTGCCACCCCGGACGGGCTGCTGGCCGTGGACCCGGACGACGGACGGGTCCTGGACCGGGCCGGACGCCCGCACCCGCGGCGGTTCGCGCTCGGCCCGCACACCGACGGGCGGGGGGCCGGCGCGTTCACCCGGCCGCGCACCGGGGGACCGGCGTTCCGGCAGAACGACGCCACCGCCAGAGCCGTGCTGCTCTTCCTGCGGACCTTGGCCGAGCGTGCCGCCGCGTAGGTGCGCCCGGTCGGCGTGCCCGCACGCGTGGTGCCCGCACGGGTCGTGCCCGCACCGGTCGGGCCCGCCGTCGGTGTGTGCGCCGTCGTCGTGTCCGCCCTCGTCGTGTCCGCGCTCGTCGTGCCCTCAACCGTCGAAAGGGTTACTCCGATGACCTCCTCGTACGGTCGTGGGCTGCCGCATCTCGCCGTCGCCGTGGACCAGCCGCGCGAGGGCGACGCCGGGGCCCAGGTCGAGCTGATCCGGCTGGCCGAGCGCGGTGGGCTCGACTTCGTCACGCTCGGCGGCGGCGGAGACCTGGTGGACGCCCTCGGGGTGCTGGCGTACGCGGCGCCCTTCACCAGCAGGATCGGGCTGGTGCCGACCGTCACGGGGGCGCAGGGCGTGGCGGCCGTCGGCGCGCTGGACTGGATCAGCGGCGGACGGGCCGGGGTGCGGGCCGACGGGCCGGGTGACTTCGGAGATCTGGTGCGGGTGGCCGACGCGGCGGCGCGGACCGGGCGGGCGGGACGGTGGGCCGATGTGGTGCTGGTGCGGGCCGGGAGCGCCGAACAGGCGGCGGGGCTCGGTGCCGAGGTGCGTCGCGAGGCGCTCGCCGCCGGACGGGATCCCGCCCGGGTGCGGGTGCTGGCGGCGCTGCTGGTCGATCTCGGGGACGGGGAACGGGCCGCCGAGCCGGGCCATGGGGGAGGCGGCCCGCGCTTCACCCCGCGCGGACCGCTCTACCGGGGTGGGCCCGTCGATCTGGCCGAGCTGATCAGGACGTGGCACGCGGCGGGCGCGGTCGACGGTTTCCATCTCACGCCCGTCGAACCGCGCCGCGATCTGGAACGGCTGGTCAACGGGACGGTGGGGCTGCTGCAACACCGGGGGATGTTCCGCACCTTCTACCCGGGCAGCACGCTGAGGGAGCACCTGGGGGTGGCGCGCCGGTCGTCCGGCGGGCGGGGACGAGGGACGTCAGGCGTTGAGGGGGCGAGGACCGTCTGAGGGAGGGGAGGGGAGGGGAGGAGGGGAGGGGAGGGGAGAAGAGGGGAGGGGAGGGGAGGGGAGGGGAGGGGGAACGAGCAGGTCGAGGGGCATCGAGGGGCATCGAGGGGCATCGAGGGAAGTCGACGGACGTCGAGGAACGGTGAAGAACGGTGAGAAACGGTATGGAAAGGTGGGGCGCATGACAGAGGACGCATCCTGGGCCTGGAAGCAGTGGCACGAGCAGCGGGTGGAGAGTGTTTCGGCACCGTACGGGCCGCTCGCGCTGACCGGCACGCACTGGCTGGAGGACCTTCCGGAGGGGCGAATTCCGGACACCCCCGGGGTGTGGCGGCCGGACGGTGACGCCGTTGTGCTGAGCGCCGGCGCGGCCGACGGACTGACCGTGGACGGCGAGCCCTTCGCAGGTCAGGTCCGGTTGGGCGCCGACTCCGGTCCGGCGGGCGCCGCCCGGGTGGCGTCGGGGGAGCGCAGACTGGTGGTGCTGGAGCGCGAAGGGTCCTGGGGCGTACGCCCCTTCGACCCGGACTCCGAGGCCCGGCGGGAGTTCCGGGGCATCGAGGCCACGCCGTACGATCCGCGCTGGTCGGTGCCGGGGCGGTTCACCCCGTACGACCGACGGCGCACCGTGCGGGTCGCCAACGTGGACGGCCGCGAGCGGGGGCTCGGGCTCGGCGGTGAGCTGGCCTTCGTGCTGGCGGGGCATGAGCTGACCCTCCAGGTGTCGGTGGAGAGCGACGGCTCGCTCTGGGCCGTGTTCGCCGACGCCACCAGCGGCAACGGCAGTTACCGCTTCCGGTTCCTGCGACCGGCGGCACCCGACGCGCAGGGCCGGACGACGGTCGACTTCAACCGGACGCTGCTGCCGCCGTGCGCCTTCGCCGATCACTTCATCTGCCCCTTCCCGCCGCCGGGGAACCGGCTGGGTGTGGCGATCCCGGCGGGGGAGCGTGACGTGGCGGTCTGAACCGGCGCTCACGCCCGCACCAGCGTCCGTATCTGCGCCGACACCTGCGCGTTTCGCCGGAACGCGCCCGTCGGAACCGTTCACCACAGCGGCCGTCGCCCCCGGGGAAGCGCAGGGGGCGCGGCCGAAAGGCCCCCTTGTGCCGATCGGCCGTGCCCCCGAATACTCCCCCTCAGCGCTTGTCAGGGGCACGGCATCTCCGGAATCCGGGCTGTCCACCCCTGGCTGCGCCTCACGGGCCCCGACCCCACGAGAGGGCCCCCGACTTCCCCTGTGGAGGAACGACAAGTGAGGATCAAGCGCACCACCCCCCGCAACGGTGTCACGAGACCGACCCGGCTGATCGCCGTCTCCACCGGACTCGTCGCCGCGGCAGCGATCGCGATCCCCAGCGCGACCGCCTCGGACGTCACCACGTTCAGTGCCAACCAGCTCAAGAGCGCCGGCGACTCGGTGCTCAAGGCCAACATCCCGGGCACCGCCTGGGCCGTCGACACCAAGAACAACCGGGTGCTGCTCACCGTCGACTCGACCGTGTCCGACGCGGAACTCGACAAGATCAAGAAGCAGGCCGGCGGCAACGCCGACGCCCTCACCGTCAAGCGCACCCCGGGCAAGTTCAACAAGCTGATCGCCGGCGGCGACGCCACCTACGCGACCAGCTGGCGCTGTTCCCTCGGCTTCAACGTCCGTGACAGCGCGGGCGCCTCGTTCTTCGTGACCGCCGGTCACTGTACCGACGGGGCCGGCACCTGGTACGCCGACTCCGCCCGGGCGACCGTCCTCGGACCGACCGCCGGGTCCAGCTTCCCGGTGAACGACTACGGCCTGGTCCGTTACAGCAACACGGGCATCGCCAAGCCGGGTACCGCGGGCTCGGTGGACATCACCAGCGCGGCGACGCCGTCCGTCGGTACGAACGTGATCCGCAGCGGATCCACGACGGGTACGCGCACCGGCCGGGTCACCGCGCTCAACGCGACCGTGAACTACGGTGGCGGGGACGTCGTGTACGGGATGATCCAGACCACGGTGTGCGCCGAGCCGGGCGACTCCGGTGGGCCGCTGTACGGCAGCAACGGTGTGGCCTACGGGCTGACCTCGGGTGGCAGCGGTAACTGCACCTCCGGGGGGACCACCTTCTTCCAGCCGGTCACCGAGGCGCTGAGCGCGTACGGAGTGAGCGTGTACTGAGACGCGCCCCTCGCGGGGACGTGGTCCGGCACCCCGTCCGCGGGGATGTGGTCCGGCACCCTGTCCGCGGGGATGTGGTCCGACCCTCGTCCGCGCCGGGAGGTGATCTGACACCTCGTTCGCAGGCGGACGGGGCCTGACACTCCGTTCGCACGCGGACGGGATCTGACCTCTCGTTCGCACACCGACGGGATCTGCCATCTCGTCATCACCCGAGAGCCCCCACACGGATCGCGGTGTGGGGGCTCTTCGGCGTGAGGGCTCGGGTGGCCGGTAGTCGATTTCAGGACAGGACTAGACCTCACCCACCGCATACCGGTTACTCGCCCGTAGTGTTTGCGCCGCGAACGACCCTCGTCTTGACCGTGCATGCACAAGTGGACGGGAGTGCGTCCAAGGCGTAGGGGGCGCACGGTCGTTGTCGTACGCGCGTCCTGAAGTCGACCTTGTGTGCTCCCTTCGGGGGTCGGGATAGTGGGCGGCCAGTCCATACATCTTTTCGGCCGGTGAGGTCCCCACAACCTGTCCGGCCGATCCCCCCACAGGAGGACATGAGTTGAAGCACCGACGCATACCCCGGCGCCGAGCCGCCCTCGCGGGCGCGGGAGTCGCCGCACTGATCGCCGCGGGTGTCACCTTCCAGAGTGCGAACGCGAGCGAGGCCCCGGCCACCCCCGAGCCCAGGACCCTGTCGGCCCCCGCGGCCGGAAAGCTCGCCTCGGAACTCGGCCCGGAGCTGGGCGGCGACGCGGCCGGGACGTACTACGACGCGAAGGCCGAACACCTCGTGGTGAACGTGGTGGACGAGGCCGCCGCGCGGATCGTCGAGGAGGCCGGGGCCAGGGCCAGACTCGTGGAGCACACCCTCTCCGAGCTGACCACCGCGCGGACCACCCTCAAGAAGGACGCCACCATCCCCGGGACGGCCTGGGTGACGGACCCCACGACCAACAAGGTTGTCGTCACCGCCGACCGGACCGTCTCCGACGCCGAGTGGGCCACGCTCACCGAGGTCGTGGACGGACTCGGCTCGACGGCCGAACTCCGCCGCACGAAGGGGGAGTACCAGCCCTTCGTCGCCGGCGGCGACGCGATCACCGGCGGTGGCAGCCGCTGCTCGCTCGGGTTCAACGTGGTCAAGGGCGGCGAGCCGTACTTCCTGACCGCCGGGCACTGCACCGAGTCCATCGCCACCTGGTCGGACGGGTCGGGCAACGTCATCGGTGAGACCGAGGTGTCCAGCTTCCCGGGCGACGACTACGGCCTCGTCAAGTACACGGCCCAGGTGGACCGTCCCAGCGAGGTCAACCTCTACGACGGCTCCGCCCAGCAGATCGACGGCGCCGCCGAGGCCACCGTGGGCATGCAGGTCACCCGCAGCGGCTCCACCACCCAGGTGGACTCCGGCGCGGTCACCGGCCTGGACGCCACCGTCAACTACGGCAACGGCGACATCGTCAACGGCCTGATCCAGACCGACGTCTGCGCCGAGCCCGGCGACAGCGGCGGCTCCCTGTTCTCGGGCAGCAGCGCGATCGGTCTCACCTCCGGCGGCAGCGGCGACTGCACGTCCGGCGGGGAGACGTTCTTCCAGCCGGCCACCGCGGCACTGTCGGCCACCGGCACGCAGATCGGCTGATCGTCCGGTAGGGCCGCCCGGCCCGGCCGATCCTCCCAAGTCCCGCCCCGCGCGCGAGGGGCGGGACTTCTGCGTGCGGGACTTCTGTGTGCCGGGGGCTGAGGGGGCTGGGGGCCGGGAGATGGGGGACTGGGGTTCGGGGGCTGGGGCTGGGGCTGGGGTTCGGGGTTCGGGGTTCGGGTTCAGGGTTCGGGTTCGGGGGAGGTTTCAGCGACCCTTCCCCGGGGTGTCGAGGGTGCCCATGATCAGGTCGGTCAGCGCGGTGACCGACTCCTCGGTCGTCGCCCGGCCCCGGTTCAGCTCGGTGGCGATCGTCTCGGCCGCGCCCAGCAGTCCGGCGCAGCGCAGCCGGAGCGCCCGGGGGGCGAGAGCGGAGTAGGGCGCCAGAGCCTCGGCCATCAGCGCGGTGTAGCCGTCCAGCGACTCGCGCTGGGTCGCCTCCCTCTCCGGACTGCCCTTCAGGGCGGCGGACACGGCGGTGAGTTCCGGCATGTCGGTGGCGCAGACGAAGTACGCGGCGCTGATCGTCCGGGCGATCTCGGACGCCGTGCCGGCGGAGCCGCGCAGCGCCAGCGCGGTGGCGTCCTGGTGGCGCTCGTCCAGCCGCCGGTAGAGGGCGAGCAGCAGGCCGGAGCGGGTGCCGAAGTGGTCGTAGACGATCGGCCGGCTGACCCCGGCGGCCTCCGCGAGGGTGACCAGCGTGAGTCCGTCGGTGCCCTGGCCGCGCACGATCGCCACGGCGGTGTCGAGCAACTGCTCCCGTCTGGCCTGCTTGGACAGCCGGGTCGATGCGGGCGCCATGGGCTCTGCTCCTCGCTGCGCGGCCGGTCGGCCGTTCCTTGCGTTGCCCCCGGAGTCTAGGTTACAAAACGTAGCTACAAGATGTAGGCTACGAAATGTAAGTTACGTTGTGTAGGTTGCCGGGCGTGAGTCGCGGTGTGGCGTGAGGAGGGCGTGTGGGGCATGCGGGACGTAGGGAGCCGGTGTTGTTCCTGGGGGGTTCCGGGCAGGCGGGGTCGGGGGCGGCCGGGCTGCTGCGGAGGTGGCATCCCGAGGTGCCGCTGGCCATCGCCGGGCGTGATCTCGGCCGGGCGGAGCGGGTGGCCGGCGAACTCGGGGGCGCGACCGCCGTGACCGTCGACCTCACCCGCGCCGACCTCGGGCTCCCGGCAGGGCAGGCGTACTCGGCGGTGGTCGCGGCGGTGTGGGACAGCCATCTGCACGGGCTGCGGTACGCGCAGCGCCACCAGGTGCCCTACCTCAGCCTCTCCAGCGGGCTGACGGACATCGGGCCGGAGGTCGTCGCGGGCGCCCAGCGGTCCACGGCGGCACCGATGCTGCTGGCCAGTCACTGGTGCGCGGGGGCGCTGGTGTTCGCGGTGCTGGACCTGGCGCGGGAGTTCGAGCGGATCGACACCATCCGGGCCGATGCCCTGCTGGACGAGAACGACGCCGGCGGCCCCGCGGGCCTCGCGGACCTGGAGCGCTGGGGGGCCGTCACCTCGGCCGGGCTCCAGCGCCACGGCGGCCGGTTCGCCTGGGTCGACGGGACCGACGCGGACGTGGAGGTGCTCACCACCGACGGCCGGGCGGTCCCCGGCCGCAGTGTCCCCATCCTCGATGTGCCGAGCCTCGCCCTCGCCACGGGTGCCTCGGACGTCCGTTTCGCCTTCGCGATCGGCGAGTCCGCGGGCCGGCGGCGTGGTGCGGGGCCGTCCATCGAGGTGCGGATCGACCTCGAAGGGGTGGACGCCGGGGGCCGGGCGCTGCGTACGACCCGTCATCTCGTCCACCCCGAGGGGCAGCGCCCGCTGACCGCGCTCGGTGTCGCCCTCGGCGTCGAGCGGCTGACCGGGCTGCGCGGGCCGGCCGTACCGGCGGGGATCCACACCCCGGAGGCGCTGATCGACCCGGCGTACGCGGCGGAGCGGCTGGCGGAGATCGGGGCGGGTTATGTGGAGGGGGTGCCGTCGGCGGGGGTGTCCGGCTGACGGGGTTCGGGCCGGGTGAGGTGGCCCGGGCCGGGCTGAGGGGGACTCGTGCGCGAGGGGAGGGAGGGGAGGGGCCTGGGTCGGTTCAGGTGACGGGGGTCGGTTGAGGTCGGCCGGGGCGGCTCAGGTCGGTTGGGGTGGGCTCAGGTCGGCCGGGGTCGGCTGCGGGCGTCGTCGTCGGAGCGTCGCCGCCAGCATCGTGACGACGATGCCCGCCAGTGCCCACGCCGACAGCACCAGCAGGGAGGCGGTGAGGTGGTTGCCGTCGAAGTAGGAGATCGAGCGCGCCGCCCAGGTGCCCGCGCCCGGGGGCAGTGCGGGGCCGATGGCCTGCCAGAACGGGGGCAGCATCGGATACGGGAAGGCGCCGCCCGCGCTCGGGTTGCCCGCGATCACCACGAGCAGGATCGCGAGGCCGATACCCACGATCCCGAACACTCCCTGGAGCGCCAGGGTGGCCGCGCCGACCGCGAAGGTGATCAGCGCGCCCAGCCCCCACAGGGCGGCCACGCCCCCGGGCAGCGCGTCGAGGATCGGTCCGACGATCAGCGCGCCGCCGAGCCCGCCGACCACCGACACCAGGGCCATCGCACCCAGCCGGATCAGAGCGCGGCGCGGGTTGGCGGGCCGCGCCCCGGTGCTGATGGCCAGGATCGAGGCGCACAGATAGCCGCCGACGCACCAGCCCACCACCAGATAGAAGGACGACAGCCCGTTGAAGTCCTGGGAGGAGGTCGGGGCCACGTCGACCGTGCGGATCGCCCGGCCCTCGGACTTCTCGACGGTGCCGACCAGACGCTCCAGCGAGGCCGCCAGCACCGTGCCGCCGCCGGAGGCGACGAGAAGGGTGTCGGTGGGGCGGGCCGGGTCGGTGATCAGGGCGCCGTCGAGGTCCCGGTTCAGGATCTGGTCGCGGGCGCTCGCCTCGTCGGTCACCACGCGCGCGTCCAGCGGGGAGCCCGCCAGCCGGTCCAGCCGGGTCGCCGTCCGCTCGGCCGTCGCCGCCGGGGCGACCACTCCGAAGGGCACGTCCTTGGGCTTCGGGTCGTGGAGCGCGCCCACATAGGAGGCGATGAAGAGGAGTTGCAGGGCGACCACGCCGACCACCAGCAGGGTGGCCCGCGGGGTGACAGCGTCCCTCACCTCGGCGAGAAAGCCGTGGCGGGTGTCGGCGGTCTGTGTCATGCCCTCACGCTCCGGGCAGCGGGCCGTCTCCGCAGGCGGGAAGGGGCCGAACGGATGCCGTACGGGTGTTCGGTGCGGGATGGGCCGGGAGGTGGCTGAGCGGGCGGTGCCGGGAGGCGGGGTACGCCCTCTCAGGCGACCTTGCGCGGCGACGGCGACGGCGACGGCGACGGTGACGGCGACGGCGGCGGCGGCGACGGCGGCGGTGCAGGGGCCGATGGGGGCAATGGGGGTGGCGATGGGGGAGGCGACGGGGGTGGCGGCGGGGGAGGCGGCGGTGGTGGGGTTCCGGCCGGGCGTACCGCTCCCGGGCCGAACCGGTCGCGGGCCCGGTCGACCGCGGCCTCGATCCGGCGGGCCTTGTCGTCGGTCGGGTCGAACAGCAGTTGACGGGGGGCGTGTTCGGCGGGGAGCAGATCGTCCGCGCGCAGGGCGAGGGAACGGACCCGGGCGCGTTGCAGACCGAGCCGGTCGTGCAGGGCGTGGGCGAGCGCGGTCAGGGGCGGGGTGTGCGCGGTCGCCTCCCGCAGGGCGCGGGTGCGGACGGTCGTCGAGCGGTCCGCGTAGCGCACGGTGAGGGTGAGGGCGCGGGCCGCCTGGGACTCGGCCCGCAACTGGAGGCCGAGCCGGTCGGTGAGGGCGAGCAGGGCGGCGCGCTGTCGGTCGCGGTCCAGTTCGTCCTGGGGGAAGCGGTGTTCGACGCGGAGCGAGCGGGGCGGGTCGGCGGGCCGTACCGGTGTCGGGTCGAGACCGCGGGCCGCGTCGTGCAGCCGCCGGCCCGCCTCGATGCCCAGGATCCGCTGGAGGGTGCCCAGCGGTGCGGCGGCGATCCGGCCGACGCTGTCCAGGCCGTACGACGACAGGGTCCGGGCGGTCGCGGGCCCCACGCCGTGCAGGGCGGCGGCGGGCTTGCCGGCCAGGAAGGCGGCGACCGCGTCCAGGTCGTCGGGCAGCACGCGCACCGCCGAGGGCGGGCCGTCGGCGGCGACCATCCGGGCCAGCATGGGGTTGCCCGCCACCCCGACCGTCGAGCGCAGCCCGTACAGCCCGCCGGTACGGACCCGGATCCGCTCGGCGAGCGCGAGGGCGTCCGTGCCGAAGTAGCGCAGACTGCCCGAGGCGTCGGCCAGCGCCGTGTCCGGCGGCAACGCCTGCACCACCGGCGTGAACTCCGCGAGCAGATCGAGCAGCCGCCGGTAGAGCCGTTCGTCGGTGAGGTCGTGGAAGTGGATGTACAGAATGACCGGGGCCGTACCCGCGGTGTCCGCCCTCCTCATCCCACCTGTCCTACCTGTCCTACCTGTCCCGCTCATCCCGCTCATCCCGCTCATCCTTCTCGTCCTCCTCGCCGTCACCCCGCGCTCCCCGGGCTCTGGTGCCACAGCTTCCGGCTCTGTTTGACGGATTCGCCGGGAGGCTGGAGGTCCGCCCAGGGGCTGAGCGTGTAGCCGGTTTCCAGGCGGAGGGTGCGGGAGGGCGGGGCGGAGCCCGGGGGCGAGCCCGGGAGGGGGGTGGCGGTGAGGCGGTCCGTGACCGCCGACAGGCCGCCCGTGCGGCGCAGTTCGGCCAGCTCCGCGAGGTCCCAGGCGGCCGAGCCGGTCACCGACACGGCCTTACCGCTGCCGCCGCCGCGCCGCTGCACGACCCCGCGGACCAGCAGCAGCCAGGAGTGGAAGACGGTGTGCGCGCAAGCGTCATGGCTGTCCTCGAAGAACGCGCAGTCCGTGAGCCCCGAGGTGTCGTCCAGGGTCGCGAAGATGACCCGCTTGCCGGACCGGATCGGCGGGGTCTGCACGGCGCCCTTGGCCCCGGCGACCAGGACCACCTGCCCGTGCGGAAGGTCCCGCAGCCGCCGGGCCGGGACCACGCCCAGTTCGTCGAGCAGTTCCCGGTGGTCCAGCAGGAGATGGCGCGAGGTGTCCATGCCGAGCACCCCGAGTTCGGCCCCCAGCCGCTCCGCGCCGTCCAGGTCGGGCAGATACGCGGGCGCGACGGCGAGCGGGGTCTCCGTCCCCTCGCTCTCGCCCAGGGTCAGCTGACCCGCACCCGAGCGGAGCCGGGCACGGTGCAGTTCGGCGAGGTGCAGCATCAGGTCCCGCCGGTTGCGGCCGAAGGCGTCCAGCCCGCCGACCTGGGCCAGCCGTTCGGCGACCGGACGGGACGGCCGGGCCCGGGAGACGAAGTCCTGGAGCGAGGAGAACGGCCGCCCCTCGACGATCCGCTCCGCCTCGGCCTCGCTCATGCCCCGTACATCACCGAGGGCGAGCCGCACACCGTGCACGGGCCGGTCGCCCCCACCCTGATCATCAGACACCAGTTCGATTCGATAGGCCGTGTCCGACGCGTTCACATCCAGCGGCAGGATCGGGACCCCCCGTCTGCGGGCGTCCGAGAGCAGCAGCCGCTTCGGGTACATCCCGGGGTCGTGGGTGAGCAGTCCCGCGTAGAAAGCGGCCGGGTGATGGGCCTTCAGCCAGGCCGACTGGTACGACGGCACCGCGAACGCCACGGCGTGCGCCTTGCAGAACCCGTACGCGCCGAACGCCTCCACGATCTCCCAGGTCCGCTCGACGGTCTCCTCCTCGTACCCGCGCCGGCGGGCCTGCTGCGCGAACCACGCCCGCACCCGCCCGACCTGGTCGGGCCGGGACAGTGCCCGCCGGGTGTAGTCGGCGAACGCCAGCCCGCAGCCGGTCATCACATGCAGGATCCGGATGATCTGCTCGTGGAAGACGACCACGCCGTACGTCTCGCGCAGCGCTTCGGTGAGATCCTTGTGCGGATAGACGGGGGCCTGCCGCCCGTGCCGCGCCTTGATGAACGGCTCGACCATGTTCGCCGCGACCGGGCCGGGCCGGAACAGCGAGATGTCCACCACCAGATCGTGCAGCGTCTCGGGCTGGAGCCGCGCGACGAGGTCGCGCTGGCCCGGCGACTCGGTCTGGAAGCAGCCCAGGGTCTGCGACGCCTTGATGAGCCGGTACGTCTTCGGGTCGTCCGTCGGCACCTGCGCGGGATCGTCCAGGTCGATGCGGTGCCCGGTGGTCCGCGCGATCTCGGCGACGGCGTGTGCCATCGCGGACTGCATCCGCACCCCGAGCACATCGAGTTTGAGCAGCCCGAGATCCTCCACGTCCTCCTTGTCGAACTGGGACATGGGAAAGCCCTCGGTGCTGGTCGGCACGACCGGGGTGCGGCGCGGCAGCGAGGCGTCCGACAGCAGCACCCCGCACGGGTGCATGGCGATACCGCGCGGCAGCGCGTCGAGCGCCTCGACCAGGTCCCACAGCCGTGGCCCGTACGCCTCCGGGTCGATACCGCGCAGTTCGGGAAGCTCCCGCAGGGCGGCTCGGGCGTCCTGGGCCCGGATATGAGGAAACGATTTTGCAAGCCGGTCGACCTCGTCCGGATCCACCCCGAGGGCAAGCCCGACATCCCGTACGGCATGCCGTACCCGATAGGTCTCCGGCATGGACACGGTCGCCACCCGCTCCGGTCCGAAGCGGTCGAGGATCGCCCGGTAGACCTCCAGCCGGCGGGCCGACTCCACGTCGATGTCGATGTCCGGCAACTCGGCCCGCTGCTCGGACAGGAACCGCTCCATCAGCAGCCCGTGCTCGACCGGGTCGGCGGTGGCGACCCCGAGCAGATGGTTGACCAGGGACCCCGCGCCGGAGCCCCGGGCGGCCACCCGGATGCCCAGCTCCCGGGTGTCGGCGACCACCTGGGCGACCGTGAGGAAGTAGGAGGGGTAGCCCAGCCGCTCGATCAGCCGCAGTTCGTCCTCCAGCCGGTCCCAGCGGTGGCGGTCACGGTCGTAGCCGTGGCGCAGCATCGCGGCGGCGCACCGCGAGCGCAGTACCCGCGCGGGAGTGCGCAGCCCGGCGCCGACGAGCTGCGGCTCGGGGAAGTGCACCCGGCCGAGCCCCAGATCGTCCTCGGGGTCCACCCGGCAGCCCGCGGCGGTCTCCTCGGTGACCTCCAGAAGCCGGCGCGCGGTGGTGGCGCGGTACCCGGCGGCCTCCGCCACCTGCTCCGCGATCCGCGCCATGTCCCCGGTGGGCTTGAGCCAGCGCTCCCCGCTGTCGAGGGTGCCGTGCGGATCGATCGGCACCAGCCGACGCGCCGAGTCCAGCACATCCGCGACCGGTCCCTGCTCCGCGTCGGCGTACCGTACGGCGTTGCTGAGCACCGGGGTGATCCGCTGCTCGGCGGCGAAGCCGAGGGCCCGGGCGGCCAGCCGCAGCGAACCGGGGCCGGTGCCGCTCAGCCCGTGGCAGACGACCTCGATCCGCAGGTCCCCGTCCCCGTACCGCTCCCGCCAGGGCGCGAGCAGCCGGGCGGCCCGGTCCGGACGACCGGCGGCCAGGGCCCGGCCGACCTCCGAGTCCGGGCCGAGCAGGACGACGACCTGCCCGTCGTCCGCACCGCCCAGCGCGTCCCAGGGCAGCAGCGGGCGTCGTCCGCTCGCCCCGTCCGGGACAGTGGCGTGCGCCGCGGTCACCAGCCGGCACAGTTCGGCCCAGCCGGCCGCCCCGTCCCGGGCGAGGAACACCGCGCGCTGCGCCGACTCGTCCACGAACGCGCCGCCCCTGACCGGGGTGCGCCGGCGCTCCGTACGACCGGCCGCCACGACCGGCGCGGCCACGGCGAGGTCCACCCCGAACAGCGGCCGGATGCCGGACCGCCCCGCCGCCTTGGCGAACCGGACGGCACCGCCGAGGGTGTCCCGGTCGGTGAGGGCGAGTGCGTCCATGCCCCGCTCGGCGGCCCGCTCGGTCAGCCGCTCCGGGTGCGACGCGCCGTAGCGCAGGGAGAACCCGGAGGCGGTGTGCAGATGCGTAAATCCCCGCATCCGAACCACCTCGCCACCACTGCCCCCTGTTGTCGTCCTGCTCGTTGTGATCGTTGTGCTGGTCGCGATCGTCGTTCCTGTCGCGCCACATCCGTCTCACCAGGCTGGTTCTCTCACCATAGACCAGTGTCGAATGTTTGTGCGATTCGATCTCCGGGGTGGGGTGCGAAGGCTGTGCGCGGGTGCCTCCGCGCCCGCACCTCGGCTGCTGCGGATCGCGCCGGGCGGACCGATGCGGCCCACCCGGTGCCCGTCCGCCGGGACCGGCGTCGCCCATGCGCCGATCGGTGTCGTCGAGCGCTGCGAGGTTTTACCGACCCGTAACTTCCCTCTTGAATTACTCGTCCGTAACTTGACGAGTGAACAGCATCCCGTGATCCGGATCACAGGGCGTCAGATCGCCGTACCTCCCTTGAGCCGCAAGGAGATCACCCGATGCTGCCCTGGAAACGCCTGCTCAGACCGCTGACCGCACTGCTGCTGACCGGTGCGCTCGCCCTCGCCCCCACCGCCACGGCCACCGCCGCCCCGCAGGCCCCGGCCGCGCCGAGCAGCGGCTGGAACGACTACTCCTGCACACCCTCCGCCGCCCATCCCCGCCCCGTCGTCCTGGTGCACGGCACATTCGGCAACTCCGTCGACAACTGGCTGGGCCTCGCCCCGTATCTGACCCGGCGCGGCTACTGCGTCTTCTCCCTCGACTACGGCCAACTCCCCGGAGTGCCGTTCTTCCACGGCCTCGGCCCCATCGGCAGGTCGGCGGAGCAACTGGACGGATTCGTCGACAAGGTGCTCGCCGCGACCGGCGCCGGAGAGGTCGACGTCGTGGGCCACTCGCAGGGCGGCATGATGCCCCGTCACTACCTCAAGTTCCTGGGCGGGGCGGCCGAGGTGAACGCCCTGGTCGGCATCGCCCCCGACAACCACGGCACCACCCTGTCCGGCCTCACCGGACTCCTGCCGTACTTCCCCGGCGCCAAGGACCTGCTCACCACCGCCACCCCCGGCCTCGCCGACCAGATCGCCGGCTCGCCCTTCCTCACCCGGCTCAACGAGGGCGGGGACACCGTGCCCGGAGTGACGTACACGGTCATCGCCACCCGGTACGACCAGGTCGTCACGCCGTACCGCAGTCAGTTCCTGGACGGGCCGAACGTACGCAATGTGCTGCTCCAGGACCTGTGCCCGGTCGATCTCTCCGAGCACGTGGCGATCGGGCTGTTCGACCGGATCGCCTTCCACGAGGTGGCCAACGCCCTCGATCCGGCCCGGGCCAAGCCCACCACCTGCGCCTCGGCGTTCAGCTGAGACGCCCGACCCACGACGTACGTCCGGGGCCTGACCGGCCTGAGCCGCTGGTCAGACCCCGGACTCCTGCGCCCACCTGCCCCCGGGTGGGCTGCGCGTGGGGTCAGCCGCCGGTGCGGCTGCCCGTGGTGGCCCGGCGGCGGGCCGAGGCGAACAGCGCGGCCGAACCGAGCGCCAGTGCCGCCGCGCCGCCCACGGCGATCAGCGCGGTGTTGCTGTCCCCGCCGGTCTCGGCGAGGTTCTCGCCGCTGCCGCTGCCGCTGCCGCTGCCGCCGTCCCGCACCGGCTCGGCCGAGGCGGCCTCGGCGGCCTTCGGCTCGTTGCCCGAGGAGGTGTCCTCACCGCCGCCCGCGCCCGCGTCACCCGCGTCACCCGCTTCACCCGCGACGGTCGCGTCGGACGTCGTCTGCGGGTCGTGGTCGCCGTGGCCGTGGTTCTCCACCGTCGACTTGTCGTTGCCGGCGTCTATCTGCTCCTGGGAGGGGGCGGACGCGGTGGGCGCCGGGGTGCTGCCGGAGCCGCCACCGCTGGCGCCGCCGAAGGCGACGTCCGAGCAGGAGTAGAACGCCTCGGGGCTGTCCGAGCGCTGCCACACCGCGTACAGCACATGCTGGCCGGAGCGCTGCGGCAGGGTGCCGCGGAAGGTGTAGTAGCCGCCGGAGGCGGTCGGGTTGGTGACCGTCGCGACCGGCTTGGCCAGATCCAGGTCACCCCAGGCGAGCGCCTTCGACGGGTTGAAGCCCGGCTTGGTCAGATACACCTTGAAGGTGCCCCGGTGCGGAGCCGTCACCCGGTACTTGAAGGTGTACGACCCGGCCTTCACGCCGGTCGTCGGCCAGTCGGAGCGGGCCAGGTCCAGGCCGCGGAAGGTGGGGTCGTTGGCGCTGCACAGCTTGCCGTCCGGAATCAGCTGCTGGTGGCGGCCGTCCGCGTTGCCGATGCGGATGCCGTTCCAGTCGTAGAGCGCCTGGGTGCCGGCGGCGGCGACAACAGCCTTGCACGCGGCGGTCCTGGGGTTCTCCGGTCCCTCCGCGAAGCACTGCGAGACCCGGCTGACCGGGTCGCCCATCGAGCCGTGCGCCGACGCGGGCGCCGTGGACAGCGCGGTCAGGGCGAGTGGGGCGATACCGACGGCGGCGACGGCTGCGGCCTTGCGGCGAACGGACATGGGGGACGCTCCTTGCGTTCACATGGCGGATCGTGTTGATCCCGTTGGGGGGTGCTCAGAAGCTAGCCCCAAGGCACCGCGAAATCGCCTGCTGGGAACGGGGAGGGGGCATCCTTATGGTGCGTTTAAGGGAGTGCTCAGACTGGGCTGAGGTAGGTACGGTTCGAGCCATGGACGACATACGGATCCGGCCCGCGGTGGCCGCCGACGTACCGGCTGTAAAGGCGGTGACGGATGCCGCGTACCACCACTACATCGCCCGGATCGGGCTGATTCCGCAGCCCATGGAGGCGGACCACGCGGCGGAGGTGGCGGCCGGGCTGGTCTTCGTGACCGGGGAACCGGTGGCCGGGCTGGTGGTCGTCGAGGCCCGGGCGGACCATCTCTTCCTGGACAGCATCGCCGTGCACCCCGACGCGCACGGCCGGGGTGCGGGGCGGCGGCTGCTGGAGTTCGTGGACGCCCGCGCGCGGGCGCTGGGCCTGCCCGAGGTCCGGCTCTACACGAACGCGCTCATGTGGGAGAACCAGAAGCTCTACCCGAGATTCGGCTACGAGGTCGTGGAGCGCCGGGTGGACGGGCCCTACGACCGGATCCACTACCGCAAGCGGCTGCGCTGAGCGCACCGGCGGACCCGGCCCGGGTCAGCTCTCCGGCCACCAGGTGCGGGCGATGTCCTTGCGCACTTCGGGGCCGGCCGCGGGGCGTTCCTCGTGCTCCTCGCGGACCCGTCGGGCGTCGCTCTTCTTCAGGGGCTTCTGCACGGTCATGCGGCGCATGGCTGCCTCCTTCAGTGCCTACCGGGTTCCGTGGCGGCACGGAGGTAGACCCTTTGGGGGAGAATTCCTCATGGATGCCGGTCTGTCTGTGGCGGGGATCACGATTCGTCCGCCCTTCGACCGTCCCTCGATCCCTCATCGGCCATCCATGGCCGCCCTTCGACCGTCCGGCTCGGCGGTCCGGGGGCGGCGGAGGTCGGATTGTCAGTGCCGGGTGTCACTCTGGGTGCATGACGAACAACGCGGATGGTACGAAGGCGTCGCACACGGAGCGGGACGCCGTGCCGGGCGGCGTCGACTGGGACGCGCAGGCCGAGCATTTCGACGAGGAGCCGGACCACGGACTGCGCGATCCCGAGGTGCGTGCCGCCTGGGCCGTCCGGCTGCGCTCCTGGCTGCCCGAGCGCCCCTGCGACCTGCTCGACCTCGGCTGCGGCACGGGCAGTCTGGCCCTGCTCGCCGCCGAACAGGGCCACCGGGTGACCGGGGTCGACCGCTCACCGGCCATGGTCGAGCGGGCCAGAGCCAAGCTCGCGGGGCGTGACGCCGCGTTCCTCGTCGGTGACGCGACCGCGCCCCCGGTCGGCGAGCAGCGCTACGACGTGGTGCTCGTCCGGCATGTGCTGTGGGCGCTGCCCGATCCCGCGCGCGTGCTGCGGCAGTGGCGCGGGCTGCTGCGGCCGGGCGGCCGGCTGGTCCTGGTCGAGGGGGTGTGGGGCACGGTCAGCCCGACGGGCGTCCCGGCCCAGCGGCTGACCGGTCTGCTCGCCCCGGTCGCCACCGACCTGCGCGCGGAGTCGCTCGCGCACGACGCCGCGCTGTGGGGCAGAGAGGTGACGGACGAGCGGTACGCGGTGGTGGCGGTCATGTGACGGAGGAAGGGGATGCCGTCGGTCGGGGAGGTCATCGAGTGAGGTGCCATCGGGTGGCGGTGCCGTCGAAGAGGATGCCGTGTCGGGAGGGGCAGCGCCGGGTGTGACCGGCGGGTGGTGTCACGCCAGCAGGGCCGTGAAGTTCCCGCCCCGGGCCAGTGACTCCAGTTCGTCCAGTGCCGCCACGGCCGCCGCCGCTGCCTCGGGGTCCCGCTCGGTCAGACCGCTCTGCGCGAACTCGTCCTCGTCCAGCCGCCGTACGTCCGTGCCGTCCGCGGAGCGCCACAGGTCCAAGTCCAGATCCTCCACGGTCAACCCGCCGCCGGCCAGTACGGCCGGACGGGTGATGTCGCAGTACCAGCCCTTGACCCGGCCCCGGGCGTCCCGCACCTCCTTCACCGCGTACCAGCGGTCCCGCCAGTAGTACTCGGTGAAGACATCACCGGACTCGAACCGTACGAAGCCGAAGTCCCGGGTGGTGTCACCCGCCCAGGGCGCGCGGACCACGATCCGTACCCCGTCGTCGGCCAGCAGGTCGGCCGGGTAGCGGATCTTCGTACGGCCCGCCTTGACCAGGACGACCTCGACGGTCACCGGGCGGGTCGGGTCAGCCGAGGGCGCGGCCATGGCGGACCTCCGTCGCACAGATCCGGTAGCCGAACCAGGTGTTGATCGCGAGCATCGGGCCGTTGCCCGCGTCGTTGCCGGTGATCGCCTCGACGCAGCCGGCCGCGCGCGCCCGGTGCAGGGAGTCGGTCTTGGCGAGCTTGGCCAGGCCCTTGCCGCGGTGGGCGCGACGGGTGCCGGTCATCGCGGAGCTGTAGCGGCCCCGGCCGTCGGTGTTGGCCGCGCTGAACGCCGCGGGCGCGCCGTCGACCAGGACGACGGAGGTCAGGGCGTGGTTCAGCAGCGGGTGCCGCCAGGTCTCCTCGACCCAGGCCGGATAGTCGGTGATCTCGGCGCCGATGTCGCCCGGCTCGTCGGCCGTGGCCTCCGCGTCCAGCTCGAACATCGGGCGGGGGTCGTCGGCGAAGTCGGCGCCGGTGCACAGGGTGACACCGGGAGGCACGGGCGGGAGCGGGGGGAGGGTGCCGTGCGCCAGGTCCAGGCGGAGGAAGTGGCCCGTACGGCTGGCGGTGTAGCCGTGACGCTCGGCGAAGGCCCGGTGCTCCGGCTTGTCCAGGACCCAGGAGAAGACCTGGGTCGCGCCGCTGGTCGCCAGATGGTCCTCGCCCGTGCGGACCAGGAGCGATCCGGCGCCGTGGCCGGTGCGGTCCGGGGCGACGTACACATCGAGGTAGCCCTGGCCGGGTTCGGGGCTGTCCAGGGCCAGACCCGTCTGCGCGGTGCCGATGATCTCGCCGTCCCGCTCCGCGACCAGCAGCCGCACGTGGGCGTCGGGGCGGCTGCGGTCCAGATCGTGGAGCAGCGACTCCGGGGTGACCAGCAGATGGGGCAGGGCACGGCGGCGGGCCTCGGCGAAACCCTCCAGGTCGGCCCGTACCCCGGGGCGGATGTCGCGGACGATGACGGTCATGTGAGCGCACGCTACGTGGGGGCGCCGCCGGCCGCCTCCGAATTTCGGGCCGGTGCGGGAGACTGTGCGGTGTGACTTTGAAGATCCGGATCGATGACAGCGCGCCCCCGTACGAGCAGGTGCGGGCGCAGATCTCCGAGCAAGCGCGGTCGGGAGTACTGCCGGTGGGGTACCGGCTGCCGACCGTGCGGGGGCTCGCCGAGAACCTGGGCCTCGCGGCGAACACCGTCGCGAAGGCGTACCGGGCGCTGGAGGCCGATGGAGTGATCGAGACCCGCGGGCGCAACGGCACGTACGTCGCCGCCGCGGGCTCGGCGGCGCAGCGGGAGGCGGCGTCGGCGGCCCAGACGTACGCGGAGCGGGTACGCCGCCTGGGAGTGCCGGAGACCGAGGCGCTCACCGCCGTACAGGATGCCCTGCGGGCGGCTTACCGGGCGTGAGGGTCGGGCGGGGCGATCGGGCGTGAGGGTCGGGCGGGGCGGGCGTGACGGCCGGGCGGGGCGGTCGGGCGCGGGGCGGGGTTACAGGTACAGCCCCGCCTCCGTGCCGCCCCTCGGTTCCGGCAGGGCCGTCGGGGACGTCCCCCGGCGCAGCGCGTACAGCTCGGCCAGGGTCGCGCCCTCCCGGCCGACGCCCTCCTCCGCGCCGAGCCAGCTGATGGCCTCGGGGCGGGTGAGCGGGCCGACCTCGATCCGGGCGAGACAGCGGCCCGGACGGACCACGGCGGGGTGGAGGCGTTCGAGATCCTCGTTGGTGGTGACCCCCACCAGTACGTTGCGGCCCTGACCGAGCAGACCGTCCGTCAGATTGAGCAGCCGGGACAGCGCCTGTCCCGCCGTGTGCTTGGCCTCGCCGCGGATCAGTTCGTCGCAGTCCTCCAGGAGCAGCAGCCGCCAGCGGCCCTTGCCCGTGGAGTCCTCCTCACCGATCGCGATGTCCATCAGATAGCCGACGTCGGAGAAGAGCCGCTCCGGGTCCAGGACGCAGTCCACCTGACACCAGTCCCGCCAGGAGCGCGCCAGCGTCCGCAGCGCCGATGTCTTGCCGGTGCCCGGCGGACCGTGCAGCAGGAGCAGCCGTCCGGCGATGTTCTCCGGGGTGGTCTTCATCAGACCGTCCATCGCGTCCGCCACCGGCGCGGTGTAGTTGGCCCGCACCTCGTCCCAGGTGCCCGCCGCGATCTGCCGGGTGGTCCGGTACGGGCCGCGCCGCGGCGACAGGTACCAGAACCCCATCGTCACGTTCTCCGGCTGCGGCTCGGGCTCGTCGGCCGCGCCGTCGGTCGCCTCGTCCAGCACCTTCCCGGCCAGTTCGGCGCTGGTCGCGGTGACCGTGACATCGGCGCCCCGGTTCCAGCGGGAGATCAGCAGCGTCCAGCCCTCGCCCTCGACCAGGGTGGCGCTGCGGTCGTCGTCACGGGACTCGCGCAGCACGCGGGCGCCCTGGGGCATCAGGGTCGCCCCGGGCCGTACGCGCTCGATGTTCGCGGCGCGGGCGTACGGCTGCTCGCCCGTCGCGAAACGGCCGAGGAACAGCAGATCGACGACGTCCGACGGGGAGTCGGAGTCGTCGACGTTGAGCCGGAGCGGCGGGACGTCGTGCGGAAGAGCGGACATGCCGCCATGATCGGGCACCCGCGCCCCGCGCGCACGCGGTTTCCACCCGTCGGTCCCCCCGTTACTGTTGCCCCCGATGGGACGTCATGGGTGGCTCTCAGGGGTGGGGCGGTGGCGGCTCACCGCACTGCTCGGCGTGGCGGCCGTGGCGATCGCCCTGGTCGTGACCCTGCTCAACACCCTTCCCGGCGACGGCTCCCCGGCCGGCACCACCCCCGACGGCGACCGGGTCCACGGCACCCCCGCGACCCCGGCGAGGACCGGCCCCGACGTCGGCTGGGGCTTCACCCACACCCAGTTCAGCGCCGACGCGGGCAGCCCCGAGGCCGTCGCACGGGTCGAGGAACGCCTCACCGGAACCGGCCCGCGTACCGATACCGATACCGATACCGATACTGACACCGGCACCGGCACCGGCACCGGCACCGGCACCGGCACCGGCACCGGCGCCGCCCTCCCGCAGAACCAGCACATCATGGGCTGGGGCGCCGACAACCCCGAGCCGGCGAAGGGACGGTACGACTTCGCCGCCCTGGACCGCCGCATCGACTTCGCCCGCGCCACCGGCGCCACCCCGGTGATCACCCTGTGCTGCGCGCCCGACTGGATGAAGGGCGGCGAGCCCGGCACCACCGACTGGAGCCGGGCCGCCCTGGAGACCGCCCCCGACCCCGCGCACTACGACGACTTCGCCGCCCTCGCCGCGACCGTCGCCCGCCGCTATCCCGACGTACGCCACTTCGTCGTCTGGAACGAGTTCAAGGGATTCTGGAACGACGCCGAGGGCCGCTGGGACCAGGAGGGCTACACCGAGCTGTACAACAAGGTGTACAACGCGCTGAAAGAAGTGGACGAGACCCTCATGGTGGGCGGGCCCTACCTCGTGATGGACAGTGTCGACCCCCGGCGGACCGACCTCGCCTCCACCTCCCTCCGGGGCCCCTGGGGCGCCCTGGACCGGCGGGTCCTCGACGCCTTCACCTACTGGAACACGCACAAGGCGGGCGCCGACTTCGTCGTCGTGGACGGCTCCAGCTACACCAAGGACGACGAACTGCTCCCGGACGAGTTCACCGCCACCGACAAGTTCACCGCCGTGGGCGAGTGGGTGCGCGCGCGGACCGGGGACCTGCCGCTGTGGTGGGCCGAGTACTACGTCGAACCCGCCGACGGCGACGACGACCGCACCGGCTGGTCCGAGCCGCACCGGGTCGCCGTCCAGGCGGCCGGACTGATGGCCATGGCTGAGGGCGGCGCCGGCTCCGGCTTCTACTGGAACCCGCAGAACGAGAGCGGCCCCGACTGCGCCGGCTGCCTCTGGTCCCCGACCGACACTCCCGACGGCGGACGCGAACTGCCGATGGGAAGGCTCCTCTCCTGGTTCAGCGCCGCCTTCCCGCCCGGCACCCGGTACCGGGAGGTGTCCGTCGCCGAGGGCGACCGGGCCGACGTACGCGTCCTCGCCTCCGACCGCACCACCCTCGTCGTCAGCACCCGGGACCGGCCGGTCACCGTCCGGGTCGACGGCGAACGGCTCCGCCTGGACGCCTACGAGGTACGCCGACTCACCCCCACGAACCGACCGACCTCCTGAAGGGGCGCGGGGAACTCCGCAACCAGCCCCCCCGCACCCGCCCCCCGCACCCACTCACCCCCACCCGCACCCACGCACCCGCACTCCCCGCCCCGAACGGCGACCGGCCTACTTCATCGTGAGAAACCGCTGCACCAGCGACGCGAAGAACACCGCCAGCAGCGGCAGCGAGAACCAGAAGCTGCCCTGGAGCCACCCCGACTGCCGCGGACCGGGCCGCGTCGCCACCCGGACCACCTCACGCACCGTCAGCAGCACGATCAGCACCACCGCCGCGAACCCCCCGACCACCGACCACCGCGTCCAGGTCACCCGCGGCCCGACCGGACCGGGCTCCGCCTCGGGCACCGCCCCGGCCGGCCGGTCGCGCAGCGCGTAGATCGACACCTCCCCGTTGGCGAACGGTGTCGTCAGCTCGGGCCGCTCGTCCAGGTTCCGGAGCAGCCGCCGCTCCCAGTCCGCCCCGTACCCCGCGTCCATCGTCAGATAGGTCGACTGGCTCCGGCTGACCATCAGATACGAGTTCGGCCCCGCGTCCTTCAACGCCTTGACCAGCCCCGACACCAGCACCGGGTCGGTCGGCGCGAGCGTCGGCACATAGCTCACCTTCTCCATGTCCCGCGCCCCCCACGGCAGAGCCGGGGTCACGTTCTCCTCGGTGTCGTCGCTCAGCCACAGCAGCCGTACCGTCGGATCGTCGTGCGCGTACACATACTCCATCGCGGCGACCTCCCCGGGCCGCACCCGTTCGAACGGCTCGTTGCCCCAGCGCGCCACCAGGAACCCGCCCATGAGCACCAGCCCCACCAGCAACGCCGCCGACGGGCCAAGGCTCATCCGGTCCCGGTCCCGGTCCCGCTCCCGATCGCGCTCCTCGGTGGCGGTGCCGACACGCGGGAACAGGGCGAGCGCGGCGAGCAGGGCCGCGCCGGGCAGCGCGAACAGGAAGACCCGCAGCGCCATCTCACCGCCGTACGACTGCATTCCGAAGCCGAGGAACGGGACGAGGGCGAGGATCGGCAGCGAGCGCTCGCGGTAGCGGTGGAGACGGCGGCGCCACCAGCCCCAGCAGGCCAGGGCCATGACCCCGCCCGCCAGCAGCACCCGGGTGTACAGCACCAGCCGATGAGTCGCGTCGCCGCCCTCGATCCGGCCGGAGACCGACGAGGAGACATTGCCGCCGACGCCCCCGACCCCGCCGAACAGCTCGTCGAAGTGCCCCGACCAGTACGGCTCGCCGAGGAAGCCGATCCAGGCCGTGACCATCACCGTGCCCAGCAGCGGCAGCCCGCGCGGCTCGGACCGGCCGGCCAGCACCAGCACCGTGAGCACGCCCAGCATCACGAACGGGGTCAGCTGGTGCGCCGGGACGCTCACCGCGAACAGCCCGATCACCACCAGCAGCAGCACGGTGCGCTGCCGCCGGTCCACCGGTTCCCCCTCGGCCTCGCCCGGCCGCATCCGGCCCCGGACGACCTGCGGGGCGCGGAACCACACCAGCAGCAGCGCCACGAACACCAGGTAGAGCAGATAGGTGAAGCCCTGCGGCGAGAAGTAGTCCTGCCCGACCCAGCCGCTGAGCACAAAGATCCAGACACCGGTCCAGCGGGCCCGCCAGCTCGCCTGCAGTGACCGGGTGAGCAGGAACACCGGGGCCAGGTAGAGCAGTTGCATCGCCGTCGGCCACCAGCGGATGACCTCGGTGAAGTCGCCCACCCCGCCCGCCTGCGCGACGAACGCCGCTACCGCGAAGAAGCCCGGCCAGCTCCATCGCGCGTCCAGATCGGGTACGGCGGACCCGGTCCGCTCGATGTGGTCCAGGAAGCCCAGATGCTGCCAGGCCGTCGCGAACCGCGGCTCGGTCTCGATCACCGCGGGCAGCGCGTGCAGGGACACCACCGTGGCGAGCAGCGTCACCAGCAGCAGCGCCCGGTGCTCCCGGCCGCGCCACAGCAGCGCGGCGAACACCACCACCAGCAGCGCCGCTCCGGCCAGGGTGGGCAGCGGCAGCACGGAGATCAGGCCGAGCCCGCCCATCCGGTCCAGATCCGCCTCGTCCAGCCGCACGGCCGGCACCCAGTACAGCAGCAGGGCGACGACCAGCAGAGCGCCGAGCACAAGTGGCGGCGCCGCCGGTACGGGGGCGGGTTCCGGGGCCGTACGCCGCTCGGGCTCCGCGGCGGTCGGCCGCTCGGGTTCCGCCGCTTCACCCTCTGAAGCCTCGCCCTCCGGAGCGGCGCCCGTCCCGCCCCCCTCCGGCCGCCGGGCCCAGGCCGGCGGAGTCCGTACCACCGGCACAAAAACCGGCACAGGCACAGAGACCGGCACAGGAACCGGCTCCGGCACCGCCACCGCCACCGGCACCCCGGTCGGCGGTCCCCCGGTCGGCGGTGTCCCGGGTCCGGGCCGTACGTCCGGCCGCCGCTCCATATGGTCGAAGTCGACCGGGATACCGAGGGCGAGGGTGTCCGGGTCCAGCGCCCAGGCCGGGCCACGCCTGCGGGACGGCCGGTCCGCGGGCGCGGTCTCACGCGGCCCGAGGTCGGCGAGGTCACCGTCGGGCGCCACGGCGTCGGGGACCGCGGCGGGCGCGGCGGGCGCGGCCCGGACCGTGCGGTACAGCCTGGGCGCGGCGATGGCCACGATCACCGCGAGGCTGCTGACCTCGGCGACCCCGGCACCGGTCAGCCCCATGCGCGGAAGCAGCAGCAGCGTCAGCCCGAGCACCAGCGCGCACAGCAGACCCTGGAGCCAGGCCAGTCCGGCGGTGCGGCTCTGGGCGCGCAGCACCGCGAAGTACGTCTCCATCACGACCCGGAGCACCGCGCCGACCGCGAACCAGCGCAGCAGCGGTGTCGCCGCCTCCGCGTAGCCCGCGCCGAACACCCCGAGGATCCAGGGGGCGCCGAAGAAGAGGACGGCGGCGACCGGCAGCATGATCCGGGCCATGCGTCCGAGCGCGGCCCGGGTGTGGGCGGCGAGCCGGGCCGGGTCGTGCGAGCCCTCCACGGTCAGCGAGGCGCCCATGTTGATGGCGAGGAGATTGACCGTGCCGCCGATGGTGACGGCGACGTAGAAGTACGCGTTGTCCGCGGCGCCGACCCGCGCGGCCACGATCACCGGGACGAGATGGACCACGGCCAGGGAGAACAGGGAGCCGGTGTAGTCCCCGGCGAGGAACCGGCCGACCTCCCTCGGCGTCGGCGGCTCGGCCCGTCCCTCGGTCGCCCGCACATGCCGGGGCACCAGCCGCCGGAACACCAGCCAGCCCAGCGGCAGCACGGAGGTGGCGATGGCCGCGACCCAGGACACGAACACCCCGGCGACCGGGACCGCCGCGGCGAACGCGACCAGCAGCCCCAGTTTCACCGCGGAGAAGACGGTGTTGCCGACCGGCACCCAGGGCGCGCCGCGCAGCCCGGTCAGCACCCCGTCCTGGAGGGTGAGCAGATTCCAGCCGACGACCGCGACGACGAAGGTGAGCGCGGGCAGCGGCCCGTGCAGGAAGCGGTACGACGGCCCCCAGAGGTCCAGGGTCAGCAGGAACGCCCCGGCCGCCACCGCGACGAGCAGCGAACTGCCCGCGTACGTCCGGAGGATGAGACGTCCGGTGGCGTGTCCGGCGACCGGGATGAAGCGGGCCAGCGCGCCGGTGAGGGTCAACGCGGTCAGCCCGGCGAGCAGCTTCATCGCGGCGATCGCGGCGGAGCCCTGGCCGACGGCGGACTCCTCGTAGAAGCGGGCGGCGGCGAGCCAGAAGCCGAGGCCGAGCACGGCGGAGACCCCGGTGTTCAGCATCAACGCGTAGGCGTTGCGGAACAGCGGGCTGCCGCCGGGGCCGCCCGGGTGCGCCGCCCCGCTGCGGGGCCCGGCCGGGTGGGGCTCGGTGGCGGTGGACGTGGACGGGTCAGCCACCGGACCGGGTGGCCTTCCGGCGGACCTGGCGGGCTCGGCGGACCAGGGCGTACCCCTTGGTCAGGGCGCGGTCCTTGGCGAAGGCGCGGCCGATCGCGCGGCCCTGGAGGAGCCGCTCGAACTCCCCGGCGTCGGTGCGGCGCCGCACGGTCACCCGGCGCAGCGCGTACGGCCCCTGCCGGCGCTCGGCGAGCGCGTTGCCGACGGCGAGGGCCTGGGCGTAGCCGGCGGACCGCACCTCCTGGCGGACCCGGCGGTCGGAGTGGCCGTACGGGTAGGCGAACGACCGCGGCGGGGTGCCGAGCCCCTCGGCGACGAGGTCCCGGCAGCGGGCCAGTTCGGTGCGCAGGGCGTGGCCGCCGAGCTGGTCGAGCTGTGGATGGGTGTGGCTGTGGCCGCCGATCTCCACCCCGGCGGCGGCCAGTTCGCGGACCTGGTCCCAGCCGAGCATGGTGTCGAGGCCGCCGCCGTTGTCGTGGGGGCCGCGCAGCCAGCCGGTGGTGACGAACAGCGTGGCCGGGAAGCCGTGCCGGGCCAGCACGGGCAGCGCGTGCCGGTGCACCCCCTCGTACCCGTCGTCGAAGGTGATCAGCACCGGCCGTACCGGCAGTGCCCGCCCCCGGCGCCATCGCGCCGCCAGTTCGGCGGCCGTCATCGGTGTCATCCCCAGCCCCTCCACCGTCGCCATCTGCGCCTCGAACGCCTCCGGTGACACCGACAACCGCCGGGTCGCCTGCTGGGGCACGGCGGCCACCGAGTGGTACATCAGCACCGGCACCCGCGCGTCGGTCATGGCCGCCCCGTCCCGACCGGTTGCGCCGGGAACGTCGTACCGCCGCGCCGGGCCCGTACGCTCCCCACGACGTACCCGCCGGCCGCCGTCAGGACTCCCGCGACGACCGCGCCCGCGCGGGCCGCGCCGCCGGGGCGGGTCAGGGCGGCGTCGCGCAGGCCGCGGGCGACCGCGGCGGGCAGGACGCGGGTGGCGTACCGGCGTTCGGACTCCAGGCCCTTGGCGGCGCCGACGCTGCGGGAGACCAGGGCCTTGGACAGGCCCTCGGCGTAGACCCGGGTGCGGAAGTAGGCGAAGTGCTCGCGCGGGGCGGGCACCCGGTGGTGGATGACCGCCCGGTCGTCGAGCAGCAGGACGGCGTCCGGCAGGGCGCGGGCGAGCCGGATGCACAGTTCCGTCTCCTCGCAGCCCAGCGGGCGCCGGTCGCCGTCGCGGCCGATGCCGGTCGCGAAGCCGCCCACCGCGTCGAAGGCGCTGCGGCGGAAGGACGCGTTGCCGCCGAGGACGTTGCGCACCCGGGCGATCCCGCGCGGCTGCCCCCGGTAGGTGCAGCCCACCACCCAGTCGAACTCCTCGGGCAACCAGACCGGCCGCCGCCCCGACGCCCACACCGGCTCGGTCCGGCCGCCGACCGCCATCACCCGCGGGTCGGCGTAGTGCGCGGCGAGGCGCAGCAGCCAGTCCCGCTCGGCCACCGCGTCGTCGTCCAGGAAGGCGATCACCTCGCCCCGCGCGGCGGCGATCCCGGTGTTGCGGCCCGCCGACAGTCCCCGGGGGCCCGCGTTGGCGAGGACCCGGACACCGGCGGTCCCCTTGTACCGCGCGCCCAGCCGTTCCAGGAGCGCCGGGTTGTGGTCGATCACCAGCAGGGTCTCCAGGGCGGGGCGGGACTGCCCCCGCACCGAGGCGACCGCGGCGAGGATGTCCTCCCAGCGGTCCTCGGTGTAGGCGCAGACCACGACCGAGACGAGAGGACCGGTCAAGACAGCTCCCCGGGTACGGTGTCGAGCAGCCGCGGGCGGCCCGGGCGGCGGCGCAGCGCCCGCCGGTTGGACCGCTCCCTGAGGATCACCCGCAGCACCCGCAGCCCGTCCCGCACGGCCCGCAGATTGCTGGTGCCGTGGATCCGCAGATACTCGTGACTCGGTATCTCCTGCACCTTGAGCCCCGCCTTGACGACCCGGATGTTCATCAGGGTCTCCACCTCGAAGCCGGTGCAGTCCAGGTCGATCCGGTCGAGGCAGTGCCGCCAGAACGCGTTGTATCCGTAGCAGAGATCGGTGTAGCGGGCGCCGAACTTCCGGTTCACGACCGCGCACAGCGCGCGGTTGCCGAGTCTGCGGACGAACGTCATGTCGTCGGTGCCGCCGCCGTTGGCGAACCGCGACCCCTTCGCGAAGTCCGCGCCGGAGACCAGCGCGGACACATAGGAGACGATCTCGCCGCCGTCGGCCGAGCCGTCCGCGTCGACCATCACGATGATGTCGCCGGTACACGCCCGGAACCCGGCGATCAGGGCGTCCCCCTTGCCCCTGCCGCGCTGTCCGACCACCCGCACCCCCGGCCACAGCCCGCGCGCCACCTCCACCGTGGAGTCCGTGGAGTGGCCGTCCACGAGCACCACCTCGTGGATCCAGCCGGGCAGGGTTCTGAAGACGTACGGGAGGTTCTCCGCCTCGTTCATCGCCGGGATCACCACACTCACCGGCGGCGTGATGGCCAGGTGCGAGGAGATCGGACGGTACCGGACGGCCGCGCCGGGCCCCGAGGAAGGGCCGACGGAGGCCCCGGTGGAAGGTTCCTCACCCGTGCTCGCCGGGTGCAGTACAGAACTCATGAGTACGGTCCCTCTCGTCCGGTGGACCGCCCGCCCTCGGGCGGCCCGGCTCTGTGTCCGGTTCGAAAGGGGGGTTCTCACCTACGGCACATCGCGGCTGACGCTCCGTGCCCGGCAGATGAGCCGGCTGTACGCCGGAGGCCGGAGATCGGCACCCGGTCGCGCGGCTCGGCCCGCCGGCCCTCGGGCCACCGGGCGCGACACCCCCCTACCGCGCTGCTCCGCACCGGCACCACCCGGGCCCTGAGCCCTCCCCTGGAGCCCTGGGTGATGATCTGAAGCGGTTGAGTTGTACGACTGAGTTGTACGACTGGGTGATACGGCCGAGCGATACGACTGAGCGATACGACTGAGTTGTGCAACGGTATTGATGAATGAGTATTTATGACAAGGGCTGCACCGACGCCTCACACTTTTGTTATTTTGACCGAATCTTTCCCCACCGCTTGAGCCATCGGTCGGCGGGGTCGAACAGTTCCGGCCGGGCCACCACCGCGTTGCGCAGCGCCCGCGCCGGCGCACGCCGGGCCCGATGTCCGACCGCCACCGGGTGACGGCGGGTCACCCATCCCTCGGACACCTGGATCTCCCGGGTCTTCAGGGCGTCCTTGTACTCCTTCCGGCCCCGGCCGAGATCGAGATGCCCGATCCCCTCGGCCGCCGCCGCCTCCGCCATCCGCAGATGCAGCACCAGACCGGGCGAGTACTTCGCGAACGCCGGGTCGTACGCCGGGAACCAGCAGGCCAGCACCCGCCCGGTGCGCAGCCCGAAGTGCGCGGCGACCGGCCGCCGTCCGGCGTACAGCACCGACAGGATCCCGGCGAACGGCCCGGAACGGGTGTGGAAGAGCTGATGCGCGAGGCCGGTGATCCACTCGTGTGCGAACCGGTCGCCGCGGCCGGTCCTGCGGTACTGCGCCGACTTCCACCCCATCAGCGTCCGCAGCACCGCCGGATCCCGCTCGTCATGGACGTATCGCACCTCGCCCACGTCCCGTCCCAGTCTGCGCTCCTTGGCGAGGGTGGTCCGGGTGAACTTCGGCGACCGCTCCCGCAGACCGGCCAGATAGACGTCGTAGCCCCGGTCCACATCGATGACCGGGGACGCGAAGGTGCCGGAGGCGTACGCCTCGAACGGCCGCTGGCCCGCCACCAGGTGGTCGTACTCGAACACCGCGAGGCCGCAGGCCCGCAGCAGTTCGCGCGCGTCCCAGGTGAACCCGGGCCGGTGGACCACGCCCTGCGCGTCGGAGACCCCGAGGCCGACGGCCCGGCCGACGCCCGTGGCGGTGCGCTGGAACGGGAAGTAGGCGACCGGCTCGCCGCCCTCGCGGACCACCGCGATCCGCACCCCCCGCCGGCACCGGCCGACCGCCAGCGCGAACTCCGGCGCGAGGAACGGATTGCCCAGCTCGGCCGCCCCGGGCACGGGCGCCGCGCTCTGGAGCGCCGTCCAGGCCGCGCGGTCGGCCGCGCTCAGCTCCCCGGTCCGGTGCACGCTGATGTCCACGTCAGCCGTCCTGTCCGCGCGCGGAGCGCCGACGCTCCGCCAGGACCACCAGCAGCAGGGTCAGCACGCTGATCGCGGTGACGGCGACGACACCGCCGGTCGGCGACCAGCCGTGGACGGCCAGCATCCCCTGGGCCACCAGCATGTCGACGACGATCGCGCCCGCCACCGAGACCAGCAGCCGGGTGAACGGTTCCAGTCCGCGCAGCGCGGCGGCGAAGGCGGCGGCGGGCGCGGCGAGCAGGAAGAAGAAGGTGAACGGGCCGCGCAGCGGTGAGTCCGAGCCGGTCAGCGCGAGTACCGCGCCGGTACCCGCGACGGCCGTGGCCCCGCCCGCGAGCAGCGGTCCCAGATCCCGGCCCGGCCCCGGCCGCATCCGCCCGGCGCCTTCCGACGCGTCCGACGGGCTGTCCGTGACGGGTGTCCCGGTGGGTCTCTCGGTGGGTCTCTCGGTGTGTAAGGGCCGCATTGGCGACTTTGCCCCCCGAAGCGCCGGATGCCGGGCTTCAATGTCGCGCAGCGCTCGGGGGGCCGTCAAGATGCCGAGGGGCGGTCGCCGCACGGCGACGGGCGGGTTCCCCGGGGCGCTGGGAGGCCCCGGGAAACCCGCCGTTCGACTCTGACCAACCTGCTCGGCCACGACCGGCGGGTCTGCCTCGCGGGTCGGCTACGACCGGTGGGGCCGCCTTACGGGACGATCTTCAGCAGTCGGTTCGGGGAGCCGGTGCCGGGGCCGGTCACCTTGCTCGGGGTCGACCCGTTCACCAGCGCCGTCGCCACCTGGGCGGGCGTGGCCGAGGGGTGACCGGCGAGGTAGATCGCCGCCGCGCCCGCCACGTGCGGGGTCGCCATCGACGTACCGGAGATGGTGCTGGTCGCGGTGGCGCCGGTGTGCCAGCCGGCCGTGATGGAGGAGCCCGGGGCGAACAGGTCCAGGACCGTGCCGTAGTTGGAGTAGCCGGCACGGGCGTCGGTGCTGGTGGTGGCGCCGACGGTGATCGCCTCGCTCACCCGGGCGGGGGAGTAGTTCGAGGCGTTGGCGTTGGAGTTGCCCGCCGCGATGGCGTAGGTGACGCCGGACGCGATGGAGTTGCGCACGGCGGTGTCCAGGGTGGCGGAGGCGCCGCCGCCGAGCGACAGGTTGGCGACCGAGGGGCCGGAGTGGTTCCGGGTCACCCAGTCGACCCCCGCGATGACCCCGGCGGTGGTGCCGGAGCCGTTGTTGTCGAGGACCCGCACCGCCACGACCCTCGCCCGCTTGGCGACGCCGTAGGTGGAGCCCGCGATGGTGGTGGCCACATGGGTGCCGTGGCCGTGGCCGTTGCCGTCGGTGGCGGTGGTGTCGCCGCGCGTTGTCGCGCGCACGGCCCCTGGAACGTCGCGTTCCGTTCCGGGGCCGCGGTACAGCGTCGGCCATCCACCCCTGCGGATCAAGGGTGTTGGGGGCCTGTCCATAAATCTGACATGAGCACGTAATCAAGCGGTGAAGAGATGCCCCGATGTGTGAAGAGCGTCGGGAATTTTTGGCATGGACACTTCCAGTCAACACGCGTAGTTGGTACTCCAGTTACAGCAGAGACCCTGCTAAAGGGAGATTCCATGAGACGTTCCCGACTTGTCGTATTCCTCAGCTCACTGCTGCTCGCCGTCGGCGCCGCCCTCACCGGGGCCACCGCGGCGCAGGGCGCCGAAACCGCCGCGACCGGCTATGTCGCGCTCGGCGACTCCTACTCCTCGGGCGTCGGCGCGGGCAGCTACATCAGCTCAAGCGGCGACTGCAAGCGCAGCACCAAGGCGTACCCCTCGCTGTGGGCCGCCGCGAACTCACCCTCGTCCTTCAACTTCACCGCCTGCTCGGGCGCCCGAACGGATGAAGTTCTCGCCCACCAGACGGGACCGCTCGGCGCGGGCACCGGCCTGGTCTCCCTCAGCATCGGCGGCAACGACGCGGGCTTCGCCGACATCATGACCACCTGCGTCCTCCAGTCCGACAGCGCCTGCCTCTCCCGTATCAACACCGGGCGGGCATACGTCACCTCCACCCTCCCCGGCAAGCTCGACACGGTGTACTCCACGATCCGCACCAAGGCCCCCTCCGCCCAGGTCGTCGTCTTCGGCTACCCCCGCTTCTACCAACTCGGCCAGAGCTGCCTCGGCCTCTCGGAGACCAAGCGCAAGGCCATCAACGACGCCTCCGACCTGCTCAACAGCACCATCGCCAAGCGCGTCGCCGACCACGGCTTCACCTTCGCTGACGTCCGCTCCACCTTCACCGGCCACGAGATCTGCTCCGGCAACTCCTGGCTGCACAGCGTCAACTGGCTCAACGTCGGGGAGTCGTACCACCCGACCGCCGCCGGTCAGTCCGGCGGCTACCTGCCGGCCCTGAACAACGCCGCCTGATCCCTGTCGATCCGGAAGCGGTGGACGCGGAGGTCCCGCCCGGTCGGGGTCTCCGCGTCCGTCTGTCCGGAGGGTGCGGGCGGCGTGAGATGGCCCACGTTCGCGCTGCTCCGGGGCGACCGCCGGAGCCCGTGTCCGCGGGTGCCGCGGTCCACGTCCACGGGGGGCGCGCGGTGGTGACGTTGAGCGGTCGGCGCGCTCTCCCGAGCGGGGGCGTGCATCGGCTCCTGGACGAGTGCCCCGGCGCGCAACCGCTCTCCCGTGGGGTCCTCCACCCCCGGCCCACCCCCTGACGGGTACCGCCCTCACCGGCCCCGATGTCACTCGCCGTGACCGTCGGCCCCGACGGCGGGTCGGCGCACCCCATCGGCCAGCCCCTTGTCCAACTCGCCCTGGAATCGGTTGGATTCGGAGAGTAATCAGGAGGTGTGAGTCAACCCCCTTACAGGGAAGGTGAATCCTGTGAGCGCGATACATGTGTGCCCCGAGGGGGCGATAGGGTTAGCCTGCCTGGGCCGGGTGGACTCGTACGGGTGGGGAGTGACATGGATCAGATAACAGTGCGCAACAGGGCGAGGGTCCCTGCGATCACCTGCGGGAGCGGTGCGACCAGTTCGCGGCTCGACCGCCACCTGTCGGTGCTGGCGGGCCCCGCGGTACCGCAGCGCGAGGCGGCCGAGGCCACCTCGCTGATGCTGGAGCTGACCGCGCGTGACACCGCGCACGACCGCAGTGGCCGGGGGGCGCGCGTCCGCCGGGTCTCGCTGTTCGCACCCCTGCGCCGACTGCGCCGCTCGCTGTTCGGCGGACACTGAGCACTTCCCGGCGGCTCCCCGGCGTCCGCCGGGACGTCCCCGCTCGGCGAACCCACCGCCCCGGACCCGACCGCGACACGTGATCGACCGACCGGCCCGACCCACTCGACCGACCTGATCGTCCGGACCGTCCGATCCGACGCCCCGACTCCCCACGGGCGGCGTCGGTCGAACGACCCTCCGCGACGACCCCGGCGCCTCCCTCCCCGTAACCGGCTGCCCCGTGCCCGGCTGTCCCGTGCCCGGCAACCCCGTACCTGGCCGCCCTTGCCTCCGGCTCCCCTGCCGTCGGCTCCCCTGTCTACGGCTTCCCCGCTCAGCGTTCGCCGCGCCCGTACCGGCGTACCGCCAGCGGGACGAACACCACCAGCAGCAGCGCGCACCACAGCAGCGACCCGGCCACCGGATGGGCCACCGGCCACGCCGCGTCCTCCGGCACGGGCGCGTTCCCGAACAGGTCACGCAGCGCCGTCGTCACCGCGCTGATCGGGTTCCACTCGGCGACCGTGCGCAGCCAGCCGGGCATCCCGTCGGTCGGGATGTACGCGTTGGACAGCAGCGGCAGCACGAAGGTCGCCCCGCCCAGTTGACCGGCCGCCTCCTCACTCCGGGTCATCAGACCGAGCAGGATCCCGACCCATGTGGTGGCGAACCGGAACAGCAGCAGCAGTGCGACCGCCGCCACCGCCCCGAGCGCGCTCCCGTCGATCCGCCAGCCGACGGCCAGCCCCACCAGCAGCAGCGGCACCGTCCCGGCCGCCGTCACGACCACGTCCGCGGCCGACTGCCCGAGCAGCACCGACGCCCGGCTGATCGGCAGACTCCGCAGCCGGTCCGTCACCCCCCGATGGACGTCCTGGGCGGCCTGGAACATCCCCGTCATGATGCCGTTCGCGGCGGTCGCCACCAGCAGCCCCGGCACCAGGTACGCCCGGTACTCCGCGCCGGGCATGGCGAGGGCGCTGCCGAAGACATAGCCGAAGAACAGCAGCATGGTGATCGGCATGGTCTGGGTGAGGATCAGCAGCCCGGGGTTGTTGCGCAGCCGGGCGAGCTGACGGCCCAGCAGGGCGGTGCTCTCGTAGGTCAGGGTGCTCATACGGCGGGCTCCTTGGCGTCGGTGAGCTGGAGGAAGACCTCGTCGAGGGTGGGCGGGCGCAGACTGGCGTCGAGCAGCGGGACGCCCGCCGCGTCGAGTTCGCGCACCAGTCGGGGCAGGGTGAGGGTGGCGTCGCGGGTGACCGCGCCGACCGCGTTGCGCTCGTGGTCGATGGCCGGTGCGCCGCCGGTGAGCTGGTCCAGCACCCCGGCCGCGCGGGTCAGCGCGTCGGAGTGGGCGACGACGATCTCCGCGTACGTCCCGATGAGTGTCTTCAGCTGGGCGGGGGAGCCGGTGTGGGCCACCCGGCCCCGGTCCACCACGGCGATGTCGTCGGCCAGCCGGTCGGCCTCCTCCAGGTACTGCGTGGTCAGCACGACGGTCGTGCCCTCGCTCTTCAGGGCGCGCACCGCGTCCCAGATCTCGTTGCGGCCGGCCGGGTCGAGTCCGGTGGTCGGCTCGTCCAGGAAGAGCACGCCGGGGCGGCGCACCAGGCTCGCGGCGAGGTCGAGGCGGCGCCGCATCCCGCCCGAGTAGGTCGAGGCGGGGCGGTCGGCGGCCTCGGTCAGTCCGAACCGCGCGAGGAGTTCACCGGCCCGCCCCGCCGGATCCGCGACCCGGTGCAGCCGGGCGAAGAGACGCAGGTTCTGGCGGCCGGTCAGATCGCCGTCGACCGAGGCGTACTGCCCGGTGACCCCGATGGCGCGACGGACCGCGGCCGGTTCCCGCACCAGGTCGTGGCCCGCGATCCGGGCGGAACCGGCGTCCGGCCGCAGCAGGGTGGTGAGCAGCCGGACGGCTGTGGTCTTGCCCGCGCCGTTCGGACCCAGCAGCCCGAGGGCGGTGCCCTCGGGCACGGCCAGATCCAGCCCGCTCAACGCCCGCACCTCGCCGAACCGCTTCTCCAGACCTTCACTAAGTACAGCGTACGTAGAAGTCATGGCCCGACCATAGCGCACTACGTACGCTGTACGTAACTAGGATGGTGGCCGAGGTGATGAGCGATGGCGGGCCGGACCGGAGTACCCCAGGTGATCTGGGCACGTCCCGAGCGGACGGGGCGCGGGCCCAGACCGGCGTACACCCGTGCCGACATCGCGGCGGCGGCGGTGCGGGTCGCCGACGCGGAGGGCCTGGAGGCGGTCACCATGCGGCGCCTGGCGGCCGAGCTGGGCTGCGGCACGATGTCGCTGTACAACTACGTCCCCCGCAAGGAGGATCTGTACGAGCTGATGATCGACGCGGTCGGCGGCGAGCACGAGATCCGCGAGCCCTCCGGTGACTGGCGCGCGGACATGCTCCGCAACGCCCACCAGACCCGGGCGATCATGCGCCGCCACACCTGGGTGCCCCGGCTGATGCCCGGCGTCTACGGCTTCAGCCCCAACAGCCTGCGCTTTCTGGAGCACTGCCTGGCCTGTCTGGAGCCGCTCGACGCCCCCTTCGGCACCAAGACCGAGCTGATCGCGCTGGTCACCGGTGTGGTGACCACGTTCACCGCCAACGAGATCGCCACCGCCGAACGCACCCGGTCCATGCCCTGGACCGAGGCGGAGGAGAACGCCGTACGGATGGCCTACCTCGGCGCCCAGGTGGCCACCGGCGCCTATCCCCGGCTCGCCGCGGCCTTCGCCGAACAGCAGGGCCCCGTCGATCTGGAGGCCGTCTTCGAACGCAGCCTCCACCGCGTCCTGGACGCCTACGACCCCGACTGAGCCGGGCACACCCCCCCCGGCCCCGGGGGGCTCAGAGCAGGGCGAGCTGCCCCTCCGGGCCCTCCTCGTGCGCGTCCAGCACCGACGCGGGACGCCGGGCCGGCTCCGGGACCGGCAGCACCCCCGCCTCCCGCAGGGCGGTCGCCGTGAGCGGGGCGGTCGACTCCTCGGGCAGCGGCGGGACATCGGCCAGCAGGGCGAGGACCGTGACCAGCTCCAGCAGTTCGGACGTCCAGGACTGCGACCAGGAGGCCGGGCGGATCGCGCCCAGCGTGCCCGGCGCGGCATCACTCGTCCGGGTGAGGAACCAGTGGTCGAGGACCCGTACGCCGCCCGCCTCGAAGTCCCACGCCTGCGGCGGCACCGGGGCGATCCGCCCCTCGCCGATCCACAGCGTCTCCTCGTCCCGGTCGTAGCGCAGGCCGTCCGGGCGGGCCGGGAGCGGGGCACGCACGTAGGGGCGGCGTCCACCGGGGAGCTTGGGGCGGTCGCCGTCGCGGCGCATCAGCCACAGGGTCCGCCGCCCCGACTCCACACCGTGCGCCCAGAGCCCCGGATCCTCGGTGAGCGGCACGGTGAGGTCGGCGCGGACCGCGGCCAGGATCCAGGCCAGCACCTCCTCCGGCTCCGGCACCCGGCCGAGCCCGGCGCCCAGCCGCTCCCGCAGTCCCGGCGCCAGATTCGGCTCCGCGCCACCGGGGCGGCGGTACAGCGGGCGGACCCGGCCGGACCGCACCAGCGGGAACACCCCGGTCGCGAGCAGCGCGGGGCCGGGGCCGCCGGCCGTCTCCAGCACGAAGACCTGCCGTTCGTCCGCGACCCGCCACAGCTCGGGGCGGGCCGCGTCGATCAGCCGGTGGTCGGGGATCAGCCACTGCTCGTCGAAGGGGGCCAGCAGCGCCCGCACCGGCTCGGGACAGGGGCCCTGCGCCCGGGCCAGCCGCCCGGTGCCGCCGGAGCGGCCCGGCAGACTCCCGACCGCCGTGTGTACCCCACGGGCGCGGCTCGGCTCGAACAGCGCCTCGCGGTCCGCGCCCCCGGCCTTCATCAGCGTGTCCCAACGGGCTCTGAGCGACGCCGGGTCGGGGCCCGCGGGCCAGTCCCTGCCGAGCCGGGGCGGTGCGACGGACCACGGCATGAGGTCCGCGAGCGGCGGAGCGTCGTCGTACGGCACGCCGGGCATCGTACGACGGGGCGCCGGGCGCCGGGCGCCGGGTCAGGTGGCGTCCAGGGTCACCGTGAAGGAGAAGCGGTCGCCCCGGTAGTGGATGACGGCCACGTCCAGCACCCGCCCGCCCGAATCGTAGGTGACGCCCGTGTAGTGCAGGATCGGGCTGAGCAGCGGGACCCGCAGCAGCCGGGAGGTCTCCGGGTCGGCGAGCCGCGCCGCCACCGTGTCCGTGATCCGGCTGATGTCGGCGCCCACCACGTCCCGCAGCACCTTGGTCATCGGCCAGCGGGTCAGGTCCTGCGGGCGGATGGCGTCGGCGAGTTCGGGACGGATCCAGTTGCGGGCGTGGTTGGTCGGCTCGCCCGTCTTCTCGTCACTGCGCAGCCGGTGGTACGTCATCGCCTCCGGCAGCTCCGGGAAGTACTCGGCGAACTCGGCGGGCACCGGCGCCCGGCCGTGCCCCAGCAGTTCCGCCGTCATCCCGGACTGCTGGGCCACGATGGCGTCCACCGAGCCCAGCAGCCGCACCGGGGCGGCGCGCGTCGCGTCCGGCTCGATGAACGTGCCGCGTCGGCGGTGCCGGGTGATCAGCCCCTCGTCCTCCAGCTCCTTGAGCGCCTGGCGCATGGTCAGCACACTCACGCCGTAGTGCTCGGCGAGCTGCTCCTCGGTGGGCAGCCGCAGCGAGTCCCGCGCGGACCGACCGAGTATCGAGGCGCGCAGCGACTGCGACACCTGGTACCAGAGCGGCAGCTTGCGATTGAGGACGATCGAGTCAGGGGCGAAGGAGGTCACTGGGCAATCCGTACCGGCCGGGGATCTCCGGTGCAACCGGTCCCACCGCACTTCACCGTACTCATCCGCCTCACGGCGCCCGGAAGTTCCGTTCGAGGCCCTGCCACACCGCGTCGTAGCCCTGCTGGAGATGGTCGGCCTCCGCCGCGTGCCGGGTGAGCGTCACCGGCCAGCGCGTCTCGAACATGAAGGCCAGACCGTCATCGATCTTCTGCGGCGCCAGTTCGGCGGCCCCGGCCCGGTCGAAGGTCTCCCGGTCCGGGCCGTGCGCCGACATCATGGTGTGCAGCGAGCCGCCGCCCGGCACGAAACCCTCGGCCTTGGCGTCGTAGGCGCCCTCGATCAGACCCATGTACTCGCTCATCACATTCCGGTGGAAGTACGGCGGCCGGAAGGTGTCCTCGCCGACCAGCCAACGCGGCGCGAACACCACGAAGTCGACGCCCGCGAGCCCGGGGGTGTCCGACGGCGACGTCAGCACCGTGAAGATCGACGGATCCGGGTGGTCGTACGAGATGCTCCCGATGACGTTGAAGCGGCGCAGGTCGTAGACGTACGGGACATGGTTGCCGTGCCAGGCGACGACATCGAGCGGGGAGTGGTCGTAGGTCGCCGTCCAGAGGTTGCCGCAGTACTTGTTGACCACCTCCACCGGCCCCTCCACCTCCTCGTAGGCGGCGACCGGCGCCAGGAAGTCCCGGGCGTTGGCCAGGCCGTTGGCGCCGATCGGGCCGAGGTCGGGCAGGACGAACGGGGCGCCGTAGTTCTCGCAGACGTAGCCGCGCGCCGAGCCGTCCAGCAGTTCGACCCGGAAGCGCACCCCGCGCGGGATCAGGGCGATGTGACCGGGGTCGGCGCGCAGCAGCCCGAACTCGGTGCGCAGCAGCAGCCCGCCCCGCTCGGGCACGATCAGCAGTTCACCGTCCGCGTTGCCGAACACCCGCTCCATCGAGGCGGTGGCGTGGTAGAGGTGCACGGCCATCCCGGTGCGCTGGGTGACGTCCCCGTTGCCGCCGAGGGTCCACAGCCCGGCCAGGAAGTCGGTGCCGGGGGCGGGCTCGGGCAGCGGGTTCCAGCGCAGGCGGTTGGGATCGGGCACGGTCTCGGCGAACGGGGCGGTCCGCACGGCCCCGTTGCCGGTGCGGGTGAAGGCCGGGTGCGCGGCCGAGGGGCGGATCCGGTACAGCCAGGAGCGGCGGTTGTGCGCCCGGGGCTCGGTGAAGGCGGAGCCGCTGAGCTGTTCCGCGTAGAGCCCGAGCGGCGAGCGCTGGGGCGAGTTGCGGCCCTGCGGCAGGGCGCCCGGCACCGCCTCCGAGGCGTGCTCGTTGCCGAACCCGGAAAGCCCGGGGAGCCCTGAAAGCCCGGAATGCCCGGGGAGCCCGGGGAGCCCGGAGGGATGGGCAAGCGTGTCGGCCGTCCTGCGCGCGTCCGCGGTCATGTTCGCTGCTCCCTTGGCGTGACCTGAGGATTCCTATATAGCACCATAGGAATGGAGGAGGGTGGGCGCAAGAGGGGGCGGGTCCGCGCCGGGGCGGAGCCGGGGGTGGTACCCGAGGTGGGGACGCGCCCGTGGACCTCCTCTCCACGGATTAGCGAAGGGCTCCCGGAACCAGCCTTCAGACGGATCCGGGCCCTCGTACCCCTGTTCTACGCTCGCCGTTATGACGTGGACACGGGGGAAATTCGCCGCGCTCGCGGTCTGTCTGGTGCTGGCCGGCTCCGCGAGCTGCGTCCCCGGCGACGGGACCGACGGCCGGGCGCCCGCCACGGACCGCCCCCACCCGGTGGGCAAGGTCCTGGAGGACACCGCGGAGGACGGACGGCACTACCGCGAGGTGGACGAGGACGCGGCCCCCGAGGTGGACATAGAGGTCCAGCCGGCCGGGAGCGGCGAGGGCTGGGAGGTCCGGCTGACGGTCGAGGGCTTCACCTTCTCGCCGTTCGGCACGGACCCCGTGGCGGTCGCCGGACGCGGTACGGCCCGGCTCTTCGTGGACGGCCGCCCGGTCGTCGAACTGCGCACACCCCGGCACCGGCTCACCGCCGACCTCATGCCGCGCGGCACCCACCACGTCACCGTCCGGCTCTACGCCGACGACGGCACGGCCTGGGCCGCGGACGGCGAGCCCATCGAGTCCACGGCGGACATCACCGTCTCCGAGCCGATGAGTACGGCAGGGGGCGCCGTGCGTAGGTGAGGGCAGCGGACGGAGCCGGGTCCGGAGCGGCACCCCGTCGCGCCCGGACGGCCCGGAGCCGGCCGCGCACCAGGTGGAGGCCCGCTTCACCCGGCCCTGGCGGAAAGGCATCATGATGCCCGTGTCCCAAGCGACTTCGCTTCGCCGCGTCCCCGTGCAACGGCGCAGCGCCGAGCGGCTGTCCCGGATCCTCGACGCGTGCGCCGAACTCCTGGACGAGGGTGGGTACGACCAACTGAGCACCCGGGCCGTCGCCCAGCGGGCCGGTGTCCCCATCGGGTCCGTATACCGTTTCTTCGGCAACAAGCGGGCCATGGCCGACGCCCTGGCCGAGCGCAACCTGGAGCGGTTCAGCGAGCGGGTCGCCGAGCGGCTGGGCGCCCTGCCGGACGGCGGCTGGCGCGAGGCCCTGGACGCCGTGCTGGACGAGTACCTCGCCATGAAGCGCACCGCGCCCGGTTTCTCCCTGGTCGACTTCGGCAACCAGATCCCCATCGGCTCCTGCCAGGGCGAGCCCAACCACCTGGTCGCCGACCGGCTCACCGAACTGCTCGCCGGCTATCTCTCCCGCCACCCCGACGACACCCTGCGGCGCACCGTCCTGATCGCGGTGGAGACCGCCGACACCCTGGTCCACCTGGCCTTCCGGGCCGAGCCGGGAGGGGACGAGCGGATCATCGCGGAGATGCGCGAACTGCTCCGGGTGTACCTGGCCCGGGTCCTCGACGGAGGGTGACCGGCGGCGGAGGAGCACGACCGACGGCGACGGGTGGTGGGCCGGCTGAGGGTGACCGGCGGTGACGGATGGTGGGTCGAGGGTGACCGACGGGTCGCGGCATCGACCCCCGGACGCCGAAGCAAAGCTGTGACCTGGAGTTTTGCGCTTATTGCTCGCACGTCAACATCTTGTTAACGCTATTTGACCGGACCTAACGTCGTCGCACCGCCGTCCCTGGTGGAGTTCAAGGGCGAACGTTAGGTATCCACAACATGCTGACCATCCTCGGCTTCGCCATGATCGCGACCTTCCTGGTCCTGATCATGCTGAAGAAGATGTCGCCCATCGCGGCGCTCGTGCTGATCCCCGCACTCTTCTGTGTGTTCGTCGGCAAGGGCGCCCAGCTGGGTGACTACGTCATCGACGGTGTCTCCAGTCTCGCCCCCACCGCGGCGATGCTGATGTTCGCGATCGTCTACTTCGGGCTGATGATCGACGTCGGGCTCTTCGACCCGATCGTCAAAGCCATCCTGAAGTTCTGCAAGGCCGACCCGATGCGCATCGTCGTCGGCACGGCCCTGCTCGCCGCGATCGTGTCCCTGGACGGCGACGGCTCGACCACCTTCATGATCACCGTCTCGGCCATGTACCCGCTGTACAAGCGCCTCAAGATGAGCCTGGTCGTGATGACCGGTGTCGCCGCCACCGCCAACGGCGTCATGAACACCCTGCCGTGGGGCGGCCCCACCGCCCGTGCCGCGACCGCGCTCAAGCTCGACGCCAGCGAGATCTTCGTCCCGATGATCCCCGCCCTCGCCGTCGGTCTGCTCTTCGTCTTCGTCCTCTCGTACTTCCTCGGTCTGCGCGAGCGCAAGCGGCTCGGCACGCTGACCCTGGACGAGGTGCTGGAGAAGCCGGCCGGGTCGGCCAAGGCCGTCAAGGACACCGAGGCGACCGAGGACGCCGAGGAGAAGGAGACCGTGCTCGTCGGCTCCGGCGCCGGTGCGGGCTCCCTGGACGGCAAGACCGGCTTCGGCAAGGGCACCCCGGCGACCGGCGGCGCCGGCTCCGGCACCGATGCTGATGCCGAGGCCGACGACGACGGTGACGACTTCCAGGGCCTCGACCCCCACCGGGACACCCTGCGCCCCAAGCTGCTCTGGTTCAACGTGCTGCTCACGGTCACCCTGCTGACCGCCATGATCATGGAGCTGCTGCCGATCCCGGTGCTGTTCCTGCTCGGCGCCGCGCTCGCCCTGACCGTCAACTTCCCGCACATCCCCGACCAGAAGGCCCGGCTCGCCGCCCACGCCGACAATGTGCTCAACGTCTCCGGCATGGTCTTCGCCGCCGCCGTCTTCACCGGCGTCCTCCAGGGCACCGGCATGGTCGACAGCATGGCCACCTGGCTGGTCGACATCATCCCCGCCGGCATGGGCCCGCACATGGCCATCGTCACCGGCCTGCTGAGCCTCCCGCTCACCTACTTCATGTCCAACGACGGCTTCTACTTCGGCGTCCTGCCGGTCCTCGCCGAGGCGGGCGCCGCACACGGCGTCAGCCCGGTGGAGATGGCCCGCGCCTCGCTCGTCGGCCAGCCCCTGCACATGTCCAGCCCGCTGGTCCCCGCCGTGTACGTCCTGGTCGGCATGGCGCGGGTCGAGTTCGGCGACCACACCCGGTTCGTCGTGAAGTGGGCCGCCCTCACCTCCCTGGTGGTCCTCGGCGCGGGAATCCTGTTCGGAATCATCTGAAATCCTGTCCGGCGTCATCGGCGTCATCGGCGTCATCCGGCGTCATCCGGAGTCATCCGGCGTCCGCCACGACGCCCGGCCGAGGAAGCAGGAGGACCACACGTGAGGCCCGGCAGGAACCGCGGCTGGCTGCTCCGCCTCGTCATCGCCTTCACCTTCGCGCAAGGGGCGGTGTCGATGGCCCGCCCCGCCGTCTCCTACCGGGCCCTCGCGCTGGGCGCCGACGAACGCGCCATCGGTGTCATCGCCGGTGTCTACGCCCTGCTCCCGCTGTTCGCCGCCGTCCCGCTGGGCCGCCGCACCGACCACGGCCGTTGCGCGCCCCTGCTGCCCGCCGGGGTCGCGCTGATCGCCGCAGGCTGCGCCCTCAGCGGGCTCGCCGGCTCCCTGTGGACCATGGCCGTGTGGAGCGGGGTGATGGGCCTCGGTCATCTCAGCTTCGTCATCGGCGCCCAGTCCCTGGTGGCCCGGCAGTCCGCCCCGCACGAACAGGACCGCAACTTCGGCCACTTCACCATCGGCGCCTCCCTCGGCCAGCTCATCGGCCCGATCGCCGCGGGCGCGCTGATCGGCGGCCACGACATGGCGCGGACGAGCGCCCTCGCCCTGGTCGTCGCGGGCGTCGGCGCCGCCGTCGCGGTCACCTCGCTGTGGCGGATCGAGGACCGTACGACGACCGTCTCCCGTCCGTCCCGGGGCGAGCGGGTGCCGGTGCACCGCATCCTGCGTGCCCGAGGCGTCCCCGCGGGCATCCTGATCAGCCTCTCCGTGCTCTCCGCCACCGACGTCCTCACCGCCTACCTTCCGGTGGTCGGGGAGGACCGCGGCATCTCGCCCACCGTGATCGGCTTGCTGCTCAGCCTGCGCGCCGCGGCCACCATCGCCTGCCGGCTGGTGCTCACCCCGCTGCTGAGACTGGGCCGTACCGCACTGCTCACCACCACCTGTCTGCTCGCGGCCCTGCTCTGCGCGGGCGTCGCGCTGCCGGTGCCGGTGTGGGCGCTGGCCGTGATGCTGGCGGTGCTGGGCTTCTGCCTCGGCGTCGGCCAGCCGCTCTCCATGACGACGGTCGTGCAGGCGGCCCCCGAGGCGGCCCGCTCCACCGCCCTCGCCCTGCGCCTCACCGGCAACCGCCTCGGCCAGGTCGCCGCCCCCGCCGGGGCGGGCCTGATCGCCGGAGTCGCGGGCGTGGCCGCGCCGTTCGTGCTGCTGGGCGGGCTGTTGCTGCTGTCGGCGGGAGTGGCCCTGCGGTCACCGGCACGGGGACCGGGGGAACCGCTGGCACCGGCCGAAGCGGTGGAACCGGCCGAAGCGGTGGAACCGGCCCAAGCGGTGGAACCGGCCGAAGCGGTCGCACCGGCCGAAGCGCCAGCACCGGCCGAAGCGCCAGCACCGGCCGAAGCGGTCGCACTGGCCCAAGCGGTGGAACCGCCGGAACCGGCCGAACCCGTGGAAGGGGCGGAAGCCGCCGGGGGCCCCGCTCGGGAACGCCGCTCACCACGCCCCAACTCCCTTAGCTGACGGCCGCCTTCACCTTGGCCGGAGCCCTGGGCGCTCCGGCGCGGCGGCGGGACAGGGCGGTGGGGGATCCCGTAGGGGAGGGGCATGAATCCTCAGTCCACCCGTGCCCGGGCCGCCCTCGTCACCGCCGGAGTCCTGCTGGGCGCGGCCCTCCCCACCGCCGCCTACGCCACCCTCGACGGCTCGGAGCGATCCCCGGCCGCCGCCCCCGCCGCCGCGCCGGTGCGCGGGGAGCCGTTCGTGGAGTCCCGGCTGCTCTTCGGCACCGCGCGCTCGGACGGCGCTCCGGCCGTCACCGACCGGCAGTTCATGGCGTTCGTCGACCAGGAGGTCACCCCGTCCTTCCCCGACGGGCTGACCGTGCGGCAGGGGCGCGGCCAGTGGCGGGACACGGCCGGCGTGATCGGCAAGGAGCGGTCGTACGAACTGCTCCTGCTGTACCCGGTCGCGGCGGCGGCCTCCGGTGACCGGGCGATCGAGGAGATCCGCCGGGACTACGAGAAACGGTTCGGGCAGGAGTCGGTGGGACGGGTGGACGACCGGGTACGGGTCGACTTCTGAACGCGGTCGCCGAGCCCGGACCCCGGGGGCGGACGTTCCCGAAGTCCGGCTCCCAGCTCCCGGCTCCAGCTCCGGCCCGGGCTCCCAGCTCCCAGCTCTCGGCTCCAGCTCCGGCCCCGGCTCCCAGCTCTCGGCTCCAGCTCCGGCCCCGGCTCCCAGCTCTCGGCTCCAGCTCCCGGGCCCGGCTTCCGGCCCCGGCTCCAGCTCCCGGGCCCGGCTTCCGGCCCCGGCTCCAGCTCCCAGCCCCCGGCTCCCGACCTCGGCCCGCGGGTCCTCGGCCCGATGAGCAACTACCGCCGCTAGTTTAGGCTCGGGGCAGCGCACCGCAGCCATGGGAGGCAGAGCATGAAGGCCCAGGACGGGATGTACATCGACGGTGCCTGGCGCCCCGCGGCGGGCCCGGACCTGATCGACGTGGTGAATCCGGTGGACGAGCGGATCATCGCCCGGGTCCCTGCGGGCGGCGCCGACGACATCGACGCGGCCGTGCGCGCCGCCCGCGCCGCCCTCCCGTCCTGGGCGGCCACCCCGCCCGCCGAACGGGCCGCCCGCCTGACCGCCCTGCGGGACCTCCTGGTGGCCCGCAAGGACGAGATCGCCCGAACGGTCACCGCCGAACTGGGCTCCCCGCTCGCCTTCTCGGAGGCCGTGCACGCCGCCCTGCCCATCGCGGTGGCGGGTACCTACGCCGAACTGGCCGCGACGTACTCCTTCGAGGAGAAGGTCGGCAACTCCGTCGTCCACCACGAGCCGATCGGTGTGGTCGGCGCGATCACGCCCTGGAACTTCCCGCTCCACCAGGTCGTCGCCAAGGTCGCCCCCGCCCTCGCCGCGGGCTGCACGGTCGTCCTCAAGCCCGCCGAGGACACCCCGCTCACCGCACAGCTCTTCGCGGAGGCCGTCCACGAGGCGGGGGTACCGGCCGGGGTCTTCAACCTGGTCACCGGCCTCGGCCCGGTCGCCGGGCAGGCACTCGCCGAGCACCCCGGAGTCGACCTGGTCTCCTTCACCGGCTCCACCGCCGTGGGCCGGTCCATCGCCGCCACCGCCGGGGCCGCGGTCAAGAAGGTCGCCCTGGAACTGGGCGGCAAGTCCGCCAATGTGATCCTGCCCAGCGCCGACCTGGCGAAGGCGGTGGCCGTCGGGGTGGCCGACGTGATGTCCAACTCCGGGCAGAAGTGCAGCGCCCTGACCCGGATGCTGGTCCACCGCGACCAGTACGACGAGGCCGTCGCGCTGGCCACGGCCGCCGCCGCCAAGTACGGCGAGCGCATCGGCCCGGTCGTCAACGCCAAGCAGCGGGCCCGGGTGCGCGGCTACATCGAGCAGGGTCTCGCCGAGGGCGCCCGGCTGGTGGCCGGCGGCCCCGAGGCCCCGCGCGACACGGGCTACTTCGTCAGCCCCACCGTCTTCGCCGATGTCACCCCGGACATGACCATCGCCCAGGAGGAGATCTTCGGCCCGGTCCTGTCGATCCTGCGCTACGAGGACGAGGCCGACGCCCTGCTGATCGCCAACGGCACGGTCTACGGACTCGCCGGAGCCGTGTGGGCGGGCGACGAGGCGGAGGCGGTCGCCTTCGCCCGCCGGATGGACACCGGCCAGGTCGACATCAACGGCGGACGCTTCAACCCGCTGGCCCCCTTCGGCGGCTACAAGCAGTCGGGCGTGGGACGCGAACTGGGCGCCCACGGCCTCGCCGAGTACCTCCAGACCAAGTCGCTCCAGTTCTAGAAGAGGTCTCCGAGATGACCGTACGTGCCGCCGTACTGCCCGCCATCGGTGCCCCGCTGGAGATCACCGGCATCGAACTGCCCGCCCCCGGCCCCGGAAAGCTCCGGATCCGGCTCGCCGCCGCCGGGGTCTGCCACTCCGACCTCTCCCTCTCCGACGGCACCCTGCGCGTCCCGGTCCCCGCCGTCCTCGGCCATGAGGGCGCCGGGACGGTGGTGGCCGTCGGCGAGGGCGTCACCCGCTTCGCCCCCGGCGATCCCGTCGTCCTCAACTGGGCGCCCGCCTGCGGACGGTGCCCGGCCTGCGCGCGCGGCGAGGTGTGGCTGTGCGCCCACGCGCTCAACGGTGTCGCCGAGGTCTACGCCCGCACCACCGGGGGCACCGACCTCCACCCCGGTTTGAACGTCGCCGCGTTCGCCGAGGAGACCGTCGTCCCCGTCTCCTGCGCGCTGCCGCTGCCGCCCGGCATCCCGCTCACCGACGCGGCCCTCCTCGGCTGTGCGGTCCTCACCGGCTACGGCGCCGTCCACCACGCGGCCGAGGTGGCGCCCGGCGAGACCGTCGCGGTGTTCGGCGTCGGCGGGGTCGGCCTCGCCGCCCTCCAGGCCGCGCGGATCGCGGGCGCCTCCCGGATCATCGCCGTCGACCTCTCCCCGGCGAAGGAGGAACTGGCCCGCGCCGCGGGCGCCACCGACTTCCTCCCCGCCGCCCCGGACACGGCCCGCGACATCCGCGCCCTCACCGGCAAGCAGGGCGTCGACGTGGCCGTGGAGTGCGTGGGCCGCGCGGTCACCATCCGCTCGGCCTGGGACGCCACCCGCCGCGGCGGCCGTACGACTGTCGTCGGCATCGGAGGCAAGGACCAGCAGGTCACCTTCAACGCCCTGGAACTCTTCCACTGGGGCCGCACCCTGTCCGGCTGCGTCTACGGCAACTGCGACCCGGAGAAGGACCTTCCGGTCCTCGCCGAACACGTCCGTGCGGGCCGTCTGGACCTCGGCGCCCTGGTGACCGAACGCATCGGCCTGGAGGGGATCCCGGCGGCGTTCGACAACATGCTGGCGGGCAAGGGCGGCCGGGCACTGGTGACGTTCTGACGGGAGGACGGGCGCGCCTGGCGTGACCTGCTTCAGGCAGGCTCCTGTGCCTCCTGTGCCTCCTGTGCCTCCTGTGCGTTCGGGGTCTCCCGGGCCTCCTGGCTCTCCACAGCCCCCCGCGTCCCTCCGGTCTCCGCCCCCGCCCCTGTCCCCGTTATGGTCGCCACGACCTGCGACCCCCGCGACCCCCGCGACCGGGACACCGCCACACCGACCAGGCACAGCGCCCCGCCCACCAGCGTCAACGCCCCCGGCACCTCGTCGAGCGCCAGCCAGGACATCATCACCACCAGCGCGGGCACGGCGTACGTGGTGGCGCCCATCCTGCTCGCGGTCGTCCGGGACAGCGCGTACGCCCAGGTCCAGAAGGCGAGCGCGGTCGGGAAGATTCCCAGGTAGACCATGTTGAGGGTGGCCGAAAGCGGCGCCTCGGCCGCCTCGGTGACCAGCTGCCAGGAGAACGGCAGACAGAGCACCGCCCCGACCAGACACCCGAACGTCGTCACCTGGAGCGTGCTGGCCCGCCCGAGCGCCGGCTTCTGCGCCACCACCCCGCCCGCGTAGGCGACCGCCGCCACGAGGCACAGCACCACCCCGAGCACCGACGCCCCGCCCTCGCCGGACATCGACAGCCCGACGGTCACCGCCCCCGCGAACGACACCGCCATGCCGGCCAGTAGCCGCGGCGGCATCGGATCGCCGAGCAGCCGGGCACCCAGCAGTGCGATCAGAAGCGGCCCGGTGTTCACGACCAGCGCGGCCGTGCCCGCGTCCACCTGCTGCTCGCCCCAGTTCAGGACGACCATGTAGACCCCGAACCAGAGCACCCCGGAGACCGCGATCCCGGGCCACGCCGCCCGCGGCGGCCACCCTTCCCGTCGTACGAGGCACAGCGCGCCGAGGGCCAGTGCCCCGGCCGCCAGCCGCCCGAGCGCCAGCGCACCCGGCGAGTACACCTCACCGGCGCTGCGGATCGACACGAACGCGGAGGCCCACAACACCACGGAGACGACGGCGGCACCGGCGGCCAGCACCTCGGCACGGCGCGAGGGAACGGCGGGGGAGAGGGTCATCATGCTCCAGAGGGTAGGGACGAGCCGCGGGGCGCGCTCGCGGCTTTCGGACGGCGACATGGACGCGGGAGACCGGCGGATCGGGGCAGGTCGGGGCAGGTCGGGGTAGGTCGGGGCAGGGAGGGAGGAGCGGGGGCGGCAGGGCGGCGGGGGCTGGAGCCGGGGCTCAGCGCAGGGACTCGGCGTCGATGCCCAGCAGCCCGGCGAGGGCCTGTTCCCCCTCCGCCGTCACCTTCACCGCGCGCTCGGAGCCGATCCGTACGCACCAGCCGGTGTCGAGGGCGTGCCGGCAGAGCGCGGCGCCCGCGACACCGCCGAGGTGCGGGCGGCGTTCGGTCCAGTCGAGGCAGCCGCGGGCCAGGGGGCGGCGTCCGGTGCGGGTGAGCGGGATGCCCGTGGAGCCGAACCACTCCACCCCGGGGTCGGTCAGCGCGAACCCGGTGTCCTGGCGCAACAGCCCGTGCGCGGTCAGCGCGTCGGTGACCGCGATCCCGAGCCGCCCGGCGAGATGGTCGTAGCAGGTCCGCCCGCGTGCCATGGCCGACCCGGCGCCGGCCTCCCGCAGGGTGCGGGGTGGTCGTACGGCGGGGCCGACCCGCGCGGCCAGGTCTTCCACGAGTTGTGCGGCCGAGGCGTCGGCCAGCCGGACGTAGCGATGCCGGCCCTGCCGCTCCTCGGTGATCAGCCCGCCCGTGACCAGCTTCCCGAGATGCTCGCTGACCGTGGACGCGGCCACCCCGGCGTGCCGTGCCAGCTCACCGGCGGTCCACGCCCGTCCGTCGAGCAGGGCGAGCAGACAGCGGGCCCGGGTCTCATCGGCGATGAGGGCGGCGAGGGCGGCCAGCTGAGGTGCACGAGGATCCCGCGGGTTCATGTGGTCCAGCATGCGCCACAGATACTTCGGCGCCCACCGAAACGTGCCGCGGCGAGAACGCGGGAAGGCCCGCCCCCGCCTCTCCTCGTATCGCACCCATCCGCTCGGAACCCGCCCCCGCCTCTCCTCGTATCGCACCCATCCGCTCGGAACCCGCCTCAGACGCCCCGCTCCGCACCCATCCGTTCGAACTGCTGTGCCAGCCCGTCCAGCAGTGCGCTCAACCCGGTCTCGAACGCGCGCTCATCGATCTTCTCCGGCCGCTCGGCCAGCAGGTGGGCCTGTCCGAGGTGCGGATAGTCGGCGGGGTCGTAGGCGCTCTCGTCCCGGACGAACCCTCCGGCGAACGACCCGAGCGCGGACCCCATGATGAAGTACCGCATCAGCGCCCCGATCGAGGTGGCCTGCGCGGGCGGCCACCCCGCCTCGACCATCGCCCCGTACACCGCGTCCGCGAGCCGCAGCGCGGCCGGCCGGCGGCCGGGCCCGCCGGCGAGGACCGGCACGATGTTGGGGTGGTCCCGCAGGGCGCCGCGGTAGGAGACCGCCCAGTCGCGCAGCGCGGTCCGCCAGTCCCGGCCGTCCTCGAACATCGACAGATCGACCTGGGCGCTCACCGAGTCCGCGACCGCCTCCAGGATCTCGTCCTTGGTGCGGAAGTGGTTGTAGAGCGAGGGCCCGCTCACCCCCAGTTCGGCGGCGAGCCGACGGGTGGAGACGGCCGCGAGCCCCTCCGCGTCCACTAGTTCCCGTGCGGTCGCGACGATCCGGTCGGTGCTCAGCAGCGGTGTGCGCGGTCGGGCCATGGCGCACATAGTAGGTCGGCCCGCCGGGAGCGGCGCCGGTCGGACGGGAGGCGGGCGTTCCGCGGGGCCGGGTGCCACCGGCATCTGAGTAGCATCCTGAGTACGGCGACGGATGTGGCGGACGCCACGGTCGCCGACTCTGGTCCGCATGACCGACACACCCGTCAAACAGCAGACCACGGCCGCCTATCACGGTCAGGCCGTCGCCTCGTTCGCCATCGCCCTCGGCGCCACGGCCGTCGGCATCTTCCGGCTCGACGCCGACACCTGGGTCCGTGCCTTTCTGGGCATCGCCGTCCTCTATCTCGTCACCTCCGCCTTCACCCTCGCCAAGGTGGTCCGCGACCGGGCGGAGGCGGGGCAGATCGTCAGCCGGGTCGACCAGGCACGCCTGGAGAAGCTCCTCGCCGAGCACGACCCCTTCGAGAAGCTCTGAACCCGCCCTCCGGGAAGCCGTGTGCTAAGCGCCCGCTCACCCTCGGCTGTATGGTGGTGCCCCAGTCAGTGAGAGGAGCGCATCAGCGATGAGTACGGCGGAGGAGACGGTCGGCGGTGAGAGCGGGCCGTGGGCCGAGGTCACTCCCGACGCGGCACGGCGGCTGCTGGTCGCCGCGGTGGAAGCCTTCGCCGAGCGCGGGTACCACGCCACCACCACGCGTGACATCGCGGGCCGCGCCGGGATGAGCCCGGCCGCGCTCTACATCCACTACAAGACCAAGGAAGAACTGCTCCACCGGATCAGCCGTATCGGCCATGAGCGGGCGCTGGACATCCTGCGCACGGCGTCCGGTCGCGAGGGCACGGCGAGGGACCGTCTGGCCGACGCGGTCAGCTCGTTCGTCCGCTGGCACGCCGGAGGCCGCACCACCGCCCGGGTCGTGCAGTACGAACTGGACTCGCTGGGTCCCGGGGCCCGTGCCGAGATCGTCGCGCTGCGGCGGCGGTGCGACGCCGAGGTCCGGGGGATCATCGAGGACGGCGTCGCCGCGGGCGAGTTCGACGTGCTCGACGTGCGCGGTACGACGCTCGCCGTGCTGTCCCTCTGCATCGACGTGGCCCGCTGGTTCAGCACGAACGGCCCCTGGACCCCCGACGAGGTCGGCGCGATGTACGCCGCCCTCGTGCTGCGGATGGTCGGGGCCGACCAGCCGGGGACGACCGGGACGACCGGGACGCCTGGCACCACCGGCACGTCGGGCACGACCGGGACGCCCAGCACGACCGGCACCACCGGCACGTCGGGGAAGCCCGGCACGCCGGGCAGGCCCGGGAGCTGACCGGCTCGGCGTGGCTCAGAGGTGGTAGCGGGAGACCGACTCCGCGACACAGACCGGCTTCTCCCCGCCCTCCCGTTCCACGGTGAACGCGACCGTGACCTGCACCCCGCCCGGCACCTCGTCCACCCCGGAGATCCGCGCGGTCGCGCGCAGCCGCGAGCCGACCGGGACGGGGGCGGGGAAGCGGACCTTGTTGGTGCCGTAGTTGACGCCCATGGACACACCCTCGACGGTCAGCAGTTGCGGCGCGAACAGCGGCAGCAGCGACAGCGTCAGATAGCCGTGGGCGATGGTCGTGCCGAACGGTCCGGCCGCCGCCCGCTCCGGGTCGACATGGATCCACTGGTGGTCGCCGGTCGCCTCGGCGAACAGATCGATCCGCTTCTGGTCGATCTCCACCCAGTCCGTGTACCCCAGCGGCTCGCCCACGGCGGCCCGCAGCGCGTCGACGGAAGGGAAGATCCTCGGCTCTGCCATGCTCACTGCCTCTCGCTCGCACCCATCGGTCCTCGATCTCTGCTAAGCAACTGCTTAGCATGGTCGGGGGTGGGGCGGATGTCAACGGAGGGAGCCGGGTGCGGTCGGTAGGGTTGCGGGTGATGCCTCAGATTCCCGAGAACGTCCATGAACTCACCGTCGGCCAGCTCTCCGCGCGCAGTGGCGCCGCCGTGTCCGCGCTGCACTTCTATGAGTCCAAGGGCCTGATCAGCAGCCGACGTACATCCGGCAACCAGCGGCGCTACTCCCGGGACGCGCTGCGGCGGGTCGCGTTCGTACGGGCCGCGCAGCGGGTCGGCATCCCGCTCGCCACGATCCGCGAGGCCCTCGCCGAACTGCCCGAGGAGCGGACGCCGACCCGGGAGGACTGGGCGCGGCTGTCGGACGCGTGGCGCTCTGAGCTGGAGGAGCGGATCAAGCAGCTCAACCGGCTACGGGATCATCTGGCGGACTGTATCGGCTGCGGGTGTCTTTCCCTGCAGTCGTGCGTGCTGTCCAACCCGGACGACGAGTTCGGGCAGCGGCGGGTGGGGTCGCGGCTGCTGGTGGAACGCGGGCGCTAGCGCCGGCACGCCGGGGAGGAGGGGGCGTGCGTGCCGGGTGCGGGTGGTCGGGTGGCCGGTCGCGCAGTTCCCCGCGCCCCTTGGGGCGGTGCCCTACAGGGCGTTGCCCTTGAGGGCGTCGTCCCGTCGCCCTGGAACGGCCCGTTCGGTCTTCATGGGGGTGCGGCATCCCCGGCGCACCCCCGGGGCCCCGTGGGGCCCGCTCGCTATGCCGACATGAGCATGCGTCCGCGCCTCGCGTAGGCCAGTGCCTCCGGGGTGAGCACCGGGCGCGGGACCAGGATCCCGCAGTCCGTGCAGACCGGGCCGGAGGACGGCTCGTGGTCAAGTTCGTACTTCCAGACGAGGCGCTCCCCGCCGCAGACCGGGCACTCCGCGCCCGGCTCCCGCTCCAGGGCCTCGATCAACCGGCTCAGCACCTCGGCCAGGGAGTCGTCCGGGTGCACCTTCGGGTCGTCGCACCAGGCGACCCCGAAGCCGCCCCAGGTCAGCCGGTGCCAGTCGTCCACACTGCCCGGCCGGCGCAACCCGTCGTGCTTCTCCTTCTTGCGGCGCTCGGCGAACTCGGTCTCGTAGCCCTGCCAGACCGCCCGCGCCTCCTCCAGTTCCTCCAGCGCGGCCACGAGCCGCACCGGGTCGGGGGAGCGGTCCTCGGGACCGAACCCGGCCCGGGAGCAGAGATGATCCCAGGTGGCTCTGTGTCCATAGGGAGCGAACCGCTCAAGGCACTTGCGCAGCGAATAGCGCCGCAGCGCCAGATCGCACCGAGGGTCGCGCACCTGTCTTGCCAGACTTCGGAATCCGGCCATCGCCCTGCACCTCCGTCACACCTGCACCTGTACTTCGGTCATTGCGGCGTCGTCGTACGGACGTCGCCGAATAGACGTATCGACAAGCGATTCGGCTCCCTTCCCGCTCCCCCTGATTTTCTCGGCGGCCCCGCACCGTGGTGGGAGCGTCCCCTGACTTGACGCATGTTCACCTTTTAACCCGGAAGTACCGCCGGTAACGTCCCGGCTCCATCCCCGTCGGGAGGAGCCGCCATGTCACGGCGCACCCCACGCACCGCCCTCGACAGAATGAGAACTCCCCACGGCCCTCGTGGGTTCCTGAAGACCGCGTTCGTCTGCGTCCTGATGGCCGGGCTGCTGTCCCCGCTGTCCCGCGCCGCCTCGGCCGTGCCCCCCAAGGCGGCCGACACGGCGGCGGTCGCGGACCACTGCGGCGGCCGGTGCTCGGACATCCTGCCGCCCGGCCAGAACGGCAACGCCACCCTCGCCCAGATCCTGCTCAACCAGGCGTTCGGCACCCTGCCCGAACACGCGCAGGACCAGCTCGGGCCCTATGCCCGGCTCGCCACCGGACACCAGTCGCTGACCGACTCCACCCTCAACACCTTCTTCAACGACGCCTCCTTCGGCGTCCCCGCCGACCAGGTCGCCTCCACCCTCAAGCCCGCGGGCCGCACCGACGTCACCATCGTCCGCGACAAGAAGACGGGTGTGCCGCACATCACGGGCACCACCCGCTACGGCACCGAGTTCGGCGCGGGCTACGCGGCGGGCCAGGACCGGCTCTGGCTCATGGACCTGTTCCGGAACGTGGGACGCGGCAACCTCACCCCGTTCGCGGGCGGCGCCCCCGACAACCAGGCCCTCGAACAGACCTTCTGGCGCAACGCCCCCTACACCGAGGCCGATCTCCAGGCCCAGATCGAGCGCGCCGCCGCGAACAACGGCGAACGCGGCCGGCAGGCCCTCGCCGACGTGGCCGCCTATGTCGACGGCATCAACGCCTACATCGACGCCTCCGACCGCGGCCGGTACTTCCCCGGCGAGTACGTCCTCACCGGCCACAAGGACTCGATCACCAACGCCGGCACCATCGAGCGATTCAAACCCACCGACCTGATCGCACTGGCCTCCGTGATCGGCACCCTCTTCGGCGCCGGAGGCGGCGGCGAGGTCGACAACGCGCTCTCCCTGCTCGCCGCCCAGCAGAGGTACGGGGTGGTGAAGGGCACCGAGGTGTGGGAGTCGTTCCGGATGCGCAACGACCCCGAGGCCGCGCTCACCGTCCACGACGGCAGCTTCCCCTACGGCGGCAGACCCGCCGACCCGCGCGGCGCCGCCCTGCCCGACCCCGGCTCCGTCACCCGGGAACCGCTGATCCACGACCGCACCGGCAGCGCCGCCACCCGGACCGCCGCACGGACCTCCGCCGCCGTCGCCGAGGCCGCCGTCTCCTCCGCGCGGCGCGGGATGTCCAACGCCCTCGTCGTCAGCGGCGAGCACACCGCGAGCGGCCACCCCGTCGCCGTCTTCGGACCGCAGACCGGCTACTTCGCGCCCCAGCTCCTGATGCTCCAGGAACTCCAGGGCCCCGGCATCAGCGCCCGCGGCGCCACCTTCGCCGGACTCGGCATGTACGTCCTGCTCGGCCGCGGCCAGGACTACGCCTGGAGCGCCACCACCTCGGGCCAGGACATCATCGACACCTACGCCGTCGAACTGTGCCAGGACGACCACCACTACCTCTTCCGGGGCGTCTGCACGCCCATGGAGAAGGTCGAGCGGAAGAACGCCTGGAAGCCGACCGTCGCCGACGGCACCCCGGCCGGTTCGTACACCATGCGCGTATGGCGCACGAAGTACGGTCCCGTCGAGTACCGGGCCACCGTCGGCGGCAAGAAGGTCGCCTACACCACCCTGCGCTCCTCCTTCCTCAACGAGGCCGAGTCGATCGTCGGCTTCCAGATGCTCAACGACCCCGGCTACGTCGACGGCCCGGCCGGCTTCCAGCGGGCGGTGCAGCACATCAACTTCACCTTCAACTGGTTCTACGCCGACTCCGCGCACACCGCGTACTACAACAGCGGCGACAACCCGGTCCGCGCCACCGGCGTCGACCCCGAGTTCCCGGCCTGGGCGCAGCCGGCGTACGAATGGCGCGGCTGGGACCCGGCGACCAACACCGCCGACCACACCCCGCCCTCCCAACACCCCCACTCCCTCGACCAGGACTACTACATCTCCTGGAACAACAAACAGGCCACCGACTACGCCTCCGCGTCCTGGGGCAACGGCGCGGTGCACCGCGGCGATCTGCTCGACGACCGCGTCAGGAAACTGGTCCAGCAGGGCGGTGTGACCCGGTCCTCGCTGGTCAAGGCGATGGCCGAAGCGGGCCTCACCGACCTGCGCGCGGAGCAGGTCCTGCCCGCGCTGCTGAGGGTGCTCACCAGCACCCCCGTCACCGACCCGGCGGCGGCCCCGGCGGTGGACCGGCTCCAGGCGTGGCTGGCGGCGGGCGGCCGACGCACCGAGACCTCGGCCGGGTCGAAGACCTACGCCCACGCCGAGGCGATCCGCGTTCTCGACGCCTGGTGGCCGCTGCTGGTGAAAGCCCAGTTCGAACCCGGCCTCGGCACCGGCCTGTACACCGCCGTCACCGCCAACCTGCCCGTGGACGAGGCCCCGTCCGCCGCCCACGGCCCCACCGGCGCCCACGCCGGAAGCGCCTTCCAGTACGGCTGGTGGAGCTATGTCGACAAAGATCTCCGGTCCGTGCTCGGCGAGAGCGTCCGGGGCCCGCTCGGCGACACCTACTGCGGCGCCGGCAGCCTCACCGCCTGCCGCTCCGCCCTGCTCACCACCCTCAAGGAGGCCGCCGCGAAGACCCCCGCCCAGGTCTACCCCGGCGACACCCGGTGCGCCGCTGGCGACCAGTGGTGCGCCGACGCCCTCGACCAACGGGCCCTCGGCGGTATCAAGCACCCCCTGATCAGCTGGCAGAACAGGCCGACGTACCAGCAGGTCGTGGAGTTCACGTCCCACCGGTGACGGAGTCCACGTCCCGCCGATGACGGAGTCCACGTCCCGCGGACGAGGGGACGGGGAGGGGCGCCGCCGTACGCCCCTCCCCGGTCACCGGTGGAGCAGACACTCCGCGTCCCCGGTCACCGGTAGAGCAGATACTCCGCGCGCGTCCGCCGGAACGCCCGCAGTTCGTCCTGCCAGCCGGCCACCACCTCGTCGGTCCCCGCCCCCGCGTCGATCATCGTGCGGACCAGCGTGGAGCCGGTCAGCTTGTCGATCCAGTCCGGGCGCCAGACGAAGCCGGGCCAGGCCCGCTTGGCGGTGATCAGCAGGGCGATCCCCGTACGCACCGGGTCGAACGTCTCCCGGTCGTGCACATGGACCTGCACCCCGCCGATGGTCTGGTTCGGGAACTTCGAGAACGTCGGCGTGAAGTACGCCTCCCTGAAGCGCACGCCGGGCAGCCCGAGTTCATTGACGGCGGCGGCCCAGCGGCCGTCGAGATCCTTGGCCCCGAGCAGTTCGAAGGGACGGGTCGTGCCGCGCCCCTCGGAGAGGTTGGTGGCCTCGAACAGACAGGTCCCCGAGTACACCAGCGCGGTCTCCGGCGTCGGCATGTTCGGGCTCGGCGGCACCCACGGCAGCCCCGAGGCGTCGTAGAAGTCCGACCGCCGCCACCCCGACATCCGTACGACGTCCAGCGGCACCGGCGCGGTCAGGAACTCGGCGTTGAACAGCCGGGCCAACTCGCCGACGGTCATCCCGTGCGCCTGCGCGATGGGCTGCCGCCCGACGAACGAGGCGAACTCCGGGTGCAACACCGGGCCCTGGGCGCGACGGCCCGTCACCGGGTTCGGCCGGTCCAGCACCACGACCCGCTTACCCGCGAGCCGGGCCGCCTCCATGCAGTCGTAGAGCGTCCAGATGTAGGTGTAGAAGCGGGCGCCCGCGTCCTGGATGTCGAAGACGACGGTGTCCACTCCGGACGCGGTGAAGATGTCGGCGAGCGGCCTGCCGTACTTCTGGTAGGTGTCGTAGACCGGCAGCCCGGTCGCCGGGTCGTCGTAGCGGCCCTCCGAGCCACCGGCCTGGGCGGTGCCGCGGAAGCCGTGCTCCGGGCCGAAGACGGCGGTGAGGTTCACCCTGTCGTCCGCGTGCATGACGTCCACGAGGTGGCGGACGTCCCGGGTGACACCGGTGGGGTTGGTGACGATGCCGATGCGGTCGTTCCCGAAGACGGCGTAGCCGTCGGCCTGGAGCCGTTCGAAGCCGGTACGGAGGCGGGTGCGGTCCTCCGATGCCGAGGCGGGGGATGGGGCCGCGGGAGTGCCCGCGGCCGTGGCGGTGGCGGTGGCGGTGGCGGCCGGGACGGTGAGGGCCGCGGTGGTCGCCGCGAGGACCGTGCGTCTTGTTGGGGGCATGACGGAACGGTAGGGGGTGGTGAGGGCGGTGGGGAGGGTGCGCGCCGCCCCGGACCGGACCGGTTGCCGAGCGGGCGGTGACCGCAGCCTTCTCCGGCACATACCGACTGGTTAGTCTGGAGATCGGGAAGGTGTCGGTCCGCTCTGGAGGGTGATGGTGGAGAGCTTGCGGGGTGCCGGGGTCGTCGTGACCGGAGGTGGCGGGGGCATCGGGGCCGCCCTCGCCAGGCGGTTCGCCGCGGCGGGGGCCCGGGTCGTCGTCAACGACCTGGACGAGGGCCGGGCCGTCGGCCTCGCCGAGGAGATCGGAGGCGTGGCCGTCGTCGGGGACGCGTCCACCGTCGTCGGTGCGGCCATGGACGCCCTCGGCGGTGCCGTCGACGTCTACTGCGCCAACGCCGGGGTGGCCACCGGCGGCTCCGAGGCCGCCGAGGACGCGATCTGGGATCTGGCCTGGGACGTCAACGTGATGGCGCATGTGCGGGCCGCGCGGGCGCTGCTGCCCGGGTGGCTGGAGCGGGGCGGCGGCCGGTTCGTGTCGACGGTGTCGGCGGCCGGGCTGCTCACCATGATCGGGGCGGCCCCGTACAGCGTCACCAAGCACGGCGCGTACGCCTTCGCCGAGTGGCTGTCCCTGACCTACCGGCACCGGGGCCTCAAGGTGCACGCCGTCTGCCCCCAGGGGGTGCGCACCGACATGCTGGACGCGACCGGCAGCGCGGGCGACCTGGTGCTCAGGCCGACGGCGATCGAACCGTCGGAGGTGGCGGACGCGCTGTTCAAGGGCATGGCCGAGGACCGCTTCCTGATCCTGCCGCACCCCGAGGCCGCCGGGTACTACCGGCTGCGGGCCTCCGATCCGGACCGCTGGCTGAGCGGGATGAACCACCTCCAGCGCACCTGGGAGGACAAGGGGTAGCCGAGCCCCGGCGGATCTCCGCCGGGATCCTGCCCGACCGGCCGAGCGCGGCGGATGGGAAGATCCCCCGTCGGGAGTCGCGCTCCCGTTCGCGGGAACCCGGTGCGAGAAGGCGTACGGGAGCGGGCCGGCGGGAGAAGGCCGGCGCGAGAACCAGTGGAAGCTCATGGAAGGCAGGTGGCGGCAGTGCCCAGAACGACGGACGCGGACGGTTCACCCGTACCGCAGCGGCTGCTGGCCGCCGCCACCCGGCTCTTCGCCGAGCGGGGCTACGACCGTACGTCCGTGCAGGAGATCGTGGAGGCCGCGGGCGTCACCAAGGGCGCGCTCTACCACTACTTCGGCTCCAAGGACGATCTGCTGCACGAGGTCTACGCGCGCGTGCTGCGGGTCCAGCAGGAGCGGCTGGACGCGTTCGCGGACGCGGACGAGCCGGTGGACCGGCGGCTGCGGGCCGCCGCGGCGGACGTGGTCGTCACGACCATCGAGAACCTGGACGACGCGATGATCTTCTTCCGCTCGATGCACCATCTGAGCCCGGAGAAGAACAAGCAGGTCCGCGCCGAGCGGCGGCGCTATCACGAACGCTTCCGCGCGCTGATCGAGGAGGGTCAGCGCGAGGGCGTCTTCTCCGACGCGACCCCGGCCGACCTGGTGGTCGACTACCACTTCGGCTCCGTCCACCATCTGTCCACCTGGTACCGCCCCGACGGCCCCCTCAGCCCCCAGCAGGTCGCCGACCACCTCGCCGATCTGCTGCTGCGGGCGCTGCGGCCGTAGAAACGTTTCCTGAGCGGCGGGCAGCGGGTTCCCGGACAGAACCACCGCCTCCGCCACAGGCACCACGGCCCTCCAGGCACTCCGGGGACTACAGGGACTACAGGGACTACAGGGACTACAGGGACTAGAGGCACTACCGGCACTACCGGCACTACAGGTATGTCTTCAGCTCCCGCCGGGCCAGTGACCGCTGGTGCACCTCGTCCGGGCCGTCGGCGATCATCAGGGTGCGGGCCGCGGCGTACAGCTCGGCCAGCGGGAAGTCCTGGCTCACCCCGCCCGCCCCGTGCAACTGGATCGCCCGGTCCAGGATCTCCACCACCGCGCGGGGGGTGGCGATCTTGATGGCCTGGATCTCGGTGTGGGCGCCCTTGTTGCCGACCGTGTCCATCAGCCAGGCCGTCTTCAGCACCAGCAGCCGCAGTTGCTCGACCGTCACGCGCGCGTCGGCGATCCAGTTGTGGACCACGCCCTGCGTGCCCAGCGGCCGGCCGAACGCCGTGCGCGACACCGCGCGCCGGCACATCAGCTCGATGGCCCGCTCCGCCATGCCGATCAGCCGCATGCAGTGGTGGATGCGGCCGGGGCCCAGCCGGGCCTGCGCGATGGCGAAGCCGCCGCCCTCCTCGCCGATCAGGTTCGACACCGGTACGCGGGCGTGGTCGAGGATCACCTCGGCGTGGCCGCCGTGCGCGTGGTCCTCGTAGCCGAAGACCCGCATCGCCCGGGTGACCGTGACACCGGGGGTGTCGCGCGGCACCAGGACCATCGACTGCTGGCGGCGCGGGTCCGCGCCCCGCGGGTCCGTCTTGCCCATCACGATGAAGATCTCGCAGTCCGGGTTCATCGCCCCGGAGATGTACCACTTGCGGCCCGTGACGACATACGAGTCGCCGTCCCGCTCGATCCGGGTGGTGATGTTGGTGGCGTCCGAGGAGGCCACTTCCGGCTCGGTCATCGCGAACGCCGAGCGGATCTCCCCGGCCAGCAGCGGCTCCAGCCACCGCTTGCGCTGTTCCGCGTCCCCGAACTGCGCCAGCACCTCCATGTTCCCGGTGTCCGGGGCCGCGCAGTTGGTCGCGGTGGGCGCGAGGTGGGGGGAGCGGCCGGTGATCTCCGCGAGCGGCGCGTACTGGAGGTTGGTGAGACCGGCGCCGTACTCGCTGTCCGGCAGGAAGAGGTTCCACAGCCCCCGCCTACGGGCCTCGGCCTTCAGCTCCGCCACCACCGGCGGGGTGTCCCACGGCGAGGCGAGGGCCGCCCGCTGCTCCTCGGCGACGGCCTCGGCCGGGTGGACGTGCTCCGCCATGAAGGCGAGCAGGGAGCCACGCAGCTCCTCGGTGCGGGCGTCGAACGCGAAGTCCATGACCGGTCAGCCTTCCTGAAGAGTGGTCAGCCCGTGCGCGATGAAGACGGGCACGAGGTCGCCGATGCGGTCGAAGCCGGGCCCGACCGTCCGGCCGAGGGTGTAGCGGTAGTGGATGCCCTCCAGGATCACGGCGAGCTTGAACCAGGCGAACGCCGTGTACCAGGAGATCGCCGAGACATCGCGCCCCGAGCGGGCCGCGTACCGCTCGACCAGCTCGGCCGGGGCCGGGTGCCCGGGGGCCTCGGCGGTGGTGGAGACCGGTGACTCGGGGGCGCCCAGCGGGATGCTGTACATCACCAGCAGGCCCAGATCGGTCAGTGGATCGCCGAGCGTGGACATCTCCCAGTCCAGGACCGCCGTGATCCGGTCGTCGCCGTCGAGCAGCACATTGTCCAGCCGGTAGTCGCCGTGGACGACGGTGGCTGCGGGGGAGCGGGGCAGCGCGCGGCCCAGTGAGGCGTGCAGTTCCCCGATGCCCGCGAGGTCGCGGTTGCGCGAGGCGTCCAACTGCTTGCCCCAGCGCCGCAGCTGACGGTCCAGGAAGCCGTCCGGCCGCCCGAAGTCCCCGAGCCCCACCGCCTCCGGCTCCACCGCGTGCAGCTCCACCAGGGTGTCCACCAGCCCGAAGCCGGCGGCGCGGGTGCGTTCGGGGCCGAGCGGGGCGAGCTGCTGGGCGGTGCGGTACGGGGTGCCGGACACGTACTCCATCACGTAGAACGGCGCCCCGAGCACCGTCTCGTCCTCGCACAGCAGCACCGGCTCCGGCACGGGTACGCCGGTCGGGTGCAGCGCGCTGATCACCCGGTGCTCGCGGCGCATGTCGTGCGCGGTGGCCAGCACATGGCCGAGCGGGGGCCGCCGGACGACCCATCGCGCGGTGCCGTCGGTGACCCCGTAGGTGAGGTTCGACCGTCCGCCCTCGATCAGCCGGCCGGTGAGCGGGCCCCGCACCAGCCCGGGCCGTTCGCGATCCAGCAGGGCACGCAGGGCGACGGGATCGAGACCGGGCGGGTGGTCGGCAGCCATCAGCGCTCCTACGGATGCGTGAACGGGACGTCACACATCATGCCGACCGGTCGGTATGCCGTCCAGGGTGCCCTGGGCGAACGTGATCGGAGCCACCCTAGGCCGACGGCTCCCCGCGGGGAACGCGGGGAGCCGTCGGGGATGCCGATGCGGAACGGGTTGCGCGCCTCGCGCGCCTCGGTGTCAGTGGTCGTCCCAGTGACCGGCGTGCGCCGCGTGGCGGTGGCCGTCGTGCAGATAGTCGACGTGGTCGCCGTGGAGCACAGACTCATGGCCGCAGCCCTCGCCGTGCCGGTGCTCGTGGTCCGCGTGGGCGGTGTGCCCCTCGGACTCGCACTCGTCCCAGTGCCCGTCGTGCGCGCGGTGCAGATGGCCGTCGTGCGCGTAGTCCACGTGGTCGCCGTGCCGGACGGCCGGGTGGCCGCAGTCGGGGCCGTGGGTGTGCGCGTGGGAGGAGTGTTCCAGGTGGGTGGTGGTCATCGTGCTCACCTTTGGGGCGGAGTGGAGAAGTAGGCGGGGGGGGAATGGGGGCGGAAGGGAGGCGAAATGGGGGCATATCGGTCAGCCCTCCTCCCTGTACCCCGTACGGCCGCCCCTTAAGCGGCGGCGGGGTTCAGAAGCGGGGTTCAGAAGCGGCGGGGTTCAGTAGCGGCGGGGTTCAGTAGCGGCGGGGCTCAGAAGACGAGCGCCGCCGCGCACACCGCCAGCGCCACGGTGCACAGCGTCGCCGCGGCGGCCTGGCGCGGGGGCAGCGCGGGCGGCGGGGCGAGGGCCGCGAGGGCGCGTATGCGCCGGTGGGCGATGAGCAGAAAGCCCAGCCAGAGCAGACAGCAGGCGGCACAGGCGACGGCCGCGGCGGGGGTGATCCCGTCGCGCACGGTGGTCCGCACGGCGAGGACGGCCACGACGGTGCCGGCGAGTGTCGTACGGCGCCACGCCAGCCGCGTCCGCTCGGGCTGGAGCCCGGGGTCGCGCACGGGGGCGGCGCTTCCCGAGGTGCCTCCAGGCGGGCCTTCGGGGGGACCCCCGGCGGTGCCTCCAGGCGGGCCTTCGGGGGGACCTCCGGCGGTGCCTCCAGGGATGTCGCCCGCAGGGCCGTTCGGGGGGTGTGCCCCGTTCACGTGTCCCGTCCGGCGAGCACGACGACCACCATGACGAGGGCCACGGCCGCCACGACCAGGCTCAGCACGGCCGGGAACCGGGACACGGGCAGATCCTCGCCCTGGCGCATGGCCCGCTCGCAGCGCACCCAGTGGTCGACCGCGCGCAGGGAGCACAGGACGCCCGCGGCGAGCAGCGCGAGGGCGAGTCCGACCCGCCAGCCCCAGCGCAGGTCGGGGAGGAACTGATCGACCGCGAAACCACCGCCGACCAGCGCCATCGCGGTACGCAGCCAGGCCAGGAAGGTGCGCTCGTTCGCCAGCGAGAACCGGTAGTCGGGGGTGCTGCCCTCCTCGCGGACGCGCTCGGGGCCGAACCACAGCCGGACGTTCCGCACGAATTCGCTCACCTGCCCGACCTTAACCGCCCCTCACCGTCCCTTCCGGTCGGGGCACCACCGGCCCGCGCCTCACCGAGACCCTGTGTCCGTGTCCGTGCCTGTGCCCGTGTCCGTGCCTGTGTCCGTGTCCGTGGCTTGTGCCCGTGCGCGGGCCCGCAGCCGCTGGTACGCCTCCAGCCCGTCCGGCACCCAGTCCCAGGTGTCCAGGTGGCGTTCCACCTCGGCCTCCGGCAGGAAGGCGTGCCAGGCGACCTCCTCGCGCTGGGGGTGGACCGGCAGGGCGCAGCGCACCTCGTACACGCTGGACCACCAGCTGCGGTCGGCGCCGTCGTCGTAGAGGAACTTGAACAGGTACGTCGGTCGCGGCAGCCCCGTGACGCCGAGTTCCTCCTCGGCCTCGCGCAGGGCGGCGGTGTCGTAGGACTCGCCCGCGCCGACGACCCCGCCGACGAAGAGGTCGTAGCGGGAGGGGAAGACCAGCTTGGTCGGGGTGCGGCGGTGGACGAAGATCCGGTCGTCCGGGTCGCGGGCCAGGACGAACACACAGCGGTGCCGCAGCCCCCGGGCGTACACCGCGCCGCGCGGGGCCCGCCCGATCACCTGGTCCCGCTCGTCCACGAGGTCGAGGATCTCGTCAGCCGGGTCCAGAGCGGGCTGCGGAGCGGGCTGAGGTGAGGGGCTCGGGTCCGGGTCCACGGATTCGTCCGATGAGGTCATACGGCCATCCAAGCAGGGTCGCCCCGGAGCCCGGAGCCCGGAGCCCGGAGCCCGGAGCCCGGAGCCCGGAGCCCGGAGCCGGAGCCCGGAGCCCGGAGCCGGAGCCCGGAGAGCCCCCTGCCGCTGTCGGGCTGCCGTCGGACCGCTGTCAGCTGGGCCGGACCGGTGTCAGCTGGGTCGGGCCGGTGTCAGCTGGGTCGGGCCGGGTCAGCTGGGCCGGGCCGGCTGGAGCTGGGCCACCCCCGGCACCCGCCGGGTCGCGCCGCTCGGCATCGCGGGGTGCATGCCCAGCAGGACGATGCCCACGACGACCCCCGCGAGGCCCGCCGCCTCCCAGGCGAGGGCGCCCGCGTCGGTGCGCAGCCGGTCGCCGAGGAAGCCGACGCCGCAGATGATCCCGGCGATGGGCTGGGCGGCGGTCAGCGCGGGCAGCGACATCCGCAGCGACGCCGTCTCGAAGGCGCTCTGCACGAGGATGAGCCCCGTGACGCCGAGGAGCAGCACGGCGTACGGCTGCCAGCCGGTCAGCAGCTCGACCAGGCCGCCCTCGCCGAAGCGCTGTCCGCTGACCCGGGTCAGGGCGTCCTGCACCCCGTAGAGCAGACCCGCCGCCAGGGCCAGCAGGACCGGGCCGGAGCTGAGCCGGGAGCGTTTGGCCCAGGCCGTGAGGAGCGCCGCGAGACCGACCATCACACCGATGATCAGCCAGTGGCGCAGGGGAGAGGTCAGCGCGGTGCCGCCCTGCGGCTCGCCCGCCACGATGAAGGTGGTGACACCGCCCGCGAGCAGCGCGAGCCCGGCCCAGCCCTGGGGGCCCAGCGGCTGTCTGGTCTGGCGCCGGGAGAGCGCGAGGGCGAAGAGGAGGTTGGTCGCCAGCAGGGGTTCCACGAGGGAGAGCTGTCCCTGGCCCAGCGCGATCGCGCCGAGGACCATGCCCGCGGCCATCAGCCCGATGCCGCCGAGCCAGCGCGGCACCTTCATCAGGTCGAGCAGCAGCCGCGGCGAGAGGAAATCGCCGAGCGGCGCCTTCTGGGCCGCGTTCTGCTGGAGGACGAAACCGAAGCCCAGGCAGCACGCGGCACTCACGGCGAGAACCAGGACCAGAACCGACACGCTGTACCTCAGATCATCCGGCCGGGACACGGGGTGCGGTACGGCCGACTGTAATGGCCCGGGGGCCGGACCGCCCTCCGAGCGCCCGGACGTGAAGCGCCGGGCCTGCCTTCTCATGGTCCGGCGCCGGACCGGCCCTGGCTATGGCGTGCACCACATTCCCGCGCCGGCCCGCCGCGCCGCCTTGCCCTGACGCCGAACACCGTCCGGGGGCGGCCCGGTGAGGGGCCGGGCAACTGCCTCCCGGTGACCGGCATCCGCCGGCACCCAGGCACCTGCCTCGGCCATGGCTGATTTTCGCCCTCGAATGAATGTGTCATACATCACATCTCTCGCCCTGAATCAGGTCAAGGACGCGCTGATCTCCACAGAGTGGCCACAACTCTCTCTCCTCCCCCATGAGTTGACGCGTGTCACGGACCTACCGCACTTGACGATGACCATTGGCTGCGGGTTTGCTGTGCGTGATCGGCCGATAGCACGCCGACCACCCGCATCGTCGCTGAGGAATGATCCCGCGGTGTCCCCACCCCCGCCTCCCCTCGGCCGAGGCCGCAGGCGAGCGGCCCAGGCCCACGACGCGGCTCTCGACGACACCGAACTCAGTGCCGCGCGTGCCGCGTTGGCTCAAGGTCGCTGGCAGGCAGTCCGCTCCCTGCTGGTGCGCACCGGCGACGACTGGGACCTGCGAGGACACCGCATCACCGTCCTCGGGGCCGAGTCGTACACCGCCGCCTGGGCCCGGGAATGGCAACTCGCCGAACCGGAGTCCGCCGACGCCGCCGTGCTCTTCGCGTCCGCCCAGGTGCACCGCGCGCTGGCCGGGAAGCAGAAGCCGCCACGCGCCCGTGAGGCGTGCCGGACCGCCGCCCGGCGGGCACCCGCCGACCCGACCCCCTGGCTCGCCCTGCTGCTCCTGGAGCGCTCGCTCGGCGCCGAGGAGGACGTGGTGCGGCTCTTCGACGAGGTCCGCCACCGCCACCCCGACCACCACCACGCCCACCACCTCCTGGTGGCCCGGCTCGCCGAACGCCTCACCGAGGCCGGCGCCGACCCGCTGCACGAGGTCTACGACTTCGCCAACTGGGCCGCCGAGCAGGCCCCCGCCGACTCGCCGCTCGCGATCCTGCCGGTGGTCGCGCACGCCGAGCGGTTCCGGGTGCTCGCCGCCGCCGGACACCTCCCCACCGACCCGGCCGCCTCCGGGCACTGGGACGGACGCCGGGCCCGGCAGGTGATGAAGGCCGCCTTCGACTGGTGGCTGGAGTGGGAGCACGAGGAGCACCCGCGCCGCCTGGTGGACCTCAACTTCCTCGCGCACGCCAAGTTCTGCGAGGGCCGGGCCGCCGAGGCCGCCGCCCTCTTCCACCGCATCGGCGAGCACTTCACCCCGCAGCCCTGGTCCTACCCGGGCCGAGATCCGTACACCGCCTTCCGTGCCGCGCGCGACAGCGCACTCGGCACGACCTGACGCCCCACAGACAGTGTCCGCCAGGACCCCCACACCGCACGCCCGCAGGAACCCGAACCGATCGCTTGAAAGGACCCGCCCCCGATGAGCACCGGCAGTTCCGACCCGAGCAGAGCCGCCGCAGGCGGTATCAGCACGTTCAAGGGCCAGGAGCGCGCACTGCGCGCCGACCGACTCGGCACGGGGGGACTGCTGCTCTCCGTCCTCGCCGCGACCGCGCCACTCATGGTGGTCGCCGGTGTCATGCCCACCACATTCGCGGTGATGGGGATCGTCGGTCAGCCGCTCCTCTTCGTCCTCCTCGGTGTGGTCCTCATCCTGTTCGGCATCGGCTACGCCGAGATGAGCAGGCACGTCCACAACGCGGGCGCCTTCTACGCCTACATCTCCCGCGGTCTCGGCGGCACCGCCGGAGCGGGCGCCGCCCTGGTCGCCCTGGTCGCCTACAACGCCCTCCAGGCCGGGATCTACGGCATCTTCGGCTTCGAGGTGGCCGGTCTCCTCGACACCTACGCGGACATCACCGTCGCCTGGTGGATCCCCTCCCTCCTGGCACTCGCCCTGGTCGGCGCGCTCGGCTGCCTGAAGATCGACGTCAACGCGCGGGTGCTCGGCGTGCTGCTGATCATCGAGGTCGTGCTCGTCGTCATCTTCGACATCGCGGCCATCGCCGACCCCGGCCCCCAGGGGCTCTCCCTGAACGCCTTCAACCCCGACACCCTCAGCGGCGCGGGCGTCGGCACCGCCCTGTGCTTCTGCATCGCCGCCTTCCTCGGCTTCGAGCAGGCCCCCGTCTACGCCGAGGAGACCAGCAAGCCGCACATCCTGGTGCCGCGCGTGATGTTCCTCGCCGTCGCCGGGGTCGCCGTCTTCTTCGCCTTCAGCAGCTGGGCCCTCACCGTCGCCACTGGCCCCGGCCAGATCGTGCCCACGGCCCAGGAACAGAGCGCGGGACTGCTCTTCTTCCTCACCGAGGCCCGGCTCGGCGAGACCTTCACCGACGTCATGCATGTGCTCTTCGTGACCGGCATGTTCGCCGCGATGCTCAGCTTCCACAACGTGGTCGCCCGGTACGCGTTCGCCATGGGCCGCGAGGGGCTGCTGCCGTCCGCCTTCGGCCGCACCACCGGCGGCAGCGGCGCGCCCGGCACCGGCTCGCTGCTCCAGACCGCCGTCTCCGCGCTCATCGTGATCGCCTTCGCCGTCACCGACGACAAGCCGCACGGCGACCCGACCGCGCCGATCCTGCACCTGTTCACCTGGTTCGGGAACGTCGGCGCCCTCGGCGTCATCGTGCTGATGGCCCTGGCCTCGCTCTCGGTGGTCGTCTTCTTCGTCCGCCGCGGGGCCGCCGGCACCCAGGGCTGGCGCCTGGTCACCTCCTCCCTCGCGGGCATCGCCCTCGTGGTGATCGCCTTCTACACCGTCAAGGACTTCGACGTCCTCGTCGGCGCGGGCCCCGACTCCTCGCTGAGCTGGGTGCTTCCCGGCATCATCGGCCTCGCCCTCGTCGCGGGCCTGACCCAGGGCCTGATCATGCGCTCCCGCAACCCCGAGGCCCACGCCCGCATCGGCCTGGGCAACGAGGCGTTCCAACTGGAGAAGGCGGCCGAGTCGGCAGAGACCGAGACCGAGAAGGCCAGCACCCCCTGACCCCCCTCCCGGAACACCCGCTGCCCCCCTCCGGGAGCAGCGGGTGCCGACCGACCCGACCCGGCCCCTGGCACGCCGCTCCCGAGCACCCGCGCTCCCGACCCTGGGAGGAGCGGGTGCTCGATCGTTCCGAGTGACACGTGAGCGCGCCCACGCGGAACGGATGTGGCACACCGGCCCCGACCGCCGCCACGGCCGACCGGGCCTGCGGCCGGCCCGGATGCGCCCGGTCGCGGTGAGTCGGTCGGGCCCGTGGTCGGTCGCCGCTCGGCCGAGCCCATGACCCGCCGGACCCGAGACAGGTCGGCCCCCTTGCTCAACCGGACCCTCGGCCGCCCAGACCCTCGGTCAGCCGGTCAGCCGGTCAGCCGGTCAGCCGGTCAGCCGGTCAGCCGTCAGCCGGGCCCCGGCCCGTCGTCCCCGTCGTCGCCGCCCCATGCGCAGCCGGACCCCTGGCCCAACCAGCCCCCGCCCTACGACGGTCCAGCCCCCCGCCCTACGACAGTCCAGCCCCCGGGCCTACGAAGACCAGCCCCCGCCCTACGACGCTCCAGGCCACCGACCCCACGAAGTCAACGAAGTCCCGTCGGCCACGGCATCCCGACGGACCGTGAAGTCCCGTCCCTCAACAGCGTCTCCGCCTCCGTCGACACGGCCGACACGGCCTCCGACCCCGCCGAAGGCGTGCCCGCCGCCGGAGTGTCCGCCGCCGGAGTGTCCGGCGACGGAGTGTCCGGCGACGGGGTGCCCGTCGGCGGGGTGTCGTCCGAGGGCGACGGCCCGGCCGTGGGCGCGGCCGTGGGCGCGGTCGTCGGCGCGGTCGACCCGACCGGCGTCGGTGGGGGCTCCGCCGGTCCTGCCCCGGCCAGGGCGGCGGCGCCCTCCGTCACGGGTTCCTCACCGGGACCCTCCGGCCCCGGGGACGGGGACCCGCCCGGCTCGGGGGCGACCACCCTGAACGCCCCTTTCAGGGCCGCCTCGACACCCCCGTACCGCACACTCACCGACACGGTCCTCGGGTAGTCGGTCAGTTCGGGGATCACCAGGGACAGGGCGTGCGGGCCCTCGGCCGTCGCCGGGACCGGCACCCCGTCCACCAGGACCTGTCCGCCGGAGGTCAGCTCGCCGGGGTCGAAGAAGGTGCCGCGCAGTGCGATCCGTACGCGGTCACCGGGGCGTACCTCACCCGTGCCCGTGCCGGTGTCCCCGGCCGCGATCCCGAACGCGCAGGCGGGTTCCGCGTCGGTCACCGGGACCGGGCGGGCGGTCCCGGTCGGGTGGCGGTGATGGAAGTCCAGCAGACCTTCCAGTACGGCGAGCGCGGCCCGCCCCTTGCAACTGTCGGCCCGCCCCGCCGTGCTGTCCCGGGCCTGCCGTGCCGCTTCCCAGTCCCCGCCCCGCCCCTGGACGGCCAGACAGGCGGAGGCCAGCCCGCGCAGCACCTCCCACTCGGGGCCCACCGCCCCGGCGGGCACGGACTCCAGCCCCTCGCCGCACCGGTCGGGGTCGAGCAGGGTGTCGTAGCCGCTCGCGGGATCGGGCAGCCGGTCGGTGTCGGGCGAGGCCGGGCCCGGCGGCAGCCAGGGCAGGGTGCGCGGGGGCGCCGGGTCGGTGGGGGAGAGGGTCGGCGCGGGGGTGTCGGTGGCCGGGGGCGCCGCTTCAGGGCTGCGTTCCTCGATCGCCGCGTCGGCGCTGCCCGCCGGGGACGGCAGCAGCGCCGGTGGCTCGGGGAACGGCGCGGGGGAGACCGTCTGTCCCGCGGAGCCGTCCGTCGGCTCGACCGTGACGGGGGCGCCCCTGCCGTCCGGCCGTGCCGTCCCGTTGTCGCGTCCTTCCGTGAACGCGAGGGCCGCAACAGCCACCGCACCCGCGATCAGCCACCCCGAGACACGTGTCCCCAGGGAAACCGTCATTCCGCCCCCCGCTGTGAAGACCTCCGCGGACCGAGGCGGCCCACCGGAGGTCTTCCATCATCAGCTCAGTCACTCCCGAAATCCAGCGGCACTTCATGGTCCCGCTCCAGGTCCGCCGAACCGCGGCTCCACCGTCAGCAGTCGGAGTGGGTCATCGAACCCCCGCTCGAACCCTCGGCACCCCATCCACCCCACCCCCCCCAACCCCCCCAGGGCGGCGCGGAAGAAAAAGGGGTGGGCCCGACCGACCGGCCGGGCCCACCCTTGTCCGTCGGTCCCGGCTATATGAACAGGGACAGCAGCAGCACGATCCCGCCGGCGACCACCGAGATGATCGTCTCCATCACCGACCAGGTCTTGATGGTCTGGCCGACGGTGAGGCCGAAGTACTCCTTCACCAGCCAGAACCCGGCGTCGTTGACATGGCTGAAGAAGAGCGAACCGGCGCCGATGGCCAGGACCAGCAGGGCGGTCTCACCGGTCGACATACCGGCGGCGAGGGGCGCGACCAGACCGGCCGCGGAGACCGTCGCCACGGTCGCCGAACCGGTGGCGAGCCGGATCGCCACCGCGATCAGCCAGGCCAGCAGCAGCGTCGGGATCGCCCAGCTCTCGGAGATCTCCAGAATCATCCGGCCCACGCCGGAGTCGATCAGCGTCTGCTTGAAGCCGCCGCCCGCGCCGACGATCAGCAGGATGCCCGCGATCGGCGCGAGCCCCTTCTCGACCAGTCCGGAGACCCGCTCCCGGGCGAACCCGGCGGGCCGCAGCAGCGTGAAGATGCCCAGCAGCACGGCGGCCAGCAGCGCGATCATCGGGGAGCCGATCACATCGAAGACCCGCTGAACGGAGTTCTCGGGGTCGTCGATGATGATGTCCACGAGCGCCTTGGCCAGCATCAGGATGACCGGCAGCAGAATCGTGATCAGGGTCGCGCCGAAGCTCGGCCGCTTCTCCAGGGTCTCCGACGGCCGCTGCGGGATCATCCGCTCGGGCGCCGGGACGTCCACCCAGCGAGCCGCGTACCGCGCGAACAGCGGACCGGCGATGATCACCGTCGGGATGGCGACCAGCACACCCAGCGCCAGCGTGACCCCGAGGTCGGCGTCGACCGCGTCGATCGCCACCAGCGGGCCGGGGTGCGGCGGCACCAGACCGTGCATCACGGACAGACCGGCGAGCGCCGGGATACCGATCCGCATCAGCGAGTAGTTGCCGCGCTTGGCGACCATCAGCACCACCGGGATCAGCAGCACCACGCCGACCTCGAAGAAGAGCGGCAGCCCGATCACGGAGGCGATCAGCACCATCGCCCACGGCATCGAACGCCCGCCGGCCTTCGCGAGGATGGTGTCCACGACCTCGTCCGCACCACCGGAGTCGGCGAGCATCTTGCCCAGGATCGCGCCCAGCGCGATCAGCACGCCGACGCCCGCGACCGTGGTCCCGAGCCCGCTGGTGAAGCTGGCGATGACCTTGTCCAGCGGCGCCCCGGCGAACGCGCCGAGCGCCAGCGACCCGATGGTCAGGGACAGAAAGGCATGGAGCTTGAACTTGGTGATGAGCAGGACGATGACGGCGATGCCCGCCAGCACGGCGACACCCAGCTGGGCGTGACCGGCCGAGGTGATCGGCTCGACGGTGTCCGCTGCCAGTATCTCGACGCTGAGTCTGGTCACGGGGAATTCCTTTGGCGATGACGGGGACGGGGAGAGGGATGCGGGGGGTGGAGTGAGGGGTGGGTCAGCCGGACGGCTCGTCCAGGGCCTGGACGGCCCGTTCGGTGATCTCCTCCGGGCTGCCGGAGACATCGACGGCGACTCCGCGCTCGTCCGGCTGGAGCGGTTCGAGCGTGGCGAACTGCGAGTCCAGCAGCGCGGTCGGCATGAAGTGACCCTGCCGGTGCGTCATCCGCTCCTCGATCAGCGCGCGCCCGCCCGTGAGGTGGACGAAGACGACACCGGGCGCGGCGGCCCGCAACCGGTCGCGGTACGACCGCTTCAGCGCCGAACTGCTCACCACCCCGCCGAGCCCGGTCCGGCCGTCCGCCCAGGCGCCGATGGCATCCAGCCAGGGCCACCGGTCCTCGTCGGTGAGCGGAGTGCCGGCCGACATCTTGGCGATATTGGCCTGGGGGTGGAAGTCGTCGCCCTCGGCGTACGGGACGCCGAGCCGGGCGGCGAGCAGGGGACCGATCGTGGTCTTGCCGGTGCCCGCGACGCCCATCACCACGACGACGTGGGGGGTGCTCATCACTGCCTCGCTGTCTGTCTTCGTCGACATGTCACGTCACGTTCACGTGATGTGGAGCAACTGAAACCCATTAGGTACGACAAATTCAAGAGGGTGTGATGAATAAGTCTGACTTTTTAGCTGGGTGACGCGCCCCGTACGCTGAGTGCATGAGCACAACGGGCCGGGGGCTGCACGGCCACGTACTGGACACTCTCGGCCCCGAGATCACCGCGGGCGGCTACCCCCCGGGCAGCGTCCTGCGGACGGACGAACTGGCGCAACGCTTCGACGTCTCGCGCTCCGTGATGCGCGAGGCGGTCCGGGTCCTGGAGTCGATGCACCTGGTCGAGTCCCGCCGCCGCGTCGGCGTCACGGTCCAGCCCGAGCACGAGTGGAACGTCTACGACCCCCAGGTCATCCGCTGGCGACTGGCCGGCGCCGACCGCCCCCGTCAGCTGCGCTCCCTCACCGTGCTGCGCTCGGCCGTCGAACCGGCCGCCGCCGGGCTGGCCGCCCAGCACGCCACGCCCGAGCAGTGCGCCGAACTCACCGAGTGCGCCCTCGGGATGGTCGCCAACTCACGCGGCCAGCGGCTGGAGCAGTACCTCGTCCACGACGTCGCCTTCCACCGGGTGATCCTCACGGCCTCCGGCAACGAGATGTTCGCCCGCCTCGGGGACGTCGTCGCCGAGGTCCTCACCGGCCGCACCCACCACGACGTGATGTTCGAGGACCCCGACCCGGCCGCCGTCACCCTCCATGTCCAGGTCGCCGAGGCGGTCCGCGAACGCGACGCGGTCCGCGCCGAGGAACTGACCCGCCAGATCACGGTCGGCGCCCTCCAGGAACTGGACATCCTGGCGCCCTAAGGGGCCGCCGCCCCCTCGGCCCACATCAACCCTCGGGGAACTCCCCGTCCACATACACCCAGGCCCCGTCCACCCGCTCGAACCGGCTCCGCTCCCGCAGCGCCCCGCCCCGGAACGACGCCCGGAACTCCACGGTCCCGGTGGCGTGGAAGGCCGACCCGTCCCGCGTGGCGAGGATCTCCAGCCCCGTCCACCGCGTCCCCGGATCCAGGTCCAGCCGCGCGGGCCGGGTCCCCGGATGCCAGGTCCGCAGCAGATACGCCTGGTCGCCCCTGACGAACGCGCTGTACCGCGACCGCATCAGCGCCTCCGCGGTCGGCGCGGCGGCGGCACCGGAGTGGAAGCGCCCGCAGCAGCCGTCGTACGGCCCCGGCAGCCCGCACGGACACCCGACAGCCGCCCCCGAACGCCCCGCCCCCTGAGCCCCCGCCCCCCGAGAACCCGTACCGCGAGCCCCCGCCCCCCGAGCCCCCGCCCCGCGAGACCCCGCACCTCGGCCCCCCGTACCCCCGGCCCCCCTCCGCCGCGAAGACCCCCCGCTCACCCCGACGCCCCCTTCCCGAACCACCCCGACGGCCGCGACGGCCGCGAAGACCCCGACGGCCGTGACGACCCCGACCCCCCGGAGGGCAGCGGCGGCAACACCGCCCCGTACACCCACGCGTCGAACACCTCGTCCAGCGGCTCGGCCGCGAACCGCGACACATGCGCCGAGAACATCGCCGTCGTGACCGACCCGCCCCGATGCTGCCCGGCCCAGCCCCGCAGCATCCGGAAGAACGCCTCGTCGCCCAGCGCGCACCGCACCGCGTGCACCGCCAGCCCGCCACGCTCGTAGAGCCGGTCGTCGAACATCAGCTTGCGGCCCGGATCGGCCAGCCGGAGATCCTGCGCCATCCCGGCCAGCAACCGGTGCGCGACCCCCGCGTGCTGCTGCGCCGAACGCCCGCCCGACCGCTCCGACCACAGCCACTCGGCGTACTTCGCCAGCCCCTCGTTCAGCCAGATGTGCCGCCAGTCGGCGATGGACACACTGTTGCCGAACCACTGGTGCGCCAGTTCATGCGCCACCAACCGCTCCGAACCCCGCGCCCCGTCCACATGGTTGGCGCCGAACAGGGACAACCCCTGCGCCTCCACCGGGACGTCCAGCTCCTCCTCGGTCACCACCACCGCGTACTCGTCGAACGGATACGGCCCGAACAACTCCTCGAACAGCTCCATCATCCGCGGCTGCCGCGCGAAGTCCCGCGAGAAACGGGGCAGCAGATCCGCCGGGATGTGCCCGTGCTGCGGCACCCCGCCGATCCCCGGATCCCCCAGCAGCACCGTCTGGTACTTGCCGATCGACAACCCCACCAGATAGCTGGAGGTCGGCGCCGCCTGCTCGTACACCCAGGTCGTCGTGGACGCCTTCGTCGTCCGCGTCAGCAGCCGCCCGCCCGCCACCACCGAGTACGCCGACGGCGTGGTGACCGAGATCTGGTACGACGCCTTGTCCGCCGGCCGGTCGTTGCACGGATACCAGGACGGCGCGCCCACCGGCTGGCTCGCCACCAGCGCCCCGTCCGTCAGCTCCTCGAACCCGATCCCGCCCCACGGGCTGTTCACCGGCCGCGGATTGCCCGACCAGGTCATCTCCACCGTGAACGCGGCCCCCGCCCGCACCGCCTTCGCCGGCCGGATCCGCAGCCGCCCCCCGCGATGCGTGTAGTGCGGCTGCCGCCCGTCCACCCGCAGCCGGCCGATCTTGAAGTCCGCCAGATTCAGCTGGAACTCACTCAGCGCCGCCCGGCCCGCGATCGCGTTGATCCGCGCCGATCCCGACAACCGGTTGGGCCCCGGCCGGTAGTCCACGGCCAGCTCGTAGCGGTGCACCCGGTAGCGGGGATCCCCGTTGCCCGGGAAGTACGGGTCCGGCCCCGCCGCCTGCTGAACTGCCACTGCCCCGCCTGCTCCCTGCCCTGTGCTCGTACGACGTACCCCGTCCGCCCCGTCCACCCCGTCCGCCCCGTTCACCCCGGCCGTCCCGCCGCCGGGCGTCCTCAGGGCCGGTCCCGCCGACGCCACGCCTCGATCGGGTTGCCCAGCCAGCGGGTGTCGTCGGGGAGGGACTCCGCCGCCATCACCAAGGACGCGGGCCCCAGGGTCGTACGGGCCCCCACCGTGCTGCCGGGCAGGACGATTCCGCCAGGGCCCAGCGTCGCACCCTCACGGAGAACCACAGTATCCGTCCGCAAGATCCGGTCGTGGAAGAGGTGGGTCTGCAGGACACAGCCCCGATTCACCGTCACCGCGTCGCCGAGCGTCACCAGATCCGCCTCCGGCAGCCAGTAACTCTCCAGCCAGACACCCTTCCCGATCCGCGCCCCCAGCCCGCGCAGCCACACCGTCATCACCGGCGTCCCCGGCACCGCCCCCGCCAGCCACGGCACCGCGAGCACCTCCACGAACGTGTCCGCCAACTCGTTGCGCCACACGAAACCGCTCCACAGCGGATGCTCCCCGGCCCGGTGCCGCCCCACCAACAGCCACTTCGCCACCACCGACAGCCCGCACGCCAGCACCCCCACCCCCAACAGCACCAGCCCGCCCGCCAGCCACACCCAGCCGCCCAGCGCGGCCAGCCCCGCCACCGTCAGCACGGCCAGCGCCGCCGAACACAGCACCGGCACGAACCGGCACACCTCCACCAGCCCGCGCGCCCACAGCAACCGCGCCGGCGGCTCGTACGTCCGGCTCTGATCCCCGTCGGCCGTGCTGCGCGGCAGCTTCACCGGCGGCAACCCCAGATACGACGTGCCCTTCTTCGCCTTCTTCGGCGTCGCCGACAACACCCCCACCAGCCCACCGTCCGGCACCCTGCGCCCCGGCCCCGTCATCCCCGAGTTCCCGAGGAACGCCCGCCGCCCGATCCGCGCCCGCCCGATCCTGATCCAGCCCCCACCCAGCTCGTACGGCGCGGTCAGCGTGTCGTCCGCCAGGAACGCGCCCTCCCCGACCGTGGTCAGACTCGGCAGCGCCAGCACCGTCGACACCTCCGCCCCCTTGCCGACCCGCATCCCCAGCAACCGCAGCCACACCGGCGTGGCCAGCCCCGCGTACAGCGGGAACAACGTCTCGCGCGACCGGTCCATCAACTGGGTCACCGTCCACGCCTGCCAGCCCACCCGGCTGTGCGTCGGATGCGTCCCCTCCCGCAGCCCGAGACTCAGCACCCGCACCCCGACCAGGATCAGCAGCGCGTACACCGCCCCGAACACCAGCGTCGCCGGCACCAGGGCCACCACCGCACCCCGCAACGCCTCCGCGAGCCCCGCCCGCGGACCCACGAACCCCCGCACCACCAGCAGCGCGGCCAGCCCCGCCACCACCGGCAGCAGCCCCAGAGCCACCCCCGTCACCCCGTACATGGCCCGCCAGTACGCGCCCCGCTGCGGACGCTGCGCCGGCCAGTTCCGCTTGGCCCGGCCCAGCTTCACCGCGGGCGACCCCGCCCAGCGCTGCCCCGTCGGTACCGCCCCGGCCACCGCCGACCCCGGCGCCACCTCCGCCCGCTTACCGACCCGCGCCCCCGGGGACAGCACACTGCGCGTGCCGACCACCGCGTGCGCCCCCACCTTCACCGTGCCGATCCGCAGCCGGTCACCGTCCAGCCAGTACCCCGACAGATCCACCTCGGACTCCACCGCCGCACCCCGGCCCAGCTTCAACAGCCCCGTCACCGGCGGCAGCGAGTGCAGATCCGCGTCCTGCCCGACCTTCGCGCCCAACGCCCGCGCATACCGCAGCAGCCACGCCCCGGTCAGCCCGGTCGCCCCACTCACCTCCGCCAGCCGCTCGGCCGCCCACAACCGCAGATGCACCCTCCCACCGCGCGGATAGCGGCCCGGCCGCACCCCGCGCAGCAGCAGCCGCGCCCCGCCCGCCGCGAGCGCGATCCGCCCCGGGGGCGAGAAGAACACCAGCGCCCCGGCCACCACCGCCCACCAGGGCGCGACCGGCAGCCACGCGTACCCCGGCAGCACCAGCCCGAGCGCCGCCAGCACCACCGTCCAGCGCAGCCCCACCAACGTGAACAGCGGCACCAGCGCCAGCATCTGCACGACCATCGCCCGCACCGGCACCGGCGCGACCACCCGCCGCGCGCCGTCCTCGCCCACCGACTCCTCAAGCCGCCGGGCCAGCTTGCGCAGCGTCGGCCGCTGATAGATGTCCAGCACGGCCGCGCCCGGATAGCGGGTCCGCAGCCGGGTGGTGAGCTGCGCGGCGGCCAGACTGCCGCCGCCGATCGCGAAGAAATCGTCGGACGGGCCGGCCACCGGCGCCCCGAGCACCTCCGTCCACTGCTCGGCCAGCCACGCCTCGGTCCCGTACAGCTCCTCGGCCCGGCCACCCGCCGCCACGCCCTCCAGCGGCCACGGCAACGCGTCCCGGTCGACCTTCCCCGACGTCCGCGTCGGCAACTCGGCCACCGGCGCCAGCAGCGGCACCAGCGCGGCCGGCAACGCCGCCCGCAGCTTCTCCACCGCCGCTTCCCGGTCCCACCCGTCCTGCGTGACGACATACCCCACCAGCAGCTGATTGCCGCTGCGCGCGGTCCGTACGGCCGCCGCGGCCCCGGCCACCCCGGGCAACGCCTGGAGCGCGGTGTCCACCTCACCCAGCTCGATCCGCCGCCCCCCGAGCTTGATCTGCTCGTCGGCCCGCCCCAGGAAGACCAGCCCCTCCGGATCGGCCCGCACCAGATCACCGCTGCGGTACGCCCGCTCCCAGCCCAGCGACTCCAGCGGCGCGTACTTCTCCGCGTCCTTCTCGGCGTCGAGGTACCGCGCGAGCCCCACACCCCCGATCACCAGCTGACCGCTCGCCCCCATCGCCACGGGCTCCCCGGCCTCGTCCACGACCGCCAGCTCCCACCCCTTCAGCGGCAGCCCGATCCGGACCGGCTCCGCCCCGGTCAGCAGCGCGGCACACGCCACCACGGTCGCCTCGGTCGGCCCGTACGTGTTCCAGACCTCCCGCCCCTCCGTCACCAGCCGCTGCGCCAGCTCCGGCGGACACGCCTCCCCACCGAAGATCAGCAGCCGTACGTCGTCCAGCGTCTCCGGCTCCCACAGCGCGGCCAGCGTCGGCACCGTCGACACCACGCTGATCTCCTGCTCGACCAGCCAGGGCCCCAGATCGGCACCGCTGCGCACCTGCGCCCGCGGCACCGGCACCAGACAGGCCCCGTACCGCCAGGCCAGCCACATCTCCTCGCAGGACGCGTCGAACGCCACCGACAGCCCCGCCATCACCCGGTCACCGGGCCCGATCGGGTCGTCGGCGAGGAACAGCGCGGCCTCGGCGTCCACGAACGCGGCGGCACTGCGGTGGCTCACGGCGACGCCCTTGGGCTTCCCGGTCGATCCGGAGGTGAAGATGATCCACGCGTCGTGCTCGACCCCGGGTCTGCCCGCGGGGGCCCCGCCGGGCCCGTCCGCCCGTACCTCGTGCCCGGCGCCGATCACGGCCCGCACCCCGGCCTCGCCGAAGACCAGGTCGGCCCGCTCGTCGGGGTCCTCGGCGTCCACCGGCACATAGGCCGCGCCCACCGCCAGCACACCGAGGATCGCCACGTAGAGCGCGTTGGTCCCGGACGGCACCCGCACCCCGACCCGGTCGCCGAGCCCGACCCCGGCCGCCGCCAGCCGCGCCCGCAGCCGCTCCACCTCCACGGCCAGCCCCCGGTAGGTCAGCCGGGCCGTGCCGTCGTCCAGGGCCGGCTCGTCGGGATGGGAGCGCGCGGATGCCTCGAAGATGTCGACGAGCGTGCGCGGCGAGGCGGGCCGGCCGCCCGGGAAACGTGCTGTGGTGCCGGGACGCTCATGCATCTCCGTGTCGAGCAGGCCGAGAGCATCGCTCTCGTGAAGGGCTGCCATCGGGTCCTCGCGTCTCGATCCCGGAAACCTCCGGGGCGCTGGATGGCCCGCAGGTCCGCCTGGGGTTGTCCGGCTCCAGCTCCGTAACAAGCCGGATATTTTAGTACGACGCTAGTTTCACGCCCGTCCCCCGGCCACTCGGGCGACCCGCCGGAGAGGCCCACGAGCGCCACAGGACCACCGTGACCTCGGCATCTCCACCCCCGGGAGACATGCCCCACACCCCCGAAAAAACAGAAGACCCCTGAAACTTCAGGGGTCCTGGGGTGGCAGATTCCGCAGATGGACATCGGGCGCCAGCGGGAGTACGGCGAGGCCTTCCGGCGTCTGGCCACCTTCGGGGAACTGCTGCGCGAGGCCGCCGCCATCGGCGACCGGGTCGGCGCACTCGCGTACGACGGGCTGACCAAGGGTGCCCTGCTGCCGCCGTCGGCCACCAGTGCCTCTTCGGGGAAGAGCGAGTCCCAGGAGGCGCAGGATCAGTGAACCGACCCGCTGATAACCTCGCTCTCGTCCAGCCAGGTCAGGACAGTACGGGGGCAAAGGTGCTGCAGCCGCTCAGAGCGGGCGACCCGACGACGGTCGGGAACTTCCGACTGGTCGGCCGACTGGGGCAGGGCGCGATGGGAGTCGTGTACCTGGGTTACCGTTCGACCCGCCCGGTCGCGGTGAAGATCGTCAGACCGCAGCTCGCGGAGGACGACTACTTCCGCAAGCGCTTCGCCCTGGAGCTGGAGGCGATCCGCCGTGTCGGCGGCTTCCACACCGCCGCTCTGGTGGACGCCGACCCGCAAGCGGCGACGCCGTGGATCGCGACCCAGTACATCAATGCGCCCTCGCTGCAGGAGCTGGTGGAGCAGCACGGCCCGGTCAGCGAGCTGGGTGCGTGGTGGCTGGCAGCAGGTCTCGCGGACGCCCTGATGCACATCCACTCGGTCCGTTTACTCCACCGGGACCTCAAGCCCGGCAACGTCCTGGTCGCCACGGACGGCGTCCGGGTCATAGATTTCGGAATCTCCCACGTCAGCGGCGGCACCGGCCTGACCACGGCGAGCGCGGCCCTCGGCACCCTCTCCTACATGGCACCGGAACAGGCGGCGGACTCCCGTAAGGCCAGCGAGGCGTCGGACGTCTACAGCCTCGGCGCGACGCTGGCGCATGCGGCGACCGGCCACGTCCCCTTCTACGCACAGATGCCGGCACAGCGGACGCTGGACATCCAGCCCGACCTGACCGGCCTCCCGCCCGCGCTGCTCGACCTGGTCACCCACACGCTGGCCTTCGACGCCGAGGACCGGCCGACGGCGCAGAACGTGCTGGAGGAGGCGATGGGACGCCTGCTCGACTTCGGCGTGCCGACGGAGGCGCAGGCGTACCCGCCGCTGCCGGAGGCGTTCCTCGCGGCGGTGCTGGAGCGGCAGGCCACACCAGTCGAGGCACCGCATGCCGTACCGAATGCCGTAACGGATCCCGATGCCGCGGTGGACGGCGAGCCGGACGGCTTTTCGGGCATCGCCCCCGAGCCGGTGCCCGAGGCCGCGCCGTTCCCCAGGCCCGCGGAGCCGCTCGACCCCGGGCCCCGGCCGGACGCCATGCCGGACCGCTGGGCCGCACGATGGCGCAGCCGTATCGAGGACCGCCGCGGCGACTACGGTGGCTGAACCCGTCGAACCCGCACACAAACCACAAACGCACAGTGCCCGAACGGCACAGTGCCCGAACGACACAGCGGCAGAGCAGCACAGCAGCAGAGCAGCAATCGAAGGAGACCCGCCGATGAGCACCGTCGCCGACAGTGCGTCAGGCAACGTCCCGGGCGATGCGTCCGGTGGCGTCCGGTTCGCCGCCGGGATGCAGGTCCGCGCCCGCGACGAGGACTGGCTGGTCGTGGAGGCCGCCGAGACCGCCAAGGACGGCACCCGCCTGGACGTACGAGGCATCTCGCCCCTGGTCCGCGACCAGCGGGCGGTCTTCTTCGCGCACGAAAGCCTCGACCAGGTGACCCCGCTGCGTCCCGAGGACACCGAGCTCGTCCCCGACGACTCCCCCGAGTGCCGCCGCTCACGCCTGTTCATCGACGCGCTGATCCGCAAGACCCCGCTGCCCCTCTCCGAGCAGCGCCTGGCCACCGTGGGCACCCACCTCGTCGACGACCTCGCCTACCAGCGCGAACCTGCCAAGGCCGCCCTGCGCGCCCTGCGCCCCCGACTGCTGATCGCGGACGCGGTCGGCCTCGGCAAGACGCTTGAGGTCGGGCTGCTGCTGTCCGAACTGATCAGGCGCGGGCGCGGCGAGCGTATCCTGGTGGTGACGCCGAAGCACATCCTGGAACAGTTCCAGCACGAGCTGTGGACGCGCTTCGCGATCCCGGTGGTGCGGCTGGACTCGGCCGGCATCGAGCGGATCAAGAACGACATCCCCGCCGGCCGCAACCCCTTCTCCTACTACAAGCGCGCCATCATCTCCATCGACACCCTGCGCTCCGACCGCTGGCGCAGCCATCTCATGCAGGTCACCTGGGACGCCGTCGTCATCGACGAGTCGCACAAGCTCATCAACACCGGCACGAAGAACAACCGCCTCGCGCAGCTCCTCGCGCCGAAGACCGACGCCCTGATCCTGGCCAGCGCCACACCGCACAACGGCCAGCGGGAGTCCTTCGGCGAGCTGCTGAGCCTGCTCGACCCGACAGCCATCCCCAACACCAGCGACTACGACGAGACGCAGCTCCAGCACCTCTACATCCGGCGCCACAAGATGTCGCCCGACGTCTCGGCCGAGATCGGCCAGATGTGGGCCACCCGCAAGCCGCCCGTCGCCATCGACTGCACGGCGACTCCGGCCGAGCAGCAGGTCTTCGACGAGCTGTACGACGTCTGGATCAACCCGAAGGACGGCCGCATGGCCCCCGTCTCCGGCAAGGGCGCACGGCTCTTCCCGTACACCCTGCTGAAGTCCTTCCTCTCCTCCCACTCCGCGCTCGTCGAAACGGTCGACAACCGGATCGACAGCATCGACCGGAGCCCCAACCCAAAGGAACGCCAGGCCGAACGCGACGCACTGGTCAACCTCGGCACCATCGCCGAGGCCATAGACATCGAGGACGCAGCCAAGTTCCGGCAGCTGGTGAAGGTCCTCAAGGAGGAGATCAAGGTCGGCCCCGGGTCCGACACCCGCGTCGTGATCTTCTCCGAACGCCGCGCCACCCTCCAGATACTGCAGGACACCCTGCCCTCGGCCCTCGGCTTCGCCCCCAGCCGGGTAAAGACCAGCGGCGCCGTCCGCCAGCTCCACGGCGGCCTCTCCGACGACGAACAGCAGCGCACCGTCAAGGACTTCGGCCTGGCAAGCAGCGATCTACGGGTCCTACTCACTGGCGACATCGCCGCCGAGGGCGTCAACCTGCACCGCCAGTGCCACCAGATGATCCATTACGACCTGCCCTGGTCGCTGATCACCATCGAGCAGCGCAACGGCCGTATCGACCGCTACGGCCAACAGCACTCCCCGGAGATCCGCGCGCTGTTGCTGCTCACCGCCGACGAGGATCCCGACCGCCCCTCGGCCGACCGAGCCGTGTCCGAGCGCCTACTCAAGCGTGAGGACGAGGTCCACCGCACCCTCGGCGAGGCCGCCTCCATCCTGGGCCTTCGCGACGAGGACGCCGAGACGAACGCCATCATGGAACGGCTCCTGGCGAACGAAGAACCGTTCGACGCCGCCGTTCCGTCGGTCCCACTGGACCCCTTCGAGGCGTTCCTCGCCGACCACACCCCGGACGGCGACTCACCGGGCTATCGGGTGCCGCAACTGTTCGCCTCCACGCGCGCGTTCGTCGAAGAGGCCCTGGAGGAGGTCTACGGCAACCCGGAGCAGCGCATCGGCAAGCACTGGGATGCCGACCACCCCAAGATGATGGTCTTCACCCCGGACCGGGAACTCCAGCGCCGCCTGCTGGTCCTCCCCAAGTCGTACCTGGACGAGCGTCAGGTTCTGGACCAGCTCCGGGTCACCTTCGACAAGCAGTTCGGCCAGGACCGGCTGGACCGGGCCCGTGAGCGCAGCGGCAGCCGTGCCAAGGGCGCGATCACCAAGCAGGAGCGCACCGAGACCTCCGGCTGGCCTGACGTCAGCTACCTCACGGACCAGCACCCGGTGGTGGAGTGGCTCACCGACAAGGTCCTCGTCAGACTCACCCGTAACACCGCCCCGATCATCACGGCGGACGTCACCGAACCGGTGTTCCTCACCCAGGGCATGTACTCCAACGCCAAGGGCCACCCGACCGTCCTGGCGTGGACGTGCGTGACGGGCTTGGCGGGCGGCACACCCACCTTCGACGACGACCTGGTGGGCGTACTCGAACGGGCCGGAGTCAAGCCGGGAATGCTCAACCGGCCCTTCACCGGCGACAGGTCTGCCCTCCAGGCACTGGTCCCGGCGGCGGTTCAGGCGAGCCGCGAGCACATCGGCGGGCTGCGCAACGAGCAGCAAACTCCGCTGGTGGAGCAACTCCTCAAATACGAACAGCGGTTGGAGGCATGGCGGAAGGCCAGCCTGTCGACGTTCGAGCAACTGAGCTTCAGCGGCATGCGGCGGAAGCACGAGGAGACGCGCGTGCAGAAGACCGCGGTGGAGGTCGAGCAGCTCATCGAGCAGTTGGCCACACAGGGCGAGGCGATGGTTCGTGTGATCGGAGTCCTGGCGCCACCCGCGGCCGCCAGCGGCAACGTGATTCAGCAGCAGAGGGGCGCGTGACACCGTGGCATTCGAAGCGATCACCAACCGCGGTGAGTACATCTCCGCCCACTACCTCGCCGACCTGTTCGCCAAGGACCTCACCGAGCTGCGCAAGCGCTGGACCTCCGCCGACCGGGCGGGCGCTCCGTCGTCCCGGTCGGGTGTGAAGGGCCTGCGCCGCGAGTACTTCAAGGCCAAGGTCCGCATCACCGAGAACAAGGCCTTCGACGGTCCCGAGGTACGGGAGCTCAACGACCGCCTGTTGGCGGCGCTGGCGTATGTCGAGCCGGAGAGCGAGGGCAAGAATGCTGAGCCCGCCGCTCTGGAGCCCGCGGGTTCCACCCACACCCGACTCCGCCGGGGCGACTTCGAGGTGATGCAGGGCGACAAGGAACGGTCGGTGCCGGTGGCCCTCGCCGTCACGGGCCCCGGTGGCCTGGAACTCGTCGCCCTGGATGTCACCTGGCAGGTGGACGGCGAACTCGTCGTCGCGGACATCGAGGACGGCGGCGCACAACTCCTCGACCCGATCCTGCTCGACGGCAAGCAGCTCATCACTGGTGCGGCCGACGCCGTCACCTTCCTCTTCGGCTGCGAGGACGGCTACGCCCCGCGCTACGTCCTGCTCCTCGCGGGCGGCGCGGTACTGCTCGCCGACCGCACGGCCTGGCACGAGGGCCGGTTCCTCGCGGTGAGCGTGGACGAGGCACTGGACCGCAACCTCAGCGCGGACGGCGAGGAGCTGGAGGCGGTGGCGGCGCTGTTCGGCGCGGAGTCGCTGCTGACGGAGGGTGGTGTCGCCGGGTATCTGGACGGGCTGATCGACAAGGGCCGCAAGCACGCGGTGGGTGTTTCGAAGGAGCTGCGGGAAGGCCTGCGGCAGTCGGTCGAGCTCATCGCCCAGGAGATCCTGGACCGGCTCAAGGACGGGGGTGCCGATCCGGCGGAGCTGGGGGACCCGGCCGAGCTGGCGAGCCGGCTAACTCGGGAGTCGCTGCGGTATCTGTACCGGATCCTGTTCCTGCTTTACGCAGAAGCCCGGCCCGAACTCGGCATCCTGCCCAGCAAGGATGACGCCTACCAGGACGGCTACGGCCTGGCCCGGCTCGGCGAACTGGTCTCCTACGACCTTCCGGAGGAGGCGCAGGACGGCACGCACTTCGCCGATTCGCTGGACCTGCTGTTCCGCCTGGTAGACCAGGGGCACCGCCCCCTGGGCAGGGATGAGGCACCGTCCGAGGACAACGTGACCGTCCTCGACGCGGACGGCCTGCGCTTCGAGGCCCTGCGCAGCGACCTGTTCAAGGCCGACGCGACCCCGCTGATCGGCTCGGTGTCGGTTGAGGGCGAGCGGATCGAGACAAAGCTGCGGAACAAGGTGCTGTGGCGGGTGCTCAACCTGCTGATGCTCACCCAGGGGCGGCGCAGCGGACGCGGCAAGGCCAGCGGTGGCACCGGCAAGGGTTTCATCTCGTACGCGCAGCTTGGCATCAACCAGCTTGGCGCGGTGTACGAGGGCCTGATGTCGTACACCGGTTTCTTCGCGTGGGATGACCTGTACGAGGTTGCCAAGCCGGATTCGGACGGGCTGAGCGGCACCTGGGTCGTGCCGTTGAAGGACGCCGACAACTACGACGAGAACGTCTTCGTCAAACGGACGGACGACCTGACGGGCGTAAAGAAGCGCGTCCTGCACAAGAAGGGCAGCTTCGTGTACCGCTTGTCCGGGCGGGAGAGGCAGCGATCGGCGTCGTACTACACGCCGGAGGTACTGACCCGCAGCACGGTCAAGCACGCGCTGGCGGAGCTGCTGGACCAGGACGGTGAGACGACGCCTGCGCGGGCGATCCTGGACCTGACGGTGTGTGAGCCCGCCCTGGGCTCGGGCGCGTTCCTCAATGAGGCCATCAATCAGCTGGCTGCGGAGTACCTGAAGCGCAGGATGGCGGAGCTGGGTGGTGAACAACTGCCTCCGGACCGGTACGAGGCGGAGCTGCAGAAGGTCAAGGCGTACCTGGCCCTGCACAACTGCTACGGCGTTGACCTCAACCAGACCGCTGTCGAGCTGGCAGAGGTCTCGCTGTGGCTCAACTCGATGCATGAGGGCCTGAAAGCCCCCTGGTTCGGCCTGCACCTACGTCGCGGCAACTCCTTGATCGGGGCCCGGCGGGCCGTGTACGCGGCGGAGGCACTGAAGCGAAAGGCATGGCTGACGACGGTCCCGACGGACCGGCCGCTGCGGGCAGGAGCCGAGGAAGGACAGTTCGAAGCGGGCAAGGAGATCCACCACTTCCTGCTGCCGACCAGGGGGTGGGGCGCGGTCGCGGACGCCAAGCAGGCCAAGGAGCTGGCCAAGGACGAACGCGACGAGCTGGCCAAGTGGCGGACCGCTGTCACGGCGACGCCGTCGGTGGCGCAGGGCAAGCGACTGCTGGCGCTGGCAACGCGAGTCGAACGGCTGTGGGAGCTGACCCGGCGTCGCTTGATCGTGAGTGAACAGGAGGTCCGGCGCCAGATCGACGTGTGGGAAGTCGACCCCGACCAGCCGCTGGAGAAGGCATCGGGAGACGTGACCCGTGAGCAGATCGAGAGCGCGCTGAACGAGCCTGGGTCGCCGCGGGGGCGCCTGAAGCTCGTCATGGACGCCTGGTGTGCCCTGTGGTTCTGGCCCGTGGGGCAGCCCGACACGCCTACGCCGCCCAGCATGGAGGAGTGGCTGTCATTCTGCGAGGCAGTGCTGGGGGTCCCGGCCGCCAAGGCGAAGGCAAGGTCCTCCGGCCGGGTCGGCGGCGGCGCGGCCGGACTGGACGACGAGTTCGGGTTGTTCGCGGACACTGGAATTTTCGAGCAATTGGCAACGGATGACGAGTTCGACCGTGTGATGAGCCAGTGCGCAGACCTACCGTCGGTAATGCTGCGGTTCTCGTGGCTGAGCGAAGTAGATCGAGTCACCGGACAGGAGGGGTTTTTTCACTGGGAATTGGAGTTTGCGCACATCTTTGAGCAGGGCGGTTTTGACCTTCAGGTGGGAAACCCACCATGGGTGAAGTTCGAGTGGGATGACGATCTCGCAGTCGCTGAACATGATGCTTGGTTCGGCCTTATCGAAAATGCATCTATTCAAGTAAAATCGGACCGCAAGGAAAACGCCCTCTCTGAGACATCCGCCATTCAAGCTTACTTGTTGGACCTGACCTCTTGGGCGGGAATCAGCGAGCATCTCGGCTCCCCCATTTATCATGCGCTACTTTCCGGGATGAAGACCAATCTATACATGAGTTTCATGGAGCGGGCGTGGCGCAACCTCAACGAGCAAGGATCGGCGGCGCTCATTCATGAAGAGAATCACTTTACTGTGCCAACTGGAGGGCCGTTCCGAGAGGAAACTTATTCAAGACTTCGTCGCCACTTCCAGTACGGCAACAATATCCTCCTCTTCGAAGATGTAGATAACAACAAAAACTTCGGAGTCAGCGTCTATGGGGCGCGACGGGACGTACAATTTTCGCAGATCGCGCGAGTTGTTCACCCTTCGGTGGTTGACCGCTCGTTTGACCATGACGGTCGGGGTGGGCTGCCGGGTATTCAATTCCCGGAAGGTGGTTGGGACACGCGGCCGCACAGTGAGCGCATCGTACGCGTGACCATCGACGCACTCGCCGACTGGGCCGCACTGGTAGACCCTCCGGGCACGCCAGCGGCGCAAGCCCGTGCGCTGCGTCCGGTTACGGCAGCCGAAAATCAAGTACTGCGTGCCCTCTCTCGCTTCTCTGAGCGAATTCCAGGAACGAGCTTCCAGTGGTCGCTGGAGCTTGATGAAGGGAAAGCCAAGAAGCAGCGTGTGATTAAATGGGAAACCCATTTGCCGGATTCGTGGGACGAGGTGGTGCTGCAGGGGCCGCACTTCTCCGTGGCTACCCCTTTCGCCAAGCAGCCGAATGAGGAGTGTAAATCAAACAAGGATTACTCGACATGGGACCTGGAAGTGCTGCCTGAAACCATAATCCCCCGAGTGAATTTCAAAAGATCATGCACGCCGGAACAGTTTACTGCGGCACTGCGTACATGGGGCGGCTCCCTCGCGCGTGAGCGATTTCGCGTTGCGTGGCGTCGTATGATCACCTCGAATACCGAGCGATCGCTACAGGCTGCACTCTTGCCGCCCGGTCCCACTCATGTGGACGCAGTGCACACCATGGCATTGGATACCAATCGAGAGACAGCAGTCATTGGCGGCCTCTGGGCCACGATCAACTTTGACTATCTGGTTAAAGTCTCAGGTGCGTCGAAAGTCAATGCTGAATTCGCCCGCAACTTCCCTGCTCCTCTCCAAAGCCCCCTTACCACCCCGCTCCTGCTCCGCACTCTCCGCTTGAACTGCCTAACTCGTGACTATGCCCCCCTCTGGGACGAACTCTTCGAACCAGCTTGGCTCGCTGAGCGCTGGACCGACCCGGAAGCAGCCCGCTTGCCGATCCAGGCCGTCGAGCCCACCTGGTCGATGGCGACACCGCTTCGCACGGAGTACGACCGCCGCATGGCCCTAGTTGAAAGTGACGCACTTGTAGCCATCATGCTTGGGCTCACCGCCGAACAACTCTGCGCCATGTACCGCTCCCAGTTCGCCGTACTGCGCAAGTACGAGTGGGAGATGTTCTTCGCCCCCGACGGTCACAAGATCGGCGCGGCCACCCACAACGTCGGCATCCGCCAGACCCCCGAAGAGACCGCCTTCGTCAAGGCCTGGGCCAAAGCCGCCCGCGCAGGCGACCCCACCCCCGCCATCCCCGAGGGCTGGGTCAAGCCCAACCGCGAGGCTGAAATGACCCGCGCCCATGCGGACTTCACCGCTCGCCTCCACGCCAGCGAGTACGGCGACTACGCCGCCTACCTCGCCGAGCACCCCCTCACCACGCCCTCGCCCACGCTCACCGAGTCCACCGCCACGCCCACCCGCGCCCCGGAAAGCAGGTAGCACCCAGCCATGCTTCCCTCCCTGGCCGCCGAGGATCTGCGCCGTGCCCTCGCCGCGTACCTGACGACGAGCTTCGCGCTCGCCGACGACGACGTCCGCGAGGAGCTCGAGGCGTTCCTTGAGCGGCCGGAGAGTCGGCTCTTCCGGGGCCCGTACCTCCGTGTCCGTACGCCCTTCCGGTACGCGCCCCCCGGCTGGGAGAAGGCCCTTGACTGGTCGCCCAGCCTCCGCCCCTACACCCACCAGGCGAACGCCTGGCAGCGGCTGTCCAGCAAGTCTGGCCACGCCCCCGAGCCGACGATCGTCACCACCGGCACCGGCTCCGGAAAGACCGAGTCCTTCCTCATTCCGATCCTCGACCACTGCGCCCGTGCCCGCGCCGCCGGGGTGAAGGGTGTCAAGGCGCTGCTGCTCTACCCGATGAACGCGCTGGCCGACGACCAGGCCCGCCGTATCGACGACTTCCTCGCCAAGAACGCCGCCCTCTCCTCCGTCACCGCCGGCATCTACATCGGCGGCGCCTCCGGCAACCGCCCCCCGGACGACGAGGACGAGAACGCCCCCGGCTCCTACGCCCGCGAGTCCGGCGCAAGCACCGTCACCCCCGCGCAACTGACCCCCAACAGCCGCCTGATCACCGACCGTGAGGCCATCCGCGCGAACCCGCCGGACCTGCTGCTCACCAACTACAAGATGCTGGACCTCCTCCTCCAGCGCATCCCGGACGTCCCGCTCTGGCAGGACGGCGGGCTGACGTACGTCGTCCTGGACGAGTTCCACACCTACGACGGCGCCCAGGGCACCGATGTGGCGATGCTGCTGCGCCGCCTGGGCGCGGCCACCGGCAAGGCCGAGCCGGGCCGCCCCCTCGGCACGATCACCCCCGTCGCCACCTCCGCCACCCTCGGCGGCGGAACCGGCGGAACCGGCGCCGTCGGCCGCACCGCAGCCATCAGCGGCACCCCCTCCGCCGAAGCGGCCCCCACCCCCGACGGCCCCCAGAAGTCCGACCGCGAACTCCTCCTCGAATTCGCCGAGAAGGTCTTCGGCACCCCCTTCCCGGATTCCGCCCTCATCGGCGAGGACCGTCAGACGCCCGGCGATTTCGTTGCCGAGCCCGACTTCCTCCTCCCCGTGCCCTCCGCGGCCGCCCTCGCCGCCGTCCCCGACCCCATCGACGACCCGTCGGCCCTCCACCGACTCGCCGAACTCGTCGTCGGCAGGGACTTCGCCGACCCAATCCAACTCGGCGAGAAGCTCCGCCAGCACAACCTCATCCGCGCCCTCCTCGACGTCGCGGGCGACACTCCCGTCACCGTCCCCGAGATCGCCCGCGAGTTCGCGAAGCGCGGCGGCGGCGCGGCCTGGGACGAGGCGGCCCGGACCGACATCGACCTGGTCGCGACCGGCCTCGCACGGCTCCTCGCGCTGGTCTCGACCGCCCGCGCCTACGACCCGATCGCCGACCGCATCATCCCCTTCCTCCGCGTTGAGGCCCAGCTCTGGGTCCGTGAGGTGCGCCGCGTGATCCGCGCCGCGACGCCGACGCCCCACTTCCGCTGGTTCGACGACGACGGCCCCACCGGGGACACCCGGCCCAACCCGGCCAACCTCGCCGTCTACCCGTCCGCCGAGGTGGACAGCACCGCCGACGCCGACACGGACCCGTATGCCCCCGGCGACGGCGCATCCGCTCTCACCCCGGACAGCCCCGTCCCGTTCGTCCACCCCGTCGGCCCGGCCTACCGCGCCCACCTCCCCGCCGTGTACTGCCGTCACTGCGGACGCTCCGGCTGGGCCGCGCTCTCCACGGATCTGGAGTGGCAGCAGCTCAAGACCAAGCCGCTGGAGATCTACCGGGCCTCCGCCCAGAGCAACCGCGCCGTCCGCTGGATGATCCGCGCCAGGCCGGGCGAGCACACCGCCGTCTTCCTGCACGCCGAGGAAGCCGAACTGCGTACGGTGCCGAGCAACGACACCGTGCCCGTGATCACCGTCGCCGGGCCCATCCCCGCCAACGCAGGCGACAAGTGCCCCTCCTGCGACCTGACCGACGGTATGCGCTTCCTCGGTGCGGGCACCGCTACCCTCGCCTCCGTCACCACCACCCAGCTCTTCTCCGACCGCGGCCTGACCGACGACGAGCGCAAACTGCTGGTCTTCACCGACTCCGTCCAGGACGCCACCCACCGGGCCGCGTTCATCGCCAACCGCAGCTTCGGCTTCACCTTCCGCGGGCTGCTCGCCGAGCAGCTCAAGCCGGGCACCCCCGTCGCCGTACACGATCTGGCCACCGACGCCGCCGAAGCCGTGGTGACGGCGGCGGAGAAGGGCGAGATGAGCAAGCTCGCCTCGATCGTGCCGCCCGACCTGCGCGACAACCCGGAGATCCGGACGCTCCTCAGCGGCGACGGGTTCAGCGACGCGGGCGCTTACATGCTGCAGGACCGCATGGTCTTCCAGACGCTGCTGGAGTTCGGCCTGCGCTCACGCCTGGGCCGTACCCTCGAACTGACCCGCACCGCCGCCGCCGAGGTACACCTCCCCGACGCCGCCGCCGTCGCGGCTCTGCTGCGGGAAGCCCACCAGCGCCTCCCGGGGCAGATCACCCTCCCCACCGACGACGCCGACTACATCGTCTACCTGCGCGGCCTGCTGGAGCGTATGCGCCTGCGCGGGGCGCTGTTCCATCCCTGGCTCAAGGAGTACATCGCCCAGGCCGGCGCCCGGCGCTGGCCGATCTGGGGCGGTCGGCCCACGGGCATGCCCGCCTTCCCGCGCGGCCTGGCCGCACCGACCTTCCCGGTCCTCGGGCGCCTCGGCACGTCCGAGTTCGACTCGCTGGCCCGCGACAACACCTGGTTCGCTGACTGGGGGCACCGCACCCTCGGCTGCGAGCGACGCGAGGCCCGCGCCCTTGCCGAACAGGCCATGAAGCTGCTCGCGCAGCGCGAGATACTGGCGACCTATCCGGCCGAGGGCGGCTCGACCGTCTTCGCTCTCAGGCCGCGCACCATCATGGTGCACAGCCTCGCCACCGGCCCGTCGTCCCCTGACGACGGCAACGGGGCGGACGGGGCCGGGGACGACGGAACCGGCGTCAACGACCACGGCGTCCGCTGCGACAGCTGCACCTGGCGGCACACCGTCCCGCCCGGCCGACGCGAGAACTGGCTCGGCACACCCTGCCTGCGCTTCCAGTGCGGCGGCACCTTCACCACAGACGACCGCGACTACAGCGACGACTACTACCGCCGTCTCTACACGGTCGACCGGCCCGGTGACGTCCTCACCGCCGAGCACACGGGCGCGCTCAGCCGGGCCCGCCGCGAGGAGGTCGAGCAGGCCTTCAAGAACCGCCCCTCGCCGTTCGACCCGAACGTACTGACCTGTACGCCCACCCTCGAACTCGGCATCGACATCGGCGACCTGTCCGCCGTGCTGCTCGCGTCCCTGCCGCCCGCGCCCGCCAACTACGCGCAGCGCATCGGCCGTGCCGGGCGCAGCACCGGCAACTCGCTCACCGTCACCTTCGTACCGCGCGGCGCCCGCAACCAGTACTACCTGCATGCACCCGAGGAGATGCTCGCGGGCCGGATCATCCCGCCGGACTGCTACCTCGACGCCTCCGAGATCCTGCGCCGCCAGTACCTGGCGTACCTGCTGGACCGGGCCGCCGACCGCAGCCTGTGGCGGGGGACGATGATGCCCGAGGAGCCCATGCCGCACCGCATCGGCGCCCTCTTCACCCGAGGGCTCGCCGAGGACGGCTGGTTCCGCCGCTTCCTGGACGTCGCCCACGCCCGCCACGCCGAACTCGCGTCCTCCTTTGTCCAGCTCTTCCCGGGCATGTCGGCCGAGGCCGAGCAAGGCCTGCGGCAGTTCGCGCAGCTGGAGTTGGAGCAGACCGTGGGCCAGGCCGCCACCGCGTGGCGCAAACGCCTGGAGGCTCTGCGCTCCCGGTCCCGGCAGATCGGCCGGGCCTTCGACGCCCTGTCCACCGCCTCCGGGGACCGCGAACGCGACGAGCAGCGCCGCCAGCTCTACGCCGAGCGCAGGTCGGTCAACCGACGCAGGGACGCCCTGGTCGGCGAGAACTCGGTCAACGCCATGGTCCGTCTGGGCCTGCTGCCCAACTACACCCTCCACGACGACGCCACGCTGCTGGACGCGACGCTGTGGTGGAAGGACGCCGACGGCGAGTTCCAGGACCAGCTGACCGAGTACGGGCGGGGCTCACGCATGGGCCTGCTGGAACTCGCGCCCGGCAACACCTTCCACACTGACGGCTACAAGTACATCGTCAACGGCCTCGACCTGGGCGCCGGCGATGGCGACACCGCCTACGCCAAGTGGCGGCTGTGCCCCGAGTGCGGCTACGTCGCCACCGCCGAGTCCGGCCTCGACGTCACGGCGTGCCCGCGCTGCCTGACGCCGCAGATCGCCGATCCCGGCGCGCTCCACACCGTACTCGTGCCCGAACGGGTCACCGCCCGCGAGCGGCGCGAGGACGCACGGCTCACCGACGAGCGCGACGAGCGGGAACGACGCCGGTTCAACGACATCACGCTGGTGGACATCGACCCGGAACAGCCCCAAGGGCTGCGCGCCTGGAAGCGGGTCGGAGAGCTGCCGTTCGGTGTGGAGTTCGCCCGAGTGGCCACCATCCGCACCCTCAACCTCGGCCCAGCCGCCGCCGCGGGTCCCGAGCACCAGATCGCCGGCGACGACGTCCAGGTGCCCGGCTTCGATACCTGCCTGGAGTGCGGGGCCGTACGCGGTGTGCACCCCCAGGCATGGGACCGGGCCGCCCAGCGGATCGGTACCCGGCACGCGTACTGGTGCGGCCACAAGGACGACGGGATCGACGCCGAGACGGCGTCGATGCAGCGGCTCGTCCTCGCGCACGAGCTGACCACGCAGGCACTGCGGATCCTGCTGCCCGTCTCCACGATGGAACTGCAGACCCGGCTGGTGTCGTTCAAGGCCGCGCTGCTGCTGGGCATCACCAAGCACTTCGGCGGCGCTCCCGACCACCTGCGCGTCGTCCCCGCGACCATGCCGGGCGGCACCCGGGAACTGCGCCGCCGCTTCCTGGTGCTGCACGACTCCATGCCGGGCGGCACCGGCTACCTGGAGCACCTCGCCGACGCGACCGTGCTGCACCGGGTGCTGACCCTCGCCCAGATCGCCCTGCGGGACTGTCCCTGCGGCAAGGAGAACCTGCGCACCCCCTGTCACCGCTGCCTGCTGCCGCACGTCAGCAGCAACGAACACCCCTTCGCGTCGCTGCGGGTCGCCAGGGAGCTGCTGGACGAGATCCTCACGGGCTGGGACACGGAGCAGGTCGACACCCTGTCCGGGGTGCGCATCGACCAGCTCGCCGAGAGCGAGCTGGAGAAGCAGTTCGTCCGCACCCTCGTCGACTGGGGCAGCCGCCGCCCGGAGTCCGGTTCGGTGACGCCCCGCGCCGGGGAACGAGGTATGGAGTACGAGCTGCGCTTCACCCGCCCGGACGGCAGCGGCACCCGCTGGCTCTTCCAGGACCATGTCCGGCAACTGACGTCCGCGCCCAGTGAACCGGACTATCTACTGACCCGGATCGACGGGCCGTCGACGCGCATCGCGGTCTTCCTCGACGGCTACGCCTTCCACGCCAGCACCGGCATCAACCGGATCGCCGACGACGCCGCCAAGCGCGAGGCGCTGCGGGCCGAGGGCATGCAGGTGTGGCAGTTCACGCACGCGGACGTCATGGCGTGGAAGGCGGCGGTGGAGGGGACCGCGGACGACCGTGAGGTGCGCACCCCTGCCGAACCGCTCCTCGGTGAGGGCGCGCTGCGGACCGCCCGGCAGATCCACCAGATGCTGACGGGCGGCCCACGCCCCGACGACACCCTGGACCCGGCGCTGCGCAACCCGATCGAGACGCTGCTCGCGGTGCTCGCCGATCCCGACGCGGAGAAGTGGTCCCGCAGGGCGGCAGCGCTGATCAGCGGTTTCGCCGGGGGCGGAGCGACGCGGCAGCCGATCGAGCGGCGTTCGGTGGGCGAGCGACTGCCGGACGTGCTGGCGGGCAGCCCCCTGCCGGTCGCCGGCAACACGGCCGCCGCCGACGCCATCGCGATGGACATCCGCACCCTGGGCGGGCTGCGCGTCATCGGACTGCTCGACCGGCGGGCCGAGCCCGCGACCGGGCAGCCCGGGATGTCCGCCTGGTCGGCCTTCACCGTGCTGGACGACCGCGACGAGGCGGTCGCCGAGCCCGGCCATCGGGCGCGGTGGGCCGACTGGCTGCGGTGGTCCAATCTGCTGCAGCTGCTGACGGGCGACCGGGGTTCGGCACTGCCGCGTTCGTTCCACCAGGTCGCGATGTCCACGGCCGGGCAGCTCGACCCGCACACGGTGGCCCTCCTCGCGGGTGCGCTGCCCACCACCACGGGCCTGCCCGACGAACTACCGGAACCCTGGGCGGAGGCGGTCGAGTGGGCCTCCTCGCAGGCCGAGGAACTGCTGTTCGCCCTGTGCCGGGAAGCCCGCACCCGTCACTTCGGCGCCCCGCAGGTCGGCTTCGAGCTCGACGACCGGGTCGCGCAGCAGGCGGAACTCGCCTGGCCGGACGCCAGGGTGGCGGTGTTCCTCGACGTGGACGAGCACCGTGACGCCGCGCTTGCGGAGGCCGGCTGGCACGTCGTACACACCGGGACAGTTGATGTGGCCGAGTTGGCCGAGCGTTTGGAGAATGTGTGATGTCCAAGGCCCAGGTCGTCATGGCGGATGTCTTCGGCAAGTACTACGACAAGCTCGACGGGTCGGTCCAGGCACAGGTCCTGCAGTTCATCATGAAGATGCAGCGGGACCCGGACGCCAACGGGCTGAACCTCAAGCCGCCGAAGGGCGCCGAGGACAAGCGGGTGCGCACGGCCAGGATCAACGACAACTTCCGCGCGGTGCTGATGCACTACGCCGACCGCATCTACTACCTGGTCGCGGTGCTGCCGCACGACGACGCCTACACCCTCGCCTCGCACATCATCTTCGACATCAACAAGGTCACCGGCGGCGTCGAACTGATCAACCTCGCGAGCCTCCACGGCGCCCTGGGCGGGCAGCCCGCCCAGGCGCCCGCCACCGAGGAGCCGTCCGTCTTCGCCCACGTCTCAGACGCCGACTTCGACCGGCTCGGCGTGCACCCCTCGGTCGTACCGGCGTTGCGTGAGATCCGCAGCATCGACGCGATACTCGGCTTCGTGGAGCACCTGCCCAAGCTCGCCAGGGACGTGATCCTCTGCCTCGCCGACGGCATGACCGTCGAGGACGTCTGGGAGCACGTTAGTTCCGTCGCCGCGACCAGCGACACCATCGACCCGGACGACTACGAGGCCGCCAACGAGCGCCCCGCGACCAAGGAGTCCTTCGTCGTCACCGGCGACGTCGCCGAGTTCGGCCGGATCATGTCCGAGCCGCTGTCGGCCTGGCGGATCTTCCTGCACCCGGCCCAGCGCGCCCTGGCCGAGCGCAAGACCCCCAACAAGGGCTCGGTACGGGTCACCGGCGGCCCCGGCACGGGCAAGACCGTCGTCGCCCTGCACCGGGTCAAGGCGCTGGCCGAACGGCTGCCGCCCGGCCAGGCCATCCTTCTCACGACCTACACCACCACGCTCGCCGAACTGCTGCGCTCGCTGCTTGAGGACCTCGGCGGCACCCAGCTCACAGCGAAGGTGGACGTCCGCAACATCGACAAGGTCGCCTACGGCATCGCCAAGGAGGTCTTCGGCGCGAAGACCCCCAAGTCGCTCGGTGACGACGAGATCCGCAGGCGCTGGGAGGACCTGGCCGAGGAACAGCAGCCGCACCGCTGGGACGCGCGTTTCCTGGAGGCCGAATGGAAGCAGGTCGTGCTCGCACAGGACGTGCGCAGCCGCGACGAGTACCTCGTCGCCAGCCGGGCCGGTCGCGGCCGGCGCCTCAACCGCCCGGAACGGGCGCAGGTGTGGGGGCTGATCGAGGCCTTCGAGCACCGGCTTGACGCGGCCGGTGAGGTCGGCGTCACCCAACTCGCCGCGCAGGCCGCCCGGATCGCCTCGGGCCGGAGCGACGAGACCCGCCCGTACCGGCACATCGTCGTGGACGAGGCCCAGGACCTGCACGCCGCGCACTGGAAGCTGCTGCGGGCGCTCGTCCCGGTCGGCGAGGACGACCTCTTCATCGTCGGCGACGCCCACCAGCGGATCTACGACAACCGGACCGCGCTGAGCGCGCACGGTATCAACGTGCGGGGGAGACGCTCTAGGCGGCTGACCCTGAACTACCGCACAACCCGTCAGATCCTCGGAAGGTCGCTGAGCCTGCTGGGCGACGCGAGCTTCGACGACCTCGACGACGCGACCGAGGACCTGGGTGGCTACCGGTCCGTTCTCGGCGGGGCGAAGCCCGAGTTGACCGAGTACCCGAGCACGGCCGCCGAACTCGCGGGCCTGGCCGGACGGGTCGAGGAGTGGCTGGGCGAGGGCATGAAGGAGGACGAGATCGTCGTCACCGCCCGGACCAACAAGCTCGCGGACGCGGCGGTGGAGGCGTTGCACAACGCGGGGATCAAGGCCGTCAGGGTGAAACCGCGGCAGACTCCGGCCATCGGTTCCGGGGTGCACGTGATGACGATGCACCGGATCAAGGGCCTGGAATACCGGGCAGTCGCGATCATCGGAGTGGGCGCGGATCACGTGCCGCAGCCAGGCGCCGTCACCCCGGCCTCCGAGGACCGTACCCAGCATGACCGCGACCTGCAGCGCGAGCGCTCGCTGCTGTTCGTCGCGGCCACCAGGGCCCGCGAACAGCTCTCCATAACCTGGGCCGGACCACGCAGCCCGTTCCTGGAGGGCTGCCACTGACCTGCGGTGACGCGACACAACGCCGCCGCGTTAGAGTCACCACGGAGCCGGCCGTCGTCCGGCTCTCACCTCAGAACGGGATCCGGGCGGACGAGACATGTACCTGAAAAACCTTCGCCTACGGAACATCAGGTCGTTCCACGGTGCACGCGACGTCGACCTGGACCTGACCAGGCCCGACGGCTCCTACGCCGGCTGGACGGTCCTGGCGGGCCGCAACGGCTCGGGGAAGACGACCCTGCTGCGCGCGGTCGCCCTGACGATCAGTGGACCTGCCGTGGCCCGCAGTCTCGTCCCCGGGTTCGACACCTGGGTCTCGCGGGACGAGACGGTGGCGAAAGCCGAGGTGTGCCTGGTCCATGACCCGGAGCAGGACCAATTCACTTCGGGGCGGCGTCCGGTCCGACCCATCTGGGCAGGACTCCGCTGGACGGCGGCGGAGCAGACGTCACTCTCGGGCAAGCCGGGTTCCAGCCGGGCCGGGCAGCCGGCGCTGAACGCCATCGGCTACCAGAAGGAACGCCCCGTCGCCCAGCGCGGCCCGTGGGCGGACAATCCGGTGGGATGGTTCTGCGCGGGGTACGGTCCCTTCCGCAGGCTCGCCGGGGGCTCGAGCGACATCCAGCGGCTGATGTCCAGCTCAGGCGCGGTAGCCCGGCTGACGAGCCTCTTTCACGAGGACGCGTCGCTGGCGGAAGGCGTGAGCTGGCTCATCGAGCAGCACCTGCGCGCGTTCGAGGACCGCGACGGCGCCCGGGACCTCAAGGCGGCCGCTCTGGCCATCCTGGGCGACGACCTGCTGCCCGACGACTACCGGATCGACAACGTCGACTCCGAAGGCCTATGGGTCGTCAACCGCAACCACCGGTTCCCGCTGCGGGAGATGAGCGACGGCTACCGCACGGTGGCTGCCCTGGTCGTGGACATCCTCAAGCAGATCCATGACGCCTACGGCGAACTCGTCCTGGACACGACGGACGGCACGCCGAACGTTCCGAGTTCCGGGGTCGTCATCATCGACGAGATCGACGCCCATCTGCACGTGTCCTGGCAGAAGCGCATCGGCGGCTGGCTGAAGGCGCACTTCCCGAACATCCAGTTCATCGTCACCACGCACAGCCCCTACGTCTGCCAGGCAGCGGACCCGGGCGGACTGATCCGGCTGCCGGGCCCCGACGTGGAGGGCCCTGTGGAGGTCGTGCCCCAGCACCTCTACGACCGCATCATCTTCGGCAGCGGCGACGACGCCGTACTCTCGGACCTGTTCGGGCTCGACACCCCCTACTCCGACCAGGCCGAAGAGAAGCGGGAAGAACTCCTCGCCCTGGAACTGGACGTCGTGCGAGGCCGCGCCAGCGAAGAGGAAAGGGACCGATACCGCCACCTGAAGCGCAAGTTGGCCAGTTCACCGGCAGCTCGCGTCGAAGAAATCGCAGCCGGGCTCCACTCCCGCCGTCCACGGCGCGATTCATGATCCGAGTGACGAGGGTGCCACTCCCGCAGTCGACGCTGACTTCCATGGCCGGCTACACCGGTGACATCGGGCAGGCCGCTGCACCCAAGACGCGAGCGGGGCAGTTATGGAAGCACACGTCCGTCCGCAGGCACATACACCCCGTGCTGAGAAGCGCCCTCGCGGAGATGGCACCCGGGCTGGAGCGGTGCATGTACTGCGGGGACAACCAGGGCACGGACATCGACCACTTCGAGCCCGTCCGTGTCAATCCGTTACGGACCTTCGACTGGAACAACCACCTGCTGGCGTGCTCCCTGTGCAACAGCCACCTCAAACGTGGCCTCTTCCCCCTCGCCAACGACGGCACGCCCCTGCTCATCGACCCGAGCAGTGAGGACCCCGCTCCGCATCTGCACCTGTCGCTCGCAGCCGGTGAATACCTCGACCTCACCGACAGGGGTACCGCGACGATCAAGGTCTTCGGTCTCAATCGGAGCATCCTCGTCCGGGGACGGCGCAACGCGTATCGGATCACCCCGCTCCTCCTGGACCAGTGGCGCGCTGCCTTCGAGAAGGACGACCTGGCGGAGGCGGCAGCCTGTGCGGCAACCATCTGGGAGCAGCCCACCGCCGACGTAGTTCATGCCATGTTCCACCAAGCAGTCGTCCCGGGCGCCGAGGACATCTTCACCGACGAGTCCGACACCCTCGCTCTGCTGCGCGATCCGGTGATCCGTACCGGACTGCTGGGCAGCTGCTAGGTCAGCGCCCTGCGCAAGCACGTTCTCGCTGAGAGCTTCCCTCGAGAGAAGAAATGGGAGGACACCGCCGTGAAGCTGAGTTCGGCGGTCGGCGACATCACCGGAATGGCCGACTGCACAGTATGCGGGTAACGGTCCCTGAAGGTCCGCGCGGCTTGCTGCTGCCCAGATATAGATCAGATTCACCGCATTGAGCTCCGAGATGAAGCCTGCTTCTCCCAGGACGCCTTCCTTCCAACGAGCACCGGCCAGGTCCGAAGGGCTTGCCGTTCCGCACAGTGCTGATCGGCCTGATCCTGTCGCAGTACATGGGCAAGAGCGCGAACATCAACGACGCATGGGAGACGCTGTTCTTCGCCCTGTCTCCATGGTCCAAAGCCCTCCTTGACGTCCCCCACGTCGACCTGCACATTCGCGAGGGCGCAACCCGAGAAGAAATCGACCGCGTCGCGCACCACCAGTACGCGACGTCGAAGCGCGTCTACCGGTCCTGGGCCTCGATGACCCGGCGCCTCGACCCGGCACCACACGACCGCCGGAAGCGGCTGCCGCTCAGGGAGGCCAAGAAGATCCGACGGAAGTGGAATGCCCGCGCCAACCAGGACACCGTGCGCAATCTGGAGGCCATCGCCCAGGATCTGATTCTCGCTCCGGTGATGGCTTCCTACCGGCGCGGCGACTTCGCTCGGTGGCCTGGCCACATCGCGGTCGACGACACTCCGGTTCCGGTCTGGGGCAAAGAGCCGGACTACCACCAGGACCGGGCTTCGCTTGAGATCACCGCCGGGATGTACGTGAAGGGAGGTGCGCAGAAGAAGTCGGGGCCCAGCGGCAAAGCTGCGGCCTCCACGAACACTGGTACCCGGCGCGGCACGACAAACAAGCCACCGCCTCGCAAGACCAAGTCGGGACAGGAGAAGAAGGCTAAGGCGCCGGAGAAAAGAGAGTTCCGCTACGCCATGATGGCCGCGTTCCCAGGCCATGGCCATGGCGACCTCGCTGGCGCCTACCCGGCGGTCTGCCTCGGCATGATCCTTCACACCCCGGGCACCGAACCCGGCCCGGCCGCCCTGCGCGCCATCCAGCTGGCCTTCGAACGAGGCCTGGTCAAAGACCTGTTCTGCGCCGACCGGGGCATCACCCAGGCCAAGCCTCACAACCTGCATCTGCAGCTGCTCAAACTCGGCCTCAACGCGGTAAAGCACTACAACGACGACAAGGTCGACCGGCAGGGAGAGTTCCGCGGCATGCAGCTGGTTGGCGGCGAGTTCTACTGCCCGCTGATGCCCACCCCGCTCATCACTGCGGGCGCCACGTACATCGACAGCCGCACGGACGAGGACCGCGCCCACGCGCTCAACCTGATCCAGTCCCGGAAGGACTACCAGACCAAGATCAAGGAGTACGGGCCCGCAGGGGACCAGCGTTGACAGTGCCCTGCCCTCGGGTCCCACGCCACGGTCACCTGCTACCGCCGGCCCCAGCCACGCCCGTCCACCGTCGTCGACCTCGACGCCCCCACTGTCCGTACCCCGGCAGCCCTGCCCACTATCTCCAAGCCCAAGCGGGACACCCCCGTCTACCCCGACATCTGCAGGGGGAAGAGCATCACCGTCCCGGGCACCGTGTTGGCCAAGTGGCGGCAGAAATGCCCCCTGTTCACCCCTGTGTGGCAGGAAGCCTGGTCCGGACTGCGCAGCCAGAACAAGGGCGGCAACGGCAACCTCAAGAAGTCCGCCCTCGACAGCATCGACAATCCCCAGCTCCGCCTGCCGCACGGGCGCGTCGCACAGACCCTGCTCAATGCCGTCATCATCTTTGTGGCGAACCTCAGAGCCATCCGACGGTTCCTCCGCGACCAGGGCATCCAGCCCCGCAAAGCCAGCGCGCAGAGCACCGCGACCCGACCCGGTGAGCCCTCCGGCCCGCCCCAGGCGCGACCGCTTCCGACCGAGCAGGTGGAGCCTCCGCCACGCGAGTGACGCACCTCCGCCGCGTTCCGCCCCCTGAAAACCCCACATGCCTGCGTCACGGCTACCAGCCGTCGCGCAGGCATGTCCTGTTTCTGCAGGTGAGAGGCGCAGTACCTGGACCGCCACCGCCTCACCCCCTCATCGAGCCGATCACGAGGCTCAAGGCCCCAGAAACGACGAAATACCGGTGAGTCACATGACTCGACCGGTAATTCGTGAACGCTTCGGGACGGTCTCGTGAACGTCCCACTGGTGTCCGAGGGGGGACTTGAACCCCCACGCCCGATAAAGGGCACTAGCACCTCAAGCTAGCGCGTCTGCCATTCCGCCACCCGGACAAGGTGTCTGTCGCGCGGGGTTTCCCTCGCGGCGACGTCGTAAACACTACCAGGCTTTCGAGTACGTCCGATCACCCCCGCGATCACCCCGATGCCCGGCCCGCGCACGTGAACGGGGTGTGTCGGGCCCCTCCCGGTCTTGGGGCGGGAGCGCGCCCGGGAGAGGATGTGGAGGGACTGCCAGCAGCTACAGCGGGAGGAACAGCGTGAGCCAGACGGGCACCGCGAGCGGCGTCACAGGCGAGGACGAGGTCGTGGACCTCTGCCGCGAGCTGATCCGGATCGACACCAGCAACTACGGCGACCACTCGGGGCCGGGAGAGCGGGCGGCGGCCGAGTACGTCGCCGAGAAGCTCGCCGAGGTCGGCCTGGAGCCGAAGATCTTCGAGTCCCACAAGGGCCGTGCCTCCACGGTCGCCCGGATCGAAGGCGAGGACCCGTCCCGGCCCGCGCTGCTGATCCACGGCCACACCGACGTCGTCCCCGCCAACGCGGACGACTGGACGCACCACCCGTTCTCCGGCGAGATCGCCGACGGATGCGTGTGGGGGCGCGGGGCCGTCGACATGAAGGACATGGACGCGATGACCCTCGCGGTCGTCCGCGACCGGCTGCGCAGCGGGCGCAAGCCCCCGCGCGACATCGTCCTCGCCTTCCTCGCCGACGAGGAGGCGGGCGGCACCTACGGCGCCCGCTTCCTCGTCGACAAGCACCCCGACCTGTTCGAGGGGGTCACGGAGGGTATCGGCGAGGTCGGCGGATTCTCCTTCACCGTCAACGAGAAGCTGCGGCTGTACCTGGTGGAGACCGCCCAGAAGGGCATGCACTGGATGCGGCTCACCGTCGACGGCACGGCCGGCCACGGCTCGATGACCAACGACGACAACGCGATCACCGAACTGTGCGAGGCGGTCGGCAGGCTCGGCCGCCACACCTGGCCGGTCCGGGTCACCAAGACCGTACGGTCCTTCCTGGACGAACTGTCCGACGCGCTCGGCACCGAACTCGACCCCGAGAACATGGACGAGACGCTCGCCAGGCTCGGCGGCATCGCCAAGATGGTCGGGGCCACCCTGCGCAACTCGGCGGCGCCCACCATGCTCGGCGCCGGCTACAAGGTCAACGTCATCCCCGGCCAGGCCACCGCCCATGTCGACGGCCGGTTCCTGCCCGGGTACGAGCAGGAGTTCCTCGCCGACCTCGACCGGATCCTCGGCCCGCGCGTGCGGCGCGAGGACGTCCACGGCGACAAGGCGCTGGAGACCGACTTCGACGGCCGGCTGGTCGACGCCATGCAGAGCGCGCTCGGTGCCGAGGACCCGATCGCCCGCGCGGTGCCCTACATGCTCTCCGGCGGCACCGACGCCAAGTCCTTCGACGACCTCGGCATCCGCTGCTTCGGCTTCGCGCCGCTCAAGCTCCCGCCGGAGCTGGACTTCGCGGGCATGTTCCACGGTGTGGACGAGCGGGTGCCGGTGGACGGGCTGAAGTTCGGCGTGCGGGTGCTGGACCGGTTCATCGACGCGTCCTGAGCGAGCCCGAGCGGGCCTGGACGAAGGGGGCCGGTCAAACGCACTTGTGAAGGTTCGTCCTTGTGTACGGCGACACGCTCGGCGATCACCGGGAAGAGTGAATGCGCTCATCAGGTCGTAGCCCTAATGCGAGCCCCTCGTTACTGGTGTTGCGATCCGCGGCATGGGATCGCTTTTGCCAACAAGGAGGAATAATGATCAAGAAGGTCGTCGCCGCTGCCGCTGCCACTGGTGGACTGGTTCTCGCGGGCGCGGGGCTGGCTGTGGCCGACTCCGGTGCCCAGGGTGCCGCCGTGCACTCCCCGGGTGTCGCCTCCGGCAATGTCATCCAGGTTCCCGTGCACGTGCCGGTGAACGTCTGTGGCAACACCATCTCGGTGATCGGGCTGCTGAACCCCGCGTTCGGCAACACCTGCATCAACAAGTGAGGTTGTGCCCCGCCCGGTGAAGGGCGGAGCTTCGGCCCCGGAGCGCGTCCCATGCGCTCCGGGGCCGAACGCTCTTCATCTGCGTCCCCCGCGTTCTCCCCCTGTTCCGCCCTCGCGGAACATCCGCGGCGACTCCCAGGCACCTCCCTCCCGTCCCCCTCCCCTTCCCCTCGCCCTCTCATCACCTTTCGTCCCTTTTCGCCCCCTCTCGTCTCTCTCACGTCGAAAGCAAGGAACCAGCAATGCGACAGGCCACCCGCAAGGGCCTGATGACCGTGGCCGCCGCCACCGGTGTGATCGCCGCCGCGAGCGGCGCCGCGCACGCCGACTCGGGCGCCCGTGGCGCCGCCGTGGGCTCACCCGGCGTGCTGTCCGGCAACTCGGTGCAGGCGCCGGTGCACGCACCGGTCAACGTCTGCGGCAACACCGTCGACGTCGTCGGTGTGCTCAACCCGGCCATGGGCAACCGCTGCGTCAACCAGGGCGGCGGGTCCTCCGCCGGTCACGGTGACTCCGGCGGTTACGGCGGCTCCGGCGGCCACGGCAAGCCCGGTGGCTCCGGGCACTCCGGCGGCTCCGGCGGATCGCACGCCGAGGGCCACACCGCCGGCTCGCCCGGCGTCGCCTCCGGCAACCACGTCGAGGTGCCGATCCACGTACCGGTCAACGTCTGCGGCAACAGTGTCGACGTCATCGGCATCGGCAACCCCGCCTTCGGCAACGACTGCGCCAACGGCGGCACCCCGGGCAACCCGCCCGGCACCAACCCCCCGGGCACCAACCCGCCCGGCACCAACCCCCCGGGCACCAATCCGCCCGGCACCAATCCCCCCGGCACCAACCCGCCGGGGACCAATCCGCCCGGCACCAACCCGCCGGGCACTCCGGGAACGCCCCCCACCCCGGGCAACCCCGGCAACCCGCCCGGACCGGGCGGTGAGACCCCCGGCCCCGGCACCTCGGGCAACGAGCCCGGCGCCCACGCCGCCGGCCAGCCGAAGGGCTCGTCCCAGCTCGCCGAGACCGGCAGCACCCTGCCGATGGGCGCCGCGGGGGCCCTGGGCGCGGGAGCCCTGCTCGCCGGAGCGGTGATCTACCGCCGGGCGCGTACGGCCGCGTAACACCGGGTGCCGCGACGCGTGAGCGGGCGGACACCCCTGAGGAAGCGGGTCGGCCCCGAACCGGCGGGGCCGACCCGCTCCGCGCGTTCCGGCCCGCTCACCAGGTCGCGCGGACCTGGCGGATGATCCGGCGCCGCAGCCGCACCCTGCGGCTGCCGTCACGCAGCAGGCTCAGGCGCTGCAACTCCCAGTTCCCGTACTCGGCGTGGTCGGTCAGCAGACGGGCCGCCTCCTTGCGGGATGTCCCCCGGGGCACGTACACGTCGACAAATTCGTATTCCGGCATCGCATCTATTGTGCGGGCTGGGGCCCGGTACGGATAGCGTCTGCACTATGTCTGATGCTGCGCAGCCCACCGCTGCCGAGGTACGCGCCGCCGCCGAGGCGGTCAAGACCGCGCTCGACCACCACCTGGCCGCGGTCGAACGTCGGTCCGAGGAGGACGACCAGGCCGACCAGGCCGTTTACGACGCGTTCAATCAGCTCGCCGCGGCGGCGGAGGTCTACGACGAGCTGCTCTACGACCGCTACGACGAGGTCACGCCGTTCGAGATCCCCGGTGCCGACGACGCGCTCCCGCCGTACGCCGGTCCCGAGGAGCCGAACGCGCTGAGTGTGCTGATCCGCCGTGACTACGCGGTCGTGGAACCCCAGCGGCTGCTGGCCCAGGCCCAGCGGATCGAGGCGGTGGACCAGGAGGACACCATCGGCGGCCGGGACGCCTCCAGCACCCTGCACGGTGCGCTCGGGGTGCTCTTCGGCGAGTACGAACCGGACGAGATCGCGTCCCGGCACAAGGAGTTCGGCCTGGAGGAGGGCGACTCCACGCTCTGGGTGACCGCGGCGGACGAACCGGCCGACCCCGGCGAATGGCTCGACGCCCCCTTCGACCAGGTCGAACCGCAGCGGGTGGTGTGCCGCTTCGACGTCAGCTCGGTCTTCGACGACGACTCGGACGCCGACGACCTGGAGGACGAGGACGACGAGGACGAGGCGGACGACGAGGTGGACGACGAGGGCGGTGCGACCGCTCCCGGGGGCCGGGACCGGGCCGGTCTGGACGCGCTGGACGCCTTGGACGCGCTGGACGAGGACGAGGACCTGGAGCCGCTGGACGCGGATCACGCGCCCGGCCGGTGACTCCCGCTCCCCGCGGCGACCGGCGTGAACGGTGGCGGCCGGACCGGCCGGCGGGGAGAGGACGGACGACCACGGGCAGAGCCGATGGGCTCCGGCTGGGGCATGTGCTGTGGCTGGCGGCGGCCGAGGGGGTACGACTCCCTCGGCCGCCGTCGTCGTCTCCGCCACGGCCCCGGGGCGGGGGTCAGTCCGCTGTGGGGACCTGGGGGCGCAGCAGCACCGGGAGGCGGGTCGTACGCGGCTTGGCGGGCAGTTCGGCGACGGCTCTCGGCAGGGCCTGCTCCACACCGTGCACGACGGACAGATGGCGGTCGGCCCGGCTGAACGCCGTGTAGACCCAGGGGCGGTCGAGCGTCTGCGCGGCATCACCGGGCAGCACGACCACCACGGCCGGCCAGCGGGCCCCCACCGCCTGATGCGCGGTGATCGCCCAGCCGTGCCGCACCGACCGGGTCACCTGGTCCTTCGCCACGACGACCGGCTCGCCCGCGCAGGACAGATGCAGCCCCGCCGCGTCCGCCGTCACGACCGTGCCCGGCGTGCTCCGGCCCGGCGCGGGGGAGTGGACGACCCGGTCGCCGGGGTCGAAGCCGGCGAACCGGCCGGGACCGGGATTGAGCCGTTTCTTCAGGGCCGCGTTCAGCACCCGGGTGCCCGCGGCGCCGCCGTGACCCGGGGTGACCACGACGGTCTGTTCCGCGGGCACACCGATCGCCCGGGGCACGGAGTCGGCGACGAGCTGTACCGTCCGGTGCACCGCCTCGCGGGCGTCCCGCACCGGCACGATCACGATCTCCTTGCCGGGCGCCTCGACCTGGTTCAGCTCGCCGACGCCGATGCCCGAGACCAGTTCGCCCAGCGGGCCGGGGTCCGGGCGGCGGGAGGCGATCTGCGGGCAGTGCCGCGCGGCCAGCAGATCGGCGAAGACCCGGCCGGGCCCGGCCGACCCCAGCACGGCGGGGTCGCCGGCCAGCACCAGCCGGGCGCCGTCGGGCAGCGACTCGGTGAGCAGGGCCGCGCTCTCCACGTCCAGTTGAGGCGCGTCGAGCACCACGAGGAGGTCCAGGTCGAACGCGCCCTCCGGGTCCCGGCCGGGTCCGTGGACACCCGCCAGCAGGTCGTGGACGGTGGCCGTGCCGGGGCCGTCGACCCGGGCCGCGAACCGGTCCCGGCCCACCGGGGAGTGGGTGGCCGCCCAGGCGCGCAGCCCCAGCGCGTGCGCCGCGTCCAGCAGGGCGGCCGGCTCGGCGAGGGACGCCTCGGAGCCGGTGTGCAGCACCAGGCCGTGGCCCGCGACCGCGCGGATCAGGTCGGCGGCGGCACCCTCGGCGGAAGCGGCGGCCCGCTCCCACTCCTCGGCCGAACCGTCCTGCTTCGGAACCGAGTTGATCAGCCGGGCCAGCCCGTCGGCGAGGCTCTCCTCGGCGAGGGCGTACCGCTCCAGACCGACGAGGATCCGCACCGGCCGCTCGGCCGCGTCGTCCCCCTCGCGCTCTCCCCGCTCCTCGCTCCCCCCGCCCTCCTCGGCGCCGGGGCCGGTCCCACCCGCGGCGGGTTCGTCCAGCGCGTCGTGGAAGACCAGGGCCTCCCCCTCGGCGAGGGCGCTCTGCACGGCGGTGTCCGGGTCGGGGACCCCACGCCGCTCCAGGGCGGTGACCAGCGCGGGCAGATCGAGCGCGGTGTGCCCGGCGAGCGCCGCCTGCTCCAGCAGCCAGCACGTCACCGCCCGGCCGCGCCGCTCGTCGTCCGGACGGCACTCGGCGCCGAGCAGCGCCCGCGCGAAGCCGTCGGCCTGCTCGGGCCGTACGCCCGTGACCCTCAGCAGCAGCCAGGGGTCCTCGCGCAGCAGACCGGGCGCGTCCTCGCCGAGGGCCGCCGCGGTCTGCGGGGCCAGCGCCTCGGGCGCGTCACCGGCCGAGAGCACCTGCCGTACGGCCGCGACCGCGTCGTCCGTGGGCGCCGCCGGGGTGTGCGCGGCCACCGGCTCCGGCTGCCGTACGGCCTCCGGGGCGGGACCGCGCGGGCCCGGGGCCCGGTCCGTCCCCGGCTCACGCGCGGGCTCCGGCTTCGGCTCGGCGAACACGGTGGCGCTGGGCTTCTCCCCGCTCTCCACGGCCCGTACCGCCGCGAGCAGATCGGCGGCCTTCCCACTGAGCTTGGTGCCCGCGGCGACGGGCCCCGCCTTCTCGGCCTTGCGCCGCGCGATCCGCTCCCGCTCCACCCGCTGAGCCGCGATCTCGGCCTCGGCCTCGGAACGCTGGGCGGCGTCCCGAGCCGCGCCTTCGTCCGCGGAACCCGCACTCCCACCCCCGGACGCCCCGTCCGTGCCTGCGGCGTCCGCGGAATCGGCGGGGTCCGCGGGATCGGCGGGGTCCGCGGAATCGGCGGGGTCCGCGGGGGACTGGTCCGCGTTCTGGGACGCCTGATCCCTGTCTCCGGCGCTCGCGTGCGCGCCCGCGGTGGGCCGATGGGCGTCCCCGGGCGTCCGGTCCGTGTCTGCGGGGGGCTGGTGCGAGTCTGCGGCAGTCTGGTCGGCGTCCCTGGTGGTCCGGGCCGCGTCCCCGGACGTCTGAGCCGCGTCCCCGGCGGTCCGGTCCGCGTCTCCAGGTGTCTGGTCCGCGTCCCGAGACGGCCGGTCCCCGTCCCCGGCAGCCCGGCCCCCGTCCCCGGTCGGCCGGGTCCCGGCACCGTCCCCTGTGAGCCGGTCGGTGTTCTCCGGGGCGGCGTCGGGGGTTTCCGGCGGCCCGTCCGGAGGCGTGGAGGTCTCCCCGTCCGAGGGTGTGGCCCCCTTACGCCCCGAGGTGCCTCGCGCCGCGCCCTCCGGGGCGTCCGGCGTCTTCGGTGTGTCCGGGGTGGCGGGCGGGCCCGCCTCCGGTTCCGTGCCGTCCGGCTCCGTGCTCACAGCGTGCTCCAGTCGTGATCGGGATAGCGGTGCACGGGCGCCGACACATCGTCCAGCGCCCGGCAGATCTCGTCAGGAAGACTAAGCGCCTCCACTGACAACGCGGCGCTGAGCTGCTGCGCGTTGCGCGCGCCGACGATGGGCGCGCTCACCCCCGGCCGGTCGCGGACCCAGGCCAGGGCCACCTGGAGCGGGGTGACCGCCAGCCCGTCCGCCGCCGTCGCCACCGCGTCGGTGATCCGGCCGGCCGTGTCGTCCAGATACGGCTCGACGAACGGGGCGAGATGCTCGGAGGCCGCGCGCGAGTCCGGGGGCAGGCCGTCGCGGTACTTGCCCGTCAGCACCCCGCGCCCCAGCGGTGAGGAAGGCAGCAGACCGACCCCGAGATCCAGCGCGGCCGGCAGCACCTCCCGCTCCACCCCGCGCTGGAGCAGCGAGTACTCCATCTGGGTGCTGGCCAGCCGGGTGCGGGTGCCGGGCGCGGCGAGCTGCCAGGTCGCGGCCTTGGCGAGCTGCCAGCCGCAGAAATTGGAGACCCCGGCATAGCGGGCGCGTCCGCTGGTCACCGCGAGGTCGAGGGCGTGGAGGGTCTCCTCCAGCGGGGTCTGCGGGTCGTAGGCGTGGATGTGCCACAGGTCGACGTGGTCGGTGCCGAGCCGGGCGAGCGAGGCGTCCAGCGCGTCGAGCAGATGGCCGCGCGAGCCGTCGAAGCGGCGGTCGGGGTCGGGCACGCTCCCGGCCTTGGTGGAGATCACGAGTTCCCGGCGCGGCACCAGTCCGTCGACCAGCCGCCCGAGCAGATACTCGGCCTCCCCGTCGCCGTACACGTCCGCGGTGTCGACCAGCGTCCCGCCCGCCTCCCAGAAGGTCTTCAAGAGGTCCGCCGCGTCGTGTTCGTCGGTGTCCCTGCCCCAGGTGAGGGTGCCGAGTCCGATGCGGGACACGCGCAGGCCGGTGCGGCCGAGATGCCTCTGCTCCATGAACGCCGAGCGTACTGGCCGGAACTGGAGCCGTGGGGGCCGGTGGTCAACCGGTTTCCCCCAGGCCGGGACCGCTGCGCGAGCGACCCTCGCCACCGCGGTCTCGCCCCCGCCCGCGCCCCGCGCTAAGGTCTGCCGCACAGGGACGTTACTGATCGGTAAGGGGATGCGGTCATGCAGCTCGGGATCAACCTCGGTTACTGGGGCGCCGGGATGGACGCGGACAATCTCGCCGTCGCGCAGGAGGCCGACCGGCTCGGCTACGCGGTCTGCTGGGCCGCCGAGGCATACGGCTCCGACGCGGCCACCGTGCTGAGCTGGGTGGCCGCCCGGACCGAGCGGATCGACGTGGGCTCGGCCATCTTCCAGATCCCGGCCCGCCAGCCCGCCATGACCGCGATGACCGCCGCGACCCTGGACTCGCTGTCCGGCGGACGGTTCCGGCTCGGCCTCGGCGTCTCCGGACCGCAGGTCTCCGAGGGCTGGTACGGCGTCCCGTTCGACAAGCCGCTCTCCCGCACCCGCGAGTACGTCGAGATCGTGCGCAAGGCGATGACCCGTGAACGTCTGTCGTACGAGGGCGCGCACTGGACGCTGCCGCTGCCGGACGGGCCGGGCAAGCCCCTCAAGCTCACCGTGCACCCCGAGCGCGAGCACATCCCGCTCTACATCGCGGCGATCGGCCCGAAGAACCTGGAGCAGACCGGCGAGATCGCCGACGGCGCCCTGCTGATCTTCCCCGCCGCCGACCACCTGGAGGCCACCGCGCTCGCCCCGCTGCGCGCCGGACGCGAGAAGGCGGGCAGGACCATGGAGGGCTTCGACGTCTGCCCCACCCTCCCGCTCGCCCTCGGCGCCGACCAGGACGTCGCCACCCTCGCCGACACCTTCCGCCCCTACACCGCGCTCTACGTCGGCGGCATGGGCAGCCGCAAGCAGAACTTCTACAACCAGCTCACCCGCCGTATGGGCTATGAGCAGGCCGCCGACGAGATCCAGGACAAATACCTCGCCGGCGACAAACAGGGCGCCGCCGCGGCCGTACCACACGACCTCATCGACTCCACCACGCTGCTGGGCTCTGTGGACCGTATCGCCGACCGGATGGCGGCGTACGCCGCGGCCGGGGTCACCACCCTCACTCTGGCGCCCGCCGGATTCACCCTGGACGAGCGGCTCGCCGCCCTGCGCGCCGGTACCGAGGCCCTGGAGCGCGCCGGACTCGCGTGACACGGCTTCACCGCCTTCACCGCCTTCGCTGTCTTCACCGCCCTCACCGCCTTCACCGCCTTCACCGCCTTCACCGACATGCGACCCCGGGGTCCTCCTTTTGGCGCAGTTGGCCGACACACCTGTTGCAGCACCCGCGCGGGCGCACTTGACTCGTTCTTTGCGGAACCTGCAGAGAGGTGCCTCAGATGCTTTCGGCCAAGAGTCTGTTCCAGGAGATCCTCGACAACGACGAGTCCTTCCGGCTGTTCTGCTCCATCGCCGCCAGCGGTGAGTCACAGGGCGGGTGGGAGAACGCCCGCATCGCCGCGCTCGTGCCCGCCGCCGAGCGCGACCTCGCCCCCAAGATCGCCCGGCACGGCGCGGACGAGGACAAGCACGGGCGGATCTTCAACGCCCTGATGAAGAAACGTGGCCTCGAACCCGTCCCCGTCCCGGCCGAGACCGACTACACCATGCTCCTGGAACGCGCCGGGATCGGCCTCACGCACGAGAAGCTCAAGGCCGAGCAGCCCCTGACCGTCCAGGACATCATCACCTACCTCGCCCACAGCAGAGTCACCGAGCAGCGCGCCTCGGAGCAGATGGACATGCTGCGCACCCACTTCGGCGACGACCCGGACGTCGGCCGCGCGGTGAAGATGATCTCCAACGACGAGGACAACCACCTCGCCTACTGCCACGAGGAACTGCTGCGCCTCGCGCGCGCCGGGCACGGCCGGGCCATCCAGCGCACCCTGCGCACGTGCGCCCGCGCCGAGATCCGCGTCTACCGGGACGTCAGCCTCGCCGTGATGGCCCACATGGGCCGGGTCCTCGGCTGGTCCCGCCCCAAGGCCGCCCTCCTCGCCCTCGGCATCCACGCCCTTCACCTCCACGAACGGCTGGGCGGCTGGCGGCGCATGGTCTCCCTGAAGATGCCCGAACGCCGCGACGCCCTCGGCGGCCCCGTCGGCGCGGCCCCCGAGTTCGCCTGACCGGACAGGACCGGACAGGACCGGACGGGACCGGACGGGACCGGACGGGACCGGACGGGTCCGGACGGGACCGGACGACACCCCGCGGGGGAACGGCTTACAGCCACCCCCGCCGCTTGAACGTCCGGTACAGCAGCACCTCCAGGACCACCATCAGCGAAATCACCGCCGGGTAGGACCACATCCAGTGCAGCTCGGGCATGTGGTCGAAGTTCATGCCGTAGATCCCGGCGATCAACGTCGGCACGGCCGCCATCGCCGCCCAGGCGGAGATCTTCCGCATGTCGTCGTTCTGCCGCACACTCATCTGCGCCAGATGCGCCGACAGGATGTCCGACACCAGCCGGTCCAGCCCCTCCACCGCCTCGTTCACCCGCGCCAGATGGTCATTGACGTCACGGAAGTACGGCCGTGCCTTCTCGTTCACGAAGGGCACCGCGTCGCCGAACGGGCCGAACCCCGCGAGCCGGGTCAGCGGCAGCGTCAGCGGCCCCGACGCCCGCCGGAACTCCAGGACCTGCCGCTTGAACGTGTAGATCCGCATCGCCGTGTTCCGGGAACCCCCGCCCTCCGGCGAGAACACCTCGGCCTCCAGCTCCTCCATGTCCGTCTGCAGTTCCCCCGCAACCTCCAGATAGTGGTCCACCACGGCGTCCGCGATCGCGTACACCACTGCCGTCGGCCCCTTGACCAGCAGCTCCGGATCCTGCTCCAGCCGCCGTCTGACCGCCGCCAGCGGCGACCCCTCACCGTGACGCACCGTCACCACGAAGCCGTCACCGATGAAGATCATCACCTCACCGGTGGACACGGCATCGCTCTCCGGCTCGTACAGCACCGGCTTGAGCACCAGGAACAACGAGTCGTCGAACACCTCCAGCTTGGGCCGCTGATGCGCCTTCAGCGCATCCTCCACGGCCAGCGGATGCAGCCCGAACTCCTCCGTGACCAGGTCGAACTCCGCGTGCGTCGGCTCGTACAGCCCGATCCACACGAAACCGCCCTCCGCACGCGCCTCCCCCAGGGCCGCCGAGAAGTCCTCGGGGGCCTCCCTGCGACGGCCGTCACGGTAGATGGCACAGTCCACGATCACGCTGCGCATTCTCCCGCCGACGGCCCGCCCCCGCACCCGCTGATGCGCCTACCCTGGGCGGCATGCCCACGCTGATCCTCGTCCGGCACGGACGCTCCACCGCCAACACCGCGGGCCTGCTCGCCGGGTGGACCCCCGGTGTCGCCCTGGACGAACGCGGCCGGGAACAGGCCGCGGCCCTGCCCGCACGGCTCGCCGCCCTGCCGGTCGCCGAGGTGGTCACCAGCCCGCTCCAACGCTGCCAGGAGACCGTCCGGCCGCTCCTGGACGCCCGCCCCGCCCTCAGCGCCCACACCGACGACCGGATCGGGGAGGCGCACTACGGCGACTGGTCCGGCCGCAAGCTCGCCGAACTCTCCGGCGAACCCCTCATGGAGGTCGTCCAGGCCCACCCCTCGGCCGCCGCCTTCCCCGGCGGCGAGTCCATGCGCGCCATGGCCACCCGCGCCGCCGAGGCCGTACGCGAGTGGAACGCGCGCGTGGAGCGCGACCACGGCGCCGACGCCGTCTACGTCATGTGCTCCCACGGCGACATCATCAAGGCCCTGGTCGCCGACGCCCTCGGCCTCCACCTCGACCTCTTCCAGCGGATCTCCGTCGAGCCCTGCTCGATCACCGCGATCCGCTACACCCGGCTGCGGCCCTACCTGGTGCGCCTCGGCGACACCGGCGACCTCGCCTCCCTCGCGCCGCACGAGCCGCCGCCCGGCGGGGACGCCCCGGTCGGGGGCGGTGCGGGCGCACCGTGATCGTCGGCCGCAGTAGGGTTGAGCGGTTGCCGTAGCCGCGAAACCGACCACCGTCGATCGCGCTTCCACCCCGACTGCTATGGAGCTGGACGTGTCCCGTCAGGTCTTCCTCTACGACCCCCCGGACCGCTTCGTGGCCGGTACGGTCGGGCTGCCCGGACGCCGTACGTTCTTCCTCCAGGCCACCGCCGGCTCCCGCGTGACCAGCGTGGCCCTGGAGAAGACCCAGGTGGCCGCACTCGCCGAACGCATGGACGAACTGCTCGACGAAGTCGTCCGCCGCAGCGGGGGCAGCGCGTCCGTGCCCGCCGTCGCCCCCAACGAGATCGCCGACACCGCCCCGCTCGACACCCCCGTCGAGGAGGAGTTCCGGGTCGGCACCATGGCCCTGGCCTGGGACGGCGACGAACAACGCATGATCGTCGAGGCCCAGGCGCTGGTGGAACTGGACGCCGACTCCGACGAGGACCTCGCCGAGGCCGAGGAGCGGTTGCTCCAGGACGAGGAGAACGGACCCCCGATGCTGCGGGTCCGGCTGTCCGGAGTACAGGCCCGCGCCTTCGCCAAGCGCGCGCTCGACGTCGTCAACGCGGGCCGCCCGCCGTGCCCGCTGTGCAGTCTGCCGCTCGACCCGGAGGGACATGTATGTCCGCGCCAGAACGGATACCGCCGCGGGGCGTGAAGCCCGTCGAACACCCCGTGCAACGGTCCCTCACCCTGCTCACCCGGGGTGAGCTGACCGTACGCGGCCGGATCCGGGACGCCTCCAACGCGGCGCTGTACTGCACCGTCGCGCACGACGGCCGCGAGGCCGCCTGTGTGTACAAGCCGGTCGCCGGGGAGCGCCCGCTGTGGGACTTCCCCGACGGCACCCTCGCCCAGCGCGAGGTGGCCGCCTACGAGGTCTCCGCCGCGACCGGCTGGGACCTGGTCCCGCCGACCGTGCTGCGGGACGGCCCCTATGGCGAGGGCATGGTCCAGCTCTGGATCGAGGCGGCACCGGACACCGAGCTGCTCGCCCTGGTCGACGGGGAGGAGCCCGAACCGGGCTGGAAGGCCATCGGCCTCGCGGAGGTCGCCGAGAACCGCACCGCGCTCCTGGTCCACGCCGACGACCCGCGGCTGCGCCGTCTCGCCGTCCTGGACGCCGTGATCAACAACGCCGACCGCAAGGGCGGCCACCTGCTGCCCACCGCCGGCGGCCACCTCTACGGCATCGACCACGGCGTCACCTTCCACACCGAGGACAAGCTCCGCACCCTGCTGTGGGGCTGGGCGGGCGAGCCGCTGCCCCAGGAGGCCGCCGACACCCTCCGCGACCTCCGGGAGTCCCTACGACCCGAGGGACCGCTCGCCACCCGGCTGACGCCCCTGATCACCCCCGCCGAGATCGACGCCGTCCGCACGAGGATCACCACCCTGCTCGACGCGGGCGTCCACCCCCAGCCGACGGGGGAGTGGCCGGCGATCCCGTGGCCACCGGTGTGAGGGCGGGGGCGGGGCCACAGCTGTGAGGGCAGGGGCGGGGGCAGAGGGCCGCGACCCCGGGACCGTACCCCCGTACCCCGTCCCCCCCCGTACCCCGTACCCCCCGTACCGCTCCCGTCCTGCGTACCCGGCGCGCGGGCTCTCGTATGCCCCCTGCCGGTACGCATACCGCCCCCTGAGCCGCAAGAGGGCCTTACCGGCCATCCGGACCGGTCCGGTTCGTAGCGGGAACTCCCGTCCGGTTAGGCTCAAGTCATGCATGCCTGGCCCGCTTCCGAGGTCCCCGCTCTGCCTGGTCAGGGCCGCGACCTCGTGATTCACGACACCGCGACCGGGGGACCCGTCCCCCTCGTCCCCGGTCCCGTCGCCCGTCTCTACGTCTGCGGCATCACGCCGTACGACGCGACCCACATGGGTCACGCGGCGACCTACAACGCGTTCGACCTCGTACAGCGCGTGTGGCTCGACACCAAGCGCCAGGTCCACTACGTCCAGAACGTCACCGATGTCGACGATCCGCTGCTGGAGCGGGCCCAGCGGGACGGCGTCGACTGGGCCGACCTCGCCGAGCAGGAGACCACCCTCTTCCGCGAGGACATGACCGCCCTGCGGATGCTGCCCCCGCGGCACTACATAGGAGCGGTCGAGGCCATACCCGGCATCGTCCCCTTGGTGGAGCGGCTGCGGGACCTCGGCGCCGCCTACGACCTCGAAGGCGACCTCTACTTCTCCGTCGAGTCCGACCCGCACTTCGGGCAGGTCTCCCACCTCGACGCCACGGCGATGCGGCTGCTGTCCGCCGAGCGCGGCGGCGACCCGGACCGCCCCGGCAAGAAGAACCCGCTGGACCCGATGCTGTGGATGGCCGCCCGCGACGGCGAGCCCAGCTGGGACGGCGGCTCCCTCGGCCGCGGACGCCCCGGCTGGCACATCGAGTGCGTGGCGATCGCCCTGGACCATCTCGGCATGGGCTTCGACCTCCAGGGCGGTGGCTCCGACCTCGTCTTCCCGCACCACGAGATGGGCGCCTCGCACGCCCAGGCTCTCACCGGCGAGTTCCCCATGGCCAAGGCGTACGTCCACGCCGGCATGGTCGGTCTGAACGGCGAGAAGATGTCGAAGTCCAAGGGCAACCTGGTCTTCGTCTCCCAGCTGCGCCGGGACGGCGTCGACCCCGCCGCCATCCGCCTCTCCCTGCTCGCCCACCACTACCGCGCCGACTGGGAGTGGACCGACCAGGTCCTGCACGATGCGCAGGCCCGCCTCGGACGCTGGCGGGCGGCCGTCTCCCGCCCCGACGGCCCCAGCGCCGAGGCCCTGGTCGAGGAGATCCGCGAAGCCCTCGCGAACGACCTCGACGCCCCGGCCGCGCTCGCCGCCGTCGACCGCTGGGCCGCGCTCCAGGAGGAGCGGGGCGGCACGGACCCCGGCGCCCCCGGCGTCGTGTCACGGGCGGTGGACGCGCTCCTGGGCGTGGCGCTCTAGCCGGCCGCAGAGCACTCAGGAACGCAAGGCCACAGGAACGCAAGGCCACAGGAACAGCAACGTCAACGTCACAGGAACGCAAGGCCACAGGAACAGCAACGTCAACGTCACAGGAACGGGCAAGGCCACAGGAACGGCAACGTCCACGTCACAGGAACGCAAGACCACAGGAACGGCAGGGGAGGCGCACCCGCGGGTACGCCTCCCCTGCCTGTATCGCTGAACGGGCCGCCGTACCGCTCCCCCCCCCCATGCCCGACGCGGCCTCGGGACGTGCGGCGTCCTCAGTCCTCCGACGACTCGTCGTCGTCCGCCGCCGGCTTCGGCGGCTTCGGGGGACGGGTGCGCTCGCCCGGAGAGGGCGGCGAGGTCCCGCCGTCCCGGCGCCTCAGATACCGCTCGAACTCGCGAGCGATCGCCTCGCCCGACGCCTCGGGCAGCTCGGCGGTGTCCCGCGCCTCCTCCAGCGTCTGCACATACTCCGCGACCTCGCTGTCCTCGGCCGCGAGCTGATCCACCCCGACCTGCCAGGCCCGCGCGTCCTCGGCCAGCTCACCCAGCGGGATACGGACGTCGATCAGATCCTCCAGCCGGTTGAGCAGCGCCAGGGTCGCCTTCGGGTTCGGCGGCTGCGACACGTAGTGCGGCACGGCCGCCCACAGCGACACCGCCGGGACACCGGCGTGCGTGCACGCCTCCTGGAGGACACCGACGATGCCCGTCGGCCCCTCGTACTTCGTCTCCTCCAGATCCATCCGCTGGGCCAGATCCGCGTCGGACGTGGTCCCGCTGATCGGGACCGGCCGGGTGTGCGGGGTGTCGCCGAGCAGCGCGCCCAGGATCACCACCAGCTCCACACCCAGTTCGTGCGCGAAGCCCAGCAGTTCGTTGCAGAATGAACGCCAGCGCATGGACGGCTCGATCCCCCGCACCAGCACCAGGTCACGCGGCTTGTCGCCGCCGACCCGCACCACCGACAGCCTCGTCGTCGGCCAGGTGATCTTCCGCACCCCGGCATCCATCCACACCGTGGGCCGGTTCACCTGGAAGTCGTAGTAGTCCTCGGCGTCCAGCGCCGCGAACACCTCGCCCTTCCACTCCCGCTCCAGATGCGTGACCGCGGTGGAAGCGGCGTCACCGGCGTCGTTCCAGCCCTCGAACGCGGCCACCATGACTGGGTCGATCAGCTCGGGAACTCCCTCCAGCTCGATCACCCAGCGCCTCCTTCCGACATGCCCTCGCCTGACCACCCAACCTTACGGCGTGCGGCGGGGGCGCCCGCAGCCCCCTGGCAGGGGCAGTGAACGGATCACTGCCCCGCCGATCACCGGGGAACACCCGACGAACAGCTCTGCGAATGATCCGAGCACCAGTGCCGCCCCGGCCCTCTACAGGGTGCTGCGCAGCCAGTGCTCCACACTCGCGATGTGTACGGTCGCCCAGGAACGGGCCGCCTCGGCGTCCCGGTCGCGCAGCGCGCCCAGGATCGCCCGGTGCTCGCGCAGGGTGCGGCCGACCGCGTCCTCCTGGGTCAGCCCGCGCCAGACCCGGGCCCGGGTGGTGGGCCCGGACAGCCCGTCGAGCAGCGAGCACAGCACGCTGTTGCCCGACGCCTGCCCGATCCCGCGGTGGAACTCCAGGTCGGCGGCGACCAGTTCCTCCACCGAGGGCGCCCCGCCCAGCGCGTCGAGCTGAGCGGTCAGGGCGTCGAGCCGCCGCTCACTGATCCGCGTGGCGGCGATCGCGGTCGCGGCGGGCTCCAGGATGCGCCGTACGGCGAGGAACTCCAGGACCGTGTCGTCGCGGTGGAAGTCCACGACGAAGCTCAGCGCCTCCAGCAGCAGCTGCGGATCGAGGCTGGTGACATAGGTGCCGTCGCCCTGGCGCACGTCCAGGATCCGGATGAGCGACAGCGCGCGCACGGCCTCCCGCAACGAGTTCCGGGACAGTCCGAGGTCGGCGGCCAGCTCGCTCTCCTTCGGCAGCCGGTCGCCGGGCCGCAGCGCACCGGAGACGATCATCCCCTTGATCTTCTCGATCGCCTCGTCGGTGACTGCCATGGCCCGGCCTCCAGTAGCTCAGACATCGGATGTCTCAGCGCCATTATGGGCGCCGCCGGACCGCACGGCATGGCGATCGGCAGGACGGCGAGGAGGGTGCCCGGCCGGGCGGCGGACCGGGTGGACCGGCCGGACACGGAGGTCGGCGACCTGCCGAACCAGCAGGTCAGGGAGGGTCTACGCCCCGGCGCTCAGCTTTCCGCGGGGTGCCGCGCCAGCAGCCGCAGTGCCTCCAGCGACACCACCGCGCCCCGCTCCACGCCCGCCGCGACCACGTCCCGGTGCGGGTCGTAGGCGCCGGTGGCCCGGTCGTCGGCCAGTTCGTCGGCGTTGACCCCGTCGATCACCAGCACTCCGCCCGCGACCAGCCCGCGCAACGACGCCGTGATCAGCAGCGCGGACAGTTCCATCTCGATGGCGGCCAGCCCGGCCCCCTCGTACCCGGTGAGCGGTATCAGCCCCGGCTGGAACGCGGCGCGCGTCCAGACGATGCCCCGGTGGTGCGGTGCCCCGGCCTCCCGCGCGGCGCGCTCCAGCGCCAGCACCGCCTCGGGCGAGGCCACGGCCGGGTACTCCGGCGGCAGCAGTTGCGCGGTGACCCCGTCGTCCCGCACCGCGGCCTGCGCGATGACCAGGTCGCCGTCCCCGATGCCCGGCCGCATGGCGCCCGCGGTGCCGAAGCGCAGAAAGGTCCGTACGCCCGCGTCGGCCATCTCCTGGAAGAGCAGGATCGCGCCCGGCCCGCCGATCCCGTGCGAGGCCACGACGACCGGCAGCCCCTTCCATCCGCCGGCGAACACCCGGTACTCGCGGTGGTACGACACCTCCTCGGCGCCGTCGAGCAGTGCGGCGACGGCCGCGGCACGCGCCGGGTCCCCGACCACCACGGCGTGCTCCGGCAGCCCGGTGCGGGGTATGCGGGTGAGGGGCTGCAGATCGTGGGGCATGTGACGGCTCCAGGGGAGGCGGGCGACGGTGCCGATCATACGAACACCCGCCCCGTCCGCCCCTGTCCGGTGCCGTCGCAGCCGTCGCAGCCGTCATAGCCGTCACAGCCCTCGCGGCCGTCACGGCGTCGTGTCCTTCCCAGCCGTCGTGCTCGTCACGGCTGTCGTACTCGGCAAGGCTGTCGTACCCGTCATAGCCGTCACAGCCGGCACCGGCGTCCGGCGCCGGTCAGCCCAGGGCGCGTACAGCCTGGTAGTACGTCCACGCGGTGCCGTTGCAGGCGGCCTTGCGGGCTCCGCCGTAGCCGTTGCACACCCGCTTGAGGTCTTCGTGGAAGGCGCTGTCCACACGGGCCTTGTTGGCGCTGAAGGCGCTGGCCGCCTTGTAGTTGCGGTAGCCGAAGTCATGGCGGGCGCAGGAGGTGGAGAACGGGAAGCCGAAGGGGTTGTCGGGGGAGGAGGAACAGTAGTCGGTGGACCAGTCGAACTGGTAGGCCGACCAGGCGGACCGGTTGGCGCGGGCGGCGGCCCACGCGTTGTAGCTCGACGCGCTGGTCTGGGTCCAGTTGGCGAGGACCTTGGGCTTGTCCGCGGGGGCGGCGTTGGCGGTGGTGGCGGTCGCGGCGACGGTGATCAAGGTCAGGGCCGAGGCGGCGAGTCCGGTGGCGAGTCTGCGGTGCATCCCACACCTCCATGAGGCTGCGGCCCGTCTCTCGAACCGCAGGTTCATGACAAGATGATTGACGCTTCATCAACGTCTTTACACCGCCGATGCCCCAATGCGCCGTGAACTCTCCTTCGCGCCGGGCGATCAAAGGGTGAACCCGACCGGAGAACCAGGACGATCCGCCCACAAGGCGTATCCTGCGCCCGCGCCGCCGGAACCCCAAGGCGGTGGGGGCGCAGAGAGGCATGGGCGGTCGGGACGCCGGACGTCGGGTGACCGCACGCCGAAGGGCGGCCCGGTGAAAGGGCCGCCCTTCGGGGGCTGTTCGCTCTATATACGGCCTGTGCGGCTATGTGTGCCTATAGGCGCCTACGTGGTGACATGCCGCGTAGGTGTCCTACTCCTCGTCCAGTACCGCCCGCACCTGCGCCCGTACCTCGTCCGTGGCCAGACCGCGGATCGTGAGCGTCGTACGGCGGCGCAGCACGTCGTCCGCGGTCTCCGCCCACTCGTGGTCGCGGGCCCAGACCACCTGAGCCCAGATCTCGGGCGCGTCGGGGTGGACCCGGCGGGCCAGTTCGGGGTTCTCGTTGGCGAGCCGGGCGATGTCGAAGGCCAGGGAGCCGTAGTGGGTGGCCAGATGCCTGGCGGTGTCCGCCGCCATACGCGGGCCCGGCGCCGGGCCGTCGACCAGCAGCCGGTGCGCGACCGCGCGCGGATTGGCCACGCCCGGCAGCGGCAGCCGCTTCGGCAGCGCGGAGATCGGCTCGAAGTCCTCGCCCAGCGGATGCCCGGGCAGTGTCTCCAGCTTGCGCATCACGGTCCGGCCGATGTGCCGGAAGGTGGTCCACTTGCCGCCCGCCACCGACAGCATCCCGCCGCGGCCCTCGCTCACCACGGTCTCCCGCTTGGCCTTGGCCGTGTCACCGGGCCCGCCCGGCAGCACCCGCAGCCCGGCGAACGCGTAGGTGATCAGGGAACGGTCGAGCTGCTGGTCGCGGATGGAGAACGCGGCCTCGTCCAGGATCTGCGCGATGTCCCGGTCGTTGACCGCGACCTCCGCCGGATCGCCCTCGAACACCTCGTCGGTCGTGCCGAGCAGCAGCATGTCCTCCCAGGGCAGGGCGAAGGTGATCCGGTACTTGTCGATCGGTGTGGCCAGCGCCGCCCGCCACGGCGCGGTCCGCTTCAGCACCAGATGGGCGCCCTTGGAGAGCCGGATGGACGGTGCCGCGTCCGGGTCCTCCATCCGCCGCAGATGGTCCACCCACGGCCCGGTCGCGTTGAGCACCAGCCGGGCGTCGACCCCGAACTCCTCGCCGGACAGCCGGTCCTTCAGCTCGGCGCCCGTCACCCGGCCCCTGGTGAAGCGCAGCCCGGTGACCTCGGCGTGGTTCAGCACCACCGCGCCCGCCTCCACGGCCGCGCGCACCGTCATCAGCGCCATCCGGGCGTCGTTCATCTGGTCGTCGCCGTACACGGCCACGGCCTTCAGGTTCTCGGTACGCAGTTCGGGCACGTCCTGCGCGGCCTTGGCGGGGGAGAGCAGATGCCCCACCCCGTCACCGAACGCGGAGAGCGCCGAGTACGCGAAGACGCCCGCGCCGAGCTTCGCCGCCCCGTGCGGACCGCCCTTGTACACCGGCAGATAGAAGGTGAGCGGGTTCGCCAGGTGCGGGGCGACCTGACGGGAGACCGCGCGCCGCTCGAAGTGGTTCTCCGCGACCAGCTTCACCGCGCCGGTCTGGAGGTAGCGCAGCCCGCCGTGGAGCAGCTTGGAGGAGGCGGACGAGGTGGCTCCGGCGAAGTCACCCGCGTCGACCAGGGCCACCCTGAGACCGGACTGCGCGGCGTGCCAGGCGGTGGAGATGCCCAGGATGCCGCCGCCGATGACGAGAAGGTCGTACGACGCCTTGGCGAGTTGCTCCCGGGTCTCGGCGCGGCTGGGGTGCGCGCCGGAGGCCGGGTGGCTGCCCAGGGAAGGCAGGGAAGGCAGGGCGGGCCGGGCGGGCACGGACTTCAGGGTGGACTGACTGGTCATGTCGGGTTCTTGCTCCTCACCAGGGCCTCCGGCGGGATCCGGAGGCCCTCGTCAGCCGGCGTCGTGGCCGGCTCTGGTCACTCTCGTGAGCTGGCGTCGGTTCTCGTCAGCTCACGTCAGCTCTCGTCCTCCAGCCAGCCCATGGTCCGCTCCACGGCCTTGAGCCAGCTCTTGTACTCGCGCTCGCGGACCTCCGCGTCCATGCGCGGGGTCCACTCGGCGGCCCGCCGCCAGTTGGCCCGCAGGTCATCGGTGTTGTTCCAGAAACCGACGGCGAGACCGGCGGCGTAGGCGGCGCCGAGACAGGTGGTCTCGGCGACCATCGGCCGCACCACGGGCGCGTCGAGCACGTCCGAGAGGGTCTGCATCAGCAGATTGTTGGAGGTCATACCGCCGTCCACCTTGAGGGTGGACAGCTCGACCCCGGAGTCCTTCGTCATGGCGTCGGCGATCTCGCGGGTCTGCCAGGCGGTGGCCTCCAGCACGGCCCGGGCCAGGTGCGCCTTGGTGACGTACCGGGTCAGACCGGCGATGACACCGCGTGCGTCGGAGCGCCAGTACGGGGCGAACAGACCGGAGAAGGCGGGGACGAAGTAGGCGCCGCCGTTGTCCTCGACGGACAGGGCGAGCGTCTCGATCTCGGCGGCGGTGGAGATCAGGCCCATCTGGTCGCGCATCCACTGCACCAGGGAGCCGGTGACCGCGATCGAGCCCTCCAGGGCGTAGACCGTGTCCTGGTCGCCGATCTTGTAGCCGACGGTGGTCAGCAGCCCGCTGTAGGAGTTGATGATCTTCTCACCGGTGTTCATCACCATGAAGGTGCCGGTGCCGTACGTCGACTTGGTCTCGCCCTCGGCGAAACAGGTCTGGCCGAACAGGGCCGCCTGCTGGTCGCCGAGCGCCGAGGCGACCGGGATGCCGCCGAGCAGCTCACCGAGGCGCCCGCCCTTGATCTCGCCGTACACCTCGGAGGAGGAGCGGATCTCCGGCAGCATCGGCAGCGGGACACCGATGGACTCGGCGATCTTCGGGTCCCACGCCATCGTGTGCAGGTTCATCAGCAGGGTGCGGGAGGCGTTGGTGACATCGGTGACGTGCCGGCCCCCGTCGACGCCGCCGGTCAGATTCCAGATGACCCAGCTGTCCATGGTGCCGAACAGGATGTCGCCGGCCTCGGCGCGCTCGGCCAGCCCCGGGACGTTGTCCAGCAGCCAGCGGGCCTTGGGCCCGGCGAAGTAGGAGGCCAGCGGCAGCCCGGTCTGGCGCCGGAAGCGGTCCTGGCCGACATTGCGGCCGAGTTCCTTGCACAGGGTGTCGGTGCGGGTGTCCTGCCAGACGATGGCGTTGTGGACCGGCTCACCGGTCTTCCTGTCCCACAGCACGGTGGTCTCGCGCTGGTTGGTGATGCCGATGGCCTTGATGTCGTCCCGGGTGATGCCCGCCTTCTCGACGGCACCGGCGACGACCTCCTGGACGTTGGTCCAGATCTCGTCGGCGTTGTGCTCGACCCAGCCCGGCTTGGGGAAGATCTGCTCGTGCTCCTTCTGGTCGACCGAGACGATCCGGCCGTCCCGGTCGAAGACGATGCAGCGCGACGAGGTCGTGCCCTGGTCGATCGCGGCGATGAACGGGCCGTGCCCGTGCGAGGCGATACCGGCGGTCTGGTCGTCGGTCACGATGAGCTCCTGGGGTTCCGGTGTCGAGGGGCGGATTCTGCCGGGTGTCGGGTGGTCGGGTGACGTGTGCCGCGGGGGCGTCAGGCGAAGGCGACGTTGTACAGGCCCGCCGCGAGCGCGGCGCCGATCAGCGGACCGATCACCGGGACCCAGGCGTAGGACCAGTCGGAACCGCCCTTGTTGGGCAGCGGCAGCAGGGCGTGCACGATCCTCGGGCCGAGGTCACGGGCCGGGTTGATGGCGTATCCGGTCGGACCACCGAGGGAGAGGCCGATGGCGACCACGACGAGGGCCGTGATCAGTCCGCCCACGATGCCCAGGCCGTTGCCGTTGTCGTTGAGGCCCTGGGTGAGTACGGCGATGACCAGTACGAACGTACCGATGACCTCGGTCGCGACATTCATCACGGCGTTACGGATCTCGGGGCCGGTGGAGAAGATGCCGAGCACCGGGCCGGCGCCCTTCTCCCGGGCCTCGATCGACTTGGACCGGGTGGCGGCCGACTTGGACCGCAGGGCGGTCGCGCCGGGGACGATCTCCGGGTCGGTGAGGTGGGCCTGGAACTGGCCGTAGTACGTGACCCAGACGAGAACGGCGCCGATCATGGCGCCGAGCAGTTGGCCGCCCCAGTAGATCGGCAGATTGCTCCACTCGCCGTCCTTGATGGTCAGGGCGAGGGTGACGGCCGGGTTGAGGTGGGCGCCGGAGAGCGGCGCGGAGACGTAGACGGCCGTGAGAACGGCGAACCCCCACCCGAAGGTGATGGCGAGCCAGCCGGCGTTGCGTGCCTTGGAGGCTTTCAGCGTGACGGCGGCGACGACTCCTCCGCCGAGCAGGATGAGCAGGGCGGTACCTATGGTCTCGCCGATGAAGATGTCGGAGCTGGACACCCGCGACTCCTTTGTCCTTCGTCCAGGGGAAGCGGAACCCCGATCCCTTGCAGGGGGTCCCTCGGCCTGCGACGTCATCACACTCTAACCGGAAATTCCGGAAGGCGTTCGACAATGCCGACCGATGGTCGGAGTCTCGCCCTGGGGTTACAGGAACGTCAAGTGTTCTGTTATCGAAACCGGGATCGTTACTGATCGGTCTGGACTATCGATCCCTAGGTGGATGTGGAGTGGATTGAGCCTTTTGTCCACTTCAGGGTAGGGCGAATGGCCGATCACGGCACGGGCGGGACCGGGGGCCGGGGCCGGAGCCTGGGCGGGGGCCGGGGCCGGGGCCGGGGCGGGGGAGGAGAGGGAGAAGGGCGGAGGGGAAGGGCGGGGGAGGGGAAGGGCGGGGGAGGGGAAGGGAGGGGAGGGGAGGGGGTGCGGGGCCGGTGGCGGCCTGGGCCGTCAGAAGCGGCCCGCCCCCAGGTCCCTGGAGACCGCGCGGGCGCAGTCCCGCACCGCCGCGATCAGCTCGGGACGCAGCTCCCCGTCGCGGGCCACCCGCTCCACCGCGCCCGCGATGCCGACCGCTCCGACCGGCATCCGGCGGCGGTCGTGGATCGGCGCGGCGATGGACGCGACGCCCTCCCAGGTCTCCTCCACGTCGGCCGCGTAGCCACGGGCGCGTGTGAGGTCGAGGAGGTGCTCGAAGTCCTCCGTGGCGCACACGGTCCGGTCGGTGAACGCCTTGCGCTCGCTCTCCAGCGCCTCGCTGTGCGCCACCGGGTCGTACGCCGACAGCACCTTGCCGAGCGCCGTGGAGTGCAGCGGCTGCATCGCGCCGATCTCCAGCACCTGCCGGCTGTCGTCGGGCCGGAACACATGGTGGACGATCAGGACGCCCTGCTGGTGCAGCACGCCCAGGTACACGCTCTCACCGCTGGACCGGGCCAGGTCGTCCGTCCAGACCAGGGCGCGGGCGCGCAGTTCGTGCACGTCCAGGTAGGTGGTGCCGAGCCGGAGCAGTTCGGCGCCGAGCTGGTAGCGCCCGGACGCCTCGTCCTGCTCCACGAAGCCCTCCTGCTGGAGGGTGCGCAGGATCCCGTGGGCCGTGCCCTTGGCGAGGCCCAGTGAGGACGCGATGTCCGACAGGCCGAGCCGTCGCTCGCCGCCCCCGAGCAGCCGCAGCATCGCCGCCGCCCGTTCGAGCGACTGGATGTTCCGTGCCATCGCCGCCCTGCCTCCGTCCGTTCTCATCGCATGTCGCCGACTCTCGTCGGCCTCGACCCGCGTGGCCTGTACGGCCCTGTTCGGCCCTGCTCAGCCTGTTACGGCCATCGTTCGGCAATGTCGAACACTACCGTTCCATGCCGACCTCCCGCTATCGAGCGGGCGCTGACCTCGTGTCCGTGCCGCCGGATCCCGCGGATCCCGCGGATCCCGCGGAACCCGCCCCGGCCCGTCGTGCCGTCCCCCCGCTTCCCTCGGCTCCTTGAGCCGCCCTCCCTGCCCACTGACCGGCCCCCGTCCACCCACCGGTCCCCGCCCCCGGATCGCCCCCGCCCACCGACCGGCCCCTGCCCACCCACCGACCGACCCCCGCCCACCGACCGACCCGCCCCCGGATCGGCCCCCGTCCCTCCCCCTCCACCCGGTTGGCCGGACGACGCACATCCTGACCGACATCCCCCACCCACCGTCGACCGAGGCGCCCGTCCGCCCACCAGGGCCGCCCCGACCGGCCAAAACCCCCGCCCCCGGGACCCCGTCCGCGACGCGCCCCCCGGGCCCGCCCCCGACGCCTCCCGCGTCCGTCCCGTGGACGTCCTGACGATATGCCCTCGGTCCCGGCTACCCTTGCGGCGTGCGTCCGCATCGCGGGAAGCGCCGGGAGCCGCCCGGCCGCGACCCGGGAGGTGTCCGGCAAGGGGCCGGACGCCACCGTCGGGAAGCGCCCGGTACCGTCCGAGCGCATCCTGACCCGGGACGCAAAGCCGACAGCCGTCGCATCCGAGGGAGCCCATCCATGGCCTCTGTGCCGCCGACCCCTTCCGCCGACCCCCGGACCCGTGTGTCCGCGCTCCGCGAGGCGCTCGCCACCCGCGTGGTCGTCGCCGACGGCGCCATGGGCACCATGCTCCAGGCGCAGGACCCCACCCTGGAGGACTTCCAGCAGCTCGAAGGCTGCAACGAGGTCCTGAACGTCACCCGCCCCGACATCGTCCGCTCCGTGCACGCCGAGTACTTCGGCGCCGGCGTCGACTGCGTCGAGACCAACACCTTCGGCGCCAACCTCTCCGCCCTCGGCGAGTACGACATCCCCGAACGCGTCCACGAACTCTCCGAGTCCGGCGCGCGCATCGCCCGCGAGACCGCCGACGACTTCACCGCGCGGACCGGACGCCAGCGCTGGGTCCTGGGCTCCATGGGCCCCGGCACCAAACTGCCCACGCTGGGACACACCACCTTCACCGCCATCCGCGACGCCTACCAGCAGAACGCCGAGGGCCTCCTCGCCGGCGGCGCCGACGCCCTGCTCGTGGAGACCACCCAGGACCTCCTCCAGACCAAGGCGTCCGTCATCGCCGCCCGCCGCGCCATGCGCACCGCCGGCTACGACGTACCCCTCATCGTCTCCGTCACCGTCGAGACCACCGGCACCATGCTGCTCGGCTCCGAGATCGGCGCCGCGCTCACCGCGCTGGAACCGCTCGGCATCGACATGATCGGCCTGAACTGCGCCACCGGCCCCGCCGAGATGAGCGAGCACCTGCGCTTCCTCGCCCGGCACTCCCGCATCCCGCTGTCCTGCATGCCCAACGCCGGTCTGCCCGTCCTCACCTCCGACGGCGCCCACTACCCGCTCAGCGCGCCCGAACTCGCCGACGCGCAGGAGAACTTCGTACGCGACTACGGGCTGTCCCTGATCGGCGGCTGCTGCGGCACCACCCCCGAGCACCTGCGCCAGGTCGTCGAGCGGGTCGAGGGACTGACCCCCGCCGAGCGCAGCCCGCGCCCCGAGCCCGGCGCCGCCTCCCTCTACCAGTCGGTGCCGTTCCGGCAGGACACCTCCTACCTCGCGATCGGCGAGCGCACCAACGCCAACGGCTCCAAGAAGTTCCGCGAGGCCATGCTGGAGGCCCGCTGGGACGACTGTGTGGAGATGGCCCGCGACCAGATCCGCGAGGGCGCGCACATGCTCGACCTGTGCGTGGACTACGTCGGCCGCGACGGCGTCGCCGACATGGAGGAACTCGCCGGCCGCTTCGCCACCGCCTCCACCCTCCCCATCGTCCTGGACTCCACCGAGGTCGACGTCATCCAGGCGGGCCTGCAGAAGCTCGGCGGCCGGGCCGTCATCAACTCCGTCAACTACGAGGACGGCGACGGCCCCGACTCCCGCTTCGCCAAGGTCACCGCCCTCGCCCAGGAGCACGGCGCCGCGCTCATCGCCCTCACCATCGACGAGGTGGGCCAGGCCCGCACCCCGGAGAAGAAGGTCGAGATCGCCGAACGGCTGATCGACGACCTCACCGGCACCTGGGGCATCCACGAGTCCGACATCCTCATCGACACCCTGACCTTCACCATCTGCACCGGCCAGGAGGAGTCCCGGGGGGACGGCATCGCCACCATCGAGGCGATCCGCGAACTCAAGCGCCGCCACCCGGACGTCCAGACCACCCTCGGCCTGTCCAACATCTCCTTCGGCCTCAACCCGGCCGCCCGCATCCTGCTCAACTCGGTCTTCCTCGACGAGTGCACCAAGGCCGGACTGGACTCGGCGATCGTCCACGCCTCCAAGATCCTGCCCATCGCCCGCTTCGACGACGAACAGGTCACCACCGCCCTCGACCTGATCTACGACCGCCGCCGCGAGGGCTACGACCCGCTCCAGAAGCTCATGGCCCTCTTCGAGGGCGCCACCGCCAAGTCCCTCAAGGCGGGCAAGGCCGAGGAACTGGCCTCCCTCCCGCTGGACGAGCGCCTCAAGCGCCGCATCATCGACGGCGAGCGCAACGGCCTGGAGGCCGACCTGGACGAGGCCCTCACCACCACCACCGCTCTCGACATCGTCAACAACATCCTGCTGGACGGCATGAAGGTGGTCGGCGAGCTGTTCGGCTCCGGCCAGATGCAGCTCCCGTTCGTCCTCCAGTCCGCCGAGGTCATGAAGACCGCCGTGGCCCACCTCGAACCGCACATGGACAAGACCGACGAGGCCGGCAAGGGCACCATCGTCCTCGCCACCGTCCGCGGCGACGTCCACGACATCGGCAAGAACCTGGTCGACATCATCCTCTCCAACAACGGCTACAACGTGGTCAACCTGGGCATCAAGCAGCCCGTCTCCGCGATCCTCGACGCCGCCCAGGAACACCGGGCCGACGTCATCGGCATGTCCGGACTGCTCGTCAAATCCACGGTGATCATGAAGGAGAACCTGGAGGAGCTGAACGCCCGCGGCCTCGCCGCCGACTACCCCGTCATCCTCGGCGGCGCCGCCCTCACCCGCGCCTACGTCGAACAGGACCTCCACGAGGTCTACCAGGGCGAGGTCCGCTACGCCCGCGACGCCTTCGAGGGGCTGCGCCTCATGGACGCCCTGATCGGCGTCAAGCGCGGCGTGCCCGGCGTCAAGCTGCCCGAGCTGAAGCAGCGCCGGGTGCGCGCCACGGCGAACGCGGTGGCCGAGGAGCGGCCCGAGGAAGGGCACGTCCGCTCCGACGTCGCCACCGACAACCCGATCCCCGAACCGCCGTTCCGCGGCACCCGCGTCATCAAGGGCATCCAGCTCAAGGAGTACGCCTCCTGGCTGGACGAGGGCGCCCTCTTCAAGGGCCAGTGGGGCCTCAAACAGGCCCGCACCGGTGAAGGACCGACCTACGAGGAACTGGTCGAGACCGAGGGCCGCCCCCGGCTGCGCGGACTGCTGGACCGGCTCCAGACGGAGAACCTGCTGGAGGCGGCCGTGGTCTACGGCTACTTCCCCTGTGTCTCCAAGGACGACGACCTGATCCTCCTGGACGACGACGGCAACGAACGCACCCGCTTCACCTTCCCCCGCCAGCGCCGGGGCCGCCGCCTGTGCCTCGCCGACTTCTTCCGCCCCGAGGAGTCCGGCGAGACCGATGTCGTCGGCCTCCAGGTCGTCACCGTGGGCTCCCGCATCGGCGAGGAGACCGCCCGCCTCTTCGAGGCCGACGCCTACCGCGACTACCTCGAACTGCACGGCCTGTCCGTGCAACTGGCCGAAGCCCTCGCCGAGTACTGGCACGCCCGGGTGCGCTCCGAACTCGGCTTCGCCGGCGAGGACCCGGCCGACGTCGAGGACATGTTCGCGCTCAAGTACCGCGGCGCCCGCTTCTCCCTCGGCTACGGCGCCTGCCCCGACCTGGAGGACCGGGCCAAGATCGCCGAACTGCTGGAGCCCGAGCGGATCGGCGTACAGCTCTCGGAGGAGTTCCAGCTCCACCCCGAGCAGTCCACCGACGCCATCGTGATCCACCACCCGGAGGCCAAGTACTTCAACGCCCGGTGAGCGCCGCTCACCCACGGTGAGGGAGCGGCCTCCCCCGCCGTGGCGCCGGGCCGCCCGCGCACGACCCCGCGCACCGTCCGCGGGGTCGTGGTCCCGGGCCCACCCGCGGCACCGTCCGTACGCCCACGGCCCGCACGGCCCGCACGGCCCACCCGCGCACCGCCCGTACGGCCACGGCCACGGCCACCGCCACGGCAACGGCCCGCACGGCCCCGGACCGGCTCACCCGGCACTCCGGCCGAAGGCGACGTACACTGGTCGGTCCATCGCAGGCCGGTTCCCCGCACGGGAACCGGCCTGGTCGTCCCTCAAGGAGGTACGCCGCATGACGACCACCGTCCCCGCCCTCGGCACCCGTACGGCCGAGGGATCGGGCTTGCAGGCCGTGCTCCTCGACATGGACGGAACCCTGGTGGACAGCGAGGGCTTCTGGTGGGACGTCGAGGTCGAGGTCTTCGCCGGCCTCGGCCACGCCCTCGACGACTCCTGGCGCCATGTCGTCGTCGGCGGCCCGATGACCCGCAGCGCCGGGTTCCTCATCGAGGCCACCGGCGCCGACATCGCGCTCGCCGACCTCACCATCCTGCTCAACCAGGGCTTCGAGGACCGGATCGACCGCGCCGTGCCCCTGATGCCCGGCGCCGCCCGGCTGCTCGCCGAACTCGCCGCCCAGCGTGTCCCCACCGCCCTGGTCTCCGCCTCCCACCGGCGCATCATCGACCGTGTCCTCACCTCGCTCGGTCCCCAGCACTTCGCCCTCACCGTCGCCGGCGACGAGGTGCCGCGCACCAAGCCCCACCCCGACCCCTACCTCCACGCCGCCGTCGGGCTCGGAGTGGATCCGGCCAGATGCGCGGTCATCGAGGACACCGCGACCGGTGTCGCCGCCGCCGAGGCGGCCGGCTGCCATGTCGTCGCCGTGCCCTCCGTCGCCCCCATCGCACCCGCCGCCCGACGCACCGTGGTGAACTCCCTGGAAGAGGTGAACCTGGCATTTCTGCATGGCCTGATGGCCACCCGATGACAGAAATGCCCCAACTGTTCACGGAGCGTACGACGGCCTGGACGGCACAATTCCACGCTCTCTCGTCCTTATGAATTCCCCTCGCCCGGATGACTGAATTCCGGTGTTCACATCTCTGGTTGAGGGTGTGAGGTTCGCCACTCCACAGGGGCTCGACAGGGTGTCACCGCTGTGCCTTCCGCCCCCATGTCGCCTCCGCCGGGCCGCCGTCGAGGCGCCTTTGTGTCCCGATTGGTGAAATCCTGCACGAATCCTTCCGCTGTCGGGTTTTCAATGCGTCCACACCCGGTTTCGCAGCGTGATGGGGCCTCAACTCCACGGGCCGACGGCCCTGGTGCGAGCGCCGACTAATCTCGTGACGAGACCCTCACTCCCTCCCCCGTGCTCCGCTGCGACACCCCTGCATGCGTGATGCACGGACCCGACGCCCTGGAGAAACCCGAGCATGAACCGCAAGATTCTGGTGCTGCCGGCCGTGGCCGGTCTGCTCGTCCCGGCGCTGGCAGCCTGTGGGGGATCCGACGGCGGCAGCGACGGGGGCGACGCGATCGTCACGGGTACCACCGACCGGTTCATCGCCACCAAGGACGCACCCGCGCCCGTCGACCCCGCCTACTCCTACGACGTCGGCAGCTGGAACGTACTGCGCCAGACCGTGCAGACCCTCATGATCCAGCCCCGGGGCGAGGGCGAACCCGTCCCCGAGGCCGCCGAGAGCTGCCGGTTCACCGACACCGGCAACGAACGCTACGTCTGCAAGCTGCGCGAGGGACTGAAGTTCTCCGACGGCGGCACCGTCACCGCCGAGGACGTCAAGTACTCCGTCGACCGGGCCCGCGCCATCGAGGCCGACAGCGGCGTCTTCGCCCTGCTCTCGACCATCGACACCGTCGAGACCTCCGGCGACCGCGAGGTCATCTTCCACCTCAAGACCTCCGACGCCACCTTCCCGTACAAGCTCTCCACCCCCGTCGCCGGCATCGTCAACCCCGACGACTACGCCAAGGACAAGCTCCGTGACGGCTTCGAGATCTCCGGCTCCGGGCCCTACACCCTCAAGCCCGAGGTGAAGGACGGCGAGATGGTCTCCGCCGCGTTCACCAAGAACCCCCACTACAAGGGTTCCCTCAAGGTCAACAACGAGAAGGTCGACCTGCGCTCCTTCAAGGACGCCGACACGATGGGCGGCGCCCTGGAGAAGGGCGACATCGACGTGATGACCCGCTCGATGTCCCCCGAGCAGATCCAGAAGCTCTCCGAGAGCGCCGACACCGACATCGAACTCGTCGAGATCCAGGGCCTGGAGATCCGCTACCTGGGCTTCGACACCGACGCCGCCACCGTCCGCGACAAGGCCGTCCGCCAGGCCATGGCCCAGCTCATCGACCGCAGCGCCCTCGTCTCCAAGGTCTACGGCACCCAGGCCGAGCCGCTGTACTCGATGGTCCCGGCTGCCATCACCGGCCACTCCAACTCGTTCTTCAACAAGTACGGCGACCCCGACGTCACCAAGGCCAAGAACCTGCTCACCGACGCCAACGTCGCCACCCCGGTCAAACTCACCCTGAACTACACGACCGACCACTACGGCGCCGCCACCCAGCAGGAGTTCGAACTGCTGCGCAAGCAGCTCAACGACAGCGGCCTGTTCGACGTCACCATCAAGGGCACCGCCTGGGACGCCTTCGTCCCCGCCGAACGCAAGGGCTCCTACGAGGTCTACGGCATGGGCTGGTTCCCCGACTTCCCCGACGCCGACAACTTCATCGCCCCCTTCCTGGACGAGGACAACTTCCTCAACTCGCCCTACGCGAACAACCGGATCATCGACTCCCTGATCCCGCAGTCCCGCCGCGAGGCCGACCGTCTCGCCGCCAGCGACCCCCTCACCGAGATCCAGGACATCGTCGCCGAGGACGTCCCCCTGCTCCCGCTCTGGCAGGGCAAGCAGTATGTCGCCGCCCGCGACGACATCACGGGCACGGCCTACGTCGTCAACTCCTCCTCCACCCTTCAGCTGTGGGAGCTGAACCGCGGAGTGGGCGGCTGACCCTCCGCCCCGGCTCTGTCGGCCGGAGCGGAACCGCGAACCGCCGGTGACCCAGGCCGGCGACGGAACCCTCACGGGCCGGCCCCCGGGCCGGCCCGGTCTTCGCGTCCCGGCGGGTGCAGGCCGGAGCGCACAGCACGCCGACAGGTCCGACAAGAACGACGACAAGGCACTCACAGGTGAACAAGCGCAACCAGTGGCCCGTCCTGCCGATCGTGGCAGGACTGGCCGGCGGTCTGCTGACCGCGTGCGGCACGGAGAACGGCGCCGGGGGAGACGACGGCAACGTGGTCATCGGCATGTCCGACGACGTCCTCGCCACCGACCCGGCCTCCGGCTACGACCCGGGCTCATGGCTGTTGTTCAACAACGTCTTCCAGTCACTGCTCAGCTTCCCCAAGGGCGGCGTCGAGCCCCAGCCCGAGGCCGCGGAGAGCTGCGCCTTCACGGACGCCTCCGCCAAGCAGTACAAATGCACCCTGAAGGACGGCCTCAAGTTCAGCAACGGTGACGCGCTCACCTCGAAGGACGTCAAGTACTCCTTCGACCGTCTGCTGAAGATCGACGACCCCGACGGGCCCGCCGTCATGTTCCCGACCCTCGACCGGGTCGAGACCCCCGACGACAAGACCGTCCTCTTCCACCTCAAGACCGCCGACGCCACCTTCCCCAGCAAGATCGCGTCCGGCGCCGGCTCCATCGTGGACCACCGCCAGTACGACTCCGGCGGACTGCGCGAGGACGGCGAAGCGGTCGGCTCCGGCCCCTACAAGCTGGAGTCCTTCACCGAGGACCGGGCCGTGTTCTCCGTCAACGAGCACTACAAGGGCACCGCCGAGATCGACAACGAGGGCGTCACCCTCACCTTCTTCGACGGCGACCAGAAAGCCCTCAAGCAGGCCCTCCAGAAGGGCGACGTCGATGTCGCCTACCGAGGACTGAGCGCCGGCGACATCGCCGACATCGACCGCACCTCCGACGGCACCGGCACCGAAGTCGTCGAAGGCAGCAGCGCCGAGGTCCAGCACCTCGTCTTCAACATGGACGACCCCGTCACCGGACAACTCGGCGTCCGCAAGGCCATCGCCCACCTCCTCGACCGCGAAGCCCTGGTCGAAGAGGTCCACGAGGGCACCGCCACCCCCCTGTACTCGATCATCCCGGCGGGCATCAGCGGCCACAACACCGCCTTCTTCGACACCTACGGCGCCAGCCCCTCCAAGACCAAGGCCCAACAGGCCCTCGTCGCGGACGGCATCACCGAGAAGGTCGACCTCACCCTCTGGTCCACCCCCTCGCGCTACGGCCCCGCCACCGACCAGGAACTCAAGGCGATCGCCGGCCAGCTCAACAGGAGCGGCCTGTTCGACGCCGAGGTCAAGTCCGTCCCCTTCGACCAGTACGAGAAGGACATCGCCGACGGCAAGTACGGCGTCTACGTCAAGGGCTGGGTCCCGGACTACCCCGACCCCGACAACTTCACCGCCCCGTTCTTCGGCGAGGGCAACGTCCTCGGCAACAACTACACCAACGACACCATCACCGGCACCCTGATCCCGCGCACCGCCGCCGAGAGCGAGCGCGCCGCCACCGACGCCGACTACGGCCGGCTCCAGGACCTGGTCGCCCAGGAAGTCCCCATGATCCCGGTCTGGCAGGCCAAGCAGTACGCCGTCGTCCGCGACGGCGTCTACGGCCTGGAGTACTGCCTGGACGCGTCCACGGTGTTCCGCTTCTGGGAGATCAGCAAGAGCTGACCGACACCACCCGGCACACACATGAGAAGGGCGCCTCATCCCTGGACGAGGCGCCCTTCCCCTTGCTCGCACCGCGCGCCGCTCGCACCGCACCGCGCGCGCCGCTCCGGCCCGCGACGACGCTACTGCGCGCCCGGCCGCACCAGACCGCTCTCGTACGCGTACACCGCCGCCTGCACCCGGTCCCGCAGCCCCAGCTTGGTCAGCACATGACCCACATGCGTCTTGACCGTCGTCTCACTGACGAACAGATCGGCCGCGATCTCCGCGTTCGACAGCCCGCGCGCCACCAGCTTCAGCACCTCCACCTCACGATCGGTGAGGGTGTGCAGGGTGTCCGGCACCGGCTCGTCCCCCGACGGCAGATGCGTGGCGTACTTGTCGAGCAGCCGCCGGGTGATGCTCGGCGCCAGCATCGCCTCACCGGCCGCCACCACCCGGATCGCCTGCACCAGCTCATTGGCCGGAGCGTCCTTCAACAGGAAGCCGCTGGCACCGGCCCGCAGCGCCTCCACCACATACTCGTCCAGGTCGAAAGTGGTCAGCACCAGCACCTTCGCCGGACCGTCCCGCCCCGGACCGGTGATCTGGCGGGTCGCCTCCACACCGTCCATCCGCGGCATACGGATGTCCATGAGCACGACATCGGGTTGCAGAGCACGCACCTGGTCGAGGGCCTGAAGGCCGTCTCCGGCCTCACCGACGACCGCGATGTCCTGCTCGGCCTCCAGAATCATCCGGAAGCCGGTGCGCAGCAGCGGCTGGTCGTCGACCAGTAGGACGCGGATGGCCACGTAAGTCTCCTTCGCTAGTCCGGCCCCATTCTGCCCTGCTCGTCCGGACCCGGGTCGGCCGCCCTCACCGGCAGCGGATACGGCGGGGGAGTGCCACCGAACTCCGGACACACCGCCTGGTGGTCGCACCACCCGCACAACCGGGTCTGCCGGGGCCGCCAGTCCCCGGTCTCGGTCGCCTGCCGGATCGCCTCCCACAGCGCCAGCAGCCTGCGCTCCACCCGCTCCAGATCGGCGAGGACCGGATCGTAGGTCAGCACATCACCACTGCCGAGATACACCAGCTGCAACCGCCGCGGCACGACCTTCTTCAGCCGCCACACCACCAGCGCGTAGAACTTCATCTGGAACAGCGCTTCCTCGGCGTACTCCGGCCGGGGCGCCTTGCCCGTCTTGTAGTCGACGATCCGCACCTCACCCGTCGGCGCCACGTCCACCCGGTCGATGATCCCGCGCAGCCGCAGCCCCGACTCCAGCTCGGCCTCCACGAACAGCTCCCGCTCGGCCGGCTCCAGCCGCGTCGGATCCTCCAGCGAGAACCAGCGCTCCACCAACTGCTCCGCCTCGGTCAGCCACCGCGCCAGCCGGCCGCCCTCCGGGTCGTCCGCGAACAGCTCCGCCAGCTCCGGACGGCTCTCCCGCAGCCGGTCCCACTGGCCCGGGATCAGCGACTTCGCCCGCGGCGCCGTACGCTCCCCGGCCGGGGCGTCGAACAGCCGCTCCAGCACCGCGTGCACCAGCGTCCCCCGGGTCGCCGCCTCCGACGGCTTCTCCGGCAGCCGGTCGATCACCCGGAACCGGTACAGCAGCGGACACCGCATGAAATCACCGGCGCGCGACGGGGACAGCGACGACGGCGCTATGACGACCGACCGCGCCCCCGGCGCCGCCTCCGCCCCTCCCGTCACCTGGTCGCCCCCCGCGTCCACGACCAGCGTCGCCGCCCTCGCCGTACCGCCGTCGGGGCCCGTCCCGTCGCCCCCGCTGCTGCTCTCCATGCCACAGACCATACGACCCACCACTGACAGTGACCCACCCGCGTCGCCCAGGGGCGGGGGAGGGGCTGTGCAAGATCGCGCGGAGGGAGGGTAGGCGAGGGGCCGAGACCAGAGCTGACGAGTGGCGTCGGCGGAGGCGCGGAACAGCGGAAGACCGGAAGAGGGGGGCGACGGACGGTGACGCGAGGGTCACGCGGCGACGGGAGCGACGAAAGGCGACGGGCGTCGCCGGGAGGGGAAACCGAAGGGGTGCCGGGGCGTGGTGCGCTGCCCCGGCCGCATACCATCGACCTCAGGACCCTTCCGCCCCGCAGGAGCGGAAGACGCTTCGAACGAGGGGACATCGTGGACGAGAGCGGCGGGAGCCGGCAGCCGCGGTCGGAGAACGAAGAGCCGACCGAGCCCCCCACGGCGCCGACGGCACCTGACTCCGACCACCCGCGCCCCGACCCGGCCCCCGAACCGACGGAGCGGGATGCAGCGGCCCGGGCGGCGGACGGCACGGACCACCCGGACCCCGCCACCGACGCCCCGTCGCAGAAGCGGGCCCCGTCGTCGCCGCCCCCCGCCCCCACCCCACCGGCCACCCCCACGGAGCCCCACCCTCCGACCCCGGCCGAGCCCGCCACCCCGGAGTCACCGGACCCCGCGAAGCCCACGGCCCCACAGCGGACGCAGCCCGGCGATCCCGCGACACCAGCGCCGACGCAGCCCGCCGATCCCACGGCCCCACAGCCGCCGCAGTCCGCTGCTCCCGGCGATCCCACAGCCCCGGAACCGGTGGGCTCATCCGAGCCCGCGAAGCCTTCCTCCGGACCGGAGACGCCCACCGAGCCCACGGCACCGGTGCCTGCTGAGCCCACCGAGCCCGCGGGGCCGGCCGAGCCCGCAGCCCCCTCACCGGCGCAGCCCACCCACCCCGCAGCTCCCTCACCGGCCCAGCCCACCCACCCCGCCGCACCGGCGTCGGACAACCGCCCCGCCGCACCCCCCGACCTCTCCAAGACCCCCGGTGCCGGCCACGACACGCACCCCGATCGCGCCCACGCCCACGCACACACCGGCACCACCGACGGACGCCCCCCGAAACGGCCCCCGGGTCCCGGAGGCGGACTGCTCATGGGGCGCCCCTTCGGCGTACCCGTGTACGTCGCGCCCAGCTGGTTCCTCGTCGCGGCACTGATCACCTGGGTGTTCGGCGGACAGCTCGACCGCGTCCTGCCCGAACTGGGCGGCGCGCGCTACCTGGTCTCCCTCTTCTTCGCCGTCGCGTTCTACGCCTCCGTCCTGGTCCACGAACTCGCCCACACGGTCGCCGCGCTCCGCTTCAAACTCCCGGTCCGCCGCATCCAGCTCCAGTTCTTCGGCGGGGTCTCCGAGATCGAGAAGGAAGCCGAGACACCCGGCAGGGAATTCGTCCTGGCCTTCGTCGGCCCCCTGCTCTCCCTCGTCCTCGGCGGCCTCTTCTACCTCGCCATGCAGGTCGTGGAACCCGGCACCGTCCCCGGCGTCCTGCTCGCCGGGCTGATGATCTCCAACCTCATCGTCGCCGCGTTCAACCTGCTGCCCGGCCTCCCGCTCGACGGCGGACGCATGCTCCGCGCCGTCGTCTGGAAGATCACCGGCCGCCCCATGAGCGGCACCGTCGCCGCCGCCTGGGTCGGCCGCGCCCTCGCCGTCTCCGTCCTCATCGGCCTGCCCCTGCTGACCCAGTCCGGCGCCCTCGGCAGCGGCGCCGCCGACAACGTCGGCATGGACACCGTCATGGACGCCCTGCTGGCCGCCATCCTCGCCGCGATCATCTGGACCGGCGCCGGCAACAGCCTCCGCGTCGCCCGACTGCGCGAACACCTGCCCGAACTGCGCGCCCGCACCCTCACCCGCCGCGCCGTCCCCGTCCAGAGCGACACCCCCCTCTCCGAGGCCCTGCGCCGCGCCAACGCCTCCGGCGCCCGCGCCCTCGTCGTGGTCGACGGCGACGGCAACCCCCTCTCCCTCGTCCGCGAGGCCGCCATCGTCGGCGTACCCGAACACCGCCGCCCCTGGGTCCCCGTCAGCGGCCTCGCCCACGACCTCACCGACGGCATGCGCGTCTCCGCCGAACTGGCCGGGGAAGACCTCCTGGAGACCCTGCGCGCCACCCCCGCCACCGAGTACCTCGTCGTGGAGGAGACCGGCGAGATCTACGGCGTCCTCTCCGCCGCCGACGTCGAACGCGCCTTCGTCAGAGCCATGGCCAGGCCCTAAGGACGCCGTGGTCGGCGGCCCGCCCCGGGGCCGGTAGGCTGGTCACATGTCCGAACCGACCGGTGCCGCCCGCAGGCGCGGGCCCTTCAAGGTCGGGGACCAGGTTCAGCTGACCGACCCCAAGGGCCGTCACTACACGTTCACACTCGAAGCCGGGAAGAACTTCCACACCCACAAGGGCTCCTTCCCGCACGACGAACTGATCGGCGCACCCGAAGGCAGCGTTGTCCGCACCACCGGAAACGTCGCCTACCTCGCGCTGCGCCCCCTGCTCCCCGACTATGTCCTGTCCATGCCCCGCGGGGCGGCCGTCGTCTACCCGAAGGACGCGGGACAGATCCTCGCCTTCGCCGACATCTTCCCCGGCGCCCGCGTCGTGGAGGCGGGCGTCGGCTCCGGCTCGCTCAGCAGCTTCCTGCTGCGCGCCATCGGCGACCAGGGCATGCTCCACTCCTACGAACGCCGCGCCGACTTCGCCGACATCGCCCAGCAGAACGTGGAACGCTACTTCGGCGGCCCCCACCCCGCCTGGCAGCTCACCGTCGGCGACCTCCAGGACAACCTGTCCGACACCGACGTCGACCGTGTCATCCTCGACATGCTCGCCCCCTGGGAATGCCTGGACGCCGTCTCCAAGGCGCTCGTCCCCGGCGGCATCCTCTGCTGCTACGTCGCCACCACCACCCAGCTCGCCCGGACCGTGGAGTCCATCCGCGAGATCGGCTCCTTCAACGAGCCGACCGCCTGGGAGTCGATGATCCGTAACTGGCACATCGAGGGCCTCGCCGTCCGCCCGGACCACCGGATGATCGGCCACACCGGCTTCCTCCTCACCGCCCGCCGCCTCGCCGACGGCGTCGAGCCGCCCATGCGCCGACGCCGCCCCGCCAAGGGCGCCTACGGCGAGGACTACTCCGGCCCCAACGCCGACGGCGGCATGACCGGACGCTGACCCGGCCGGGCACCACGGCCCACGCCACCGCCCGACCCACCCCCTCAACGACCCGGCGCCGCGCCCCCGTTCCCGTCCCCGACAGGGAACTCGGACGCGGCGCCCCTTCGTTGCACCCACGGGGCCACGCCGTCGAGGCCGACACCACGTCAGCTCCCCACCGGCCACACCCACCCCGCCGTTCCCCCGCACCGCGACGTGTGGCACCATGCTGGCCACCCCACCGGCACAGCCCTCACAGGAGACACTCCTCGTGCAGCAATCCGCCGTCCCGGAACTGGCCCAGGCCCACGCACACACCCGCCCCATCCACTGGCTCGCCACCGCGACCGCGCTCGCCGGTGTCGTCGCCCTCTCCTCGCTGATGCAGCCCGACGCGGCCACCGCCGCCGCACCACAGGACCGCGCACCCCGGCCCGCGCCCGCCGCCGCGCCCCCGTCCACCGAGGGCGTCACCTTCCCGATCGACTGCGGACCCGTCGACCCCGTCGTCGCACGGCAGACCTCCGGCGACCTCGACGGCGACGGCCGCCCCGAGACCGTCGCCGTGGTGCACTGCGACGCCGGAATGAGCACACCCCCCGACGGGGTGTACGTCCTCACCCAGGGCACGGACGCGAACCGGCCACGCGTCGTCGCCACCCTCGTCGACCCCAAGGACCGCTCCAAGGTCAAGGAGTTCGCGATACGCGACGGCGCCCTGTACGCCACCCTGCTCGGCTACTCCGCCTCCGACGTACCCACCTGCTGCCCCGATGTCACCGAGCACCCGAAGTGGGAGTGGAAGGACGGATCCTTCCTCCGCTCCGAGTCCTCGGGCACCCGCAGCGTCTGACCCCCGCGACCCGACCGGACCGACACCGGACCCCACACAGCCCTGCCCCTCGCGAAGCCCAGCGAGACACCCCCACAGCGAAGACACACCCCGCCGGCAGGGACGCACCCCGCCCGGCGGGGACACCCACCCGGCGAGCCACTCGCACCCAGCGGGACCCGCAGCCTGCCGGAGCACCCCCACCCAGCGCGCCCCGCACACCCGCCGGACCGCAGCCCCGCACACCCGCCACCCCCACACCCCCCAGCCCCAGCCCCACCACAGCCCAGCACACCCCACGCACCCGCACGAGCGTCATGGTTACCGAGGGTACCCCTCCGCTTACACCTCACCCCCCGCCGCCGCACCCACCAAGCCCGACACCACCCTCTATGCCCACCGCTGAAACCCCGCCCGAACCGCGCCCGGCCCGCACCCACCCGCCGCGCGCGTGACCACGCTCCGTCACCACCCGCCGAGCGGGAACCCGCGCCCACCGCGACCCGCCCGCACCCCGCCCCACCACCCCCCGACCCCCGCCACGCACCCACCCGAAACCGCCTCGACGCAGGCAGTCCGGCCGCCCGCGTGGGCAACTCCTGCCCATCGCGAAGGGTTTTGACAGCTCTCGACTTGGAACAGCCCGCTTCTGTCAGGCGTTGAGTGGGTATCCAGACGGCGTGAGGGAGAGCGCAGGGTGACCGACGACACACCTTGACAGTCTTTGTGATCTAGGGGTTTCAATCGACACCCACCCAGGTAGGGTCTGGAAGCGTCCAGCTCCCCTTGGAGGAGGTGAGGACCGTGGCAGCCCACGACGACGACATGAACCGCGGCATCCGCCCGGGACGCGGGTCCGACGACCCGGCAGGGCAGATTGCCTACCTTGAGCAGGAGATCGCCGTCCTGCGACGCAAGCTCGCCGACTCTCCGCGACACACGAGGATTCTCGAGGAGCGGATCGTCGAGCTGCAGACCAACCTGGCCGGTGTCTCCGCCCAGAACGAACGACTGGCCAACACCCTCCGCGAGGCCCGCGACCAGATCGTGGCCCTCAAGGAAGAGGTCGACCGGCTCGCACAGCCACCGGCCGGCTTCGGAGTCTTCCTGGAGGCCAACGAGGACGGCACGGCCGACATCTTCACCGGAGGCCGCAAACTCCGGGTGAACGTCAGCCCGAGCGTCGAGCTCGACGGACTGCGCCGCGGCCAGGAAGTCATGCTCAACGAAGCGCTCAACGTGGTCGAGGCCATGAAGTACGAGCGCGTCGGCGACATCGTCACCCTCAAGGAGATCCTTGAGGACGGCGAGCGCGCCCTGGTGCTCGGGCACACCGACGAGGAACGAGTGGTAAGGCTCGCCGAGCCCCTGCTGGACGTCACCATCCGCCCCGGCGACGCCCTGCTCCTCGAACCCCGCTCCGGATACGTCTACGAGGTCGTACCCAAGAGCGAGGTCGAGGAACTCGTCCTCGAAGAGGTCCCCGACATCGGCTACGAGGCCATCGGCGGCCTCGGCAACCAGATCGAGGCCATCCGCGACGCGGTCGAGCTGCCCTATCTCTACCCCGACCTGTTCAAGGAGCACGAACTGCGCCCGCCCAAGGGCGTCCTGCTCTACGGACCCCCCGGATGCGGCAAGACGCTCATCGCCAAGGCCGTCGCCAACTCGCTGGCCAAAAAGGTCGCCGAAGTCACCGGCCAGGCCGCAGGCAAGAGCTTCTTCCTCAACATCAAGGGCCCGGAACTGCTCAACAAGTACGTCGGCGAGACCGAGCGGCAGATCCGCCTCGTCTTCCAGCGTGCCCGCGAGAAGGCCAGCGAGGGAACCCCCGTCATCGTCTTCTTCGACGAGATGGAATCCCTCTTCCGCACCCGCGGCTCCGGCGTCAGCTCGGACGTGGAGAACACCATCGTCCCCCAGCTCCTCGCCGAGATCGACGGCGTGGAGGGCCTGGAGAACGTGGTCGTGATCGGCGCCTCCAACCGCGAGGACATGATCGACCCCGCCATCCTGCGCCCCGGCCGCCTCGATGTGAAGATCAAGATCGAGCGCCCGGACGCCGAAGCCGCCAAGGACATCTTCGGCAAGTACCTCACCGAGCGCCTCCCGCTCCACGGCGACGACCTCGCCGAGCACGGCGGCTCCCGGAGCGGCACCGTCGAAAGCATGATCCAGACGGCCGTGGAACACATGTACACCGAATCCGAGGAAAACCGCTTCCTGGAAGTCACCTACGCCAACGGCGACAAGGAAGTCCTCTACTTCAAGGACTTCAATTCCGGCGCCATGATCGAGAACATCGTGGGCCGCGCCAAGAAAATGGCGATCAAGGACTTCCTCGAACACAACCAGAAGGGCCTCCGCGTCTCCCACCTCCTCCAGGCTTGCGTGGACGAGTTCAAGGAGAACGAGGACCTCCCCAACACCACCAACCCGGACGACTGGGCCCGTATCTCCGGAAAGAAGGGCGAGCGGATCGTCTACATCCGCACCCTCATCACCGGAAAGCAGGGCGCCGACACCGGCCGCTCCATCGACACGGTGGCGAACACCGGACAGTACCTGTAAAAAGCAGGGCGGCTGCGGGTGCCCTCACCGGGTACCCGCAGCCGACTGTTTTTCAGGCCACGGCTGGAGCAGGCAATGACGCAAATGATCTCCACACCAGCGCAAAGCCGTTCTAGGCTCTTCCGTACCGCCGGGTCGCGCAGTGCGGGGACGGGCACCGCACAAGCACCGGAGCACCAGCGGTACGCGAGCGACGCCCACGACCGAGGGCGCTGCCGGGCAAGGAGGGCCGCATGACCGTACGGCGAGTAATGGGCATCGAGACGGAGTACGGGATCTCCGTCCCCGGCCACCCCAATGCCAATGCCATGCTCACCTCGTCCCAGATCGTCAACGCCTACGCGGCGGCGATGCACCGCGCCCGCCGGGCCCGCTGGGACTTCGAGGAGGAGAACCCGCTCCGGGACGCACGGGGCTTCGACCTCGCCCGCGAGTCCGCCGACGCCAGCCAGCTCACCGACGAGGACATCGGCCTCGCCAACGTCATCCTCACCAACGGCGCCCGGCTCTACGTCGACCACGCCCACCCCGAATACAGCGCCCCCGAGGTCACCAACCCCCGCGACGCCGTCCTCTGGGACAAGGCGGGCGAACGCATCATGGCCGAGGCCGCCGAACGAGCCGCCCAGCTCCCCGGCGCCCAGCCGATCCACCTCTACAAGAACAACACCGACAACAAGGGCGCCTCCTACGGCACGCACGAGAACTACCTGATGAAGCGGGAGACCCCCTTCTCGGACATCGTGCGCCACCTCACGCCCTTCTTCGTCTCCCGCCAGGTCTTCACCGGCGCCGGCCGCGTCGGCATCGGCCAGGACGGCCACGACCACGGCTTCCAGCTCAGCCAGCGCGCCGACTACTTCGAAGTCGAGGTCGGCCTGGAAACAACCCTCAAACGGCCCATCATCAACACCCGGGACGAGCCCCACGCCGACGCCGAGAAATACCGCCGACTCCATGTCATCATCGGCGACGCCAACCTCTCGGAGATCTCCACCTACCTCAAACTGGGCACGACCGCCCTGGTCCTGTCCATGATCGAGGACGGCTTCATCGCCGTGGACCTCGCCGTCGACCAGCCCGTCCGCACCCTCCACCGGGTCTCCCACGACCCGACCCTCAAACGACTGGTCACCCTCCGCAGCGGTCGCACCCTGACCGCCGTACAGCTCCAGATGGAGTACTACGAACTCGCCCGCAAGTACGTCGAAGAACGCTACGGCGCCGACGCCGACGAACAGACCCGGGACGTGCTCACCCGCTGGGAGGACGTGCTCACCCGTCTGGAGACCGACCCCATGAGCCTCTCCGGCGAACTGGACTGGGTCGCCAAACGCGAGGTCATGGAGGGCTACCGACGCCGTGACGGCCTCGACTGGGACGCCGCCCGCCTCCAGCTCGTCGACCTCCAGTACGCCGACGTACGCCCCGAGAAGGGCCTCTACAACCGCCTCGTCGCCCGGGGCCGCATCAAACGGCTCCTGGACGAGACCGAGGTCGAGCGCGCCATCGGCAAGCCACCGGAGGACACCCGCGCCTACTTCCGCGGGCGCTGCCTGGAGCAGTACGCCGACGACGTCGCCGCCGCCTCCTGGGACTCCGTGATCTTCGACCTACCGGGCCGGGACTCCCTCCAGCGGGTCCCAACCCTGGAACCGCTTCGCGGAACGCGTAATCACGTCAAGGAGCTGCTCGACCGCTGCCGGACCGCGGAAGACCTGGTCAAGGTGCTTTCCGGCGGCTGAACCGAGCCCCTGGCACCCCGGGTGCGCAGGGTGGAAATCCGCGCGCCAGGGAATCATCGAGATGGCCCCCGTACGTTGGAAGAACTACGGGGCCGTTGTCAGACCCGGCGAGTAGGGTCTGATCATGACCGATCGGCAGCAATGCCGAGTTTGTCGGGCGAACCGAGCGGGGTGAGGGTGATGGCGACCAAGGACACCGGCGGCGGACAGCAGAAGGCGACACGCTCCAACGAGGAGGTCGAGGAGCAGGCGCAGGACGCGCAGGTCTCCGAAGACCTCAAGGAGCGCCAGGAGAAGCTCAACGACGACGTCGATTCCGTCTTGGACGAAATCGATGACGTACTTGAGGAAAATGCCGAGGACTTCGTGCGCTCCTTCGTGCAAAAAGGTGGGGAGTAGAGGCAGATCTGACGCTTTGCCTTCGAAATGAAGATGATGGGGGAGGAAGGCGTGGCGGAGGAGCCGTCCGCGAAGCCGTGCAGGAAGTGTGGGCGGGAGCTGCCCCTCGCAGCTTTCGCGCGGGATCGGAACAGGCGTGATGGCCTTCAGGTGGACTGCCGGGAGTGCGTGGCGGAGTACGGCGCGACGCACTACCGGCGCCGCCGGGCGGCTCTGGGAAAGACGGTCCGGGAGAAGGTTCATGTGCCCGAGGGACACAAGTTCTGCCGGAGCTGCGGAGAGATCAAGCCCCACAGCGAGTGGCATCGCAACGCGACGGCGTCCGACGGGCTGTCGACGCGCTGCAAGGCGTGTCGGGCCGTACGCGGGCGTCAGGATCACCTCAAACGCAGCTACGGCCTCACCGAAGCTGAGCGTGATGCGATGGTCGCGTCTCAGATGGGGCTGTGTGTGATCTGCCTGAAGGCTCCGCCCATTCATGTGGATCATTGCCACAAGACGGGTAAGGTCCGTGGCGTACTGTGCTTCAACTGCAATTCGGCCATCGGCAAGTTGGGAGACGATCCCGACGCGGTCCGTCGCGCTGCCGCCTATCTGGAAGGAAACTCGTGGAAGCCAACACTCGTGGCACGGGGCGTCTACCAGCTGCCTTCCTGACGCCCGGGTCGTCCTCGTTCGTGGACTTCCTGTCGGAGCACCAGCCGGAGGTTCTTCCCGGCAACCGCAAGCTGCCTCCGGTGCAGGGTGCCATCGAGGCCCCGCACGGGACGACGATCGTGGCGGTGACGTTCCCCGGCGGTGTGGTGCTGGCCGGTGACCGCCGGGCGACGATGGGGAATGTGATCGCGCAGCGGGACATCGAGAAGGTGTTCCCGGCCGACGAGTACTCGGCGGTGGGGATCGCCGGTACGGCCGGTCTGGCGGTGGAGATGGTCAAGCTCTTCCAGTTGGAGCTGGAGCATTTCGAGAAGGTCGAGGGCGCTCAGCTGTCCCTGGAGGGCAAGGCGAACCGGCTGTCCACGATGATCCGCTCCAATCTCGGTATGGCCATGCAGGGCCTCGCCGTGGTCCCGCTCTTCGCGGGGTACGACGTGGACCGCGGCAAGGGGCGTATCTTCTCCTACGACGTCACCGGTGGCCGTTCCGAGGAGCAGGGCTATGCGGCCACCGGCTCCGGCTCGGTGTTCGCGCGCGGTGCCATGAAGAAGCTCTTCCGTGAGGATCTCGACGAGGAGCAGGCGACCACCTTGGTGGTGCAGGCCCTCTATGACGCGGCCGACGACGACTCGGCGACCGGTGGTCCCGATGTGGCGCGCCGGATCTACCCCATCGTCACGGTGATCACGGATGACGGTTTCCGCAGGTTGACCGAGGTGGAGTCCGCGCAGATCGCCCGTTCGGTGCTGGAGCGGCGGCTGGAGCAGCCGGACGGTCCGCGGGCCGCGCTGCTGTAGCCGGGCTGCGCTTCCTGTCCAGGTGATCGAGTGACCTCCACAGAAAGGGACGGATAACCGGTGTCGACGCCGTTCTATGTCTCACCTCAGCAGGCCATGGCCGACCGGGCCGAGTACGCCCGTAAGGGCATCGCCCGGGGCCGCAGCCTGGTTGTGCTGCAGTTCGCCGACGGCATCGTGTTCGTCGGTGAGAATCCGTCCCGTGCGCTGCACAAGTTCAGCGAGATCTACGACCGGATCGGCTTCGCCGCGGCCGGCAAGTACAACGAGTACGAGAATCTGCGCATCGGCGGTGTCCGTTACGCCGATCTGCGGGGTTACACCTACGACCGTGACGATGTGACGGCGCGGGGTCTGGCGAATGTGTACGCGCAGACGCTGGGCACCATTTTCTCCAGTGCGGCGGAGAAGCCGTACGAGGTGGAGCTGGTCGTCGCGGAGGTCGGGGAGACGGCCGAGGGCGATCAGATCTACCGGTTGCCGCACGACGGGTCGATCGTGGACGAGCACGGTTCGGTCGCGGTGGGCGGCAATGCCGAGTTGATCAGCAATTACCTGGACCAGCGCCATCAGGACGGTATGACGCTCGCCGAGGCGCTGAAACTGGCGGTGCAGGCGCTCTCGCGTGAGTCCAACGGCACGCAGCGGGAGATTCCGGCCGGGCGTCTGGAGGTCGCGGTGCTGGATCGGACGCGGCCTCAGAAGCGTAAGTTCCGGCGGATCACCGGTGCTCAGCTGGCTCGTCTGCTGGAGGCGGGTGCGGGTTCCTCGGAGGAGAGCGGTGCCGCGGAGGCGTCGGACTCCTCGGAGTCGGGTTCGTCGGAGTCGGGCTCCTCGGGTTCCTCCGGGTCCTCGGGTTCTTCCGGTTCCTCCGGTTCCTCCGGTTCCTCCGGTTCCTCGGACTCTTCGGGTTCCGGGGACGAGTAGCGCGTCAGGTCGGGAGTCCGGCCGATCGGTTCCGTCAGATAGTTCAGCCACCCGCCGCGCGCCCCTTGTCAGGGGGTGCGCGGCGGTGTGCTGTCCGGGGCCTTCGGTGGTGCGGTGGAGCCTCGGAGGACGAGTTCGACGGGGATGTCCCCGGCGGGGGGTTCGTGGCCTTGGAGGACGGCCAGGAGGGCCTGCATTCCGCGTTCGCCGAAGAGTTCGGCGTCGAGGCGGACGGTGGTGAGTTCGGGGTCGATGGCGGTGGCGAGGGCGAGGTCGTCGAGGCCGGTGACCGAGAGGTCGTCGGGGATGCGCAGGCCGAGGCGGCGGGCGGCTTTGTAGGCGCCGGCGGCGAGTTTGTCGTCGTCGCAGAGGACGGCGGTGGGGCGGGGGCCGGGTGCGGTGAGGGCGGTCTCGGTGGCGGCGCGGGCGGCGTCGATGTCGAGGCCGGCGCGGACGGTGCGGACGGTGGTGCCGGGGACGTCGGCGGTGCGGAGGGCGAGTTCCCGGGCGCGTACGTCGAAGGTCCAGGAGGCGATGTCGGCGGCGAGGTGCAGGATGCGGCGGTGGCCGAGGGCGAGCAGGTGGTCGGTGGCCTGGCGGACGCCGTCGGCGATGTCGAGGTTGACGGTGGCGGCGCCGAGGCTGCCGTCGGGGTCGCTGTCGAGCATGACGAGGGGGAGTTGGTCGCCGCCGCGCAGGGCGGTGAGGGCGTCGGCGGCCATGGAGGAGGCGAGGATCCCGTCGAGGGCGGCCTGGGCGGAGGCGAAGGGGTCGCGGGCGGGGCCGATGCCCTCGGGGGAGGGGTAGAGGACGACGCCGAAGCCGTGCTGGGCGGCGATGCGGGCGGCGCCGGTGTAGACGCCGGCGAAGAACTCGGTGGTGAGGGCGGGGACGACGAGGAGGATGGTGCGGGTGCGGCCGAGGCGCAGGTTGCGGGCGGCGAGGTTGGGGCGGTAGCCGAGCCGGCGGGCGGCGTCGCGGACGCGTTCGGCGGTGGTCTCGGAGACCCGGCCGCGCCATTTGTCGCCCAGGACGAGGGAGACGGCCGCCTGGGAGACGCCCGCGGCCTGGGCGACGTCCCGGCTGGTGGGGCGTGTGCTGGCGTTTGCCACCGTGCGCCTGCTCCTTCTGTGTGGACGTCCGGACAGCGCACATGGTACGTATGACCCGCGACGTTATACGTAACACTTCGGTTCGGAGAGGTGCGCGATGGCCACGGGCTATCTGGAGATACTCAGGACGCGGTACGCCGCGAGGCTGCTCGCGGGCACCTTGGTGGGGCGGCTGCCGAACGCCACGGCGCCGATCGCGATCCTGCTCTTCGTCCGCGCGGAGGGTGGTTCCTACAGCCTGGCGGGGGCGCTGGCGGCGGTCTACGGCGTGGCGAACGCGGTCGGTCAGCCGCTGCTGGGCCGGCTGGTGGATCTGCTGGGGCAGCCGCGGGTCCAGCTGCCCGCCGTACTGGTCTCGGCGGCTGCCATGGGTGTCTTCGCGTTCACCGGGATCGGGCCGTTGCCGCTCGCGTACGTCTGCATGGTGGTGGCGGGGCTGTTCACACCGCCGCTGGAGGGCGGCCTGCGGGCGCTGTGGCCGTCCGTGCTGCGCCGGCCGGACCAGGTGCACGCGGCGTACGCGATGGACGCGGTGGCGCAGGAGGTGATGTTCACCGTCGGCCCGCTGCTGGTGACCTTGTGCGTGTCGCTGTGGTCGCCGCAGGCCGCGCTGCTGGTGCTGAACGTCATCGGGGTGCTCGGGGCGCTGTCGGTGGTGGTGACGCCGCCGTCGCGCGCGTGGCGTTCGGCGCCGCGAGAGGCGCACTGGCTGGGCGCGCTGCGTTCGCCGGGGCTGCTGGCGCTGCTGGGTGGGTTCCTGTTCGTGGGCATGGCGCTCGGTTCGATCACGGTGGCGGCGGTGTCGTACGCGGACGACCGCGGCGGTGATGTGGTCTACGGCTGGCTGATGGCGGGGCTGGGGCTGGGCGCGCTGGTCGGTGGCACGGTGTACGGGGCGCGGCAGTGGTCGGGGGTGCCGGAGCGGCGGCTGCGGGTGCTGGTGGCGCTGCTCGCGGTGTGTTATCTGCCGCTGCTGCTGATCCCGGGCCCGGTGGCGATGACGGGGCTGACGGCGGTGGCGGGTGTGTTCCTGGCGCCGGCGCTGGCGTGCGCGTTCGTGATCGTGGACCGGCACGCTCCGGAGGGGACGGTGACGGAGGCGTTCTCGTGGCTGGTGACGACCTTCACGGTGGGTGCCTCGGTGGGTACGGGGCTGGCCGGGCCGGTGGTCGAGCACGGTGGGGCGCGGTGGGGCTTCGCGGTCCCGGCGCTGGCGGGGGCGGTGTCGTTGCTGGTCCTGCTGGCCACCGGGCGGGTCCTCGCAGCTCCCGCCAGGGAAGGGGTGATTGCGGCCGTATCCGAAAATGATCCAAACCGTGCCGCCGAACCCCGTTTCAGTTCAGGGGAACGGGCGTAATGTTCAGTCATGGACCGCCGCATTTTCGGGCTGGAGAACGAGTACGGCGTCACGTGCACGTTCAGGGGACAGCGCCGCCTGTCGCCTGACGAGGTGGCGCGGTACCTCTTCCGCCGTGTCGTGTCATGGGGCCGCAGCAGCAATGTCTTTCTGCGGAACGGCGCCCGGCTGTATCTGGACGTCGGGTCACATCCGGAATACGCGACACCCGAATGTGACAACGTGACCGAGCTGGTCACCCACGACAAGGCCGGCGAGCGCATTCTCGAAGGACTCCTGGTGGACGCCGAACGACGCCTGCACGAGGAAGGAATCGCGGGCGACGTCTACCTCTTCAAGAACAACACCGACTCGGCGGGAAACTCCTACGGCTGCCACGAGAACTATCTGGTGGCCCGGCACGGGGAGTTCTCCCGGCTCGCGGACATTCTGATCCCGTTCCTCGTCACCCGTCAGCTGCTGTGCGGCGCGGGCAAGGTGCTGCAGACTCCGCGCGGTGCCGTGTACTGCGTCAGTCAGCGCGCCGAGCACATCTGGGAGGGCGTCTCCTCGGCGACGACGCGTTCCCGTCCCATCATCAACACTCGCGACGAGCCGCACGCGGACGCGGAGCGCTACCGGCGGCTGCATGTCATCGTGGGCGATTCCAACATGTCCGAGACGACCATGCTGCTGAAGGTCGGCGCGACCGATCTGGTGCTGCGCATGATCGAGGCGGGCACGGTGATGCGTGATCTGACCCTGGAGAACCCGATCCGGGCGATCCGTGAGGTGAGTCATGACATCACGGGCCGGCGCAAGGTGCGTCTGGCCAGTGGCCGTGAGGCGTCCGCCCTGGAGGTGCAGCGCGAGTACTACGAGAAGGCCGTGGACTTCTGTGAGCGCCGCGGTATCCGTACGGGCACCGTCGAGCAGGTCCTGGAGCTGTGGGGCCGTACGCTCGACTCGATCGAGTCGGAGGACCTGGACCGGATCGGCACCGAGATCGACTGGGTGATGAAGTACAAGCTCATCGAGCGGTACCGGGCCAAGAACAACATGACGATGTCGCATCCGCGCGTGGCGCAGATAGACCTCGCCTACCACGACATCCACCGCCGCAGGGGGTTGTACTACCTCCTGGAGCGCAAGGGACAAGCCGCGCGGATCTGCAACGACTTGAAGATCTTCGAGGGCAAGTCCGTTCCGCCGCAGACCACTCGGGCCCGGCTGCGCGGTGACTTCATCCGCAGGGCCCAGGAGCAGCGCCGGGACTTCACGGTGGACTGGGTGCATCTGAAGCTCAACGACCAGGCGCAGCGCACGGTGTTGTGCAAGGACCCGTTCCGTTCGGTCGACGACCGGGTGGAGAAGCTGATCGCCGGGATGTGAGCCGGAGGTTCCGGTGTGCAGCCGGAACGCAACACGGGCGCCGTACGTTTCCCGTACGGCGCCCTGCTCACGTCGTAGAGTTGCGCGCACGCAAACCACAAGATCGATCGATTACGAGGCCCCCACCGTGCGCCGACGCTCCCTCCTCATCGCCGTTCCCGCAGGGCTGGTCACCCTTTCCGCCTGCGGGGACGACGGCTCCGACTCCGGCCAGGCCAGCAGCAGTGAGGCGTCGCCGTCCGCGTCGGCCGGTCAGTCGGCCCCTCCACCGCCGAAGATCGTGGACGGCCCGCTGCCCGCGATCACGGCGGGCACGAAGTTCGACGAGAAGCCGACGATCGCGAAGGGCAGCGGGAAGCCGTCGGACCAGCTCGCGGTGCGGACGGTGATCGCGGGCGGCGGCGCCAGGGTCGCGGAGAACGACTACGTCCAGGCGAACTACCTGGGTCAGGTCTGGGACTCCGCGAAGGTCTTCGACAATTCCTACGACCGTAAGGCGCCGCTGGTGATCCAGCTCGCCGCGGGCAGCATCATCGACGGCTGGCGGTACGCCCTGGCGGGCAAGAAGGCGGGCAGCCGGGTCGAGCTGGCCGTCCCGCCGACCTGGGGTTACGGCTCCCAGGGCAATGCGCAGGCGGGCATCAAGGGGACCGACACGCTGGTCTTCGTGGTCGACATCCAGGATGTGTTCAACGCGAAGAGTTCCGCGAAGGGCACCGATGTCGCGCAGGACGACATCGATCTGCCGAAGGTCGGCACCAACACCGACGGCAAGGCCCCGGAGATCACGGTCCCGAAGGGCGACGCGCCGAAGGACCTGGTGTCGAACTACGTCATCGAGGGCGACGGGGCGGAGCTGGCCGCCGAGGACACCGTCCTGGTGCAGTACAAGGGTGTGCTGTGGGACACGGGCAAGGAGTTCGACTCCAGTTACAGCCGCAGCGCGCTGACGTCGTTCTCCCTCCAGCAGGTCGTCAAGGGCTGGTCGCAGGGGCTGACCGGCAAGAAGGTCGGCAGCCGGGTCCTGATCGTCGTCCCGCCGGCCCTGGGCTACGGCGACTCCCCGCCGGCCGACAGCGGCATCAAGAAGGATTCCACGCTGGTCTTCTCGGTGGACATCCTCGCGAAGATGTAGCGCCGCGCTTCGGGACGGGCCCCCGCGCCCGCCCGCCGTGGAGATGAAACACTGGCCTCGTTGCAGTTTCCGTACGACGTAATGACACGCAGGAGCGACACGTGAGCATCGACAAGCCCGAGGTGGACTTCCCGGGCGGCGAGCCCCCGGCGGATCTTGAGATCAAGGACATCTGGGAGGGTGACGGCCCGGAGGCGAAGGCGGGCGCCACCGTCTCCGTGCACTACGTGGGCGTGGCCTTCTCGACCGGTGAGGAGTTCGACGCGTCCTGGAACCACGGCAAGCCGCTGCAGTTCCAGCTCGGTGTCGGCCAGGTCATCCCCGGCTGGGACCAGGGCGTGCAGGGCATGAAGGTGGGCGGCCGGCGTCAGCTGATCATCCCGCCGCACCTGGCGTACGGCGACCGGGGTGCCGGTGGCCGGATCGGACCGGGCGAGACCCTGATCTTCGTCTGCGACCTGATCGCGACCTGATCACCGTCTGAGTCCGAGGTCCGAGGTCCGATCGGCGTCCGGCGCGGGTACGGTCGCGGCCCGATCACGGCCCTATCGCGGCCCGGTCTCCGTCCGTCCGGACTCCGTACGCGCGAGTGCCGGATCCTACCGGAGTCGATCAGCCGGGCCCATGCCTGACCGGGCATGGGCCCTCGGCTTTTGTCCCGCCGCCGCGGGGCGGTACGGTCATCGGTCAGAAGCACCATAGGGAAGGCGAAGGGCGTCGATGGCCATTGCCAAGGCCGAGCGGTTGATGAACCTCGCGCTGTGTCTGCTCGGGACCCGGCGTCCGCTCAGCAAGCGGGAGCTTCGGGAGTCCATCGAGGCATATCTCGAAGCGGGCAGTGACGACTCCTTCAACCGTATGTTCGAGCGCGACAAGGATGATCTGCGCGAACTTGGCTTGGTCATCGAGACCGTCGAGAACCTCGACGGCGAGGTCGGCTATCTCGCCCGCCGGGACAGCAACCGGCTGCCGCCCATCACCCTGGACGCCGAGGAGGCCGCGGCCCTCGGCCTCGCCGCGAAGGTGTGGCAGCAGGCCCGGCTGGCCGGTGCCGCGAGCGGCGCCCTGCAGAAACTGCGCGCGGCGGGGCTTCCCGAGGATGTCGACCCCTATGAGGCGCACAGCGCGCTGGAGCCGCGCATCCCGGTGCACGAGGCCGCGTTCGAGCCGCTGATGCTGGCGTGCCGGGACCGCCGCCCGGTCACCTTCGCCTACCGCAAGGCCACCGCCGCGCACCCCGGGACCCGGACCGTGGAGCCCTGGGCGCTGGAGTGCTGGCGCGGTCACTGGTATCTGGCCGGCTGGGACCGCGACCGCGGGGCCGAGCGGGTCTTCCGGCTGTCCCGGATCACCGGGAAGGTGCGCTCGCGCGGCGGCCGGTTCAGTGTGCCCGTCCCCGATGTCGTCACCGTGCGGGAGACCGTCGCCGGGTGGGCGGGGGAGACCGCCGACCGCAGCGCCCGTATCCGGCTGCGCTCGGACGCCGGGTACCCCTTGCGGGCGAAGTCCACCTGGGTCCGGGAACTCGGGGACGGCTGGGACGAGTTGGAGATTCCGTACGGACACGGCCTGGACGCCTGGCTGGTGGAGTTCGGGCCCGACGTGGTGGTCCTCGAACCGGCCGAGCTGCGGGCCGACGTGGTGGAGCGGCTGCGTGCCGTCGCCAAAGGCTGAGGGGGAACGGACAAGCACAGTGGGGACAGGGACAGTGGCCGGTAGACCCATCAGGCCCGCGAACGCCATCGACCAGACCCGTCGGATGCTCTCCTTGGTGACCTATCTCAGGGAGCGGCCCGGCGCCCGGATCGAGGACGTCGCGCGCGCCTTCGGCATCACCGAGGACGAACTGGTCTCCGACCTCGATGTGCTGCCCATGTGCGGGACCAGCTTCCGCGGCGGCGACCTCCTCGACATCGACACCGACGGCGAGCGCATCTGGTGGCACAACCCCGCCGCGCTGGGCGCGGAGGCCGCCGAGCCGCTGCGGCTGGCCGCGGACGAGGCGACCGCGCTGCTGGTGGCTGCCCGCGCGGTGGCCACCCTGCCCGGACTGCGCGAGAGCGACCGCCAGGCACTGGTGCGGGCCACGGCCAAGGTGGAGACGGCGGCCGGTGAGGCGGCAGGCGCCTCCTCCCGGCTGTCGGTGACCTTCGAGTCCGAGGGCGGCGTCTTCGCCGACGTGGACCGGGCGATCTCCGAGCGCCGCCGGCTGTGGATCCGCTACTACTCACCGGCGCGGGACGAGCTGACCGAGCGGGAGATCGACCCGATCCGCCTGGTCAGCGTCGGCCACACCTATGTGGAGGCGTGGTGCCGTCGCTCCGAGGCGCGGCGCACCTTCCGGCTGGACCGGGTCGCCGAGATCCGGGTGCTGGACGAACCGTCCGCGCCGCCGGAGGTCGAACTGCGGGATCTGTCGGAGGGGCTGGTGCAGCCCGCCGCGGAGGACCCCGAGGTCGTCGTGGAGGTCGAGCCCGGCGGGCGCTGGGTCGCCGAGTACTACCCGCACGACAGCGCCGAGGAACTGCCCGACGGAGGGCTGCGGATCACGCTGCGCACCCCCGACCCGGCCTCGCTCAGAAGGCTGGCGCTGCGGCTCGGAGCCGACGGGCGGATCGTGACGCCCCAGGACCTGGCCGACAGCGCCCGGCGGGCCGCGCGCCAGGCGCTGGAGGCGTACGACGGGATCGACGCCGACGGGACGTCCGGTGCGGGGCGGGACGACGGGGCCCGGTGAGCCGTAGGCACAGGGAGGGGTGCCGGGGCCGCGGGCGGTACGCCCCGGGGGCGGACGGCACGGTCCGGGGCGCCGCGCACCCGGCGGGCCCTGTGAGGACCGCGGGCGAACGACCAGGAACAAAGGGGAGCAGGGCTGTGAGCGAGTCGATGGTGTCCGATGCGCGGGGCATGACGGTCGCCGCCGCGTTCGCCGGGATGAGGAGCGCGGACCCCGTGGTCTTCCGGGCGGGCTGCCCGGACTGCCGGGGCAGCTTCGAGCTGACCGCGCCCGCGCTGCGCCTGGCCATCGGCGCCACCAGCCGCACCACGTTCTACTCCTTCACCTGCCCCGACTGCGGGGTACTGGTACGCAAGCCGGCGGGAGAGCGGATCGTGGAACTCCTCACCGGGGGCGGAGTCAGCACCCTGCGCCTGCACTCAGCGCTCTGACCCCGGCCCCGGGGACCGGTCGGCCCACTGGGGTTCCACCGACCGGGGCTGTCCGCCGCCACTGACGCCGGATGCTCCCCTCGCCCGCCGAAGGCCCGAAGACGCCCGGGGTTCCAAGGGCCGCCGAAGCCCTTGGCTCCGGAAACCCCGACGGCCACCGAGACCCGGCCCCGAAGCCCTTGGCCCCGGAAACCCCGACGGCCACCACGACCAGGCCAACGACCTCCGACCACCGACCTCCGACCACCGACCTCCGACCACCGACCACCGACCACCGACCTCCGGCCGCTGCCCCCGGCCCTCGTCCGCTGCCCCCGCCCGCGCCCCCCGTCCGCCAGGGGACGGTCGGCGTTCGGGCGGAGGTGCGGCTGTGAGGGCGGTGTCGTGACCGTCTAGGCTCTGGCGCATGTTCTGGGCGATGTTCGCGGTGACGGTGGGTTTTCTGGGGATCGCGGTGCTCGGGGTGTGCGCTCTGCGGGTGTTCGTGGCGGCACAGCGCCTCGGGCGGCAGGTCTCGCAGTCCGCGGAGCGCATCGGCAGGGCCGCCGAGGACCTGGAGCAGGCCGCCGCCAGCACCGCGCGTTCTGTCGATTCCCTGTGAATGCGGCGCCGGCGTACGCGGGCCGTGATTTGGACTGCTTCGCCCTGTCACCAGGCCGGGAACGGCAGGTACGCTGCTGATCGCGGCCCGGGGACGAGGCGCGGACCGCGGACAGGGAGTACGGAGTACGCACAGGGATTGCTCGGCGTTCACCCCTGAGCGTTACGATCGCTGCTGCACGGCTGATCGGACTCGGGTCCGACCGGCTGGACAGCACCCACCCAGCCGCCTCGGTGAGAAGGTAAATGGCCTATGTTCGGAAAGATCGGCGCCCCCGAGATCATTCTCATCCTCGTCGTCATCATCCTGCTGTTCGGCGCGAAGAAGCTTCCGGACATGGCCCGCTCGCTCGGTAAGTCCGCTCGTATCCTCAAGAGCGAGGCGAAGGCCATGAAGGATGACGGCAACAAGACCGCCACCCCGGCCGACCCGCCGGCGCCCACCACGGACGAGCAGAATCCGGCTCAGCGCATCATCCAGGCCGCACCCGGCGACGTGACCAGTTCCCGACCGGTCGCCGAGCCGACGGACTCGACCAAGCGCTGACCGAGGGCCGGTGACCTCCGGCCCGCCGCACGAGATGGGAACGTGGGTTGCTGAAGTCTGCCCGCAAGCAGGAGAAGGACCCGGACGGGCGGATGCCCCTCGCGGAACACCTCCGTGAGCTGCGCAACCGGCTCGCGAAGGCTTTGCTCGCCATCGTCCTGATCACGGTGGTCGCGGCTTTCTTCTACAACGACATCATCAACTTCTTCACCCGGCCGATCCTCGACTCGGTCGGGTGCACGCAGTCCTTCGAGGAACTGGCGGCGACGAAGTCGGGTCAGCCCTGCGCGCAGATCACCATCAACGGTCTGCTGACCCCCTTCACCCTGGCGCTGAAGGTCTCCCTCATGGCGGGTGTCGTCCTCGCCTCGCCGATCTGGCTGTACCAGCTGTGGGCGTTCGTCGCGCCCGGCCTGCACCGGCACGAGAAGAAGTACGCGTACGCGTTCGTCGCCACCGGCGCCCCGCTCTTCTTCCTCGGCGCCTACTTCGCCTACAACGTGCTGCCGAAGACGGCCGAGGTACTGATCGAATTCACCCCCTTCGGCGTCAACAACCTGCTGCCGCTGGACGACATGCTCGACCTGGTCACCCGCATGGTGATCGTCTTCGGCCTCTCCTTCGAACTCCCGCTGCTGCTCGTCATGCTCAACTTCAGCGGAGCCATCACCGGCAAGCGGATGCTCGGCTGGTGGCGCGGCATGATCATGGGCATCACGGTCTTCGCGGCCATCGCCACGCCCAGCACCGACCCGATGACCATGATGATGCTGGCCGGGCCGATCTGGGTGCTGTACTTCGGCGCCGTGGCCATCGCGCTGTTCAACGACCGGCGCAGGCGCCGCCGTGAGGCCGAGGGTCCCGACGACGACGAGGCGTCGGAACTGGATCTCACCCCCGAGTCGATCGGCGAGGTCGAGTCCGTCTCCGCCGCCCGCGCGCTGCCGGAGCAGGCCGGCACCGAGCGGATCAACGGTTATGACGATGTGACCTGAGCAACACCCCCGCCTCGTAAGGTCATGGGGATGACCAGCGAGATCACCCTCTTCGTCAACCCCACCGCGGGCCGCGCCCGAGCGCGAGCCACGGGGACACCACGACGGCGAGAGCGTGGCCGCACACAGCCCGGGGCGGCCGAGCGGCGCGTCCACGCTCTCGCCGTCGCCGTCGAGCGGCCCGACGCCGAACGGTCCGCGAACCCCGCCGTGCGCGCGGCCCAGCAGACCGCCGCCGCCCTGCGCGCGGCCGGGTACACGGTACGGGCGGTCCTCGGAGAGGACGCCGAGGACGCCCTGGCCCGCGCCCGGACCGCCGTCGCGGACGGCACCGGCGCGCTGATAGCCGTGGGCGGCGACGGCATGGCCCAGCTCGCGCTCCAGGCGGTGGCCGGCACCGCCACCCCGCTCGGTCTGGTCGCCGTGGGCACCGGCAACGACTTCGCGCGCGCCCTCGGTCTGCCCGTGCGGGACCCGGCCGCCGCGGGTCGGCTGATCGCCGACGGACTGAAAGGGTCCCGGGTGCGGGAGGTGGACCTGGGCCGGATCGGCGACCGCTGGTTCGCCACCGTGCTCGCGACCGGCTTCGACTCCCGCGTCAACGACCGCGGCAACCGGATGCGCCGGCCCGCCGGCCGCCTCAAGTACGACCTGGCGATGCTCGCCGAACTCGCCGCGTTCCGGCCGCTGCCGTACCGCCTCACCCTGGACGGCGGGGCCGTGCGCGAGATCGAGGCGTCCCTGATCGCGGTCGGCAACGGTTCCTCGTACGGGGGTGGGATGCGGATCTGCCCCGGCGCCGACCTCACCGACGGGCTGTTCGACCTGACCGTGGTCGGGGACTGTAGCCGCGCCACCCTCGTGCGGGTCTTCCCGCGCGTGTACCGGGGCACCCATGTCGACCACCCCAAGGTCAGCGTGGTGCGGGCCGCGACCGTGGAGATCGCCTCCGAGGGGCTCACCGGGTACGCCGACGGCGAGCCGCTCGGCCCGCTGCCCCTGACGGCGCGCTGCGTACCGGGCGCCGTACGGGTCGTGGCACCGTGACGGGGCGAGGCGAGCGGGCGCCCCCGCCCCGACCGGCACCGCCCCGCGCCCCGCACCGGGCACAGCCCAGCGCGCCCCGATGGCCACAGCCCCGCACAGCCCCGCGCCCCGACCGGCCCCGCGCCGCAGGACCGGCACCCCTCCGCCCCGCAGGACCGGCACCGCCCCGCGCACCCCGATCGGCCCGGGTGCCTCCCGGCCCGGGGTCGGCCCTCCTGAGCTGGGCGGATCCGTCGGCCCCTGACGCGGATCGGGATAATGATCGTCCTGTTGTCAGTGCGGCCGGGTACGCTCGAAAGCACGATGACAGAGGACCTCTCACCTGCCGAGCGGTACGCGGCAGCCCGCAGGCGTGCTGCGGACCAGGCCACCGCTTTCGCGTCCTTCCGCGAGATGTACGACTTTGGCCTCGACCCCTTCCAGATCGAAGCCTGTGAGGCACTGGAGTCCGGGAAGGGCGTGCTGGTCGCCGCGCCCACCGGGTCCGGCAAGACGATCGTGGGCGAGTTCGCCGTCCACCTCGCCCTCGGACAGGGCCGCAAGTGCTTCTACACGACACCCATCAAGGCGCTGTCGAACCAGAAGTACGCCGATCTGTGCCGCCGTTACGGCAGCGACAAGGTGGGCCTGCTCACCGGCGACAACAGTGTGAACTCCGACGCCCCGGTGGTCGTGATGACCACCGAGGTGCTGCGGAACATGCTGTACGCGGGCTCGCAGACGCTCCTCGGCCTCGGCTATGTGGTCATGGACGAGGTGCACTACCTCTCCGACCGCTTCCGTGGCGCCGTCTGGGAGGAAGTGATCATCCACCTCCCCGAGTCGGTGACCCTGGTGTCACTGTCGGCGACCGTCTCCAACGCCGAGGAGTTCGGCGACTGGCTGGACACGGTCCGCGGTGACACCGAGGTGATCGTCTCCGAGCACCGGCCCGTGCCCCTGTTCCAGCATGTGCTCGCCGGGCGCCGGATGTACGACCTGTTCGAGGAGGGCGAGGGCCAGAAGAAGGCCGTCAACCCCGATCTGACCCGTATGGCCCGGATGGAGGCCAGCCGGCCCTCCTACCAGGACCGCAGACGTGGCCGGTCCATGCGCGAGGCCGACCGCGAGCGGGAGCGCCGCCAGCGCTCACGGGTGTGGACGCCCGGCCGCCCCGAGGTCATCGAGCGGCTCGACGCCGAGGGCCTGCTGCCCGCCATCACCTTCATCTTCAGCCGCGCCGCCTGCGAGGCCGCCGTCCAGCAGTGCCTGTACGCGGGACTGCGGCTCAACGACGACGAGGCGCGGCTCAAGGTCCGCGGCCTGGTCGAGGAGCGCACCGCCTCCATCCCCACCGAGGATCTCCACGTCCTCGGCTACTACGAGTGGCTGGAGGGCCTGGAGCGCGGGATCGCCGCCCACCACGCGGGCATGCTGCCGACCTTCAAGGAGGTCGTGGAGGAACTCTTCGTACGCGGTCTGGTGAAGGCCGTGTTCGCCACCGAGACCCTCGCGCTCGGCATCAACATGCCCGCCCGGTCCGTGATCCTGGAGAAGCTCGTCAAGTGGAACGGCGAGCAGCACGCCGACATCACCCCCGGCGAGTACACCCAGCTGACCGGCCGCGCCGGACGCCGGGGCATCGACGTCGAGGGCCATGCCGTGGTGCTGTGGCAGCGCGGGATGAACCCCGACCACCTCGCCGGGCTCGCGGGCACCCGTACCTATCCGCTGCGCTCCAGCTTCAAACCGTCGTACAACATGGCGGTCAACCTGGTCGAGCAGTTCGGCCGGCATCGCTCGCGTGAGCTGCTGGAGACGTCGTTCGCGCAGTTCCAGGCCGACCGGTCCGTGGTCGGCATCTCGCGGCAGGTGCAGCGCAACGAGGAGGGCCTCGACGGCTACCGGGCCTCCATGACCTGCCACCTCGGCGACTTCGAGGAGTACGCGCGGTTGCGCCGGGAGCTGAAGGACCGTGAGACCGAGCTGGCGCGGCAGGGCGTGGCCCAGCGGCGGGCCGAGTCCGCGGTCGCGCTGGAGCGGCTCAAGCCGGGTGACGTGATCCATGTGCCCACGGGCAAGTACGCCGGGCTGGCCCTGGTCCTGGATCCCGGGCTGCCCGCCGGGCGCTCCAACGGCCATCGCGGCTTCGACCACCACGACGGGCCGCGCCCGCTGGTGCTGACCGCCGAACGGCAGGTCAAGCGGCTCGCCTCGATCGACTTCCCGGTGCCCGTCGAGGCGTTGGAGCGGATGCGGATCCCCAAGTCGTTCAATCCGCGCTCCCCGCAGTCCCGGCGCGATCTCGCGTCCGCGCTGCGTACCAAGGCCGGGCACATCCCCGCCGAACGGCATCGCAAGAAGCGGGCGCAGGCCGCCGACGACCGGGAGATCGCCCGGCTGCGGACCGAGCTGCGGGCCCACCCCTGCCACGGCTGTGCCGACCGGGAGGACCACGCCCGCTGGGCCGAGCGCTATCACCGGCTGCTGCGGGACACCTCCCAGTTGGAGCGTCGGATCGAGGGACGTACCAACACGATCGCCCGGACGTTCGACCGGATCGTGGCGCTGCTGACCGAGCTGGACTATCTCCGCGACGACGAGGTCACCGAGCACGGCAGACGCCTCGCCCGGCTCTACGGCGAACTGGACCTGCTGGCCAGCGAATGCCTGCGCGCCGGGGTCTGGGAGGGGCTCACCCCCGCCGAACTCGCCGCGTGCGTCTCGGCGCTGGTGTACGAGGCGCGGGTGAGCGACGACGCGATGTCGCCCAAGGTGCCGTCCGGGAAGGCGAAGGCCGCGCTCGGCGAGATGGTGCGGATCTGGGGGCGGCTGGACGCCATGGAGGAGGACTTCCGGATCACCCAGACCGAGGGCGTCGGCCAGCGCGAGCCGGATCTCGGGTTCGCCTGGGCCGCGTACATGTGGGCCTCCGGGACGGGGCTGGACGAGGTGCTGCGCGAGGCGGAGATGCCCGCGGGTGACTTCGTCCGCTGGTGCAAGCAGGTGATCGATGTGCTCGGGCAGATCCAGGCCGCGGCGCCGCAGGGGTCGACGGTGGGGAAGTCCGCGCGGAAGGCGGTCGACGGGTTGCTCCGGGGGGTTGTCGCCTACTCCTCCGTCGGGTGAGGGACGCCGACCTGGCCGCGACGCGGTGATGGTCGGCCGAGTCCGAACAGGGCTATGAGCAGGGCCGTTGCCGCGAAGGCCGTGGACCAGGTGAACGCCGTGACCGTGGCCTGGGTCAGAGCCCGGTCCGCCTCGCTGGTGAGCGGCATGTACGACGAGGGGTCGCCGTCGCGGGCTGCTCGCCGACGACGGAGGTGTGCGGACCGGCTCGCCCGGGGAGTGATGCCCCTGCGTGATGCCCCTGGGTGATGCCCCTGCGTGATGCCTCAGCCGGGGTCAGATCCGGAGGGGCCGTTCATCCCTCACGGTGAGTGATCCTCGTACGCCCGTACGTCGTCACGCGCCGTGTGCGAGTGCGGGCTCAGCGTGTAAATGGGCCCGAGGTTACTCCTGTCGCGGGCCCATTTCAGGTGCTTGCCGAATATGACACGGCGATGATCCGGTCGGACTAAGCTCGCCCGTAGCGCACCCAGTTGAGATGTAATCGTGCGTTTGTTCCCCAGAGTCCCCGATATTCCGAAAGTCCACGGATGTACCCCCCTGTGTCATGACGCAAGCACCCCCGATACCCCGCCGCCGATCTGCTTCCGAGGGCCCCATGGTGAGTGTTCAACCCCCTCCCGGACACCGCGAACTTCCCCTTACGCGCCTGCTGTTGCCGCCCGCCGTCGTGATGGCCGCGGTGACCGCCGCCGCCGTCGTCCTGGTGGCCCAGCCGGCCCGTGTCGCGGTCGGCGTGTGCGGCGCCATGGCCACGCTCCTGGTGCTCCTCACGTCCGCCGAGATCGTCCGGCGCGGCCGGACCGTGCGCGACCTCAAGGCCGAGCACGCCCGTCACTGCGCGTATCTGGAACACCGGATCGCCGACAACGACCGGCAGATGCTCTACCTCGCGACCGACATCGTGCCCGGCGCCATCGACCACCTGCGCAAGGGCAACTCGATGCGCGAGGTGATGAACCAGCTGGACGAGATCGAGCAGGGCTGGGGGGCCCTGCCCGAACCGCAGCGCGAACTGGTCCGGCTGATGCTGCGCATCGTGGACCACGAGGAGAACCTGCGGGACTCGGCGCACCGTTCGTTCGTCAATGTCGCCCGCCGCGTCCAGGCGATCGTCCACCAGCAGGCCAACGAACTGCGCGAGATGGAGGAGGACCACGGCCACAACCCCGAGGTCTTCGACGATCTGCTCCGCCTCGACCACGGCACCGCCCTGATCGGCCGGCTCGCCGACTCCATCTCCGTCCTCGGCGGCGGGCGGCCCAGCCGCCAGTGGCCCGAGGCGGTCTCCATGTACTCCACCCTGCGTGGCGCGATGTCCCGGATCCTGGAGTACCGGCGGATCTCGCTGGACAACATCGCCCGGATCAGCGCCAAGGGCATCTACGTCGAGCCGATCATCCACGCCTGCGCCGAACTCTTCGACAACGCCACCCGCTACTCGCCCCCGCACACCAAGGTGCACGTCACCGCCGTCGAGGTGCAGAGCGGTCTGGCCATCGAGATCGAGGACGGCGGCATGGGGCTCGGCGAGGAGACCCGCGCGAGCGCCGAGCTGATGCTGGCGAACGCGATGCTGGGCATCGACATCCAGGACATCGGCGGCAGCCCGCGCCTCGGCCTCGCCGTCGTGGGCCGCCTCTGCAAGCAGTTCAACATGCAGATCTCGATGCGCACCTCGGCGTACGGCGGGGTCCGCGCCGTGCTCGTCGTACCGATGAACATGCTCACCCACGAGCGCGGCGTCGGTCTCGCCCACGGCATCGGCGCCACCGGCGTGCCCGTCACCATGGACGCCCTCCAGGGCCCGGCCCGGCCGCCCAAGACCCGGCGGCCCACCAACCCGAAGATCCCCGTCGGGGTCTCCCTGGAGGACGACGTCCCCGAGGTCACCGAGTGGACCGCGGGCGGGCTGCCGCAGCGCCGCAGCCGGGCCACCATCCCGATCACCCAGCGGATCACGGAGCAGTACGCGGCCCAGTACGCCGCCGAACGCGCCGAGAAGGCCGAGCGCGAGGCCCGCGAGGCCGCCCGCGCCGCCCGGCCCCACCCGGAACCCGAGCCGGAGCCCGAGCAGCCGGAGCAGAAGCCGTTCGTCGCGCCCGGCGCGTGGGTCGAGTCCTTCTGGGAGGGCCTGAAGAAGGACCTGCCGCCCGGCACGCACCCGACCGAGTTCACCCGGAACCCGACCAAGTTCCTCCATCTGATCGACGACACGGCCCGCACCGAGGCCGATGACGAAGGGGACGCCAAGTGACGTACCGCGCCAACTTCGACTGGCTGCTCAAGGACCTGTACGACGGTGTTCCGGGCATCGAGATGATCGTGGTCCTCTCGGCCGACGGACTGCGGCTCGCCCGCTACTCCGGTGACCAGGACGCCGCCGACCGGGTCGCTGCGGCCTGCGCCGGGATGCAGTCCCTCGCCAACGCCGTCGCCCAGGAACTGCCCGGCAGCGACGGCGAGATGAAGCTGATCGTCATCGAGATCGACCGCGGCTACTTCTATCTGATGGCGGCCGGCGCCAACGCCTATCTCGCGGTGCTCTCCGACATCAAGTGCGAGCCCGGCATGATGAGCAACCGCATGCGTGACCTGGTCGTCCGTATCGGCGCCCATCTCACCAGTCCGGCGCGGCACAGCAACGGGCAGACCGTATGACCTCTCCCAAACGCCAGCGGCGCCACCCTCAGAAGCCGCCCGAACCCCCACCCGCGCGCGAGTGGGCCCCGTGCGCCGACCACGCCCCGCGCGCCGACCACACCGCGCCGGAGGGCCGGGCCTCGCCGGAGGGTCGGACCCGGCGGGAGGAACCGGCCCCTCAGGAGGCTCTCCGGGCAGGCGAGGCCCCCCAGGTGGGTGAGGCCCCTCCGGAGGGCAAGGGCGGCAACCCCGAACGCTGGTACGTCATCGGGGGCGCGGACGGCGGACGGGCCGGTCTCGACCTGGTCACCCTGATCGTGGCCCGCGCCGAGGATCCACCGTCGTCCACCACCCCCGAGCAGGCGGCGGTGCTCCGGCTGTGCGCCGCCCCGCTCTCCGTGGCCGAACTCTCGGCCTATCTCCACCTCCCGTACAGCGCGGTGACCGTCCTGCTCACCGACATGCTGACGGCCGAACTGGTCCAGGCGCGCGCCCCGATCGTCCGCCAGGCGCTCCCCGACCGTTCCCTTCTCGAAGCGGTGATGCATGGACTTCAAAGGCTCTGACACCGTCCCCACCATCCCCGGACCACGCACCGAGGACCATCTCCCGCACACGGCACAGGCCGCCGTGAAGATCGTGATCGTGGGCGGGTTCGGGGTCGGCAAGACCACCATGGTCGGGTCGGTCAGCGAGATCAAACCGCTGACGACCGAGGAGACCATGACCCAGGCCGGCATCGGCGTCGACGACAACCGCGGCTCCGACACCAAGACCGCCACCACCGTGGCCATGGACTTCGGCCGGATCAGCGTCTCGAACCGACTGGTGCTGTATTTGTTCGGCACCCCCGGCCAGGAGCGCTTCTGGTTCCTGTGGAACGGTCTGTTCGAAGGTGCCCTCGGCGCGGTGGTGCTGATCGACACCCGGCGCCTGGAGGTCAGCTTCGACGTCATGGGCCGGCTGGAGGAGCGCGGTGTCCCCTTCGTCGTCGCCGTCAACACCTTCCCCGACGCGCCCCGCTACCCCGTCGAGGAACTGCGGGCCGCCCTCGACCTCGCCCCCGAGGTGCCCATCGTGGAGTGCGACGCCCGCCGCCGCGCCTCCAGCCGGGACACCCTGCTGACCCTCATGCGCTTCCTGCACGAACTCGCCCTGGCGGGCACCCTCACCTGAACCCCGAACCCCGAACCCTGATCCCCGAACCCTGATCCCGGAACCCGGCTTCCAGCCTCGGAGCATCCCCCGTGACGCCTGAACCCCGTACCCCCACCCCAGCCACCCCCGCCACGGCACAGGGCCTCGTCCCGCCCCCCGGCTGCCCCGCCCACACACCCGGCGGCGGCGCGGTGGAGCGTATCTACGGCCCCGGGGCCGCCGACCTCAGTGGCCTGTACGAGAAGCTCCGCGCCGAACACGGCCCCGTGGCCCCCGTGCTGCTCCACGACGACGTCCCCATGTGGGTGGTGCTCGGCCACGCCGAGAACCTGCACATGGTCCGCACCCCCTCCCTCTACACCCGGGACAGCCGCATCTGGTCCCCGCTGCTCGACGGCAGGGTCAAGCCCGACCACCCGCTGATGCCGCACATCGCCTGGCAGCCCATCGCCTCGCACGCCGAGGGCGACGAACATCTGCGGCTGCGCGGCGCGGTCACCGGCGCCATGTCGACCATCGACCACCGCTCCCTGCGCCGCCACATCAACCGGCACACCCAGCGGCTCGTCAACCGGTTCTGCGAACGCGGCACCGCCGACCTCGTCAGCCAGTTCACCGAGCATCTGCCGATGGGCGTGATGTGCGAGATCCTCGGCATGCCCGACGAGTACGGCGACGAACTCGTGCACGCCGCCCGCGACACCCTCAAGGGCACCGAGACCGCCATCGCCAGCCACGCCAAGGTCATGGAGGCGCTCAGCCGGCTCACCGGCCGCCGCCGCGCCGCCCCGCAGGAGGACTTCACCAGCTACCTGATCCGCCACCCCGCCGGGCTCACCGACGACGAGGTCCGCGAACACCTGCGCCTGGTGCTGCTCGCCTCCTACGAGGCCACCGTCAACCTGCTCTCCAGCGTGCTGCGCATGGTCCTCACCGACCCGCGCTTCCGCGCCCGGCTCAACGGCGGCCAGATGACGGTGCCCGAGGCGGTCGAGCAGTCGCTGTGGGACGAACCGCCGTTCAGCACCGTCTTCGCCTACTTCGCCAAGCAGGACACCGAACTGGGCGGCAAGCGGATCAAACGCGGCGACGGTCTGCTCTTCGCCCCCCAGCCGGGCAACATCGACCCGCGCGTACGGCCCGATCTCTCCGCCCACATGCAGGGCAACCGCTCCCACCTCGCCTTCGGCGGCGGCCCGCACGAATGCCCCGGCCAGGACATCGGCCGCGCCATCGCCGACGTAGGCGTGGACGCCCTGCTGCTGCGCCTGCCCGACGTGGAACTGGACTGCCCCGAGGGGGACCTGCGCTGGACCGAGTCCATCGCCTCCCGCCATCTGGTGGCGCTCCCGGTGGTCTTCGCCCCCACGGCCACCCAGGACATCCAGGTCCCGCCGGCCGTCCGCAGCGCGCCCCCGCGACCGGTCTGGGAGATCTCCACCCAGCGACCGGAGCCGATCACAGAACTCCGGCCTACGACGACCTCCCTGAAGCAGTCCCAGCCGCAGCCGCAGCCGCAGCCGCAGCCGACACCCACGTCTGCCTCGGCGCCCGCGCCCGAGTCCGTGCCCGCGTCCTCGTCCGAGGAGAGGCCGAGCGCCTGGCGGCGGTTGGTGCGGTGGTGGCGGGGCGAGTGACGCCCGCAGCCGGGGGCGTACGGTCCTCGCCCGGCCCGGCTACGGCTGTGCCGCCCAGGACTCAAGCACCCGGGAGCTGCGCAGCCGGTGCTCCACCCCTGTCACCGGGTCGGTGAACTCCAGCCCCCGGGCGAGGAGTTGGAGGGGGTCGCGGAACGCGCCGGGGGTCTCCGGGGCGGCGACCTCCGGGTACAGCGGGTCGCCGAGGATGGGCACGCCCAGGGCGGTCATGTGCACCCGTAGCTGATGGGTCTGGCCGGTGTGGGGCAGCAGCCGGTAGCGGCCCAGCCCGTCCGCGCGGCGGTGTTCGATCAGGTCGATCTCGCTGACCGCGTTGGGCTCGCCCGGCACCTCCCGCGCGGCCAGCACCCCGCGCTCCTTCAGGATCCGGCTGCGCACGGTCCGGGGCAGCGCGAGAGCGGGATCGTACGGTGCCACCGCCTCGTACTCCTTGCGCACCCGCCGGTCGCGGAAGAGCCCTTGATAGGCGCCGCGTTCCTCCGGTCGTACGGTGAACAGCACCAGCCCCGCCGTCAGCCGGTCGAGCCGGTGGGCGGCGCCCAGGGTGGGCAGTCCCAGTTCGCGGCGGAGCCGGGCGAGCGCGGTCTGGACGACATGGCTGCCGCGCGGGGTGGTGGCCAGGAAGTGCGGTTTGTCGGCGACGACGATGTGTTCGTCGCGGTGGACGATCTCGATGGGGAACGGCACGGGCACCTCGTACGGCAGTTCGCGGTGGAACCACACATACGTCCCGGGCCGGAATCCGGCGTCCGGTGCCACCGCCCGCCCGTCGGCCCCGACGAACAGCCCCGCCGCGAACATTCCGTCCACGACCCCGGGGCCCGCCCCCGACAGCCGCTCCACCAGGTACTCCCGGACCGATTCCCACGGTCCCTCGGCGGGCAGCCGGACCCGGACCGGATCGATGCCGTCGCGCTGGGGGAGCGGGGCGGGCGGGGGAGGGGTACGGCGGCGCATGATGGGTTCAGGGTAGGGGAACGGGGGTGGCCTGCGGGCGCGCGCGGTGGCGCGGCTCGCTCAATCGCTGGGGACCGTGGTCCTTCGCCGGGCAGGATGCGGGGCATGCCCTTCCGACGGCTGGAACTCAGCCATTCCGTCGCCAACGAGGCGTCCTGCCGGGTCGCCGCGAAGACCGGGTTCGCCGTGGAGGGCACCAAGCGCTCCGCGCTGCTGCACGAGGACGGCTGGCATGACATGCATCTGCACGCGCGGGTGCGCGGGGACCGGCCCGGGACCCACTGAGCCCGGGCCCGTCCGGTCAGGTCACGCCGCCGCCCGCTGCCGATTCGTGTTCTTCTCCTGCTCGGCCTCGATCCGCGCGTTCCAGTCCTGCTTGGAAGCCTGCCAGCCGTCCTCGTCATGGCCGAGCCGCCAGTAGCCGGAGATGGAGATGGCCTCGCGCGGCACCTGGAGTTCCACGCGCAGCATGCGGCGCAGTTCCTTCACCCAGCTCGCCTCGCCGTGCACGAACGCGTGCATCCGGCCCTCCGGGAAGCGCAGCGCCCGTACGGCCTCGACCAGGGCCTCACCGACCGGGCGGTCCCCGCGGTGCAGCCAGACCACCTCCGCGTCGGAGTCGATCTTCTGCTCCTCCTCGGGACCGGAGATCTCCACCAGGGCCCGCACCTCGGCGCCGCGCGGCAGCGCCTCCAGGGCGGCGGCGATCGCGGGCAGCGCGCTCTCGTCGCCGACGAGCAGATGCCAGTCCGCCTCGGGGTCGGGGGCGTAGGCGCCGCCCGGGCCGAGGAAGCGCACGGTCTCACCGGGCCGCACCCGCAGCGCCCAGGGGCCGGCGAGCCCCTCGTCGCCGTGGATGACGAAGTCCAGGGTGAGATGGCGCAGTTCGGGGTCCCAGGCGCGCACGGTGTAGGTCCTCGTGACCGGCCATTGCTCGCGCGGGTACTCGGCGCGGATCCGCTGGATGTCGAAGGGTTCCGGATAGGTCACCCCGTCGACGGGGAACAGCAGCTTCACATAGTGGTCGGTACAGGTGTCCGCCGAGAAATCGGCGAGGCCGTCGCCGCCGAGCACCACGCGTTGCATATGGGGGGTCAACCGTTCGGTGCGGACGACCTGCGCGGAATGCGGCTTCGGCGGCTTGCGAGCCGGACGTGCTGCCATGGCGACCTCCCTGCTGTTCCATGCTTAGGTTTACCTAAGTTAGCACCCCCTCCCGGCGGACACCTCTTGTCCTGGCGGAGCGGCGCGGGGATTCACACGTGTGAGGGCGGGGCGGGGCCTTTGGGGGAGGCTGTTTCTCCCGGGCGGTGCGCCGGTGCGCCCCAGGTCAGGCGGTGTTGGGCCGGGGGCGCGTCCTCGTCCGGCGCGAATTCGTGGGGGTGCGGGCAATTTCCCCGCTCCTTTTCCGGTGGGGGACGCAGTTGAACGTTTCCCGCCCGGCGGACGGCATCACGAGGCCGCAAGCCCACGCCCTCGCGGAGCCATGGCCATACCTCACCGCATACCCGCCCCGTGGGCCCTATCGACCCCGCCCTGGGCTCTATCGCCCCCGACTCCGGCTCCTATGGGCGCCCCGGACCGACCTGGACCCTATGCGGACCCGTCCTGGCCCTATGCGGACCGTCCCGGGCCCTATACGGACCGACATCGGCCCTAGGAGACCCGCCCCGGGCTCTATGGGCCCGTCTCCGGCTCCTATGAGACCGTCCCCCGTCCCTAGCCGTCCGTCCCGGCTCCAATGCCGTACGTCCCCGGGCCCTGTGGAGCCGTCCCCCTCCCCCTACGCCTTCCGTCCCCGGCCTTCCGTACCCCGTCCCCGGCCTTTCGGACCCCGTCCCCGGCCCTCCGTACCCCGTCCCCGGTCCGGGGTCCGGTCCTATGAAGCCGGTTCCCGGCTCATCGGCGTGGTTGTCATGCCACCGCGTTCAGGGTCAGCAGCAGCCGGTGCAGGGAGTTGCCCAGGTTCCAGCGGGCCGCCAACTCGTCCAGTGCCGCCCGGTCGCGCGGTTCGCGCGGGAGGGTGCTGTCGATCTCCGGCAGCGGGACGTCGTGCGCGACGCGCACCACCTTCGGGGCGACCTCGACGTACGGTCGCGACTCGGACAGCCGCTTGCGCTGCGACGGGGTCAGCTTGGCCTTGGGGTCGTCCACGGCGGCCATGATCCCGGCCAGGTCCCCGAACTCGGCGATCAGCTTCGCCGCCGTCTTCTCGCCGATGCCGGGCACGCCCGGGAGCCCGTCGCTGGGGTCGCCGCGCAGCAGCGCCAGATCCACGTACCCCGCGCCGTCCACGCCGTACTTCTCGCGCAGCACCGCCTCGTCGGTGAGCTGGAGGTTGCCGACGCCCTTGATCGGATACAGCACGCGCACCCCCCGCGCGTCGTCCACCAGCTGATACAGATCGCGGTCACCGGTGACGATGTCCACCGGGCCGTCCGCCCGCACGGTGAACGTGCCGATCACGTCGTCCGCCTCGTAGCCCGCGACGCCCACCCGGGCGATGCCCAGCGCGTCCAGCACCGCCTCGATGATCGGCACCTGCGGCGAGAGGGTGTCGGGCACCTCCTCCTCGTCCGGCCCGGCCGCGCGCTCCTCGGCCACGCGGTGCGCCTTGTACGAGGGGATCAGCTCGACCCGCCACTCGGGGCGCCAGTCGGCGTCCATGCACGCCACGAGCCGGGCCGGGCGGTGGTCCCGTACCAGGCGTTCGATGAACTCCAGCAGTCCGCGCACGGCGTTCACCGGTGTGCCGTCCGGGGCCTTCACGGACTCCGGGACGCCGAAGTAGGCGCGGAAGTAGAGCGAGGCGGTGTCGAGGAGCATCAGCTGTCCGGTCACGCTCGCATCATGCCGCACCCCACTGACACCCACCCCCCGGCGCGCGCTCTCCACCGATCACCGCAACATCCTCCGAGCCCCTGCATCAAGAGCGCACCGTGTGACCTGCGACACTCTTCAGTTTGGCTTGAAGACGTCGGGGCAGGCGCGGCGTCGGAGTGATGCCGGTTGCTGGTTCAACCGTTTCGTGGCCCGGCGCCACTCCTGTCCTTGCCCCCGAGACAAGAGGTTCGCGTGTCATCCAGGCTTGAGGCCGAGCACCTTTACAAGGTGTTCGGCAGACGACCGGTCGATACAGTCCGAAGGCTCCGCGACGGAGCCGACCGGGAGGAGCTGCGCGCCGACGGCACCACCGCCGCCGTGATCGACGCCTCCTTCACCGTGGAACCCGGCCAGATCTTTGTCGTCATGGGCCTGTCCGGATCCGGCAAGTCCACGCTGCTGCGCATGCTCAACGGACTGCTGGAGCCGACCGCGGGCACCGTCCGCTTCGACGGACAGGACCTCACCGCGCTCCCCGCGCGCGATCTGCGCGCGGTCCGTGCCCGGAAGATCAGCATGGTCTTCCAGCACTTCGCGCTCTTCCCGCACCGCAGCGTGCTGGAGAACGCCGCCTACGGCCTCGCCGTCCAGGGCGTGCCGCGCGCAGAGCGGGAGCGGCGGGCCGCCGAGGCGCTCGCCCTGTGCGGTCTCGAAGGCTGGGAGAAGTCCTGGCCCGACGAGCTGTCCGGCGGTATGCAGCAGCGGGTGGGCCTCGCCCGCGCGCTCGCCACCGACGCCGACCTGCTGCTGATGGACGAGTCCTTCAGCGCCCTGGACCCGCTGATCCGCCGCGACATGCAGGACCAGCTCCTCACCCTCCAGCGCACCCTGAAGAAGACCATCGTCTTCATCACCCACGACCTCAACGAGGCCATGCGCCTCGGCGACCGGATCGCGGTCATGCGCGACGGCCGGATCGTGCAGAACGGCAGCGCCGAGGACATCCTGCTGCGCCCCGAGGGCGACTACGTGGCCTCCTTCATCCAGGACGTCGACCGCTCCCGGGTGCTGACCGCGGGCGCCGTGATGGAGACCGACCTGCGCGGCGACGAGGCCGACTGCGGCTGTCTCACCGCCACCCCCGACACACCGTTCCACGAGCTGTGCGCGCTCAGCACCCGGCTGGCGCACCCCGTCGCCGTCCTGGAGGGCGACACGGTGGTCGGTGTCGTCCCGCGCCGCCGTCTGGTGGCCGTCGTCGGTGACGAGCAGGGGCCGAGCGAGCCCTGTCTCTCCCCGCGGGTGCGGACCCTGACCGGCAGTATTCCGGCCGGCGAGAAGGTGATCGCCCGTGCCTAGAATCCCCTTCGGCGACTGGATCAACAGCACCGTCGACTGGCTGCTGGACAACGTTGCCTGGCTCTTCGACTTCCTCAAATCCGTCTTCCTGGGCGCCTACGACGGTATCGACGCCGTCCTCCAGGCGCCCGAACCCCTGCTGCTCGCCGGGATCTTCGCCGTGATCGCCTTCTGGCTGCGCGGCACCCTCGCCGGTGTGCTCTCCTTCGCCGGCTTCGCGTTCATCGACTCCCTGGGGTTGTGGGAGAACGCGATGATGACCCTCTCGCTGGTCCTCGTCGCCACCCTGATCGCCCTGCTGATCTCGGTGCCGGTCGGCATCTGGGCGGCCCGCTCCGAGCGGGTCAGCGGACTGGTCCGGCCGGTGCTGGACTTCATGCAGACGCTGCCCGCGATGATCTACCTCATCCCGGCGATCCTGTTCTTCGGCAGCGGCGCCCCCGCGGGCATCGTCGCCACCCTGATCTTCGCGCTCGCCCCGGGCGTCCGGATGACCGAGCTGGGCATCCGCCAGGTCGACAAGGACCTGGTCGAGGCCGCCGAGGCGTTCGGCACCAGCCGCCGGGACATCCTGCTGCGCGTCCAGCTCCCGCTCGCCCTGCCGACCGTCATGGCCGGTGTCAACCAGGTGATCATGCTGGGCCTGTCCATGGCCGCCATCGCCGGCATGGTCGGCGCCGACGGGCTGGGCGCCGACGTCAACGAGGCGCTCGGTCAGCTCAATGTCGGCCTCGGCTCCGAGGCGGGCGTCGCCATCGTGATCCTCGCCATCTATCTGGACCGGATGACCGGCGCGCTCGGCACCCAGGTGTCGCCGATCGCCCGCCGCGCCGCCGCCCGCGCCCGTGCCGCGCACACCGCGCGCGCCCTGAAGGTGTGGTCGTACCGGCCGCGTCCGGCCGTCGCCATGGCCGGTGTTCTGGTCCTCGCCCTGGTGGCGGGGGGCCTCGGGATCTTCGGCGGTTCGAAGGCCACCACCGACGCCTCGGACGCGAAGAACGTCGGCCAGGGCAAGAAGCTCACCGTCGGCTACATCCCCTGGGACGAGGGCGTCGCCTCCACCTTCCTCTGGAAGGAGATCCTGGAGCAGCGCGGGTACGAGGTCGACGCCAAGCAGCTCGACGCCGGACCGATGTACACCTCGCTCGCGAGCGGCGACATCGACTTCGAGACCAACTCCTGGCTGCCGACCACCCACGCGCAGTACTGGAAGAAGTACGGCGACCGCGTCGAGGACCTCGGCTCCTGGTACGACGAGACCTCGCTGGAGCTGACCGTCCCCAGCTACATGGAGGACATCGACTCCCTGGCGGACCTCAAGGGCAAGGCCGGTCTCTTCGACGGCAAGATCACCGGTATCGAGGCCAGCGCCGGTGAGATGCAGCTGCTGAAGAGCAAGGTCGTCAAGGAGTACGGCCTTGAGGACGAGTACCAGGTGGTTGACAGCTCCAGCCCGGCGATGCTCGCGCAGCTCAAGCGGGCGTACGCCAAGAAGGAGCCGATCGTCGTCACCCTGTGGTCGCCGCACTGGGCGTACAACGACTACGACCTGAAGAAGCTCAAGGACCCCAAGGGGGCCTGGGGCGCCGGCGACGGCGTGCACATGCTGTCCCGGCAGGGCTTCACCGAGGACCATCCGGTGGTCGGTGAGTGGCTGAAGAACTTCAGCATGACCGAGAAGCAGCTCACCAGCCTGGAAGCCGAGATCAACAAGGCGGGCAAGGGCAACCAGCAGGACGCCGTGCGCGCCTGGCTGGAGCAGAACCCCGGGGTGGTCGACAAGTGGGCGCCCGTGCAGAACGCGGGCGGTGACAGCCCCGCCGAGGCGAAGCGGCCGGTGAACGTGGCCTGGTTCCCCTGGGACGAGGACATCGCCATCACCTACCTGTGGAAGAACGTCCTGGAACGGCGCGGCTACACGCTGAACCTGAAGCAGATGGACGTGGGCCCGGTCTACACCGGCCTCGCCGCCGGGGACCTGGATCTCAACTTCGACGCCTGGCTGCCGTACGCCCAGAAGAACTACTGGGACAAACACAAGGACAACCTGAACGACCTCGGCACCTGGTACGAGCCCACCTCGCTGGAGATCGCCGTCCCGTCCTACGTCAAGGACGTCGACTCCCTGGAGGATCTCAAGGGCAAGGCCGATCTGTTCGACGGCCGGATCGTCGGCATCGAACCGGGCACCGGGGAGATGGACCTGCTGAAGAACAAGGTCATGCCCGGCTACGGCCTGGAGGACGAGTACAAGGTCGTGGACGGCTCCACGCCGGCGATGCTCGCCGAGCTGAAGCGGGCGTACGCCAAGAAGGAGCCGATCGCGGTCACCCTCTGGTCACCGCACTGGGCGTACAGCGAGTACGAGCTGACCAAGCTGAAGGACCCGCAGAAGGGCTTCGGCGAGGGAAACACCATCCGCACCATCTCCAGCGAGAAGTTCCCCGAGCAGTACCCGCAGCTCACCGAGTGGATCGGTCAGTTCAAGATGACCGAGGACGAGCTGGGCACCCTGGAGGCGGAGATCAAGAACCGCGGCCAGGGCAAGGAGGAGGAAGCCGTCGCCGCCTGGCTGGAGGACCACCCGGACATCGTGAACCGGATGACCCCGCAGTGATCCCGTGACGCCTTCCCGGTGATCCCGCCCCTGTGGTGACCCGCCGCCCCGTGACGCGCCTGACGGCCGTGTCGCGGGGCGGCTGCCGTCGGATCGGCCGGGGGCGGGCCGGGAGCCGGGCCCGGTAGCCGGACCGGGGGCGGGGCCGGGGGGACGGGGGCCGAGGCCGGGTCACCGCAAGGATTCGGCCAACCACGGAGAGCCACCCGGGTGCTCCGTGGGTGCTTCATGGGTGCTCCGCTGGTGCTTCATGGGTCGCGCGAAGGTGCGGGAACCCGGCGCGAAACCCCGTTTCGGGCACCGAACGGGTGCTTCCACGCCTCGCGCGGGGTGCGGAAGTGGCGTGAACTATGAGATCGGACCTCAGACAATGCGTCGGCGACATGACGAGCGCCGGAATCGGTTTGCCGAACATGCGTAGGGTGCAGAGAACTCATCGGGGAGACTCGACGGGAGACTCGACAGAACGAGGAGCGGAGGAGGGAGCGGGAGCGATGGGCGACCACAAGGAACAGCCCCTGCGGGTGGGCGCGGCCGTACGGCGCCGCCGTCGGGCCCTGGACCTGACCCTCGCCGTCGTGGCCGAGCGCAGCGGCCTGTCGGTGCCCTTCCTCAGCCAGGTCGAGAACGACCGCGCCCGTCCCAGCCGCGGCTCCCTGGAGAAGGTCGCCGACGCCCTGCGGACCACCGCTGTCGAACTCCTCGCCGCCGCCGACCCGGCGTGCAGTGTGGATGTGGTGCGCGCCGATTCCGCCGGGCTGAACCCCGACCCCCGGGCGCGTTCCCTGGTCCGCGGCCACCACCAGATGCAGGCGTCCGAGTTCACCGGCGACCACGAGGCCGGCCGTGAATTCCAGCACCGCAACGACCAGTTGCTCTACGTCGCCGACGGGGCCGTGGAGATCGAGGCGGAGGGCCGCGCCTACCGCCTCGGCCGCGGCGACTCCCTCTATCTCACCGGCGGCGTCCGCCACCGCTGGCGCGCTACCGTCCCGGAGACCCGCGTCCTCGTCGTCGCCGTCGCCGAACACATCGAGGCCGTGGAGGACCGGCACTAGCGCCCCGTCCAGGACGGGCCGGAGAACAGGCCCGTAGGGTCGGTGGCATGCGTGCCGTCATGCGTGTCGTCTCCCTGGTGCCGTCCCTCACCGAAGCCGTCGCCGTGTCGCTGCCCGGGGTGCTCGTCGGGGCCACCGACTGGTGCTCCCACCCGGCCGGCCTGGACGTGACCCGGATCGGCGGGACCAAGAACCCCGACGTGGAGCGGATCGCGCGGCTCCGGCCCGACCTGGTGATCGCCAACGAGGAGGAGAACCGCGCCCCCGACCTGGACGCCCTGCGCGCCACCGGCACCGAGGTACTGGTCACCGAGGTCAGGGACGTGCCGCGGGCGTTCCCCGAACTGGACCGCGTCCTCACCGCCTGCGGCGCCCCCGGCCGCCCCCGCTGGCTGGACGACGCCGAGGCCGCCTGGGCGTCGCTCCCGGCGCCCGCGCACCGTACGACCGCCGTCGTGCCGATCTGGCGGCGGCCCTGGATGGTGCTGGGCCGGTCCACCTTCGCCGGGGACATCCTCGCCCGCCTCGGTGTCGACCACGTCCACGCCGCCCACCCCGAGCGCTATCCGCGGATCCCGCTCCAGGAACTCCTCGACGCCCGCCCCGACCTGGTGGTGCTGCCCGACGAGCCCTACCGCTTCACCGCCGCCGACGGCCCCGAAGCCTTCCCCGGACTGCCCTGCGCCCTCGTCAGCGGACGCCATCTCACCTGGTACGGGCCCTCCCTCACCGAGGCCCCCCGGGTGCTGGGCGAGGCCCTGCGAGCAGCACACCGCTGACCAGCCCCCGTACGGTGTGCGCGGCGGCCGTCCCCCAGGCCGCGACCAGCACCGCGTACAGCACCACCGCGAGCCCGTCGAACACGGCGAGTCCGGTGTGGCGGGACAGCGCCTCCGCGCCCGTCACGCAGGTGCCCACGGGGAAGGTGAACGCCCACCACGTCATCGCGAAGCCCATCCCGCGCCGCCGCGCCCGCACCACGTACGCCGCCGCCAGCGCGCACCACAGCAGCGCGAACCCGATCACCGGCACCCCGTACAGCACCGCGAACACCCCGAACCCGGTGGCGTACGGCTCCGCAACCACCCCCGGTGCCACGTCGGCGAACGCGCCCGCCGCGGTCGTGGACTGCCCCAGCGGGCCCAGCACCAGGAACAGCGTCGGGGCCAGCGCGGGCGGCAGTGGCCCGCCGGTCAGCAGCCGGGCGAACACCATCGGCAGCACCAGCAGGGTGGCGAACAGACTCACCCCGAACATCGCCACACACGCCAGCAGCAGCGTCGCGCGCGCCTGCCCCGGCGGCACATGCGGTACCAGCAGCGGCCCCAGCGCGGCCGACACCATCGGCGCCACCAGCGGCAGCAGCCACACCGGACTGGCCTCACCCACCGCCGCGCGAGGGCGTACGACCATCAGATACGGCACCGTGACCGCCGCCGCCAGCCCCACCGCCGTACCGGCCGTGAACAGCACGGCGTCCAGCGCGACCGCCGCGCTCGTCCCGATGAGGTCCGCACCCACCGTCATCGCGCCCCCGCCCACCGCAAGCAGCGCCATCGCCGGACAGCCGTAGAACGGGACCATCGCGGGGTCGAGCAGATGCGCGCGGGCCTGGTCGGCGTGGTGGCGCCAGTGCAGGGCGCGGGCGGCCAGCAGCGCCACGAGCAGCAGCAGGGACAGCGCCCACACGGCCGTGCACACCGTGCGCAGACCGGGGACGGGAAGCGGCAGCCCGGCCCCGGCGGTGCCGACGACGGCGGTGCCCATGACGACGGCGTACCAGTTGGGTCCGAGATGGCGGACGGTACGCGGGCGGGGGACGCCCCGGGTGAGGGGCAGGGGAGGGGCGGCGGTGACCATGCCCCCACGGTTTCGCCGCCGGGCGCCCACCACCAGGGAGTCCTCCCCTATGGGGGCATAAGGTGGGGTTATGAGCAGCGGAGCGGGCGGCGGGGGAGCGGGCGGCGGGAAGGGCGGCGGAAAGGCCGGCATGGGGGACCGAGACCCGGATCAGCGTCCGGCCCCGGGTTCACTGGCCCACCGGGTGCCGGATCTGGGGGCACTGGAACTGCTGCTCGCCGTGGCCCGGCTCGGCAGCCTCGGCGCGGCGGCGCGTGAGGTGGGGGTCAGCCAGCCGGCCGCGAGCAGCCGGATCCGCTCGATGGAGCGGCAACTCGGCGTCGCCCTCGTCGACCGCTCTCCGCGCGGCTCCCGCCTCACGGACGCGGGCGCGCTGGTCACCGACTGGGCGCGCCGGGTGGTGGAGGCGGCGGAGGCGTTCGACGCGGGCGCGCAGGCGCTGCGGGACCGCCGCGACTCCCGGCTCAGGGTCGCCGCCAGCATGACCATCGCCGAGTATCTGCTGCCGGGCTGGCTGCTGGCGCTGCGCGCCCAGCGCCCCGACACGGCCGTCTCCCTGCTCGCGGGCAACTCCGCCGCCGTCGCCGAACGCCTCCTCGCCGACGAGGCGGACCTGGGGTTCGTGGAGGGCCTGAGCGTGCCGGCCGGCCTGGACGCGGTGGTGGTCGCCCATGACCACCTGGTCGTCGTCACCGCCCCCGCCCATCCCTGGGCCCGCCGCCGCGGCCCCGTGTCGCCGGCGGAACTGGCCGCCACCCCCCTGGTCCTGCGGGAACAGGGCTCCGGCACCCGGCAGGTCCTCGACGCGGCCCTCGGCGGTCTGGCCCGCCCCCTGATCGAACTCTCCTCCACGACCGCCGTGAAGGCGTCGGCGGTGGGCGGTGCGGGCCCGGCGGTCCTCAGCGAACTGGCGGTGGGCGAGGAGCTGTCCACCCGCCGCCTGGTCGCCGTCCCGGTCGACGGCATCCGGCTGCGCCGCGACCTGAGGGCCGTCTGGCGCACCGGCCACCGCCCGGCGGGCCCGGCGAGGGAACTCCTCGGCCTCACCCGACAGCCCACCCCGCCTCCACGCCCCTGACCGGCACCCGCGCCCCCACCTCTCCAAGGGGGGCAGGACCCGGAACGCGGTCAGGAGGCCGCCCCGGCCCCTTCGGCCGCCCCGGCCGCCTCCACCAGTGCCCGCATCACCCGCAGATCGCGGTCCATCTCCGGATGCCACTGCACCCCCAACACCCACCCGTCCCCGGGAAGTTCGACCGCCTCTACCGTGCCGTCCCCCGCGTACGCGGACGGCACCAGCCCACGCCCCAGCCGCTCGACGGCCTGATGGTGATGCGTGGGCACCGCCGTCCCCTCCGGTACGACGGACGCGTACCGCGTGCCCGGCACGGGCTCGACCAGGTGCGTGCCGAAGGTCCCCACCCGCTCCACATGCCCGTCGAGATGCTGGACCAGCGTGCCGCCCAGAGCGACGTTCAGCAGCTGCATCCCCCGGCAGATCCCGAGCAGCGGTACGCCGGAGGCGAGCGCCGCGTCGATGAGGGCCAGCTCCCACGCGTCCCGTTCCGGCGCCGGGGGACCGGTGCGGGGGTCGCGTCCGGCGCCGTAGCGGGCGGGGTCGACGTCCGGTCCGCCCGCGATCACCACGGCGTCCAGCCGGGCGACGGCCGCCGCCGCGTGCTCGGGCGCGTCCGGCGGCAGCATCGCGGCGAGGCCGCCCGCCCGCCGGATCAGCCGGGGGTACTCCGTGGGCAGCAGGGCCGCCTCCAGCTCCCACACCCCCCAGCGCACCCCCGCCTCCAGATAGGTACTGACACCGATCAACGGTCTGCTGCTCATCGGGCCTCCTCCCGCCACCGCACCACCCGCAATGGCTTACCCTCATACCTTTGCCGCCGGACACCGGCCGAGGCAAGCAGGGCGTCGGCCGTCATCGCCGCCCGGCCCGCCCGGCCCCGGCTCCGCCCGGCCCCGCCCGCGTCCGCTCGGCCCCGGCCCCGCCCCCGCTCGGCCCCGGCCTACGTCAGGAACCCCCGCAGCAGCGCCGCCGTGCCCGCGCAGTGCTCCCGCATGATCTCCCGCGCGCCGTCCGCGTCCCCGTCCAGGACCGCCTCCACCAGCGCCGTGTGCTGACGCTGCGAGTGCTCCAGGTTCCGCACCAGCAGCGGGATGCAGTCCAGCAGTTCGTTCACCGAGGCCCGTACGCCCGCGTACCGCGCGGCCAGGGACGGCGATCCGCACAGCTCGGCGACCGTGAGGTGGAACAGGGTGTCCAGCCGCCGGTACTCGCCGAGCGGCGCGTCCCGCGTACGGTCGAGCGCCTCCCGCAGCCGGTCGGCCCCGGCGCCGCCCAACCCGTGCGCCGCGCACAGTCCCGCCGCCCCGACCTCCAGCACCTCCCGGAAGCGCAGCACGTCCTCGATGTCCACCGCGGCGACCCGCCGCCGCAGTTCGTCCTCGCCCCCGGCGTCGGTGCGCGGCAGCACGAACGTGCCGCCGTAGCGGCCCCGGCGCGACTCGATCAGGCCCTGGTCCTGAAGCACCTTCAGCACCTCGCGCAGGGTCACCCGGCTGATCCCGAGCCGCTCCGCCAGTTCCCGCTCGGCGGGCAGCCGGCCGCCGGCCGGAACCAGGCCGAGCCGTACGACCTGGAGGATCTGCTCCAGGGCCTCCTCGAAACCGTTGCCCGCCCGCACCGGCCGCAGCACCGACGTCAACCGGTCGGCGCTCCGCGCGCCCGCCGTTCCGGCCTCGTTTCCGGGCTCGGTTCCGGCCTCGTTTCCGGTCATGGTTCCGGCCTCGTTTCCGGTCATGGTTCCGGTCTCGTTCACGCGATCCGGCGGCATCCGCACGCGCCCCCTTCCCAAGCAATGGTCTCCAGCAATACCTTATGGCTCCCGGCCGGTCCATGACTCCTCCAGGAGGCACCCCGTGGCAGACCGCACACCCCCGCTGAGCATCGAGGAACTGCACGCCCTCGTCGCGGCGGGTGACATCGACACCGTGGTCCTGGCCTTCCCCGACATGCAAGGGCGCCTCCAGGGCAAGCGGTTCGCGGCCCGCTTCTTCCTCGACGAGGTCCTCCGGCACGGCACCGAGGGCTGCAACTACCTCCTCGCCGTCGACGCCGAGATGAACACCGTCGACGGCTACGCCATGTCCTCCTGGGACAACGGCTACGGCGACTTCGCCATGCACCCCGACCCCGCCACCCTGCGCCGCGTGCCGTGGAACGAGGGCACCGCCCTGCTGATCGCCGACCTCGCCTGGGCCGACGGATCGCCCGTCACCGCCGCGCCCCGCCAGATCCTGCGCCGTCAGCTCGACCGGCTCGCCGCCCTCGGACTGACCGCGCAGATCGGCACCGAGCTGGAGTTCATCGTCTTCAAGGACACCTACGAACAGGCGTGGGACGCCCACTACCGCGGACTCACCCCGGTCAACCGGTACAACGTCGACTACTCCGTCCTCGGCACCGGCCGGATCGAACCCCTGCTGCGCCGCATCCGCAACGACATGGCCGGCGCCGGTCTGACCGTCGAGTCCGCCAAGGGCGAGTGCAACCCCGGCCAGCACGAGATCGTGTTCCGCTACGACGACGCCCTCGTCACCTGCGACCAGCACGCCGTCTACAAGACCGGCGCCAAGGAGATCGCCGCCCAGGAAGGCGTCTCCCTGACCTTCATGGCCAAGTACAACGAGCGCGAGGGCAACTCCTGCCACATCCATCTCTCGCTCACCGATGCCACCGGCGCCAACCAGATGGCCGGCACCTCCGACGACCCCCACGGCATGTCCGAGCTGATGCGCCACTTCCTCGCCGGACAACTGACCGCCCTGCGCGAGTTCTCCCTCCTCTACGCCCCCCACATCAACTCCTACAAACGCTTCCAGCCCGGCTCCTTCGCGCCGACCGCCGTCGCCTGGGGCCACGACAACCGCACCTGCGCGCTACGGGTCGTGGGGCACGGCCGCTCCACCCGCTTCGAGAACCGGCTCCCCGGCGGCGACGTCAACCCGCACCTCGCCGTCGCCGCCATGGTCGCGGCCGGACTGCACGGCGTGGAGCACAAACTCGACCTCCCCGACCCCTGCGCCGGCAACGCCTACACCGCCGACTACGCCCATGTCCCCACCACCCTGCGCGAGGCCGCCGAACTGTGGGAGCACAGCACCCTGGCGCGGGCCGCCTTCGGCGACGACGTCGTCGCGCACTACCGCAACATGGCCCGTGTCGAACTGGACGCCTTCGACGCCGCGGTCACCGACTGGGAGCTGCGCCGCTCCTTCGAACGCATGTGAGGCCCCTCGTGACCCACCCGTCTGACCCGTCCGACCTGTCTGACCCGTCCGACTCCTCCGGCCCGTCCGCCCGCTCCGGCAGCCCCGGACCGCTCCAGGTGCTCAACCCGGCCACCGAGGAGGTCGTCGCCACCGTCCCGGCGGCCTCCGCGGCCGACGTGGACGCCGCCGTCGTACGCGCCACCCGCGCCCAGACCGCATGGGCCGCCCTCGCCCCCGGCGACCGCGCCCGGCTGCTGCGCCGCTTCGCGACCGTCGTGGACGACCACGTCGAGGAACTGGCCGCGCTGGAGGTCCGCGAGGCCGGGCACGTGCTCGGCAACGCCCGCTGGGAGGCGGGCAACGTCCGCGATCTGCTCGACTACGCCGCCGGGGGAGTGGAGCGGCTCACCGGCCGCCAGATCCCCGTCCCCGGCGGCCTCGACGTCACCCTCCTCGAACCCCTCGGCGTCGTCGGCGTGATCGCCCCCTGGAACTTCCCCATGCCCATCGCCGCCTGGGGCACCGCCCCCGCCCTCGCGGCGGGCAACGCGGTGCTCCTCAAACCCGCCGAGTCCACCCCGCTGACCGCCCTGCGCCTCGCCGAACTCGCCCTGGACGCCGGCCTCCCCGAGCACCTCTTCCAGGTGCTGCCCGGCCACGGCCCGGTCGCCGGAGACGCCCTCGTACGCCATCCCGGCGTCGCGAAGATCGTGTTCACCGGCTCCACCCGGGTCGGCAAACAGGTCCTGGCCCGCTGCGCCGACCAGGTCAAACGCGTCACCCTCGAACTCGGCGGCAAGAGCCCCAACATCGTCTTCGCCGACGCCGACCTGGAGGCCGCGGCCACCGCCGCCCCCATGTCCTTCCTCGACAACTCCGGCCAGGACTGCTGCGCCCGCACCCGCATCCTCGTCCAGCGCCCGGTGTACGACCGCTTCCTCGACCTGCTCGCCCCGGCGATCGAGAACGTCACCGTGGGCGACCCCGCCGCCCCCGGCACCGACATGGGCCCGCTGATCTCCCGGCTCCAGCTGGACCGCGTCCGCTCCTACGTCACCGCCGACATGCCCGGCATCCGCGGCAAGGCCCCCGACGGCCCCGGCTACTGGTACCCGCCCACCGTCCTCACCGGTGTCGACCCCGGGGCACGGGTCGCCGTCGAGGAGGTCTTCGGACCGGTCGCCGTCGTCCTGCCCTTCGAGGACGAGGCCGACGCGATCCGACTCGCCAACGCCACCGAGTACGGCCTCTCCGGCTCCCTGTGGACCCGTGACGTCGGCCGCGCGCTGCGCGTCTCCCAGGCCGTGCGCGCTGGCAACCTGTCCGTCAACTCCCACTCCAGCGTCCGCTACTGGACCCCCTTCGGCGGCTACCGGCAGTCCGGCATCGGCCGCGAACTGGGCCCGGACGCGCTCGTCGCCTTCACCGAGACCAAGAACGTCTTCATCAGCACGGAGGGCCCCGCACAATGACCGAAGCGACCGGACCGACCGAACCGACCAAGGCGGCCAAGGCGGCCAAGGCGGCCGAAGCCCCTGACGCCACCGCTGCCGCCGAGGCGGCCGGACAGAGCGTCTGCCGCCGCCTCGTGGGCCGTACGGCCGTCATCACCGGAGCCGGCAGCGGCATCGGCCTCGCCACCGCCCGCCGACTCGCCTCCGAGGGCGCCCATGTCGTCTGCGGCGACATCGACGAACCGAGCGGCAAGGCCGCCGCCGAGGCGGTGGGCGGCACCTTCGTCAAGGTCGACGTCACCGACGCCGAGCAGGTCGAGGCCCTGTTCCGGGCCGCCCACGACACCTACGGCAGCGTCGACATCGCCTTCAACAACGCCGGGATCTCACCCCCCGACGACGACTCCATTCTGGAGACCGGCCTCGACGCCTGGAAGCGGGTCCAGGAGGTCAACCTCACCTCCGTCTACCTGTGCTGCAAGGCCGCCCTGCCGTACATGCGGCGCCAGGGCAAGGGCTCGATCATCAACACGGCCTCCTTCGTGGCCCGGATGGGCGCCGCCACCAGCCAGATCTCCTACACCGCCTCCAAGGGCGGCGTCCTCGCCATGTCCCGCGAACTCGGGGTGCAGTTCGCCCGCGAGGGCATCCGCGTCAACGCCCTGTGCCCCGGCCCGGTCAACACCCCGCTTCTCCAGGAACTGTTCGCCAAGGATCCGGAGCGGGCCGCGCGCCGACTGGTGCACATTCCGCTCGGCCGGTTCGCCGAGGCCGAGGAGATCGCCGCCGCCGTCGCCTTCCTGGCCAGCGACGACTCCTCGTTCGTCAACGCCACCGACTTCCTGGTCGACGGCGGGATCTCGGGGGCGTACGTCACACCGCTGTAGCGGGCCGCCCAGCGGGGCCGGCGATCGCCCTACAGTGCCCGGGTGAGCATCACACCGCCGCCCGGCTGGTACCCCGATCCGTCGGCCCCGCACCTCGAACGGTGGTGGGACGGCACGGCCTGGACCGACCACCACCGCCACCCCGAGGCGAGCGGCGGACCGACCCCGGACCACGCGCCTGCGGCGGGCCCCCCGCACGGCGACGGGGAGTCCGTCCGGGCCAAGGCCATCGCGCTGACCGTCGCCGGGGCCGTGCTCGTGGCCGCCGTCGTCACCGCCTCCCTCGTCCTGATCGACGGCGACCCCGAGGGCGACACCCCGGGCGCCGACCCCGCGCCCACCGCCACCACCCACGGCGGGGAGCCGACCCGCACCACCGCCCGGCAGCCCTCGCCCCCCACCGAGGACCCGAACGTCGTCGTGGACCAGCTGAACGGCCTCACCTTCCCCGTGCTGGACGGCTGGGAGCGGGTCGACAGCTCGGTGCAGGACAACGCCGTCCTGCGGACCGACGGCAGCTACGACTGCCCCGGCGCGGGCTCGCTCTGCCGCCACGGCCTGGTGATGTCCCGCACCGTCACCGAGAACGCCGAGACCTCCCCCGAGGCGCTCGCCCGGGGCGACATCGAGACCGCGGCCGACGAGGCGTACGACCGCAACCCGCTCGACCAGCGTCCCTACGGCGGTGTCGAGTCGACCGAGGAGATCGCCGCCGGGCCGGTCGCGGTGGCCGGCCGCGCCGGGTACTACGTGCGCTGGCGGGTCGGGACCGCGCTGGGACCCGGCGGCTACGTCCAGTCCCTCGCCTTCCGGTCCAGCACCGGCACCCAGGCCCCCGTCATCGTCCGCACCGTCCTCGACGCCGGGCCGGAGGCCCCGCCGCTCACCGACATCGACCGCATCACCCGGGGCATCCGCTCGATCGACGACACGGCGACGGGCGGCGGGGTGGGCACCAGCATGGGCCCGTCGGACTGAAGACCGACCGATGACCTCGATGACCTCGATGGCGTCCATGACCCCGATGACCCCGATGACCCCGAAGACCCCGAGGGGGCTAAAGGAACGTCCGGCCCTCGCCCCGGTACGTCGGCACGGTCGCCGTCACCCGGTCGCCCTCCACCAGGTGCAGCTCATCGAACCGCTCACACAGCTCACCGGCCTTCGCGTGCCGGAACCACACCCGGTCACCGATCAGCAGATCGTCGGCGGGCGGACCCACCAGCGGCGTCTGCACCTCGCCGGGCCCCTCCTGGGCGTCGTAGCGCAGCCCCTCGGGCAGATACGGCACCGGCAGCCGGTCCGGACCCGCCGGACCGGAGGCGGGATAGCCGCCCCCGAGCACGGTGACCACCCCGACGCCGGGCCTGCGCACCACGGGCTGCGCGAACAGCGCCGCGGGACGGCCGCTGAAGGAGGTGTAGTTGTCGAACAGCCGGGGGACGTACAGCCCCGAGCCGGCCGCGATCTCGGTGACCGCGTCCTCCGCGGCGGTGTGCTGCACACTGCCGGTGCCGCCGCCGTTGACGAACTCCAGATCCGGGACGACCGCCCGGACCTCCCGGACGACCGCGGCACGCCGCTCGGCCAGTTCCCGGCGCGCGGCGGACTGCATCAGCCGGATCGCCCGGGACCGCAGCGGCCGACCCGCGACGGAGTCGCCCACGCCCGCGACATGACCCTCGTACCCCATGATCCCGACGACCTCGAACCCCGGGCGCCGGGTCACCGCCCGCGCGAGGTCGGCGACTTGGGCGGGGGAGCGCAGTGGCGAGCGCAGGGCGCCGACCCGGACCCGTCCGCCGAGCAGCCGCAGCGAGGTGTCCAACTCCAGGCAGACCCGCACCACTTCGCGGCCTCCGCCGCGCGAGGCGTCGATGAGATCGAGCTGGGCCGGGTCGTCCACCATCACCGTCACCGCCGCGGCGAGCTTCGGGTCGCCGGCCAGTTCGGCGTAGCCGGTCCGGTCGGCCGACGGGTAGGCCAGCAGCACATCCTCGAAACCGGAGCGGGCGAGCCACAGGGACTCGGCGAGCGTGAACGACATGAGCCCCGCGAAACCGTCCTTCGCCAGCGCCCGTTCGAGCAGCGCGCGGCAGCGCACGGACTTGCTGGCCACCCGCACCGGCTTGCCGCCGGCCCGCCGTGACAGGTCCTGCGCGTTGGCGTCGAAGGCGTCCAGATCCACGATCGCGAACGGGGCGTCGAGAGGGGCGGTGGCCCGGTCGTAGCGGGCCCGGTCGGCGGCTCGTGGGGTCATGTGCGAAGCCTGCCAGACGCGATTACCGCAGGGTAGGGGGACGTTCCGGGCAGATGCCCCGGGGGCGCGGACTGGTTCCCGTTCGAGCCGCGTCAGCCCGTAGAGTGACGCGCACGCACACGGAACGCCTCCATTCGCGCACACGCGCGAGGATGCCGGGACGGTCGTGCGGGTATGCGTGCCCGGGGGGACCGCACGGGCACGCGCGTACGACACAAGGACGGGCGTCCGCCCCCGCACGCGCGGGAGCCGACCCGGTACACGAGGAAACGGGGGGTGCATGAGCACGGAAGCGCGACGCCCCCCGACGCCGCCGCGCCCCACGGACCCGCCCCCGACGTTGCCCCCGCCGCGCACGGCGAACACGGAGACCCCGGGCCCGGATCCGGACCCGGGTCCGTACGAGGCTCCCGCCCCGGACTCGCCCCGCCCGACACCGGATCCGGGACGGTCCGAGCGGCACCCGCCCGCCCCCAGAACCGGCCCGGACCGCTCCGGCGCCGAACGCCGCTGGGAACGCCCCGGAACCGGCCCTGCCCCGAACAGCCCCGTCCGTGCAGCCGAGCGGCACGCGGACCGCCCCGGATCCGACACGGAACGCCACACCCCCGGGCCCGGTACCGGCCACCCCGCCTCCGCCACCGGCGCCGAGCGTCACACGGACCGTGCCGAAACCGGCGCCGAGCGCCGGTCGGACCGTCCCGGAACCGGCGCCGAGCGCCACACCTCCGGGGCCGGTATCAAGCGCCCCGCCCCCGCCCCCGCCTCCGGCACCGACCGCCACCCGGATCGGCCCACCCCCCGGGACGCGGGTGACGCGTTCGAGTGGCGGCGTCCGGGGTCGGCCGGGCGCGACGTCGGTCATCCCGCCGTCGGTGGGGAGCGGCACGCGCCCGCGCGACGGCCCGGCGGCCGGCCCCCCACCCCCGCCGACCCTCCGCACGGCCCGTCCGCACCTTCCACAGCCGCCGAAGCTCCTGGGCCCGTCAGCCCGCCCCCTCCCGTCGCCTCCGCCCGGTTCCCGGACGCCGCGCCCGGTCGGCCGGGGGTGCCTGCCGAGCGGCCGACCGAGCGGACCACCCGGCTGCGCCCGATCCCGGCGCCGGACCCCGCGGACGTACTCCCCGGAACACCACCGCCCCCCGCCCCGCCCCCCGCCCCGGCCCACGATCCCGCGCGCTCCTGGAGCGTCCCGCCCGGGCGGCCGGTGGTCAGCTTCGGGCGGCCCGAGGTGTACGACGCCGACGCGCGGCCCCTGCCGCTCGGGCGGCGACTGCGCAGCCGTACCGGCGCCGCGGCGGCCTGCGTGGTGCTCGGACTCGGACTGATCGGCGGCGCGGTGACCGGCAGCCTGCTCGCGGGCGACTCGGACGCCTCCCGCGACCGCGACACCTTCGCCGCCGCGGGCGACCTGTGGCACAGCGTCCCCGTCAACCGCCTCTTCCCGCCCACGATCGACGGCACCGGCGCGGGCCCCGGCGGATCCGACCGCACCTGGACCCGGATCGCCGTCGCACCGGACAGCGGCTGCGGCAAAGCCCTCGACCCGCTGCTGCGCAAGGCCCTGGCCCCCGTCGGCTGCGCCCGCCTGCTGCGCGCCACCTACACCGACGCCACCCAGAGCTTCGTGACCACCGTCGGCCTGCTCTTCACCGACGCCGACAGCCAGGGCATGCGGTCCCTGGCCCAGCGCTTCGAGAGCGACTCCCTCGGCCGCCGTACCGACCTCATGCCCCGTCCCTACGCCGCCAAGAACACCGCCGCCGCGGACTTCGGCGACGACCAGCGGGCCTCCTGGACCGTGCACGTCCTCACCGACGCCCCCGTGGTCACCTACTCCGTCAGCGGCTGGGCCGACGGCCGGACCGTCGACAACCCGCAGGCCGCCGCCGACGCGATGGCCGAGGACGCCACCACCGCCCCCGCCCAGGCCGGTCTCGGCCACGAGGCGAAGGGCCTGGCCGACCGGATCGAACGCGCACTGCGCAAGCACGTCACCTCCGCCTCGGGACAACCCTCATGAGCCGCCGTACGACCCTCCGGGCCGGACTCCTCGCGGTGCTGCTCGCCGCCTCGGTCGCCCTGGTGCCGCCCACCGCCGCCCACGCCGACGCCATCCGCGCCCAGCAGTGGGCGTTGAAGGCCATGCGCACCGAGCAGGCGTGGCGGGTCACCAAGGGCGAGTCCGTCACCGTCGCCGTCCTGGACACCGGGGTCGACGCCGACCACCCCGACCTCGTCGGCAACGTCCTGCCCGCCAAGGACATGGTCGGCTTCGGCGCCGGCCCCGGCGACCGCGCCTGGGCCCGCCACGGCACCGCCATGGCCGGGATCATCGCCGGCCACGGACACGGCCCCGGCGGCGGCGAAGGGGTCCTCGGGATCGCCCCGGCCGCGAAGATCCTTCCCGTGCGGGTCATCCTGGAGGACGGCGACACCGCCCGCGGCAAGGCCCGCAAGACCCGCGGCAACGCCCTCGCCGAAGGCATCCGCTGGGCCGCCGACCAGGGCGCCGACGTCATCAACCTCTCCCTCGGCGACGACTCCGCCTCCGCCCACCCCGAGCCCGCCGAGGACGAGGCCGTCCAGTACGCCCTGGCACGCGGCGCGGTCGTCGTCGCCTCGTCCGGCAACGGCGGCGAGAAGGGCGACCACATCTCCTACCCGGCCGCCTACCCCGGCGTCATAGCGGTCGCCGCCGTGGACCGCTACGGCACCCGCGCCTCCTTCTCCACCCGCCGCTGGTACGCCACGGTCAGCGCGCCCGGCGTGGACGTCGTGATAGCCGACCCGGACCGCAAGTACTACGAGGGCTGGGGCACCAGCGCCGCCGCGGCCTTCGTCTCCGGCGCGGTCGCCCTGGTGAAGTCGGCCCACCCCCGGCTCACCCCGGCCCAGATCAAGAGGCTCCTGGAGGACACGGCCCGCGACGCCCCCGCCGACGGCCGCGACGACTCCCGCGGCTTCGGCTTCGTGGACCCGGCCGCCGCGATCGAGAAGGCGGCCTCGCTCAAGCCCGAGAACCTCAAGGCCGCCGCCTACGGTGACGACTACTTCGGCCCCGGCCCCGCGGAACCGGACGACGGCACCGACACGACCACCTGGGCGGCACCCCTGGCGGGTGGCGCGGGCGGAGTCCTCCTGGTCACGGCGATCCTCATCCGGAGGGGCCGCCAGGAGTACGACGAGTTCCCCGAGCACGATCGCTTCTAGCCGACCTGCTCCACCCCCGCGCGGCGCCCCCGTCGCTCAGGCGGCCCTGTCGAACGAGCCGACCGCCGCCTCGGCCGCCCGCTCGACCATGGATATCCCACGCTGCTGCGAGGAGTTCCCGTCCGACAGCACGGCGACGAGGAACTCCCGCCCGCCCACGGTGACGCGGCCCACGCTGTTGATGTCCCACAGCCCGGTCGCACTCCGCGGCAGCCACCCGTTCTTGAGCGCCCAGGCGGTCCCGGCGGCCCCGGTGGCTCCGGCGGCCCCACCGCCCGCGGCGGAGACCCCCCACCGCTGGCCGTCGACTATCCCCTCCATGAGCCCCCGCAGATAGCCCCGGGAATCCGCGTCCAGCAGCGAATCCGTCCCGAACACCTGCTGGAGCAGCACGAGTTGGTCGGCGGCCGTGGTCTGGGTGAGCCCCCACGTCTCCCCGTCGCTCCCGTGCGTCCCGGTCAGCCCGAACCGCTTGTTCGCCGCGTCCAGCCCCGCCGCCCGCCCGATCGACGCCCACAGGGCCGTCGCCGACGCGTTGTCGCTCCGCTCGATCATCGCGGTCGCGTACGACTTCTCCCCGGCGGTCAGCGCCCGCCCCGCGTCCTGCGCCTGGAGCAGCAGGGCGGCCAGGATGTCGACCTTCACGATGCTCGCGGTGTCGAAGGACCCGTCGCCGTACACCGCCTGTTCCCCGCCGGCCACGTCCAGCACCGCCGCCGACAGCCGCGCCCCGTCCTCGACCGGCACCCCCGCCATGGCCGAGGCCAGCAGAGCCTTCCGGTCGACCGGACTCGGCTGTGCCGTCGCCGCCGCCGTCGCCGTCTGTGTCACCTGGCTCGTCCCCCCACCCGCCGCCGGCGCCGACGGCATCACGGCTGACGATACGGGCGGCGTGCCCTGGGGCGGGCCGCTCAGCGCGTACCCCATGCCCGCCGTACTGGCCGCCACGACGGCCGAGGCGAGGGCGGCACCGAGCACGGCGCGTCGGTCTCGTCGGGACTTCATGCCCGCGATGCTCGGGGGGCCGACTGTGTGCACTGTTAAGGGCACATGAGAAACACGTCAACGAATCCTGAGAATTCCATGAGAGGAAAGAGGGATGATCCGTTCCCTCGGTTCCCTCAGTCCCGGGGCCACCGGGCCGTACGGGGTCCCGGCGGGCGCCGGACGGCCCTGGAATAGGGTCGGGGCGTGGCGAACAAGAACATTCCCGACCCCGGCTTCTCCGACGACGACGGCTCGGCCGACCCTCGGCTGAGCACGGCGCTCGCCGCCTGGGCCGAGGACCGTACCGCCCTCGGTCCGGTGCTGGCGGCGCTCAAGGGCGCCCGGCTGCTGGTCCCCGTGGTGGCCGTGCTCGGCGAGGTGGAGGAGGACGGGAACGGGCTGCGCCGCGAGAAGACCAGCGACATGGCCGTCCCCACCCTGAAGGCGGGCGGCCGGACCGCGCTGCCCGCGTTCACGTCCACCGCCACGCTGGCCCGCTGGGACCCGGAGGCCCGCCCGGTCGCCGTCCCCCTGCACCAGGCGCTCCAGGCCGCCGCGCACGAGCAGGCCGACACGGTCGTCCTGGACCTGGCGGGACCCGTGCCGTTCGAGCTGACCGGACCGGCGCTGCTGGCGCTGGCCGAGGGACGCGCCACCGTCGACCCGCTGACCGACCCGGCCGTCCTCGCCGCGGTCCGGGCCGCGGTCGCCGCCGAACCCGCGGTGCTGCGCGCCCACCTCGGCCCCGGCCGCGCCGACGGCACCCTGGCGCTCGTCCTGGACCCGTCCGCCGAACCGGCCGAGGCGGCCCGCGCCGTCGCCGCGCGGATGGCGGGGGACGACACACTGAGGGCCCGCCTGGTGCGCGGCCTCGACCTGGCACTGCTGCCGGCCGGGACCACCCCTCCGGGCGAGCCCCTGTACGTACGGGAAGACGCCCCGGGTCAGCCGTAGACCGGGCCGGTGTACTTCTCGCCGGGGCCCTGGCCGGGCGCGTCCGGGACCAGGGACGCCTCGCGGAACGCGAGCTGGAGGGACTTCAGACCGTCGCGCAGGGGGGCCGCGTGGAAGGAGCTGATCTCCGTCGCGCTGCCGTCCAGCAGACCGGCGAGGGCGTGGATCAGCTTGCGGGCCTCGTCCAGGTCCTTGTGCTTCGCGCCCTCCTCCGTCAGACCGAGCTTCACCGCGGCGGCGCTCATCAGGTTGACCGCGACCGTCACGATCACCTCGACCGCGGGAACCTCGGCGATGTCTCGGGTCATGGCGTTGAAGTCGGGCGTGTCTTCACTCATGGCGTTCACGATAGAGCCAGCGCCCGGCCCCGCCCCAGTGGGTCTCGGTTCGCCGTGGCCCTGGGGAGCTGCTAACCTTGTGTGACGACCGGCCGGACACGTATGCCTCACCGCTAGCGAGCCCGGCCCACAAGTGGAGGCTCCGATCTCCCACCTGGCCGCTCTCACGGGCGGCGGGTCACCGGTCAGACGGCCTCGCCCTTCCGTGGCGATCCGTCCGAAAGCGCGCCCCGCGATCCCCGCGGCGGTGTTCCGGTAGTTCGAGGAGCCCCGCCTGTGATCGGCCGGGGCATTTTTTGTGCTTCGGCGCGGTTAGGTCTGACGAATAGAGACGTACGCGGCTGTCCGCCAGACCGCCGTGTGGTGCTACCGAGGAGGATCCATCAGCGCCGAGCCCCGCATCAACGACCGGATTCGCGTTCCCGAGGTGCGACTTGTCGGTCCCAGTGGCGAGCAGGTGGGCATCGTCCCCCTGGCCAAGGCACTGGAGCTTGCACAGGAGTACGACCTGGACCTGGTCGAGGTCGCGGCGAACGCCCGTCCGCCCGTGTGCAAGCTCATGGACTACGGGAAGTTCAAGTACGAGTCGGCCATGAAGGCCCGTGAGGCGCGCAAGAACCAGGCGCACACGGTCATCAAGGAGATGAAGCTCCGGCCGAAGATCGACCCGCACGACTACGACACCAAGAAGGGTCACGTCGTCCGGTTCCTCAAGCAGGGCGACAAGGTCAAGATCACGATCATGTTCCGTGGTCGCGAGCAGTCCCGGCCCGAGCTGGGTTACCGACTGCTGCAGCGGCTCGCGGAGGACGTCCAGGACCTCGGTTTCGTCGAGTCGAACCCGAAGCAGGACGGCCGCAACATGATCATGGTCCTCGGTCCGCACAAGAAGAAGACCGAGGCGATGGCCGAGGCCCGTCAGGCGCAGGAAGCCCGCAAGGCGTCCGCGAAGGCGAACCCCGGTCGCTCGCAGAACCCCGCCGACACCGACGCTCCTGAGGAAGAGGTTTCCGCGGAAGCCCCCGCCGAGGAGCACGCCGAGGCGTGATCCCCGGGACGCGAGTCCCAGGACAGAACCGAAAGACAGAGCGACGTTCCAGCCGTGCCCGGTTTCCATGACCGGGCACCGGAGCGCCACCGACGAGGAGATAACGGCGCTATGCCGAAGAACAAGACGCACAGCGGTGCCAGCAAGCGCTTCAAGATCACCGGCTCCGGCAAGGTGCTCCGTGAGCGCTCCGGCAAGCGCCACCTGCTTGAGCACAAGTCGTCCCGTGTGACGCGTCGCCTCACCGGCAACGCCGAGATGGCCCCGGGCGACGCCAAGAAGATCAAGAAGCTTCTCGGCAAGTGACGCCGGGCGCGGACGGTGCTTCACCGTCCCCGCGCCCGACCTCTGACCGGGACCCCATCGATTTCCGGGCCGCGTGAGTCCCACCGCGGCCCCGCTACAAGGAGTTAACAAGTGGCACGCGTCAAGCGGGCAGTCAACGCCCACAAGAAGCGCCGGGCGATCCTCGAGCAGGCCTCCGGCTACCGCGGTCAGCGTTCGCGCCTGTACCGCAAGGCCAAGGAGCAGGTCACCCACTCGCTGGTCTACAACTACAACGACCGCAAGAAGCGCAAGGGTGACTTCCGCCAGCTGTGGATCCAGCGCATCAACGCCGCTGCCCGCGCGAACGGCATCACGTACAACCGCTTCATCCAGGGTCTCAAGGCCGCGAACGTCGAGGTCGACCGCAAGATCCTGGCCGACCTGGCGGTCAACGACGCGAACGCCTTCGCCGCGCTCGTCGAGGTCGCGCAGAAGGCGCTGCCGGCGGACGTGAACGCGCCCAAGGCCGCGTGACGCTGCGCTGGGCTTGGGCGGTGTGACTTCTGGACCCGCAGGCTGTGCCTGCGGGTCCTGTGTTTGTTGCTTGTCGTTTGTGGCTCGCCGCTTGTCGCTTGCCGCGGGGGTGTGGGTGTGTGTGGGGGGCGCGGAGCGTTGTGCGGGGGCAGGTTGTCGGGCGGGTGCGGGTGGGGGGTGGCTGGTCGCGCAGTTCCCCGCGCCCCTGGGGGGTGGTGGTCAGCCTGCGTCGAGAAGTCGGCCGGGACGCGCTCCTGGGGGGTGGTGGTCGGCCTGCGTCGAGAGAGTGGCCGGACGCGGCCCTGGGGGTGGTGGTTGGGCTGTGTCGAGAGAGTGGCCGGGACGCGGGGCTGGGGGGTGGTGGTCGGGCTGTGTCGAGAGATCGGCCGGGACGCGGACCCGAGGTGGGTTTTTTGGGGTTTTTGGGGTTTTTTGCTTGGTTTTGTTGAGGCGGTATCCGGACTTCTGAAGGTGAACCAACCCATGTCTCCCGTCACTCCCGAACTCATCTCCCCCCGGTCCCCCCGGGTGAGCGCCGCGCGGCGGTTGGAGAAGCGGAACTTCCGGGGGAAGGAGCGGCTGTTCCTGGCGGAGGGGCCGCAGGCCGTGCGGGAGGCCGGGGCGGTCCCGGGGACGCTGGCCGAGCTGTTCGCCACCGTCGAGGCCGCCGAGCGGTACGCCGACATCGTCGGGGACGCCCGCGACGCCGGGGCGCGGGTGCATCTCGCCTCCGAGCAGGTGATCGCCGACATCTCCACCACCGTGACCCCCCAGGGCCTGGTCGGGGTCTGCCGGTTCATCGACACCCCCTTCGAGGAGATCCTCAAGGCCCGGCCCCGGCTCGTCGCCGTGCTGGCCCACGTCCGTGACCCCGGCAACGCCGGCACCGTGCTGCGGTGCGCGGACGCGGCCGGCGCCGAGGCCGTCGTACTGACCGACGCGTCGGTCGATCTGTACAACCCCAAGGCCGTGCGCGCCTCGGTCGGGTCGCTGTTCCATCTGCCGGTCGCGGTCGGTGTGCCCGTCGAGCAGGCCGTCGCCGGGCTCAAGGGCGCGGGTGTGCGGGTACTCGCCGCCGACGGGGCCGGGGCGCACGACCTGGACGAGGAACTGGACCACGGCACCATGGGCGGCCCCACCGCCTGGGTCTTCGGCAACGAGGCGTGGGGCCTGCCGGAGGAGACCCGCGCGCTCGCCGACGCCGTCGTCCGGGTCCCGATCCACGGCCGGGCCGAGTCGCTGAACCTGGCGAGCGCCGCCGCCGTATGTCTCTACGCGTCGGCCCGCGCACAGCGAGCCACCGGGGGCTGCCGCACGGTGAACGGTTCGTAGGGTCTGCCTGTAGGGTGACCTGCTCCAGGGGCCTCCTGCGCGGTCCGAGAGGTGGGGTTCGGGGATGAGTGTCGGTACGGACGGCGTGCCGGGCGCACCACGGGTGCGCGGCCCTGCCGCGTCCCGGCCGCCCACGCCGTACGCGGACCTCGGCATCGACCCCGACGAACTGCCCGACGGACTCGTCGTCGCCGACGAGCACGGGCGGGTCGTCTGCTTCAACCGGGCCGCCGAGCGGATCACCGCCGTCGCCGCCTCCGACGCCCTCGGCCAGGAACTGGAGAAGGCGCTCCCCTTAGAGGACCTGGAGGGGCGCCGCTGGTGGCAGCTGACCGACCCCTACGGCGGCCTTGCCATCCGGGTCCGCCAGCCCGAGCGCAATCTGCTGCTGCCGGGCGGCCGGGAGGTGCTGGTCTCCGCCACCTACGGGCGCGACGAGCCGACCGGGCCGGTACGGCGGCTGGTGATCTCGCTGCGGGACACCGAGGCCCGGCGCCGCACCGAGCGCAGTCACGCCGAGCTGATAGCGACCGTCGCCCATGAGCTGCGTTCGCCGCTGACCTCCGTGAAGGGGTTCACCGCCACCCTGCTCGCGAAGTGGGAACGCTTCACCGACGACCAGAAGCGGCTGATGCTGGAGACCGTCGACGCCGACGCCGACCGGGTCACCCGGCTCATCGCCGAACTGCTCGACATCTCGCGGATCGACTCCGGGCGCCTTGAGGTGCGCCGCCAGCCCGTCGATCTGGGGGCCGCCGTCGGCCGCCATATCCAGGCGTACGTCGCCGCAGGTCAGAGCGCTGACCGGTTTCTGCTGCGGGTCGGGCAGCCGCTGCCGCCGCTGTGGGCCGACCCCGACAAGGTCGACCAGGTGCTCAGTAACCTCATCGAAAATGCCGTGCGGCACGGCGAGGGAACCGTCACCATCGACATCACGCCCGCCGCGTCCCCCCGGGAGGGGGAGGACGCCGGCACATCGGTCACCGTGAGCGACGAGGGCACCGGCATCCCGGAGGAGTCCATGAACCGCGTCTTCACCCGCTTCTGGCGGGGCAGCAAGCGCGGTGGCACCGGCCTCGGGCTGTACATCGTCAAGGGCATCGTCGAGGCCCACGGCGGCACCATCACGGTCGGCCGCGCCCCCGAGGGCGGCGCCCAGTTCCGATTTACGTTGCCCGTGGCGGCTCCGGCGTATCTCGCCTGACGGCCACGGGCGCATCCGCCCAGCCCCACCCCGTTAGACTCGGCCTTTGGCACCTTTGTGTCCTCCCTTGGCCCTGCGCTTCGGCAGCGAGTCGGTGACGGGGACCTTCAGCCAGCCAATCGGAAGCACGGGAAGAGATGTCGGCACCGAATAAGTCGTACGACCCTGTCGAGGTCGAGGCGTTGAAACCGGAAGAGATCGAGCGCATGCGGGACGAGGCGCTCGCCGCTTTCGCCGCCGCGGACTCCCTCGACGCGCTCCAGGAGGCCAAGGTCGCCCACACCGGCGGCACCTCCCCGCTGGCCCTCGCCAACCGGGAGATCGGCGCCCTGCCCCCGCACGCCAAGGCCGACGCCGGCAAACGGGTCGGCCAGGCCCGTGGCGCGGTCAACAAGGGCCTCGCCGCCCGCCAGGCCGAGCTGGAGGCGGAGCGGGACGCCCGGGTGCTGGTCGAGGAGGACGTGGACGTCACCCTGCCCCACGACCGCGTACCGGCCGGCGCCCGCCATCCGCTGACCACGCTGTCCGAGCGGATCGAGGACGTCTTCGTCGCCATGGGCTACGAGGTCGCCGAGGGCCCCGAGGCCGAGGCCGAGTGGTTCAACTTCGACGCCCTGAACATCGGCCCCGACCACCCCGCGCGCGGCGAGGCCGACACCTTCTTCGTGCGGGACGAGCGGGGCGGCGCCGACTCCGGTGTCGTACTGCGCACCCACACCTCGCCGGTGCAGATCCGCTCCCTGCTCGACCGCGAGCCGCCGGTGTACGTGATCTGCCCCGGCCGCGTCTACCGCACCGACGAGCTGGACGCCACGCACACCCCGGTCTTCCACCAGGTCGAGCTGCTCGCCGTGGACGAGGGCCTGACCATGGCCGACCTCAAGGGCACCCTGGACCACATGGTCCAGTCGTTGTTCGGGCCGGACATGAAGACCCGGCTGCGGCCGAACTTCTTCCCGTTCACCGAGCCGTCCGCCGAGATGGACATGGTGTGCTACGTCTGCCGCGGCGCGTCCGTCGGCAACCCCGACCGGCCCTGCCGCACCTGCTCCAGCGAGGGCTGGATCGAGCTGGGCGGCTGCGGCATGGTCAACCCGCGGGTGCTCACCGCCTGCGGCGTCGACCCGGAGAAGTACAGCGGCTTCGCCTTCGGGTTCGGCATCGAGCGGATGCTGATGTTCCGCCACAACGTCGAAGACATGCGAGACATGGTCGAGGGTGACATCCGGTTCACCCGGCCCTTCGGGATGGAGATCTGATGCGGGTCCCGCTTTCCTGGCTGCGGGAGTACGTCGACCTGCCGGCCACCGAGACCGGTCGTGACGTCCAGGCCAAGCTCATCTCGGCCGGCCTGGAGGTCGAGACCGTCGAGCAGCTCGGCGACGGCCTCAAGGGCCCCCTGGTCGTCGGGCAGGTGCTGACCATCGAGGAACTGGAGGGCTTCAAGAAGCCCATCCGCTTCTGCACGGTCGACGTGGGCGCCGCCAACGGCACCGGTGCGCCCCAGGAGATCGTCTGCGGCGCCCGCAACTTCGCCGTCGGCGACAAGGTCGTCGTCGTCCTGCCGGGCGCCGAGCTGCCCGGTGGCTTCGCCATCGCCGCCCGCACGACGTACGGCAAGGTCTCCCACGGCATGATCTGCTCCAGCGACGAGCTGGGCATGGGTGACGACGGCACCAAGGGCATCATCGTGCTGCCGCCCGAGACCGAGGTCGGCAAGGACGCGATCGAGCTGCTCGAACTGGTCGACGAGGTGCTCGACATCGCCGTCACCGCCAACCGCGGCGACTGTCTGTCACTGCGCGGCGTCGCCCGGGAGACGGCCATCGCCTACGGGCTGCCGCTGCGCGACCCGGCCCTCCTGGACGTCCCCGCGCCCAACGCCTACGGCTACCCGGTCGACGTCGCCGACCCGCTCGGCTGCGACCGCTTCACCGCCCGCACGGTCACCGGACTGCACCCCGAGGCACGCTCCCCGCTCTGGCTCAAGCGCCGGCTCCAGAAGGTCGGCATGCGCCCGATCTCGCTCGCCGTCGACGTCACCAACTACGTGATGATGGAGCTGGGCCAGCCGCTGCACGCCTATGACCGCGGACAGGTCCAGGGCACCATCGGGGTCCGCCGGGCCGAGGAGGGCGAGAAGATCGTCACCCTCGACGGGGCGGAGCGCACCCTGCACGCCGAGGATCTGGTGATCACCGACGACCGGGGCCCCATCGGGCTCGCGGGCGTCATGGGCGGCGCCGACACCGAGATCGCCGACCACGACCGCGCCGAGGGCGCCACCAGCGGTGTCGTCATCGAGGCCGCGCACTTCGACGCCGTGTCCATCGCGCGCACCGCCCGCCGCCACAAGCTCTCCTCCGAGGCGTCCCGGCGCTTCGAGCGGGGCGTCGACCCGCAGGCCGCGTCCGCCGCCGCCCAGCGCACCGTCGATCTGCTGGTGCTGCTCGCGGGCGGCACCGCCGAGGCCGGCGTCACCGAGGTCATCGCCCCGTCCGCGCCGCACACCATCACCGTGGCCGCCGACCACCCCGACCGGGTCGCGGGTGTCCACTACGGCCGGGAGACCGTCGTACGCCGCCTCCAGGAGGTCGGCTGCGACGTGTACGGGCAGGACGAGCTGATCGTCACCGTGCCGTCCTGGCGGCCCGATCTGCTGGAGCGCAACGACCTCGCCGAGGAGGTCATCCGGCTGGAGGGCTACGAGAACCTGCCCTCCACCCTGCCCAGGCCCGAGGCGGGCCGCGGGCTGACCGAGCGGCAGCGGCTGCACCGCAGGGTCGGCCGGGCGCTGGCCGGCGCCGGCCATGTCGAGGCGCCGACCTACCCCTTCCTCGGTGAGCAGGTCTTCGACCAGCTCGGCCTCGACGCCGACGACCCGGCCCGCCGGGTGGTCACCCTCGTCAACCCGCTCAACGACGAGGAACCGGCGCTGCGCACCACGTTGCTGCCCGGGCTGCTCGGCGCGCTGCGGCGCAACGACGGACGCGGGTCGCACGACTTGGCGCTGTTCGAGACCGGGCTGGTGTTCCACCCGCGTGAGCGGGGGAGCGCCGCCGTGCACCTGCCGGTGGACCGGCGCCCGACCGACGAGGAACTGGCCGAGCTGAACCGGGCCCTGCCCGAGCAGCCGCGCCATGTCGCCGTCGTCCTGAGCGGCGCCCGCGAGCAGGCCGGCTGGTGGGGCAAGGGCCGTCCGGCGAACTGGGCCGACGCCATCGAGGCGGGACGTCTGGTGGGCCGGGAGGCCGGGGTCGAACTGGTCGTCCGCAAGGGGCGGTACGGGCCGTGGCACCCGGGGCGGTGCGCCGAACTGGTCGTCGTCGTGGACGGCGCCGAGCGCGTGGTGGGCCACGCCGGTGAGCTGCACCCGAGGGTGCTGAAGGCGCTCGGGCTGCCCGAGCGTACCTGTGCGATGGAGCTGGACCTGGACACCGTCGCCGCCGCCGGCGGTGGGGTGCCGCAGGCGCCGGCCATCTCCGCGTTCCCCGTCGCCACCCAGGACGTCGCGCTGGTCGTGGACAGGTCCGTCCCGCACGCGGACGTCGAGTCCGCACTGCGCGAGGGCGCCGGTGAACTGCTGGAGGGCATCCGGCTGTTCGACGTGTACGTCAACGACGAGCAGCTCGGGGCCGGGAAGAAGTCGCTGGCGTACGCGCTGCGGTTCCGCGCGGGTGACCGGACGCTGACCGTGGAGGAGGCTTCGGCCGCGCGGGACGCGGCGGTCGCTCTCGCGGGGGAGCGGGTGGGTGCGGTGCTGCGGGGCTGAGGGGGTGCACCTCTCCTTCGCACGCGTTGTGAGCGGGGGGCTGCGGGCTCGTCGGCGGATTTCGGTCCGCGGTCGCTGAGCGCGCGGTTCCCCGCGCCCCGTTCGGGGCGCCCGGGTGAGGGCGTGTGCCGCACTTGCAGGGCGGGGTTCTTGCTGCATACATGTACTGAATTCGAGTCACCTCACTCATTTGAGTGATGAATTCGGGTGATCTGGTTCGTACGGGGCGAGGAGCGACAGAATCGGACCGGCCTCTCGGGGTCGGTCCGCGGCTGTCAGGGCCTAAAGGGGGGCATCGGGATGATGCGTTTCGGAGCCGGGGTGACCGGCCGAAGGCCCTTGCGGCGCGGTCTTCTGCTGGGACTGCCGGCGGCCTGGGGCGCGGTCGCCATCACCTACAAGCTCGGCTGCCCCCTTGCCCAGCAGACCGGGCTCGGGGCGCGGATCGTCACCAGCGCCGTGTTCTTCGCGGTCGGTACCGGGCTCGTGCTCCATGTACGGCAGGTGCTGCTGACCGAGCTGAAGCAGGTCCGCCGGGTCGCGGGCGCCGCCCAGGCGGCACTGCTCCGACCCCTGCCCCCGCGGGTCGACGGACTGGCCGTCGCCGCCGCCCAGCGCTCCGCCGAGCAGGGCGCGTTCGTCGGCGGCGACCTCTACGACGTGATCTCCACCGAGCACGGGGTGCGGGTCGTCATGGGGGACGTGCGCGGACACGGACTCGCCGCCATCGGCACCGTCGCCGCCGTGCTCGGCAGCTTCCGCGAGGCCGTGCACGACGAACGCGACCTCACCGGAGTACTGCGCCGCCTGGACCGCGCGCTCGCCCGGCATCTGCGCGAGAAGGCCCGCGTGGCCCAGTCCCTGGGCGACCCGGACCTCGCGGTCGCCGAGGAGTTCGTCACCGTACTGCTCCTGGAGATCCGCCGCGACGGCGACGTACGGGCGCTGAACTGCGGGCACCCCTGGCCGCATCTGCTGCGCGGCGGGCGGGTCGTACCCCTCTCCGTCACCGAACCCCTGCCACCGCTCGGGCTGTTCCCGCTCCCGGCCGACCTGGTGCCGCTGCCCGGTGGATCGCTGCTGCCCGGCGACAGCCTGTTCCTGCACACGGACGGGGTCGAGGACGCGCGGGACACACACGGCCGGTTCTTCCCGCTCACCGCCGCGCTCGCCGACGCCGTCCGCGACGGCCCCGAACCACCGCGCACCGTACTGGGCGCGGTCCACGCCCGGCTGATGCGGCACAGCGGCGGTGCCCCCGCCGACGACATCGCCATGCTCGTGCTGCGCAACGAACGCGGCGCCACCGTCCCGTGCCCCGGCCGCCCGGTGGGCCACCGGGCGCACCACTGACAGGACATCGAGGCCGCGAAACGCCAGACCCGTCGGGGTGCGCCCGGTCCGCATCCACCGGCCCCCGGCCGGCGGCCGAGGGGAAGAGCCGTAGGGACCAGCCGAGGGCAGGAGCTGCGAGGATCGGCCGAAGGGAAGAGCCGCGAGGATCAGCCGAGGGCAGGAGCCGTCGCGATCGTCCGTAGGGATCAGCCGTACGTATAGAAGCCCGAGCCGCTCTTGCGGCCCAGCCGGCCCGCGTCCACCATCCGCTGGAGCAGCGGGGGAGCGGCGTACAGCGGTTCCTTGTACTCCTCGTACATCGAGTGCGCCACCGAGGCCACCGTGTCCAGGCCGATCAGGTCGGACAGCTTCAGCGGGCCCATCGGGTGGGCGCAGCCCATCTCCATGCCGTTGTCGATGTCCTCACGGCTCGCGATGCCGGACTCGAACATCCGGATCGCGGAGAGCAGATACGGGATCAGCAGCGCGTTGACCACGAAGCCGGAGCGGTCCTGGGCGCGGATGGCGTGCTTGCCGAGGGTCTTCTCGGTGAAGAGCTGGGCCCGGCTGAGCGTGCCCTCCGACGTGGTCAGGGCCGGGATCAGCTCCACCAGCTGCTGCACCGGCGCCGGGTTGAAGAAGTGGATGCCGACCACCTGGTCCGGGCGGGAGGTGGCCACCGCGAGCCGGACCAGCGGGATGGAGGAGGTGTTGGAGGCGAGGATCGCGTCCGGGCGGGTCACCACCTGGTCCAGGACCTGGAAGATCTCCGTCTTGACCTGCTCGTTCTCGACCACGGCCTCGATCACCAGATCACGGTCGGCGAACTCGCCCAGATCCGTGGTGAAGGTGAGCCGCGCCTGTGCGGAGTCCCGCTCGGCCTCCGTGATCTTTCCGCGCTCGGCCGCCTTGGCCAGTGAGGTGAGCAGCCGGGTCCGGCCGTACTCCAGGGCCTCGCCGGTGGTCTCGGCGACCTTGACGTCGAGTCCGGCCCGCGCGAACACCTCGGCGATGCCCGCCCCCATCTGGCCGCAGCCGACCACGCCCACGCGCTCGATATCACCCGAGAAGCCGGTCACTTCGTCCCTTTCGCCGTGTCACGCTGGTCCGTGCCCGGTCACGCCGGTCCCTACCCCGTGCATGCCCGTCCGCAGGGCGCCGCCGGTGCGGCACTCTGCTCCGTTCGTGCACGTTACCGGTAAAAATCGCCGGTCGACCGGCGGGGGGCGGGCATCCTGGGTGCCGGAGGACGGACCGTGACCGGGCGGATCCGTAGCGTACGGAGGTGGAAGGCATGGGACGGCTGTCCCGACGGACGTTCGCGCTGGCCGCGTTGTCGGCCCTGGTGACGGCGGCGGAGGCGCAGGCCGTGCCCGGCAGCCGGGGGCAGGGCCGCCCCGCGGGCGGGCGGTGGGCCTCCGAGGGCGAGATGCGGGGGGTGTGGCTGGCCACGGTCACCAACCGGGACTGGCCCTCGCGGTCCGGGCTCACGGCCGAGCAGCAGCGTGCCGAACTCCTCACCCATCTCGACCGGGCCGTGGACCGCGGGCTCAACACGGTGATCTTCCAGGTGCGCCCCTGCGCCGACGCGCTGTGGCCCTCACCGCACGAGCCCTGGTCGCAGTACCTCACCGGCACCCAGGGCCAGGACCCCGGCTGGGACCCGCTCGGCACGGCCGTGGCGGAGGCCCACCGGCGCGGCCTGGAACTGCACGCCTGGTGCAATCCGCTGCGCGTCGCCGTCCACTCCGACCCGACCCGGCTGATCGCCTCCCACCCGGCCCGGCGCAACCCCGACTGGGTGGTGAAGTACGGCAGCAGGCTGTACTACAACCCCGGGCTGCCCGAAGTCCGCGCGTTCGTGCAGCAGGCGATGCTGGACGCGGTCGCCAAGTACCCCGTCGACGCCGTCCACTTCGACGACTACTTCTACCCGTACCCGGAAGCCGGCCAGACCTTCGACGACGACCGGGCTTACGACCAGCACGGCGGCGACTTCTCCACCCGGGCCGACTGGCGGCGCGACAACATCGACCGGCTGGTCCGCGACATGGCCGACGGCATCGCCCGGACCCGGCCCGGCACCCGGTTCGGCATCAGCCCGTTCGGCGTGTGGCGCAACGCCTCCACCGACCCGCTGGGCTCGGACACCCGGGCCCTCCAGTCGTACGACGACGTCTACGCGGACACCCGGCGCTGGGTGCGGGAGAACTGGATCGACTACATCTGCCCCCAGCTGTACTGGCACATCGGCAACTCCGCCGCCGACTACGCCAAGCTGATCCCGTGGTGGGCCGAGGTCGCCAAGGGCAGCGGCACCCGGCTGCACATCGGGGAGGCGCTCTACAAGGCGGGCGCCTCGGGTCAGCCCGCCGCCTGGCAGGACCCCGCCGAACTCTCCCGGCATCTCACGCTCGCGGCCGAGCACCCCGAGGTGAGCGGGCATGTGTTCTTCGGCGCGAAGGACGTGGCGGCCGACCCGGCGGGGGCCATGGCACGGGTGGTCGCCGACCACTACCGGCGGTCGGCGGCACCTCCGCGCTGAGGCCCCCGGCGGCTCACCGGCCGCGGGCGGTCTCCCGGTGCCGGATCTCGGTGTCGGGGCCCGGGGAGCAGACTCCCTCGTGACCGTCCTGGAAGCGGACCCGGTACGGCGGCCGGCCGCCCTGTCCCATCACTTCCACGATCTCGCCGACCTTGTCGTTCTGGCCGACCACCCTGCCGTGCTGGACAAGCTGGTCGCCCTCGGTTGCGCGCATCTGGGGCCTCCTGACGCCGGAGCGGCGGTCCGTGCTGTCGAGTCTACGAGGCTGGGCCCGCCGGGGCCGTTCGACCGGATCCCGGGCGGTGTCAGCCGCGGGCCCGCTGGGTGACGGCGATGCACACCAGCACCGCCACAGCCGTGAGCGGGGCGGCCGGTGTCAGCCGCTCGCCGAGCAGCAGCACCGACCACACCAGTGTGAGCAGCGGCTGGGCGAGCTGCAACTGACTGGCCCTGGGCACCCCGATGGCGGCCATGCCCCGGTACCAGAGCACCAGCCCGAGGAACTGCGAACCCGCCGCGACCCACACCAGCCCGGTCACACTGTGCGCGGTGAGCCGCACCGGCTCGTGCGCCAGCGCCAGCGCCGCGGCCGGCACCCCGAGCGGCAGACACAGCACCAGCGCCCAGCCGATCACCTGCCAGCCCGGCATCACCCGCGCCAGCCGGCCGCCCTCGGTGTACCCGGCCGCGCACACCAGCAGCGCCCCGAAGAGCAGCAGATCGGCGGTGGTCAGCGCGCCACCGCTCCGCAGGACCGTGAAGGCGAGGACCGCCGCCGCGCCCGCCACGGCCGCCGCCCAGAAGGTGCGCGAGGGCCGGTGTCCCGTGCGCAGGGCGGACAGCAGCGCGGTGGTCAGCGGCAGCAGCCCCACCACGACGGCCGCGTGCGCGGTGGTGGAGGTCTCCAGGGCGAGTGTCGTCAGCAGCGGGAAGCCGATCACGACCCCGCCCGCCACCACCGCGAGCCCCGGCCAGTGGGCGCGGTCGGGCGGCGGGATCCGCAGCGCCAGCAGACAGCCCCCGGCGACGACCGCCGCGAGGACACTGCGCACCGCCACCAGCGACCAGGGCCCGAACCCCTCAAGACCCCAGGCGGTGGCCGGGAAGGTGAGGGAGAAGGCGACGACCCCGAGGACGGCCGCCAGAGTGCCGGAACCGGTCCGGCGCGAGTCGCTCACCGCTATCGAGTTCAGTGCGATAGCGCTATCCTGTGCTCTCATGCAAGAGCGTAGCAGCGTGGATGAACTGGTGAAACGGCTGCGCCCCGAGGTGCAGCGCTACTCTCCGGATGGAAAGCTCCCGTCGAGCCGGGCGCTCGTCGAACGCTTCCGGGTCAGCCCGGTCACCGTCTCGCGCGCCCTCGCCCAGCTCGCCGCCGAGGGCCTCGTCGTCACCCGCCCCGGCGCCGGAGCCTTCCGCGCGAGCCCCCGCACCCCGCTCGCGCCGACCGGTGACACCTCCTGGCAGGAGGTCGCCCTCAGCGCCGACGGCGCCGCCGACGCCGTCCCCCGGACCGTGGACGCCTCCGGAGTCACCGTCTGCCTCGCCGCACCGCCGCCCGGGGTCATCGAGCTGAACGGCGGCTATCTCCACGCCTCCCTCCAGCCGGAGAAGGCCATGACCGCCGCGCTCGCCCGGGCCGGCCGCCGCCCTGGCGCCTGGGGCCGCCCGCCCCTGGAGGGACTGCCCGAACTGCGCGAGTGGTTCGCCCGCGGCATCGGCGACTCCCTCACCGCCGCCGACGTACTCATCGCCGCGGGCGGCCAGTCCGCGCTGACCACCGCCCTGCGCGCCCTCGCCCCGCCCGGCGCGCCCGTCCTCGTCGAGTCGCCCACCTACCCCGGGATGCTGGCCATCGCCCGCGCCGCCGGACTGCGCCCGGTCCCCGTCCCGGTCGACGCCGACGGCATCAGACCCGCCCTGCTCGCCGACGCCTTCCGCGCCACCGGCGCCCGCGTCGTCGTCTGCCAGCCGCTCTTCCAGAACCCCACCGGCGCGGTCCTCAGCGCCCAGCGCCGCCCCGAGGTGCTGCGCATCGCCCGCGACGCCCGCGCCTTCGTCGTGGAGGACGACTTCGTACGACGGCTGGTGCACGAGGACGCCGGGCCCCTGCCGCCCCCGCTCGCCGCCGACGACCCCGACGGCGTCGTCGTCCATGTCTGCTCCCTCACCAAGGCGACCTCGCCCAGCTTCCGCGTCAGCGCGCTGGCCGCCCGCGGCCCCGCCCTGGAACGACTGCGCGCCATCCAGATCGTGGACTCCTTCTTCGTACCGCGCCCGCTCCAGGAGGCGGCCCTCGAACTCGTCGGCTCGCCCGCGTGGCCCCGCCACCTGCGGGCCCTGTCCGCCGAACTCACCACCCGCCGCAACGCCATGACCGCGGGCCTGCGCCACCACCTGCCCGAACTCGCCCTCCCACACATCCCCTCCGGCGGCTACCACCTGTGGCTGCGGCTGCCCGACGGCACCTCCCGCACCCCCGGCTCCGCCGCGGAGAGCACCCTGTACACCGCCGCCCTGCGCGCGGGCGTCGCCCTCACCCCCGGCCGCCCCTCCTTCAGCGCCGAACCCCCCGGCGCCCACCTCCGCCTCAGCTTCGCCGCCGTCTCCGGCACCACCGAGATCGCCGAGGGCCTACGACGGCTGCGCACCGCCTGCGACGAGGTGCTCGGCGCCCCCTAAACCGGTCGACACACCCACGCCGCGCTGTGAGGATCCCGCCATGACCGACACCACCACCACGGCCGTCCTCACCGAGGGCTACGAGATCTCCACCGACCCCGACCGCATCGACGCCGCCCGCGTGCACCACTGGCTGTCCACCGACGCGTACTGGGCGCTCGGCCGCCCCCGCGAGAAGCAGGACCGGGCCATCGCCGGCTCCCTCAACTTCGGCGTCTACGACAGCGGAACCGGCGCCCAGGTCGCCTACGCCCGGGTCGTCACCGACCGGGCCACCTTCGCCTGGCTGTGCGACGTGTACGTGGACCCCGCCGTCCGCGGCCACGGCCTCGGCACCGCGCTGGTCACCGCCGTCCGCGAGGAACTGCGGCCCTGCGGGCTGAACCGGCTGCTGCTCGCCACGCACGACGCGCACGGCGTGTACGAGCGGATCGGCTTCCGGGGGCTGGAGCGGCCCGACCACTGGATGGTGCTGACCTACTGAGCGGGCCGTGGGGATGCCGCCCGTCCGGCACCCGTCAACCCCCCTCGCGCGGGCGGCGATTCAGGGCGTATGCCCGACTGATTCCTGCCTTCCGGTAAACCCTTGCGTACCGTCGGTAGCTCCTGGGCGGCCCCTCTTGACCTGGGCACATCGCGGGCACACGATCCCCGCATGGCACTTCGGGTCACGTTCGTCGCCGCCGCGCGCAGCTCACCGCTGCTCGCCGAGACCTTCGAGGACGACCGGCCGCTGGATCAGGCGGGCTGGTACGAGGTGCAGCGCGTCGCCCGCGAGCTGGTGCCGCTCGCCGCCGCCGAACTGCGCTACTGCTCGCCGACCCCGCGCAGCCGCGCCACCGGGGACGCCCTCGGCTACGCCCCGCTGGTCCAACCCGCCCTGCGGGACTGCGACATGGGCCGCTGGCGGGGGCTGACCCTGGGCGAGGCGATGGCCCGGGAACCGGCGGCGGTCGACGCCTGGCTCGCCGACCCGCGCGGCACCCCGCACGGCGGTGAGTCCCTGATCTCCTTCATCACCCGCGTCGGCGGCTGGCTCGACACCCGCCCGGTGGGGGACGGCGTCCACTTCGTCGCCGTCGCCGAGCCCGCGGTGATCCGGGCCGCCCTGGTCTACGCGCTCAAGGCCCCGCCCGCGACCTACTGGAACCTCGATGTGCGCCCGCTGTCGACCACCACCGTCACCGGCCGCGCGGGCCGCTGGAACCTCCGCTTCGACGGAGCGCCCAACAGCTCGCCCCTCTAGGAATCGCGCGTGTAGTCGGTGACCAGGAGCAGGTCCTTCGCCGGGCCGCCCACCCGCCAGACCGTACGCCAGCGGTCCGGGCCGGCGACCGTGAACTCGCCGCGGTACAGGTCCGCGGCGCACGGGTGCTCGGCGACGTACCGCCCGCCGGTCAGATCGAGGGGGTGGAAGGGGCGGCCGTCCGCGAACCTCACCTCGGCCGTGCCCGGCGCCGCCCCCGGCGCGAAACGCAGGGTCCGACCGGCGGGCCTGGCCTCGCCCCGCCAGACGAACGTGCCGGACTCCCGGTGCAGCAGCCCGCCCCCGTCCGGCAGGGGCGCGAAGACGGTGTCGCCGGTGAACCGGCCCTCGTCGCCCCCGTCGAGATCCCGTACCTCGCGCGTGACCCGCCAGCTCCCGGCGAGATACGCCAGCACGTCCGGGACCGGCCAGAACTCACCCATGCCGCCACGGTAGCCGCCGCCCAGGCCGCCCGACCGGTCAGGCCCGGCTCAGGATCACCACCAGGGCCATGCACTCCGCGAGCAGTTGCACGGCGAGTGCCACCCGCCGCACCCGTACGGCGGGCGCGGCCAGGGCGACCGCACAGGCGACGACGCCCAGCCCGAGGCTCCCGTCGAACGCCGAGTCGGGCAGCCCGGGCTCGCACCCCTCGCCGTACGTCAGACATCGCGCCGCCCGCTCCGAGAGGAGGGTGAGGATCCAGGTCACCAGGGCCGCCGGCGCGAAGAGGAGAGCGCACCCGGCGGACCAGAGCCGAGTGCGGTCCGTGCCTGCCGGGACCGGGGCCGGGGGAGCGGGGGCGGGAGGGGGAGGGGCGGTGGCGTCCATGCCCCGATCCAACGCCGTACGACGGCCGCGCCACACCGCTCGGCTACTCACCCCGGTCTGCGTACCGTACTCAGATGTGACGGAGCGCTTCCGTCGGCCCCATCGGCCGAGGCGCTGCCCAGGGAAGCGTCCGGCGGCGGCGCCCTCCCAGACCGCAGTCTCCGCAAAGATCCGCCTTCCGGATACGGATGCCTCCGCACCCGCCGGCGCCGGCCTGGCGGCCGTCCGGACCGGCGGGCCGGGGCGACGTCACGCAGGGACGCCGAGCGGCGGGTGCTCAAGCACGCGGGGCTCGTACTCGACCAGTTGGATGCGGCCGTCGAAGGTGCGGTGCTCGATCATCTGGAGGGCAACGTCCGGATAGCCGTCGTAGATGCGTTCTTCGCCCGTGGCCCCGGTGATCACCGGGAACATCACGACCCGGAAGCGGTCGACGAGTCCGGCTCGTAGCAGGGACCGGCACAGGCTGAGGCTGCCGATGGTGCTGAGGAGCTTTGAGCCACTCGACTTCATGGCGCGGACCGCCTCGACGGCGTCGTCGCGGACGAGCGTGGAGTTGGCCCAGGTCAGCGGCGCCTTGAGTGAGGAGGAGAACACCACCTTGGAAGCTTGCGTGAGCTCGTCGACGGACGCCTCTTCTTCGGGCCTGAACTCGTCTTGGCCTTGCGGGACCTCGCCTGCGGCGAAGCCCGACATCAGGCGGTAGGTGTTCGCTCCCATCAGGTAGGTGGCCTCGGGCTGCTCGCCGAGCCATGAGAGGTACTCCGGGCCTTCGAGGCCCCAGAACCCGGGCCATCCCTCTCCTGACGCGTAGCCGTCGAGGGAGGTGATGAAGTCGACGAGAAGCTCCGACATGGCGGTGTCCTTTCCTGGGCTGTCACGAGCTTGGACTGGCCAGGAGCCACATATTCATCGGCCGCGCTGCGGAGTGACGAGATGTGACCGAGATTCCTAGTTGGCACTTCTCGGTCCGAGCTGTGCAGGTCAGGGCGGCTTGGAGAATTCTTGTTGGCACATCTTGAGCGAGATAGTTGGCACCTCAAGGATACGGATGCTTACTGTACGTGAGCGCCGGGGTGAGACGGTGCCACGTTTAGGTGCGGCAGGTCGCTGGGCGGGTTTGGAGTAACCCGCCCAGCGACTTACGGGGGTGGGGGCGTGATTTGGGCGAGGCGGACGCGGTGGCCTTCTGCTGTGTCGCCGAAGTCGCGTTCGTCGTCGTCGCGGAAGCGTTTGTAGAACCACTCGGGTACTCGGGTGGTGTCCAGGCGGGTGCGGAGAACGCCGTCCTGCACATCCCGTGCAACGGTCCGAAGGCGGTGCCATTCGTCGTCGGGTACGGGGCCGGGGTGTCCGTTGTGTAGCTCGGTGTTGACGACCTTGGTGAGTCGGTCGCGCTCGTCGGCCACCTTGCGTTGGCCGGACCAGATCTCGTAAGCGATCTGGTAGGCCGCCAGAGACGGGACGAAGAAGCTAAGGAGAGTGTCGCCCAGAGTGGCGTCCGCGACCACCAAACCGGCGACGAAGCCGATAGCGGCCCACAGCATCGCGAGGGTGGCGATGAGGTGGCTGTAGCGGCGGCGGAGGCGGGCGTCCCAGGCAAGGTTCTGTTCCTGGGCGATGAAAATGTCGTAGGGGTGGTGGACGTCGTGGGTGGGGTCGTACCAACCGTCAGTGATGCGCTTGTCCTTCGCGCCACCTCGGGGGAGCTTGCGCGCGAGACGGCGGACGTCGGGTTCGGGGATGGGATCGCCTGCAACGGTGGAGCGCCACGGCAAGTGGAACAGGGTGACGTCGAACATCTCCTGGAGCAGGGCGCCCTGGCGGGCTGTGCTCCCGGCGAGGCCCTTGAGCAGGAACGCGGAGACGACGAACCAGAAGAACCCGACGATCGAGACGGCTGTCCGGCCGTGGCCGATCAGCGTGATCAGGACACCGGCGGCGGCGAGCAGAACGGCGGCGGTGACGCGCACGGCCTCGAGGAGCTGGCCGCGTTGGTGGCTTGCTGACGCGGCGCGCTGGAGGAGCAGCATGTCGTCGTCGAGCTGCCGCTCGTGGATGGCCCGGGATGGGATCCCGTGGACGCCGCCGGGGTCGGTGGAGAGGTTCATGGCCTGGTCATCCTGTTTCCGAACAGCTTCTTCCACTCGTCGTAGGCGGCGCGCTCCTGGCCCTCGTCCTCCAGGTCGACCGCCCGCTCTGCGATGGCGCGGGCCTGGTTGAGCGTGTTGGCCGCGGCGAGTTTCTGGGTCGCGTTCATGACGGCGTTGACGTCACCGCCAAGGCCAGCGGGGTCGGGCCACTCGTCGCCGAGGCGTTCGGCGGCGGTGGCCAGGAACAGCACGATCTCGTCCTGGTAGCGCCCGATCGGCGGTTTCACCAGCGACTGGGCCATGACCTCCAGCAGGAAGGAGGGCGACACAGGCTCGCCGAGTTCGCGGTTGATGCCCTTGACCATCTTGACGAAGGGCACGTACTTGCCGTCGCAGTCGGCGTTCTTGTCGATGCTCAGCTCGTGGTGGCGCTTGGGGTTGGTCGCGATCCAGTCGCCTGCCGAGGGATTGGGGATGTAGTAGCCGCCCTCGTCTCGTTTGAAGGCGGGGACTACGTCGATCGACATGACCTCGTCGTCGGGGCCGTAAGGGATGACGACGGCCATGCCGTCGCGGGCGGCGGAGCTCCACTTCTGACGGAGCAGGGTCTCCAGGGCGTTGATCACTTGGATGGGGGCCTGATCGCGGAAGCCGGCCTGGGAGCCGTCGGCGTCGAGGACCACGAAGATATCGATGTCCTTGAGCTTCTTCGTCTTGGTGTCGCGACGGTAGCTGCCGGTGAGGAAGTCGTCGGCGAGGTCCCAGCGCGACCGGACGAAATCGCGGATGGCCTCGTGCCGTGCCTTCGCCAGGTTCTGCTCGGTCTGGGTGATTTCCAGGTTGTGCTTGAGCTTGGTGAAGGCGTCGTCGATGTATCCCATAGCGGTGTCTTCCTGCTCGTGGTCTCAGGTGTGGTAATACCGCATGCCAGTCGAGGCGTGCGGGGCGGAGCCGAGAGTGCCGAAGGTGATGCCGCGCAGGCCGTCAGTGCTTGCCCGCTGGCCGGGCCCCCAACCCGGTTGTGGGGTGCGGGGCCCGTTGAAGGTGCAGAACAGCCTGTAGGTGGTGCCCGCGGGCACCCGGTCGAACTTGGCCCGGAACCGGGCGGCTCGGGCACGGGAGGCGGTGAACTCGGCGTTGCCGTCGCCGGCGGTGGTGTAGGACACCGGGAATTCGATCACCGGTGCGACGGCGCCCGAGGGCTGGTGGCACTCCAGGACGACCGTGTCGAGGGAGCCCTCCTCGATCCATGCCTTGATCGCATCCTCGTTCTGCACCCAGTCGCGACGGAACCGATCCATGTTGATCCCCAGGTCGGCGAGGATGTCGGTGATGGTGCCGAGGATGACGTCGGTCAGGTGCGTGGCGGTGTGGGTCCGGGTGTAGCTGTAGGTATAGGTGGAGGTCATCGCTGGGTCACCGCCCGTAGCAGAGCCTCACGGTCGATCAGCGGACCGGAGTTGGCAGCCTTTGTCTCCGGAGCGGGCGGGACCGCGTCAGACAACCGGGCGTGACCGTCGACGGCTGCTTTCACCTGTTCCTGGAGTGGGGCCGGGGACGGCAGGTGGATCGTGAAATTGTCGGCGCCCGCCGCGCCGGGGACGGGATTGAGGTTCTCCTCGAACGTCAGCGCCGCCGTGCCGGACACCGTCGTTATCTCACAGTGCACCTTGCCGGCCACCAGGGTGATCGGGTGCTGCTGCAGGTGCCCTGCCGCGATCAGCATCCGCCCGATTGCCTCGGCGGCCGACATCGCCTGCATCGCCTCGTCGCGGGACAGCGCGGAGGACTGCGCCACGGTGTCCGCCACGAGGTCCGCGATCACCGCCCAGGTTCCGCTGGCGCTGCGCACGGGAGAGGCCGCTACCTGCCTAGCACGCCGCACGGGACACCTCCGGCTCACCCGTCTCCGCGACGGCGTTGCGCACTGCGGCGGCCAGGTCGTCTTCGGTGAGGCTGCCGGGGTCCAGCACGGTGTCCAGCCGCTGAGCCAGGGCTTCGAAGACCAGCTTGCGCGTACGGCGGCCGTCCAGTCCGTGAGCCGCCTCGGCGATGCGCTCCATCGCCGAGGAGTGCGCCAGCTCACCCAAGGCGGGGTACTTGTCGGCCAGCATCAGCAGCGTGGAGGCCAGGATCTTCCGCAGTGCCTCAGGCTCGGGAAGTGGGACGAGGATGGCGGCGTCCGAGCGGGAGAGGAACGCCTCGTCCAGAGCGGTAGTGAAGTTGCTGGTCGCGACGAAGAACAGGTGCGGGTGCTCGGCGGCGTTGAGATCCAAGGCAGTGAGCACCGCGTCCGTTGCGCGGTGAACGTCGGCCGGGTTGGCGGCCAGCGACGCCGCCGAGCGGGCGACCGCCATCGACTCGACCTCGTCGAGGATCACCACGGTCGGCACGCCATCTGACGCGAGGCCTGGAACGTACTCGCCCAGCAGCTCGCTGACCCGCTGCTGCGACTGCCCGTGCTCGGCGCTCATTAGCCCGTGCGGGTTGATCTCGATCCGCCGGACCGCGCCTCCGCCGACGTAGCGGGCGACCTGCGCCGGCAGACCCCGCGCCAGGGTCGTCTTGCCGGTACCAGGAGGACCGTAGAGCGTGCACAAGCCGTGCAACGCCGTCACCGCAAACGGCAGGTCAGGCCGCACAAGCAGCGACAACACGGTTTGGTTGCGCAACCGCTCCTTGATCCCCTCCGGCACCACGATGGCGTCCCACAAGGCGGCCTCCGCCGAGTCGGCGGTGATCACCTCGTCCGACAGCACGCACTCCTGAACCCTCATCACCTCAGCTCCATCCCCCCACACATGGCGGGTTACCTCAGATCTGAACATCATCTTCCACGCGTTGGGTAGAGTACATGACGTAGCGGAGATGCAACTCGACACACTTCACTCGGGCGTGTTCGGTTGGAGCCGAGCGATTTGACCGACCGGTAACCAAGGTGTGCCTAAGATGCGGGCGGAGCATTCAAGATCGAGAATCGTCCGCTGATCGGCGGACGCCGACTGGCCGGGAGGCGAGCGACGTGAACGACCTGCGACTGGACCCCGGTGACATCGCAGCCCTGTTCGATCGCGCCCGGCTGCGAATGGCGCGCGAACTCCGGGGGCTCACCCAGGTGCAACTGGCCAGGGAAGTGGGCTCCGTCACCGCAGCCTCGATCAGCCAGTTCGAAAACGGACACACCAAGCCCGCTACATCGACGCTTCGCCGGCTTGCGGTCGCTTTGCGGGTACCGCCGTCGTTCTTCGCCGCGCCAGCCCGCCCCCCTGCTCAGGATCAGGTCAACGGGTTCTTTCGCAGCCTTCGATCGACCTCCCCCCGAGATCGCCAACAAGCGCTTGCGTACGTGCACCTCGCACGAGAACTCGCGCTTGAGCTCGAAAAATACGTCGCGCTTCCCGACCTCAATCTGCCGCGCATTCCAATCAACGAAGAGCATCCTCTTCAATCCGCCGACATCGAACAAGCGGCAGCACAGATCCGTGATCACTGGAATGTCCCACGCGGTCCTGTACGAAACGTCGTGCGCCTGATGGAAATGAACGGCGTTGTCGTCGTTCGCTTCCGTGTCAGCATTGAAAAAGTTGATGCATTCTGTGTCGACTTCCCTGACAGGCCTATTGTCGCTCTCGGGGCCGACAAGGGACTGCGTGACCGCTCCCGCTTCGATGCGGCCCATGAGCTAGGGCACCTGGTCTTGCATGGCCTCACCGGGAAAATCGGCGACAAGGTCACTGAGAGTCAGGCCCACGAGTTTGCTGCTGCGTTCCTCATGCCAGCTAACGACATCAGATCCGAACTTCCGGAACATCTCGATTGGCCCGCATTTCTTCGCTTGAAAGCGAAGTGGCACGTTTCTCTAGCAGCTCTCCTGGTTAGGGCAAAAACGCTCGGTGTTATGAGTGAACACACCTATGCGCAGGCATGGAAAGCCTTGTCCGTCCGGGGGTGGAGGAAAGTTGAGCCAGGCCCTCTTGGGAATCCAGAAGTTCCCGTACTCTTGCAACGCGCACTAGAACTCATGGAGACAACCGGGATCTCCTTCGCTGATTTCATCAATCGTTCCGGACTTCCGGAAGCCGATGTTCGAACCCTACTCAGCCGGGATATCAGCGAACGACCCCGTGTGGAATTCTGACCGGCCCCGCTCGGTTACTCGGTATGCGAGTTTTGGGAGGAGGTGAGGGCGCCCTTCCAGACGGCTGCCCCTTCACTGTCGGCCCAACGCATGCAGCCACGGTAGATGCTCGTCTGCTCGAACGCGTCACGGCTAAGCGCGGCTCTGGCGGAGCGTTCGATGACATCGTGTCCCACTTTGGCTGCCCACCGCCGTTTCGCGACGAGCGAGAATGCCTTGGCCAGGTCGTGGCCGGAGCAGTACTGCTCCCTCTCCGTGACGCGTGCGAGTTCTGCCTGCAGAAGGGCGAGCAGCCCAGGATGGTCTTCGGGCTCCTTTCCTGCGCGTTTGCAGGCGAGCGTGATCAATGCGGTGAGGTCGATACTGCCGACGTTGTTCCTTGCCACCTCGGTCAACGGGAAGTCCCGCAAATTCAGCGCGAGCCCGTCACGCTGAGACATGAAGCGCAGGAGCCCGACTGGGAGCGCCAGGTGGACACAGGCGGCGTTGATGTCCTCCTGGGTGCAGCCGTCGGCGCCGTGCCGAAAACTCAGGTCAGTGCAGAAGCTGGCCGCGAGTGCTTCGTATACGTGCGGGGCGAAGAAGATGCAAGCGTCCAAGTCGTAGAAGTCGGTGTAGATCACTGCGTGGTGGTCCATACCGTTGTCCAACAGCCCTACCCAGTCGCGGTCAAGGATGGCATAGACGGCTGCGAGTTGGCCGCTGTCGTGGACCCTCTCGATGGCTCCTTGGGCTCTTTGCTTGCCTAGCGCGGGAACTGTGGTGAAATTTTCGGCGTTTATGAAGCGGTCCAAGACTGCGCAGTCCGCAGAGCCTTCGACGAGTATGAAGGCGCGTGAGTCATTGGCCCGGAGCATGATCAGTTCAGCGTAGAGGTCGTCTGCATCGAGGTCGTCGAACACCTTGTCTACTACTCCGCGTCCGGGCCAAGCACGACCATACGATCCGCCCACTTTCCGGCAATCTGAGGGGAATGAGTGGCGACGATAGTCCGGAACCTCACCAGGGACGCGATCTTGCGGAGGTCCGTGATGAATCCCTTTTGCCAGGACACATGAAGGGAGATCTCCGGTTCATCGATTAGCACGAGAGCGCCCAAAGGAACATTGAACAGGAGGTCGTAGACCAGCACCAGTTCATGCTGCTCTCCGGAAGACAGGGAAGCTAGTTCGAGTTCCTGCCCGTCATCGTCGCTGACCAGTCGGAAGCCGCGTTCGCGGTCGATCTCGAGGTGTTTGAACAGGAACCGGCTGTTGACGATTTCACGCAGTCGAGAAACTCGATCGAGAGTGTCCTGGAACGTCGCCAGTTTTGCTTCGGTGTCACGGAGATAGGTCCACAGCACCGCGCGCTGCCAGTCCTCCATGCGCTCGGGGATCTCGATCACGCTGGAACGTTCGTCATCGTCAACCAGCGAGATGTCACCGAGCTGGCGTCGCAGCTCGTTCTGGGCGTCGTAGCGTTCCCGAATCGCCTGCTCGCTCACGTCGACAGCGGGGTTCTCCAGAAGGCGCTGTGGGTAGGTTCGGTCCAGCTCCTGCGAAGTCCGTGAGTTCTCCGCCAGTTCTTTCGCCAGTCTGCGGGCCAGGTCCTGAGCGAACTCCTCGACTTTCATCAGTGTGGGACGCTGCCTCCGTCCTGGCCGATCCTCTGGCACCGACAGGCCAAGCAGTCGGTGGGTGTCAATGGAATGGACCACGATGCCCGTCAGATACTCACGCATCTCTGCCGGCATGAGCTCGCTCAGCAGGTCCCTGAGCGCATCAGGGGGCTCGTCCCCCCACTGTGCCAGCAGGTCCAGGAGAGCGACCTCGTCGGTAGCGTGCATTAGCTGGTTTCGTAGCAACCTTTGGTTGCGGGACAGTAGTTCAGCGCTGCCCGCTTCGAGGCGCACAAACGCGCGCCGGGCTTCCGCTCGCCCTACGGGGAGCTTGGGCGACCACGTGATGCGAACGGGGCCAGGTCCTTCGAGGAGGAAGGACAAGGATGCCGGAGCGGTCCGGGTTTCGTCGTCTGGAGAGGCTCGGTCCTCTTCGTGCATGCTCTCCGGCTCGGGCTTTTCGATAGAGAGCTGCGAGCCGTCGCTGAAGCACATCTGAAGAGTCTGAAACGGCACGCGCGCGATCTTGCCGAAGTCCACCGGCCACGACACCGCGCTGATGAGGTCGAGGAGCATTGTCTTGCCCACACCATTGGGCCCGTGGACGATCACGAACTCGTCGGTAGCCGGGAAGTTGACCGTATGCGTGAACCTGCCGAGCAGGCCAGTGACCTTCACTTGGGTGAGCGCACGAGCGCTGTCCATCAGTTGTCCATCCGGTGTCTCGTTCCCATTGCGGGCGAAGTGATCGTATCTCTGCTCCGTACCCCATGTTGGAGATCGCCGCCATCTGCGATGCGGTGATGACGGTGGGCGGGGCTGCATACGGTGCTGTACGGGCTCTTGGGAGTAGAGCTACGGACATGGATGTCTACTGTGCGTTAGCGTCGGGGCGTTGGGTGATCCGTTGACCTCGTCCGCGAGGGTGGCCGTGGGCCCAGCACCGGCGTCGATTTCCCATGCGAGTTGCTGTGCGTACTTGGCGAGGACGTAGCGTAGGTCCGCGTAGTGACGCAGCGGATCGGGGCGGGAGAACTGGAACCATGCGGTGTTCCGCCGCGCGGCCCACTGTTGCTGGATTTCGGTGGGTTGTGCGGCTTCGAGTGGGCGGGGAGCGAAGAGGTGCTCGCCTCGCGTGACCAGCGTCCAGATGAATACCGAGGCGTCCTGGCGCTTGCGGTCGTCGGTCCGGGTGCGGGTCTGGGTGTGAACGGACGGGAGTTCTTTGACCAGCGCTTCCCAGGAGTCGACGCTGAGCACCCACTCGTGGAGTGCTTGCCGTCTGTGCCAGTAGTCAACTGGTGGTTGACGTCGTGATTGCAGTTCTGAGGCGAGAGCACGAAGGGCTTTGTCGACCTCAAGAGGGTTGCATCGCGTCCATGCTGAGCGCCGAGTCTCGCGTCCGGTGAGTAGGTGTGTCTGGACTGGCGTGATCCCGAGGAACTCGGCGGCGTCATCGTAGGTTCCGCCCATGGTCCACTGGACGAGCCGGACGGCGGCGGCCCTGCGCACGGACTTGACTTCCGAGCCCGCGCAACTGGCCAGGTAGCGCTGATACCAGTCGGGTTCCAGGAACGCCGGGATGTGCTCGGGCTGGTAGCCGCTGCGGAGTGGTCCTCGTGTGCCTCCGCGGCCGCCGCTGACCCGGGGGAACGTCCGAGTGACGGGTTCAGCGACCTGGCGGAGTCGCTCGGAGCAGCCGCTCTTGTGCCTGTCGTAGAGAACGGCCCATGGTGTTCGGCTTGAAGGGCTGCCGAAGGCAGCACGCGTGAGATTCGAGATGACGTCGGGCAGGTCGTCTCTCGAAAGCAGGCGGTCTGCGGCCATGAGCAAAGCTCCGCAGGTAATGGGGTCACGCAGCGGCGTGTCGCGGACTTGTTGGTTGTGCCTCCCGCCCGGACTGGCGTGCATCGTCTGCGAGTTGGAGTCGATTCGCTCAGCGGTGTTGGCATCGAGGAGGTCCAGGCTGTGAGGCCATGCCGTGTTGATCAGCGCAGTGGCCAGCCGGAGATCGGTGAAGTACTCGGACGCGTCCGTGGCTCGAGTGGGTGAATCCAGGCGGCCCCGGAGGGACTTCTGGAAGCGGAGGATGTCGGCAGTCGGTTGTGGCCGGTCGCGCCCAGAGTCGGTGAGGTGGTCGAGTCTGCCGGCGCAGGCGAAAGACTTCCTCCTCGGCGTCTGCGCGTTGACCGTCCACCGGCATTGCGCTGGATGCAGCGTGTGGTCGTTGGCCCGTTGGATGAGAGGTCCTTGCGCGTCGTGCGGCTGACCGCAGTGCGGGCATTCGGCCTCCAGATAGGTCTGATGCTCGGTGCAGGCGAAGACGATGGGCAGGTGCCAGAGCTTGAGCCAGGGCCCGCCGTGCCGTTGCTGAACATCAGTGCCGTCGCCCGCCAGGCAGGAAGGGCAGAAGCGGGGCGAGCCGACGTAGAGCCATGCGTCTGGCCTCATCAAGCGCCCTGGGGCGGACAGGGACCGGGCGATCGGCGGGTAGCGGTCACGCCACTGCGCCAGCGTCAGCGCGGAGACTTCCCTGGCCGTCTGTCCCGTGAGCCGGGCGAATGCGTCGATCTGAGGACTGGGAAGGTCCAGCAGCAGACTGCCGGGGAAGTGATTTGGGTTGGCGCCGTCCTTGATCCAGTCCGCCGCGCGAATCAGGTGGAGAGGCGAGAGGCCGAGACGGTGCCCAAGTCGCAGCATGTAGCTGACCAGGGACTCTCCGGACAGGGGTTCGAGGCTCCGGGGCAGTGGATGCATCGTGGCTTCACCCGTCAGGCGCCTGCGCGGGCAGCCGGGCCGGCGTCATCGAAGACGGTGTTCCGGGGGCGCTTCGCCGGCTTGGGGGTCTTGTCAGCGGTCGGAGGGTCGGCCGGGATCACGGGCTCGTCCGGTGCCTGTTCGGGCGCATCCCGTCGGAGCACGATCTCGTCCAGCAGGCTCTCGTCGATCAGTTCCTTCCCGGACTCCATGGCCTCTTGAGCACCATCTTCGAGCAGGCGTCCCAGCAGGCCGATGACACCGCCGGTGCGACGCATCAGGTACTCCGGCATGGCGCCGGCAGTGAGCATGCCCGCCTTCGCGTTGAAAAGCCGCAGGTGCTGCTCGATTCCCTCCAGATGATCGACGAAGCCCTGGATCTGCTCCGGGGTGGTGTAGCGGAAGCGGTCGATCTCGATGAGCTCGAAGCGGTGCTCGGTCTGGGTGATCTCCAAGCCGTGGATGCGGGTCGACTCCAGAGGCGGCATTTCCCACTGCCGGGTCTTCTTGTTCCACGTGGCCTCGCGAAGCAGCCCAGTGCCGGGGATGTTGACGCCGGTCAGGATCAGGGTGACGTCCAGGCTCATGAAGGCCCGCATCAGGTCGAGGACGTCCTGATCGTCGGCTCTGTGCATCCGCAGCCGGCTGATGTCGTCCAGGATCAGCGCTTTGACGCCGTGGTCATGGAGGGAGTCGGCGACCTGCCGTACCAGTTCCGGCAGCGTGGCCGACTTGCGGGTCTGGGCGCGGAAGAAGGCCAGGATCGATGCGCAAAGGCTCTTCGGGGTCGCGGTCACCGGGGTCGAGACATAGACGACTGGCGCATGAAGGTCCCGAGTGCCCGGAACAGCCCCAGGGTTGAGGTGGCTGTGCAGTTCCAGCCACTGGTCTTCGAAGACGGCCCCGGCTGAGATGACAGACGCGGTTTTGCCGTAGTTGCCCCAGCCGCTGATCATGACGCCGGCGCGGGTCGGGTCGTTCTTCTTCCTCGTGTTGCCGCTCAACCGGCGCCGGATCAGCCTGCCGACCTTGTCGTGCATGGGGGTGTCCTGCAGTGGGAGGTTCGCGTTCGTCAGCTCTCGGTAGAGGTCGTAGTCGTACTGGCGGCTCTCGGGAAGCATTGACCACTGCTTCGGCGAGATGACGGAGGCAGGGACGAGGAGATCGCAGTGGGTGCGGTAGTGCTGCCAGCCGGCGTAGGTGTCGAGGGACGGGCGGCTGCCCAGGATCAACTCGGCGATCCTGGCTCGTGAAGGCAGGCCCTCCACCGAATCGTCGTGAGAGATCGCTTGGGTCACGTGTCGTCCTCCCGGACCGTTGTGTCGGCTTCCGAGTCGTCGGGAGGCGGAAGCCGGAACATGCGGCGCCGGTTCAGGGCTGCGTGCAGCGTTGCCGGTGCGACGGGCCTGGTGCCGGCGAGTGCTTCTTCGCGTCGTCGGCGCCGGTCGGCGTCGACGACGTGGTCGATCGTGCGGGCGTGCTCGGCCCAGGCCACGGGCATCTCCGCCGGAACCTGCTCGTTTGCGGGTGCCGGTGCGGCGGGGCGGTCGGCCGTAGCGGCCTGTGCTCGGGTGATCTCGCGGGCCTGGGCGACGCGCCGCTTCTTTCCGGCCTTCTTCTTGGCCTGGCTGGGCCACTGGTCAACGGGGGTGACCGAGCCGAGGATCCCGAGCAGGTGCTCCAGGAGCTCGCTCTCGGAGTGGATCCTGATGTTGTTCGCCTTCACGTGCGCCAGAAGGGCGCCTGCGGTCTTGTCCGAGAAGGCGGGGATCTCGCCGTCGGGAGGCAGTCCTCGCCAGCGCAGGATGTGCCAGGTCTCATGGTCGGCGTCGTCTTGGAGGAACACCTGTCGGCGGTCCCTTCGGTCGCTGCGGACCACCCATTGGCGCGCGTGTTTGCCGCCTCGGGCGGAGGGCTGCTGGAACCGCGGCTCGTCAAGGATCGGGTCGTGATACCAAAGCCCGAGGATCTTCACGCCGCGACGCGGATGGATCTTCACGTGGTGCTTGCGCAGGACCTTGTAGTAGAGGCTCGGTTCGGGGAAGTCCAGGTCGAAGCCGCCCTGTTCCATCGCCGCGGCGAACAGCGTGTTGGGGCTGTGATCCTCGCCCGGCGCCCAACTCGGGGCGTATTCGCCGAGTTTGCGGTTCTGCCAGATCTGGACGATCCAGGTCGCGATGATGTGCTCGGTCTGTGCGAGCGTGAGGCTCGCATCGCGTTCCGGGTCGGCCCCGCGGTCCGCGACGTCACCGCCGGTGAAACCCAGCAGGTGTTCGAAGAGCATGGTCTGGACGGTGAGGAACTGGCGCTCGACCGCGAACTTGTCGGTCTGGCGCAGGACGCGGGCAGGAAGGATCCGGCAGCCGATCTCCCGCTCGGCCTCCACCAGGTCGTGGTTCTTGTAGGGGCCGCCGTGGTCGGTGGTGACCGTCTCCGGGGCGAAAAACGGCAGGGCGGCGACCCGGTGCCCGGTGAACTCGGCGATCACGTCGGCCGGAGCCCCGGCGTAGGGCCACTCCATGTCCTCGCCCCAGCCGTCCCGCATCGGAAGTGGCAGCATCACGTCCCGCAGCAGCATCGCGACATCGACCGAGGTGTCGGACTGCAGCGTCAGCCGGAAAGCCGGCAGCCCGTGCGTGTAGAGATCGAGCGCGAGGGTGAGCGTCGAGGTGACCGCATCACCGAAGACGGTCTCGCGCAGCTTCACCGGCATCGGGGTCGAGTCCAGCACCAGAACCTGGCCCGGCCGGTGGACCACCACCCGGCCGGAGACCCCGGCCTCCGCGGCGGCCTCGGCCGTTCGCCCGTAACGCGGCCGGGCTCCGCCGGGCCCGAACCACTCCTCCCAGACTGTCGCGAACGTCCAGCGGGAAGGGATCTTCTCGGTCGGGAAGGCCGGGAACCGCTCGCGCATGTACTGGTGCATCAACCGGTGCCTGGCAGCCAGACTCAGGCCGGCGCGTTCGCGGCACTCGGCCTTGACCGCGAAGATCGCCTCCCGGACCTCCTCGGTGATGCTGCGGTGCCCGCTGCGTCGTCGTGTCCAGCGCCCGTCCGCGCAGGCCAGCAGGAGACTGTCGCCCGACAGTCCCGACAGACGCATCAGCGTCCGGTAGCTGAGGTGCTGCAGGCCGAGCCGGACCGCTTCCGGGCGGGGCATCGCCTCCATCTCCGCAGCCTTCGAGCGGCGGCGCTCGGTCAGCGTCGTGCGGTCCGGGTCGTAGGCAGGCCGGGGCTCACCCGGCAGGGCCCGAGCCGGGTGGCCCTCCCGGAACCCCGTCTCGGCTTCCAGCACGTGCGCAGCCCGCAGCCGGGCCCGCTCCAGCTGGTCCTTTGTCAGGTCGGCCAGGGTCCTCGGCTGCTGGGCGACTGGCGACGGGTGCCCCGGCTCTCGGGGCTTCGGCAGGAGCCGCAGGTCGGGATGGTTGATGAGCCAGCGGAACGAGCGGGTCTCCGCGCGGCCGTCGTCGTCCGTGAGGACGAGCCGGCCGTACTGACCGTGGACGGCTGCGATCGTCCACTCGACGCCGTTGAGCGCGACCCGCCTGCCCGGTGCGATCTGCAGGAAGCCCCTGGCTGCCATCACACCGCCCAGATCAGCGAGCTGTCCCGCAAAGGACTGCCCAGGTCAACGCCGAGCTCGCGGTGCCAGAGCAGCCGGACGATGTTCGCCCGGCCAACGGCAGGCACGCTGGTCGAGTCCGCCAGCTCGCGGAACGTCATCATCCGTCCCGGCTGCCCGCCGATAGCGGTGAGCAGTTGGTCCCGCATGCCGAGCAGGTCCCTCGCCGGCCGCCTGCGCGAGGACAGATGATCAAGGACGCTCCAGACATGCGGGCGCCAGCCCGCGATCACCGAGTACCGCCAGCCGCAGGCGGCCGCCGCTTCTCTGGCCGCCGCGAACTTCAGCGCGTCCTCTTCCTTGATCAGCTCCATCGGCCGGACGTCCAGCAGCCACATCCCGCCGTCGATCACAGCCAGGAAGTCCGGGATGTGCCAGGCATCTCCGCCCACATGCTCGAAGTCCAGTCGGAACGGCTGCGACAGAACCTCCGATGCCCTCAAGAAGTCCAGCGCGACCAGCAGGCGCATCTCTTCCAGCGACTCGAAGCCGTGTTGCCTGCCTGTTGAGGCCATCACCTCCAGGCCTGGGCGATGCCGTTGCTTCGCCCGCCATGTGAACCCCCGCATCGGACGTGATGACAGCACCGGCACGTGCGCCATGTCTCGGATCGGCCAACAGACTTCGCCAGCACCCACCCGCCATGACGAACTCCACCGACGGGGCCAGTCGTCATCGAGCCGTAGCCGATCCCGCTCGGTGACATCCCCGTCATACTCAATGGCCAACTGGTCAAGGTGACTTGACTCCGATGGGATCATTGCCCTCGTTGCGCCGCCCATCTATCCACGGCAGCATCCTCTGCCCAGCGATAACGACTCTTCTTCGAGATTGACCACAATATGGCGTGGAGCGTCGATGATTTGCGAACCGATATGCTCACTTTCTTCGCTTGTCTGATCATGAAATGACATAGAGCGGCGCCAGGGAGTGCCCTACAGTCATCGCAAAGGGCCTTGATCCAGGTGCCGTGTTGGTCGCCGTGGAAGCGGGCGCGTCCGGGCTCACCACAGGCTTCGCAGGTCTTCTCCCCTTCGAGTTCCGCGGCTTCGGCGAGGCGGCCGGCGGTGTCGGCCCAGGTGTCGTCGAACTCGCCGTCGTCGCACCGGTCCGTGTCGTTCTCCTCGCCAGTGCCTTTTTCGAAAACTCGGCCCCTTCAGCCCCTTCGACCCCTCGTGGGTCTCAGGCGGCAGGCCCGTGACCAGGTGGTTGCCCGGTTCGGTCCTGCCGCGCAAGCGGTGTAGCCCGGTGGTGCTGGAGACCATCGCCCACCGGGCTACGCCCGAAGGATCAGCTTTCGTCGTCGTCCGAGATCGTCACCAGGGAGTGCGGCGCGGTCTTGAGTGCGCAGTCCCAAGTGGCGAGAATCAAGGTGAGGTGGCGTGGACCGTCGGCTAAGAAGTGCCGTCGACCAGCGGCGTCCGGGCCTGCTCGAGCACGGCCCTCGGGAGTTCGGTGCCGTACCGGCGGGTTTCGTTGAGGAGCTTCGTCAGGCCGGCGGGGGCGTGGTGCCAGTGGTCGGCCAGGCTCACTCGCGTACTGATGTCGTCCATGAGTTGGGAGATGACCCAGGCGGCTTCCGTGGGCCGGTCCCCTCCGCCGGGGCCCCACCACAGGTGGTCGCCTGGCGTACACGGCCCGGGATGGATCCGGCCGTCCGTGGTCTGCACCCACACGGTGTCTTCCAGGATCACGGACTCGAGCTGGGCGCCTTGGTCCTCTAGCTGCAGGGGGGCCAGGAAGACCCAAGTGCCGTCGCGGGAGGATCCCTTGCGGACGATGGGAATGCCGGTGGTGCGGTCGGTGTAGAAGGTCACGTCGTGGGCGTCGCCGGCGAGGACGGCGTGCACGGCGGTAGGTGTGCACGCTGCGAGGTGCTGCCCCCATCGGTGGGCGGCGGGGCCTCGCAGGCGCACTTCGGTGCGTGGGCCGTACGGCAGGAGATCGGCGGCGTAGTGCATTCCGATCTCTATGGGTTCGTAGGCTTCGAAGAGCTGGCTGGAAGCGATTGTGCGCCAGCCTGCAGCGAGCAGATCACGGTCATCGGTGCGGGGCAGGGGGTAGCCCTCGGTGCGGTGTCGGGCCGCAATGAGGAGCGGGTCGCCGTGGGGGTGCCCACCGTGTTCGGCGAAGATGCGAATCTCGCTGTCGAGGCTGTCGATGTCGTGATTGCGCAGGGAGTTGGCCAGGTCCACAAGTGCCGTCTTGGCGGCGTCATCAGGCCATCGGACGGTGGCTGCCTGCCGCAGGGTGGTCTCCTTCTCGTCGGGCAGGACTTCGGCGAGGGTGACGGGTGCGCCCGGCGACCACTGGCTGATCACGTCGGAGCGTCGCAGCGCACGGGGCCACCAGGGCAGCGGCTGGCCGACGAGCCGGGTCACAAGGCCCCACTGGGTCTCGTACTCCAGGAACGGCTGCGCGGTGTCGGCCGCGATCAAGGCCGGTCCCGAGAATCCGATATCACCGAACAGGGCGCATACGGTGATCACGCCTTGGGCTCCGACGTCCTCGGCCAGTTCTTCGGCCATAGCGCAGGCTGCGCCATGGCGAGTGGTGTGGACGATGCGCACGATGCCGAGGTCGGTGTCCCAGTCCATGGCCGGGCCCTGCGAGGTGGGCTGGAATCCGAGCCACTTGCCGGGCGCGACGGACCGCGTGTCCAGGGCAGGATCAAGCAGCACGGCTCCTCGCTCACGAAACCGGCTTGAGCGGGCGGCCCAGATGTAGACCGAGCCGCCGTCCCACGTCACGGGGGGCTCCTTGCCGAGTGCCTGGTCGAACAGGCTGTGATGATCCCGGGACCCTTCAGGGAAGTCTTCGTCTTCCTCCAGCAGTCGGTCCAGCTCGCCTTTGTCCAGGTGGAGGAGCTTCTCCACCTCGTGCCTGCGCAGGTACGCCATGTTCCGCCCGACCAAGTCTCCCTCTCCTTAGTGCAGTTGCTCCTCGCTGGCACGCGTACGCCGGCCGTGTCCGCCACCGGACCTCGATGGGCCGCATCCATGAAATGCCGCGACCGCTAGCTGCTACCAGCGACATTGCGTCAATTTTCCTCCTGGCGGGCCCTGTTGAGCATGTTGGCTCCTACGATGCTGCCCTGGTCCAGGGGTTGCGCACGGGGCGTAAGGTGTCAGCCCCCTACGGTTTCCCGTCGCTGTCGGGCCGCGGGATGCATTCGCTGCTCAGAGGAAGGCATGGATGCCGAGCGGAATCTGGCACCTGGAGCCCCGGCGGATCCGGCCCTGGTACACGCGTGCCGTGACGGCGTCAACTGAGCACCCAGAGATCCGGGCGTATCTGGACCTGGACCGGCCCCAGATCACGGACGAGCACTTGCGGCATGCCTTCGACCAGCCCCGGATCATCTCCGAAGTGCTGCGGGCCGATCCCTCCTACTCCGATCTGCGCCGCAGAGCGGCTCGCGTCGACTCCTTGCGTCAAAGCCTCATCGAGTCCCGGGAGCGATGCCGCACCACGCCCTTCTTGTCGCTCGTGTTCTTGGTGGCGCTTGTCTACTGGCTGGCGGATGCAATGGTCGGGATGCCCTGGTGGGTGGGTATCACGGTCCTTATCTGGCCTCTGGGCTACTGCGGCGTCAAAGAGTTCAGAAACGCGGATAACCGGAACAACTTTGTCAACCAAATACAGACCGCCCTATACGGCGTGCTGTGGGCCGCATGCGCGGCCGACGCCGAGGTACGCCTGGGCTGGTGGGCGCTCGTCAGGCTGAAGAAGACAATGGATCCGATCATGCGGCGTGAGATGACGGCGCTGCTCGGACCTGATCACGAGTCACTGCTGGTGGCCCGCAGCCATGACGGGCTCATCGACGCCGGCAACTCCCGGTACTGGACATCGACGCAGGTCGAGGCCACGCTGCAGCGCAAGCTCGATCAGATGAGCGGTGGGGCGATCGCGATCTGCGGGCCACGGGGCGTCGGCAAGAGCACCCTGCTGAAGAAGGCATGCCAGGGCCGACTTGGTCCTTTTCCCGAACCGCATTTCCACACCATCATCCAGACGCCGGCCAACTACCGCCCCGAGGAGTTCCTGCTCTCCCTGTTCCAGTCGGTGTGCCGGGACTACCTCGCACTGTACGGCCGCCGTCCGCGTACCCCGTTTCTGTTTCGCTCGCGGGCCCGCGCAGCACACCGCCCCCGGCGCCTGTACTACTCGGCCCGCCGGTGGGCCCAGCTCCTGGCAGGGCTCGGCCTGGTCGTCCTGGCGATCCAGAGGGAAGTCCGCGATCTCGTTGATGCCGTCTACCAGTCCGCTCGCCCCGCCGCCGCGGGATGGGCGGTGGGTCTGTGGGAGTGGACGCTGACCGCATGGCAGGAGCATCCCGTGACCTCCCGTCTGGTGCTGCTCGTGGTGGGGGCGCTGCTGCTGTGGTGGGCAGATCCGAGAAGCTGGCTCACCGGGCGGCCGGTGCGGCGCCTGGTGCACGACTGCCACAACTACCTGAATCTGCTGCAGCACATCCAGTCTGTCGGCACGTCAACCTCGCTCGGCGCGTCGGCCCGCGCGCTCACCCTGGGATTCGGCCGTACCAGTGGCAGCAGTTCCCGCACCTTCACCTACCCGGAGCTGGTGTGGGAGTTCCGGAGTCTGCTGTCCCGCATCAGCGCCATCGAGCGCCAGGACAACTGGAAGGTCTTCGTCGGCATTGACGAGCTCGACCGGCTGGGCTCGAGCGAGCAGGCACGCGCGTTCCTCGCCGAGATCAAGGCCATCTTCGACGTACCGCGCGTGTACTTCGTGCTGTCGGTGTCCGAGGACATCGGGTCGGCCTTCATCCGCCGCGGACTGCCCACCCGCGACGTCACCGACAGTTCCCTGGAGGACGTCCTGGTCATCGAGGCGCGCACCCTGGAGGAGTCCAGAGAGCTGCTGCAGATACGGGTCCCGGGATTCACCGACCCCTTCGTCGCACTTGTCCACGCGCTGTCCGGCGGGCTCCCACGCGACCTCATCCGTTACACCCGCAAGGTGACAGAGACCCACCGGCGTACCCGGCGGCCCGGACTGGCGGCCCTGGCCCGTGAAGTGCTGTGGGAGGAAGCCGCACAAGCTCTGGCCGGATTTCGCGCGCTACTGGCCCGCCACGACGATTCCGCCGCCACCGCGCGGATCGTGCACGACCTGCACACCTTGATCACCCTGATCCGCGAGGCCGACTCCAGTCGGGCCAACCCCGAACTCGAGCAGCGCGTCCTGCATCTGGCGCACGCCGTACACCCTCCCCACGCTGAAGCCACCGACCCCGTCGGCGAATCTGGCCAGCGCTGGGAGGAGTTCTCCTGCTACCTCTACTTCATCGGCACCCTGCTCGAAGTGTTTGCGCGACCTAACTTCGCGGCCCGCAAAGCGGCCTACACCGGCCCCGACAAGCCACCCGGCGACCTGCAGCGACTGGCCGAGGCGCGCCTGGAGATGACCGTGTCCCCGCACAGCGCCCGAAAGATCCTGGAACAGTTCCGCGTGCACTGGGCCCTGCGTCCCGCCGCCCTGCCGCGGATCGTGCCGCAGCCCGGACCGGACGCGGAGCAAAGGCGAGCCGTCGTACGCGACCGTTCCTGACATCTGCCGCCCGGTGCCTCACCACTGGCACCTGGCCGGTCCCGAAGGCTCCAAGGCAAGTGCGGGCCTCCGGGGCATAGGGTGGACGAGTCGTCTCCGTGGTGACAATCGCGGTCCATTCGTCAATCGCGATGACGTCGGGGAATGCGTGATCAGTAGGCGCGGTGCGCGCCGGTGCTGCGTCATCGTGGCCAATCTGCAGAGTGAGGCCGCAGCGTGTGCCGGGGAGTTCGGGTTCAGGCCGGGTTGTCGGGGTGCTGGCTGATCCAGGCCAGGCCGATGGGGTCCAGGTGGTGGCGGGCCCGGGTGACGGCGACGTACGCCAGGCGGGCTTCTGCCTCATCGATGGGCCGGGGAACGGGCTGGCCCTGGGCGTCGACCTCGTCGGTGTCGGCGGGCGGCGTGAAGTCGGCTGCGATGCGCACCCGGGCCCATTCCCGGCCCTTGGCCTTGTGGGCGGTGGAGACGGTGACCTCGGCCGTGCCTTCGGGAACGAGTCGGTCGACGGCCTGCAGGATGGCCTCGGGGCCGTGTTCGTCGACGAGGTTGGCGAAGGGTTGCAGGTCGCTGCCGGCGGGGTCGTGCTCGGCGTAGTCGCGCAGCGCCGTCCAGGAGGTGAACAGCACAAGTTCGGGGTGGTGGGCGCGACGTCCCTGGATGAGGTCGCGGGCGGCCCATGCCAGGGCGCGCAGGGAGTCACCCCCGCCGACCAGCGCCGTGGCGATGCCGGCGGCGATGAGTGCGAGAACCTCGGTCATCGCGCCGATGTTGGTCCGGCACAGGACCGCATCCGGGCGCCCGGCTCGGGATCCGATTGTGGTCGGAATGTCGGGTGTCCCGGTCAGTCGGATGGGAGCGTTGCTGAGGGTGAGCCACCGGTTGGCCTCGCTGGCGAGCGCGGGGCCGAAGCGGAAGGAGCGGGTGAGCGTGAGGTGCTGGCCGGTGAACCGCGTCATCACATCCCGGGCGCCGCGCCATCCGTAGATGGCCTGTGCCGAGTCACCGACCATGACGATCTGAGTGCGCTCCTGCTGGGCCAGGACGATCTGCTCGAGGACAGGGTTGGTGTCCTGGGCCTCGTCCAGCAGGAGGAAGTCGCCGTGCAGGACCGGCTCGGTCAGGGCCCACATCTTCAGGTAGTGGTCGTGCTCGAAACGGACCGCGCCGCCGTAGGGGTCCTGCAGATCGGCCCATGCCTTCTCCGCGTAGGGCAGGATCAGGTCGGCCAGTTCCGCATGGTCCTCGTCGTCCAGGCCCCGAAGGCGCGGAACGTGATGGTGGGCCAGTTGCATGTCGGCCGACTGACAAAAGCGGGTCACTGTCCGCAGCGTGGCGTTGGACAGCGTCGCCGGCATCAGCCCCGCCCGGCCGATGTCGGCCGGGGCGTTAAGGCCCAGGTCCTGCCCGATCCGCCACCCGGGCCGCCGAGGAGCGTTCAGGCGGCCGCGGAAGCGGTGGCCGAGCGCGGCGTAGGCCAGCGAGTGGGCCGTCTTGCACTGGACCACAGAGGGAAAGCGGGCGGCGGCATCCAGGGCGATGGCCCGGTTGAAAGCGAGGTAGCGCCCACGCCGCAGCGGCATCTGTTCCGTGAGGAAGACGAGCGTGGATGTCTTGCCTGTGCCTGCGCCGGCCTGGATGGCGAGATGGCCGCCGCTGCGGAACGCCTCCAGGGCGGCGGTCTGTTCGTCGGTCGGGGAAAAGGGCATGGAACAGATCTCTCCGGAAGCTCGAAGCCCACGCCACAGACATGTGGGCGCAGGGAAAGGGCGCACCCTCGGCAGGTGCCGGAGTCAAAAAGTGCCAACGCATCCGCGCGTGTCTTACGTACGCGCCGTCCGGTCCGCCCGATGCAGTGACAAGACGGCGACAGGAATCCGAATTCAGGACTTATGTACGAGAGCGCCATCACGTTCGGGTGGCCGACGTGCGACTGTGCTCAGGCGTCGGACATTGGAGGTTCGTGCCCCGCGCACAGCGGATTCAGGAGCTCACCCAGCGGGATGGAGAAGGCGTGGGCGAGAGCGTGCCACGTGGCCAGCGTGCCGATCGTTCGGCCCTGCTCGATCTCGATCAGAGTCCGGCGGGACAGACCGCTGTGCGCGGCGAGCTCGTCGTAGCTCCACCTGCGCTGCGCACGCAGCCGAGCGAGGGAGAGCCTGAGTGCCGTCGGGTCGGGCTCCGGCGGCGGGATGATCGTCACGGATCCATCCGGCGGTGCAGAACCCTGCCCTGGCAGTGCAGACCTCTGCCCTATTTGTGTCGATGCGGACCGGCTCCGGCAGGGCAGAGGTCTGCACTACGGTGTCCGCGCCCGGAGCCGCCCGGACGCAGGGTCGGCGGCTGACTCCTCACGGCTTGGAGGGACCGATGTCCATGGCTCTGTCCGCACGCGCCTGGACCGTCACGATCAACAGTTCGGCGGGGCGGCCCATGCTGACGTGCAGTGCCTGCCCGCAGCCGTTCGTGGCCATGGGCGCTGATGGGGTCGTGCAGGTCCGCCGGCACCTTGCGGGCCACCTCGTCGAGTCCCGGCTGCCGACGTACCTGCGTACGTGCCAGTGCCGGGAAAGGGTCTGTGTGTGGCACGGGCGCCGGGGCCCCTGTTCCGGCCCGCTGCGGCTCTTGCTGATCCGGGCGGACCGTGGCCTCACCTGGCACCTCGCGGATGCCTGCGCTGCGTGCGCCGCCGCGATCCCCTACGCTGCCACCGTCCCCGAACCCCCGCAGGACGCGGCCGTCCGCCATGTGCGGGCGCCCGAAGGCGAGGCGGTTGTTGACCTCACGTGTGAGCCCGTCGAGTGGGTGGAGGCGCTGTGAGACGGATATCTCGCCGAGGTACCGGATCTGAGATGGGCCCGCTTCAGCCAACGACGGAGAACGCTTCGCCTGCCGAGGAATCTGTCTGTCGTGCCCCTGCGGGGACAGGGCGACTATTCGGAGGGCTCCAGGACCTGGTCCATCACCCGTAGGAGGGCCTGCGTGAGCAGGAGCGCGGGCAGGATGAACTCGCTGCGGTAGGTGTCGTGCGAGGCATGATGGCAGCTGAGGTGCCGGTTGAGGGTCTCCTGGGTGTGACGCCGCCCTGGAAGGTGTCGGTCAGGCCCCGCAGGGCCAGGTAGTGGTTGAACTGAGCAAGGTCAGGTCGCGGGGGTTGGCCGGGCCGCTCGTCGCGCCGGCCAGGGTCCGGTGGTGTCTGGTGCCCGGGGCGCCCTGGTATTCGACGGAGGGGAACGTGCGCCGGATCCAGGCGTTGGCGTGGTTCTTCATCGTCGTCTCGAGGATGTTCGCGATCAGCGCCTGGGCCGCCTCCGTATGCCCGGCCCGGACCGCATCTGCGGCCTTGCCCAGGAGATCCGCCAGTTCGACCAGGGCTGGGTACGTGACGAGCGCGAGGCTGTCGCTGACGTCGTCGAGTACCTCGTCCTGCCGCTTGAGCAGCAGCAATTCGCGGGCTTCACGGCTGTCGAGTCTGATGAGTTCCTCGACGATCTCCTGGCGGGTGCCCAGGCGAGTGAGATCCCGTCCTCCTCGCTGATGTCGAGGACGTGGTGCCAGTCGAGCCGGAGCCCTTGGAGGTTGTCGGGAAGGTAGCCGGAGGCGATGTCCTTCAAGCGGCCGAGCAGGGCGGCGGAGGGCGCGATGCTCTTCTGGATCTCGTCGATGCGCCGGTGCCAGTCGCGCATCCCCGCGACCTCGACGGTGAACGCCGACGAGAGCTGCGGCAGGTCGAAGACCGGCTGCATCCTCCGGAACGCGGCCGTTGCGGCAGCGTGTTGTTCGAGCACGGGGGCGAACGATGTGCGGAGGCGGCGTTCGAGGTCGGTGACCGGGGCCATGGCGGCCATGCGCGGTGCGAGTTGGCGGCTCACGCTCGCAGCGAGTTCCGATGCGCGGCGGGAGAACTCGCGCAGTTCGTCGTCTCTGAGGTCCGCCAAGAACGTCTCGTCGCGGTCGTGCTCGTCGAAGTCCCCTTCTTCCGGGGTGGGTCCACTTGCGATGACGTCCAGGTTCCTTGACCGTCGATCGGATGGTTCACGTTCGGATGGTGCTGCTGTGTGCCTCAGGCCCAGGGAAGATGTACGGACTGGGGAACGAAGTCGATCGCAGTCGGCAGGCCGCGGTCCTCGACCATCAGTGCGGCACCCTCCACAGCCATGGGAAAACCGCGATAGCCCCTGCCTTGCCCATCGGGCCGACGCGGCGGCCGCTCGGTGACGACCCGGACGCTCCAGGTCCCCGCGATGCTGGTGAGCTTGGTGCCGTCACCCAGGCATTGGCGTGCCTTGCCGTCCCCGTTGAACCGCACGGTCACATCTCCCTCCTCGATCTGCGCCAGCTGCCGACTGGGGAACGGAGTGGAGCGGATGACCGCGTCGAGCAGGGCTTGCTGGAAGCCTTCGCCCGCCGTGATCTCCTCGGCGTCCGCGAACTTCTGCGGGTAGCCCAGCGCGTCCATCGCGGCCAGCACGGTCGGCAGGACGAGAAGCCGACCTGCCTCGGTGTCCTCGTTGACGAGCTCCGGTGCAAGTCCCGCGGCCTTGCCAGGCCCGCGGAAGTCCTTGTCCTGGTACACGAAGATCACCGGCAGCGGCCGGCTGGACGCATCCGACTCCGGCGACCGGCAGGCCCGTGCGGCGGTCAGCCAGATGACAGCGTCCCTGGCCCTTGTGCCGTTGTTGCAGGGCGGCCGTTGATCGGCCTCCATCTCCAACGCGACCACCGCATCCTCGGGTGCCGTGGCCAGCACCTGGAACGTGTCACGGACATCGTCCTCGAACTCGGCGATCGCCTCCTTGATTTTCAGGGCGCGGAGCCGGTCCGGGAAGTTGACCGCGGACATGCGCTTGCCCGGCGACAGCAGCCGGTTGACCTCGCGCTTGGACTTAACGAAGGCGGCCAGGGCCCCCTCCAACTCCTCCCGGCGCTGCCGGACGACCTCACGGATCACGGTGTCGGTCGTGGCGAAGGTGTGCCCGGCCCGCTCAGCGACGGCGGAGAACAGCCGCAGTGCGGGGCTGTGGGGCAGTACGAATCTCAGCTGATTACTGTCAAGGACGATCACCAGACGCAGAGTAGCGGTCAGCCGGGAGAGGGTGGACGAATTTTCCGTGCGCCCGAAGCCACCGGCCCGTTGGTAGTCAGCGGTTCATGTAGGGGCGGTTGTCGTAGGCGTCGAGCTCGGCCCAAGCCACCTTCGCCCGGCCTTCAAGGAGCTGGATGGTCTCTTCGACCGAGCGCCCGGTCGACGCCGCCGTGCGGTGAACGACGGCGCCCGTGAAGTAGGCGAGAGCGATGATGAAATCCATCGAGGCAGAGAAGCCGTACTTCTCGTCGATCTCGAAGAGCACTTCGTCCATGCCGGGCTTGGACTCCGGCTGGAAGATCGGCCGGAGCATAGCGCCAGCCCCCACTGGCCCGCCCTGGCGAAGGCCCTGGGCCCGGTGCTGGACGCCTTCACCACCGGCCGGACCGCGACGGTCGCCGAGATCTCCACCCGTGTCCTGCTGGACCTGCTCGGCTGGAAGGACCAGATCCTCACCAGCAGCCAACTCCCGTCCCGGCCGGGCCGATCCGTCCGGCTCGCGGATCTCTCCGCCGCGACCGGCGCCCGCGCGTATCTGTGCGGGACCGGCGGCATGACCTATCTCGATCCCGCACCCTTCGCCGCCCGGAACATCGCCGTGGCGCCGTTCCGTCCGCCGTTAATCAATATCTGCTCCTCCGGCCGCCAGCTCAGTGCCCTGTGGGCCCTTGCGGCTCTCGGCCCAGATGCCGTGGCCGACCGGCTCCAGGCCCTTGCCGCCGTCCACACCGTCCTGCAGCCCGCCGCCTGACGCAGCCGTCTCCCTCCTCGAGGAGGGGGATGTACCACTGAACGTCCCCAGTCGCGTACGACTCCGTCCTGCACCATCGCGTACGGGATGCACCTAGGTCACATGCCCTCTTGGCTCCGGGCCGGGATCCAAGGCAGGCCCGCACGCGGGTGCGGCGCCCAGGAGAACAGGCAGCCAGAGATTCCGCTTAGGGCTGTACGCGGAGTCGCAGAGCCGTGTCGGCCTCCCGCGCGGTGGCCGCCAGCCCGGCGGCTGACGCGACGACGCTCTCGCTCATGTGATGAACGCCACATCACCTCCGGCGCGTCCGAAGCGGCTGCTGGGCGTGGTGCAGGGTGGCCCGATGTGGAACCGTGCACCCCTCCTCACCAGGGCTTCGGCTGCTTTGCCCCGTCCGTGACTGTGGCGGAGCCCTGCCGGAGTGCCCTCCGTTGGGCGACGAGCGGCTGGCACGAATCGCCAGGGAAGGCTCCTCTCGCACTGAGCTCCTGCCGGGTGGGCAGCCGACACTCCGGCGTCTGCTCACGGCCGCAGGCGCCAGGAGAGCATCAAGGAGAGTCCCTCCGAATGCCCGCGCCTCGGGGCCTTGGGCCGCACCTCGCCCAGTGGGACACTCCACCGCGGAACAGGCCAGCCGCACCTGGGATCAATCTCGTTGGGAATTCCGACGCCCAACTCTGCGCGTTCGTGTCTCGCCGTGCCGGCCCGCGCAACCGCGCATTCCTGTGTGGTGTTTCGAGGGCATGGCCGTCGGCTTCGGGGGCGTCCCCGTTCGTTTCGGGAGCACACTGCCGGGCTTCGAGGCCAGCCGGTCTCGCGGGGCAGGTCTCGGTCTCGCGGACGCAGGTCTCGGTCTCGCCTAGGTCTCGCGGGAGGTCTCGGCGTTCAACGACACAGGTCTCGTCTTCATCGCGACAAGATTGGCGTTCAGCGACACGGGGCCTGTGTTCAACGGCTGCTGTCGCGACACGACGGTGCCGTCCGTGTCGCCGACGCCACGGACGGCGACATCCGTGGCGACGGCGACGCACTGTCCGCGGACATCCGCGCGGAAGGATCCGGATGTCCGCCCGGATACCCCGGATGTCCGCCCGGATACCCCGGA
>NZ_JBIVUE010000009.1:0-374743 GCF_044757045.1 Streptomyces sp. NPDC091377 | reverse complement strand
GAGTTTGTTGCGTCGCGGGTGCCGGAGTACATGGTGCCGTCGGCGTTCGTGGTGGTGGACGCGCTACCGATGACCGTGAACGGCAAACTGGACCGGCGGGCGCTTCCGAAGCCGGAGTACAGCACGGGTGCGGGTCGGGCTCCGGTCACCGTCCAGGAGGAACTGCTCTGCACGGTGTTCGCCGAGGTGCTCGGTGTGGAGTCGGTCGGCGTCGACGACAGCTTCTTCGGCCTCGGCGGACACTCCCTGCTCGCTGTCCGGCTGGCATCGCGGATCCGTGCGGTGCTCGGTGTCGATGTCGGGGTGCGGGCGCTGTTCGAGGCGCCGACGGTGGCGGGACTGGCGGCCCGGCTCGCCGCCGGCACCGACCGGACACGTACGCCCCTGCGGGCCTGGGAACGGCCGGAGCGGGTACCGCTGTCGTTCGCACAGCGACGCATGTGGTTCCTCGCCCAACTCGAAGGGCCCAGCGCCACCTACAACATTCCGCTGCCGATCAGGATGAGTGGCCTGGACGCCACGGTGCTGGAGCAAGCGTTCCGCGATGTGATCGCCCGGCACGAGTCGCTGCGTACCGTCTTCCCGGCGGTGGACGGCGAGCCCTACCAGCACATCCTCGACCCCCACGACCTGGACTGGGAACTCCAGGTCAGCCAGGTGGAACCCGGTGAGCTGGGCCGTGCCGTGGGCCGGGCGACGGAATACACCTTCGATCTGTCGGCCGAACTGCCGATCCGGGTATGGCTGATCGAGGCCGGCCCCGATGAGCAGATGCTCGTCGTCGTGATGCACCACATCGCCGGCGACGGTCTCTCGATGGGACCGCTGAGCCGCGATCTCTCCAGGGCATACGCGGCGCGGCTGCGCGGCGAGGCCCCCGAGTGGCGTCCGCTGCCGGTGCAGTACGCGGACTACGCGCTCTGGCAGCGGGAACTGCTGGGGGAGGAGACCGACCCGGAGAGCCTGCTTTCGGAACAGGTCGAGTACTGGCGCCGGACACTGGCCGGGGCCCCGGAGGAACTGGCACTGCCGACGGACCGGCCGAGGCCGGCCGTGGCGAGCCACCGGGGTCACCGCGTCGGGCTGCGACTGTCGGCCGAGATGCACCAGCGGTTGGCGGAGCTGGCGCGGGCCGAGGGCGTGACGGTGTTCATGGTCCTCCAGGCCGCCCTGGCCGTCACAGTGTCGCGGATCGGCGCCGGTACGGACATTCCGGTCGGGGCGCCCATCGCGGGCCGCACCGAAGAGGCCCTGGACGATCTGGTCGGCTTCTTCCTCAACACGCTGGTGATCCGGACCGACCTCTCCGGCGACCCGGAGTTCCGTGAGGTGCTCGGCCGGGTACGGGAGGCCAGCCTCGGCGCCTTCGCCCACCAGGACGTGCCCTTCGAACGCCTGGTGGAGGAACTCGCCCCCTCCCGGTCGATGGCACGGCACCCGCTGGCCCAGGTCGTCCTGACCATGCAGACCACCGGAGACGCGGCACTGGACATGCCTGGTGTCAGCACCGGCGGCGGCACCGGAACCGGCGGCGGTGATGGCCGTGACAACGCCGACGGCAGTGACAGCCGAGGCAGCGGCGCCGGGCTGGACACGGGTGACTCGGCCCTCGTGAAGTTCGACCTGTGGGTCTCCCTCGTGGAGGCGTACGACACCCAGGGCCGACCGGCGGGCCTGCGCGGAGCGCTCACGGTGGCCGCGGACCTGTTCAACGCGCCTGCGGCCGGGCGTATGGCCGACTGGCTCACACGGGTGCTGGAGACGGTGTCCGCCACCCCGGACGCACGACTGAGCGCGGTGGAGGTCCTTGACGCACCGGAGCGGGACCGGGTGCTGCGCGAGTGGAACGACACCGCGACCGACCCGGAGACGGCGTCGGTGGTCGAGCGGTTCGAGACCCAGGTCCAGCGGACGCCGGACGCCGCGGCCGTGGTCGCGGGCGGCGAGAGCCTCACCTTCGCGCAGCTCGGCGGGCAGGCTGATCGGTTGGCGTGCTACCTGCGTGACCTCGGCGTGGGACCTGAGTCGGTCGTCGGTCTGTGCCTCCCGCGGGGCGTGGAGATGATGACGGCGGTTCTCGCGGTGTGGAAGGCGGGGGCGGCCTACCTCCCCCTCGATGTGGAACTTCCGGTCGAGCGAATGGCGTTCATGCTGGCCGACAGCGGCGTCCGGCTGGTGGTGGGGACCGAGGAGGCACTCGATGACCTGCCTGCGGGCCAGGTGCAGATGGTCGCCGTCGACGACCCTACGACCACTGCCCTGCTGGAGGGGTATGCAGGCGGGGTGTCCCCCAGGGTGACGGTGGATCCGTCGGGACTGGCATACGTCATCTACACATCAGGTTCCTCGGGTGTGCCGAAGGGGGTCGGTGTCACACAAGGGGCGCTGGCCAACTACGTCAGCTCTGTGTCGGAGCGGTTGGGCTGGTCGGAGCCGGGTGTCCGGTATGCGCTGTTGCAGGCGCAGGTGACGGACCTGGGGAACACGGTGGTGTTCGCGAGCCTCACCACCGGCGGGCAGCTCCACGTGCTCGACGCCGAGGCGGTCACAGACCCCGAGGCGGTGGCGGGATACCTCGCCGACCGGTCGGTGGACGCGTTCAAGGTCGTCCCGTCGCATCTGGCCGCGCTGACCGGCGCGGTGGGTGTGGAGCGCCTGCTTCCGGCCCGGTCGTTGGTGCTGGGTGGTGAGGCGGCGTCGGTGGGTTGGGTGCGGGAGTTGGTGTCGACGGCTCGGTCGGCTGGGCGTCGGGTGTTCAATCACTACGGTCCGACGGAGACCACCGTCGGTGTGTCGACCGCCGAACTCACACCGGAGGCGGTGTCGGGTGGTGTGGTGCCGATCGGTACGCCGATCGCCAACACCCGTTTCTACGTCCTGGACGACCGGCTGAGTCCCGTACCGGTCGGCGTGACCGGCGAACTGTATGTGGCGGGCGCCGCACTCGCTCGCGGCTACATCGACCGCCCGGCGCTGACAGGTGAGCGTTTCGTGGCGTCCCCGTTCGACACGGGTGAGCGGATGTACCGTACCGGCGACCTGGTGAGGTGGACGTCTGCCGGTGAGCTGGTGTTCCTGGGCCGTGCGGACGACCAGGTGAAGATCCGGGGCTTCCGGATCGAGCCCGGTGAGATCGAGACCGCCCTGCTCACCCACCCGGAGGTCACCCGGACTGCGGTGGTCGCCCGCGAGGACACTCCCGGCGACAAGCGACTCGTCGCCTACGTCGTCGCCGACACCGACACGGACACGGTCGCCGTACGTGACTTCGTGGCCGCGCGGCTGCCCGAGCACATGGCCCCGGCCGCCGTCGTAGCACTCCCCGAACTCCCGCTGACCGCCAACGGCAAACTCGACCGCAACGCACTCCCGGCACCCGAGTACGCGAGCGGTGGCGGCCGAGGGCCGGCCACACCGGAGGAAGAGACGCTGTGCGCGGCCTTCGCCGACGTCCTGGGCCTGGAGTCCGTCGGTGTGGACGACAGCTTCTTCGACCTGGGCGGGCACTCCCTGCTGGCGGTCCGCCTGGTGTCCCGGATCCGTGTCGTGCTGGGCGTCGAGGTCGAGGTACGGACGCTGTTCGAGGCACCGACGGTGGCCGCCCTCGCGGCCCGGCTGGCCGAGCAGGGCGGAGGGCGCGCGCGGATGCCGTTGCGGGCTGCGGCCGAACGCCCGGAGCGGGTGCCGTTGTCGTTCGCTCAGCGACGGCTGTGGTTCCTGGGCCAGTTGGAGGGGCCGAGCCCGACGTACAACATCCCCACGCCGATGCGGGTCAACGGTGTGGACGCGGCCGTGCTGGAGACGGCGTTCCGAGATGTGCTCGGCCGGCACGAGGCGCTGCGGACGATCTTCCCGGCGGTGGACGGCGAGCCGTACCAGCACATTGTCGACCCGCGGGACCTGGACTGGGAACTGGAGGTGTCCGAGGTCGCTCGTGAGGAGCTGCCGGACGCCATGGGCCGGGCGATGCGGTACGCGTTCGACCTGTCGGTGGAACCGCCCGTCAAGGCGTGGCTCTTCACAGCCGGCGCGGACGAGCAGGTGCTGCTGGTGGTCGTCCACCACATCGCCAGCGACGGCTGGTCCCGCGGCCCGCTGGTACGGGATGTGACCGCGGCCTACCAGGCGCGACTGGCGGGACGAGCCCCCGACTGGGCGCCGTTGCCCGTGCAGTACGCCGACTACACCCTCTGGCAGCGAGAGTTGCTCGGCGACCCCGAGGACACGGACAGCTTGCTGTCCCAGCAGGTGGAGTACTGGCGGCACACGCTGGCCGGAGCGCCGGAGGAGCTGTCGTTGCCGGTCAGCCGCACGCGCCCGGCGATCGCCAGTCACCGCGGGCACGCCGTCGGGTTCCGGGTGCCCGCCGATGTCCACCAGAAGCTCACGGAACTGACGCGGGCCGAAGGTGTCACCGCGTTCATGGCGTTGCAGGCCGCGCTGGCGGTGACCCTGTCCCGGGTCGGAGCCGGTACCGACATCCCCATCGGGTCGCCGATCGCGGGCCGCGGGGACGAGGCACTGGACGATCTGGTCGGGTTCTTCCTGAACACGCTGGTGATCCGCACCGATCTGTCCGGGGACCCGGAGTTCCGGCAGGTGCTGGGACGGGTGCGGGAGGCGAGCCTCGGCGCGTTCGCCCACCAGGACGTGCCGTTCGAACGGCTGGTGGAGGAACTGGCCCCCGAGCGTGCGATGGCCCGCCACCCGCTGTTCCAGGTCACCCTGACCGTGCAGAACATGGAGCAGTCGAGTGCCCAGTCGCCGGGCGGGCCCGGCGGCGGTGAGAGTTCCGCCGACGCCTCGGTGCCGCTGCCCGCCAAGTTCGACCTCGACGTGGTGATGGTCGAGCAGTTCGACGGTGAGGGCCGGGCAGCGGGCTGGACCGGGGTGATGACCGTCGCGGCGGACCTGTTCGACGAGTCCGCGGCGGCCCGGTTCGCCGGCTGGTTCACCCAGGTGCTGCGGGCGGTGACGCACGCGCCGGACCTGCGATTGGGCGCGGTCGACATCCTCGCGGCCGAGGAGCGTGAACTGCTCGTCGGCGGATGGAACCACACCGTCGCCGAGGTGCCCGGGACGTCGGTGGTGGAGTTGTTCCGGCGGCAGGCGCGCACCCGCCCGGACGCCATCGCGGTCGCCGGCCCGGTCCCAGCGGTCGCGGTCTCGGCGGACAGCGCTGACGTCCTGGCCGACAACGCCGACGTCGTGGCGGAGGATCCCGATGTCTCCTACGGCGAACTGGACGCCGAGTCGGACCGTCTCGCACTCGGTCTGATCGGCATCGGAGTAGGACCCGAGTCGGTGGTCGGTCTGTGCCTGCCGCGCGGCGCCGAACTGGTGACGGCGATCCTCGCCGTGCTCAAGACAGGCGCGGCGTTCCTGCCGGTCGACCTCAGGCTCCCGATGGACCGCGTGGCGTTCATGCTGGCCGACAGCGGCACCCAACTCGTGCTCGGCACCCGGGAGACCCTGGGTGACATCCCGGTCGGCCGGATGCCGATGCTCGCCCTGGACGACCCGGCGGCCTCCGCCCTGCTGGGTTCCCACACCATGACCGGGCTGCCCGAGACAGTGATCGACCCGGCCGGACTGGCGTATGTGATCTACACCTCGGGGTCGACGGGCACCCCGAAGGGAGTCGCCGTGGCCCACGCCGGACTCCTCAACCTGGTGGCCGCGCAGAGCGAGCGGTTCGCCGTCGAACCGGACTCGCGGGTCCTGCAGTTCGCGTCGGTCGGCTTCGACGCGGCGGTGTCGGAAGTGTTCGTGACCCTGTGCTCGGGCGCGTCCCTCGTCATGACCTCTGCCGATGAACACGCACCGGGCAGCGGTCTCGTCGGCCCGGACCTGTATCGCGGCATCACCCATGCGACACTGCCTCCGGCCCTGCTGAGGACTCTCGACGACACCGACCTCGCCTCGGTGGTCACGCTCGTCTCCGCCGGTGAGGCGCTGGACACCTCGCTCGTGGAACGCTGGGCGCCCGGTCGGCGACTCATCAATGCCTACGGTCCTACGGAGACCACGGTGTGCGCGTCGATGTCGGCGCCGCTCGCGCCCACCGACCAGCCCACCATCGGCACGCCGATCACCAACGCCCGGGCGTTCGTGCTGGACGACCGGCTGAGCCCGGTACCGGCCGGGGTGCCCGGCGAGCTGTATGTCACCGGCCCCGGTGTGGCACGTGGATATGTGGGACGGCCCTCGCTCACCGCGGAACGCTTCGTGGCGTGCCCGTTCGGCTCCGGCGGGGAGCGGATGTACCGCACGGGAGACCTGGTCACCTGGACCTCGGACGGCCACCTGCTCTTCCTCGGCCGATCGGACGAGCAGGTCAAGGTACGCGGCTTCCGCATCGAACCCGGCGAGATCGAGGCCCTGCTCCTCACGCACCCCGACGTCGATCAGACCGCGGTCGTCGCCCGCGAGGACATCCCGGGTGACCAGCGCCTGGTCGCCTACGTCGTACCCGCCGACCCCGACGGCGGACTCGAAGGCGACGACGACCCCGACCGCCTGCGCGCGTTCGTGGCGCGCAGGCTGCCCGACTACATGGTGCCCGCCGCGGTGATCCGCCTGGCCCAGTTGCCGGTGACGGTCAACGGCAAGCTGGACCGCAAGGCACTCCCGGCGCCCGAGTACGCCACCGGCGCGGGTCGCGGCCCGGCCACAGCCCAGGAGGAGATCCTCTGCGCGGCGTTCGCCGAGGTGCTGGGTCTTGCGTCGGTCGGGGTGGACGACAACTTCTTCCAGCTCGGCGGCCACTCCCTCCTCGCGGTCCGGCTGACCTCACGGATCCGTGTCGTGCTGGGCGTGGAGGTCGAGGTCCGCTCCCTGTTCGAGTTCCCGACGGTGGCCGCGCTCGCCGCCCACCTGGCCGAGGGCGCCCGTCAGGCACGTACGCCGCTGCGGGCCTGGGAGCGGCCGGAGCGGGTGCCGCTGTCGTTCGCGCAGCAGCGCCTGTGGTTCCTCGGCCAGCTCGAAGGGCCGAGCCCGACCTACAACATTCCGATGCCGGTCCGGCTCAGTGGTGTGAACGCCACGGTGCTGGAGGAGGCGTTCCGGGATGTGATCGCCCGGCACGAATCGCTGCGGACGGTCTTCCCGGCCCTGGACGGCAAGCCGTACCAGCAGATCCTCGACCCGCGCGACCTGGACTGGGAACTCCAGGTCAGCCAGGTCGAACGCAGCCGACTCGGCGAAGTCATGGGGCACGCGATGCGCCACGCCTTCGACCTGTCGACGGACGTACCGGTCCGGGCATGGCTGTTCGAGACCGGCCCGGACGAGCAGGTACTGGTCGTGGTGATGCACCACATCGCGGGCGACGGCTGGTCGATGGGCCCGTTGAGCCGGGACCTCTCCATCGCCTACGGGGCACGGCTCCAGGGGCAGGCCCCGCAGTGGCGTCCCCTGCCGGTGCAGTACGCGGACTACGCGCTGTGGCAGCGGGAGCTGCTGGGGGAGGAGTCCGACCCGGAGAGCCTGCTGTCGCAGCAGACGGCGTACTGGCGCCGGACGCTGGCCGGGGCGCCGGAGGAACTCGCGCTGCCGGTGGACCGCCCGCGACCGGCGATGGCGAGCCACCAGGGACACCGGGTGGCGCTGCCGGTCTCGGCCGAGGTGCACCAGCGGATGACGGAGCTGGCCCGGACCGAGGGCGTGACCGTCTTCATGATCCTCCAGGCCGCGCTGGCGGTCACCCTCTCACGGATCGGTTCCGGCACCGACATCCCCATCGGGTCGGCGATCGCGGGCCGTACGGATGAGGCGCTGGACGATCTGGTCGGCTTCTTCGTCAACACCCTGGTGATCCGGACCGATCTGTCCGGGGACCCGGAGTTCCGGCAGGTGCTCGGCCGGGTACGCGAGGCGAGCCTCGGTGCCCTGGCCCACCAGGACGTGCCCTTCGAACGCCTCGTGGAGGAGCTGGCCCCGTCCCGGTCGCTGGCACGGCACCCCGTGTTCCAGGTCTTCCTCAGCCTCCAGAACACGGGCGAGGCATCGCTGGAACTCCAGGACGTACGCACGGGCGCGGGTACCGGCGGCGCCGGCTCGGGCCCGCTCGACGGAGGGGCTCCGGAGCCCGCCAAGTACGACCTGAACTTCGCCGTCGCCGAGATGTTCGACGGGGAGGGGCGTCCGGCGGGGTTGCGGGGTGCGGTGACGGTGGCGGCGGATCTGTTCGAGGCGTCGAGTGCGGGGCGGATCTCGGAGTGGTTCGTGCGGGTGGTGGAGACGCTCACGGCGGCGCCTGATACGCGGTTGAGTGCGGTGGATGTCCTTGCGTCCGATGAGCGGGAGCTGGTGCTTCATCGGTGGAACGCGACGGCGACGGCCGGGGTGGGGGCCGGTGTTCTTGAGCGGTTCCTGGATCGTGTCGCGGTGGCTGCGGACGAGGTGGCGGTGGTCGCGGAGGGCGTGGAGCTGACGTACGGGCAACTCGGTGTGGAGGTGGACCGGATCGCGGGGGGTTTGCGGGAGTTGGGTGTGGGGCGTGAGTCGGTGGTGGGTCTGTGTCTGCCCCGGGGTGTGGGGATGATCGCGGGGGTGCTGGGTGTGTGGCGGGCGGGTGGGGCGTATCTGCCGCTCGACCCGGGGATGCCGGCGGAGCGGACGGCGTTCATGCTTGCGGACAGTGGTGCGGCGGTGGTGGTGCTGGACGGTGGGGTGGAGCTGCCCGGGGGCGGGGTCGGTGTACCGGTGGTCCGGTTGGACGAGCTGCCGGAGCGGGTGTCTGTCCCGCTGCCTGGGGTGGTGGATCCGTCGGGGCTGGCGTATGTGATCTACACATCGGGTTCGTCGGGTGTGCCGAAGGGGGTCGGTGTCACACACGGGTCGCTGGCCAACTACGTCAGCTCTGTGTCGGAGCGGTTGGGCTGGTCGGAGCCGGGTGTCCGGTATGCGTTGTTGCAGGCGCAGGTGACGGACCTGGGGAACACGGTGGTGTTCGCGAGCCTCACCACCGGCGGCCAGCTCCACGTGCTCGACGCGGAGGCGGTCACAGACCCCGACGCGGTGGCGGGATACCTCGCCGACCGGTCGGTGGATGCGTTCAAGGTCGTCCCGTCGCATCTGGCCGCGTTGACCGGCGCGGTGGGTGTGGAGCGTCTGCTTCCGGCCCGGTCGTTGGTGCTGGGTGGTGAGGCGGCCTCGGCGGGCTGGGTGCGGGAACTGGTGTCGACGGCTCAGACGGCTGGGCGTCGGGTGTTCAATCACTACGGTCCGACGGAGACCACCGTCGGTGTGTCGACCGCCGAACTCACACCGGAGGCGGTGTCGGGCGGTGTGGTGCCGATCGGTACGCCGATCGCCAACACCCGTTTCTACGTCCTGGACGACCGGCTGAGCCCGGTACCGGTCGGTGTGACGGGTGAGCTGTATGTGGCGGGCGCCGCACTGGCCCGCGGCTATATCGACCGCCCGGCGCTGACGGGTGAGCGTTTCGTGGCGTCCCCGTTCGACACGGGTGAGCGGATGTACCGTACCGGGGACCTGGTGAGGTGGACGTCTGCCGGTGAGCTGGTGTTCCTGGGCCGTGCGGACGACCAGGTGAAGATCCGGGGGTTCCGGATCGAGCCCGGTGAGATCGAGACCGCCCTGCTCACCCATCCGGAGGTCACCCGGACTGCGGTGGTCGCCCGCGAGGACACTCCCGGCGACAAGCGACTCGTCGCCTACGTCGTCGCCAGCGCCGACACGGACACGGTCGCCGTACGTGACTTCGTGGCCGCGCGGCTGCCCGAACACATGGCCCCGGCCGCCGTCGTAGCACTCCCGGAACTCCCGCTGACCGCCAACGGCAAACTCGACCGCAACGCACTCCCGGCACCCGACTACACCGCCGGTTCCAGCGGCGCGGACACTCGGCGCAACCTCGCGACCAGCTTGGAGTACATCGTCAGCGAGGCGTTCGCCGAGGTCCTCGGGGTCGAGGAGGTCGGCTACGACGACGACTTCTTCCGGCTCGGCGGGCACTCCCTGCTGGCGGTCACGCTCGTGACGCGGCTCCAGGAGAAGGGCGTCACCACGTCCGTGCGCAATGTGTTCGCCGCGCCGACCGTGAGCGGAATCGTCCGTCAGCTGAACCTGGCCTCCGTCAGCGACTCACTCAACAGGGTTCTGCCGATCAGGACCGAGGGCGACCGGCCGCCGTTCTTCTTCGTCCACCCGGCCTCCGGGCTGAGCTGGTGCTACCGGCCGCTGGCGCGGTACGCCACCGACGGCATCCCGCTGTACGGACTCCAGGCCGCCGGAATGGACGGCCAGGACGCGTTGCCCGAGAGCATCGACGCGATGGCGGCGGAGTACGTCGAGCAGATCCGGGCCATCCAGCCGCACGGCCCCTACCACCTGCTCGGCTTCTCGTTCGGCGGTATCCCCGTCCACGAGATCGCGGTCCGGCTCCAGGCAGCGGGCGAGACCGTCGCCGCGCTGGTCGTCATGGACTCCTACCCGTCCCCGCCTCCGGGCAGCGAACCCCAGCGGCCGGCCGACGCCGGGCAGCCCGCGGGCCCCGCCCCCGTCCGGCCCCCCGAGGGCGCGGCGCCCCGGCGACCCGATGGCGTCGAGGACGACGAGCGGGGCGCGGAACGCCCGGCGCCGGACGAGCGTGATCCGGAGACGCGTCTCCAGGAGGCCGCGGCGCGGATCCGGCAGGAGGTCGGCGGGATCATCGACGGCATCTCCGACGAGGAACTGCTCCTCATCACGAAGATCTTCCGTAACAACACGACCCTGCGCAGGCGGCACGAATCCACCCTGTTCGACGGTGACATGCTGCTCTTCGTCGCGGAGGGCGCCGGTGACAGCGACGCCACGCCGGACCTGGACGAGCGACGGCAGCGCTGGGAGCCGTACGTCCAAGGGACGATCTCGACGGTGGGCATGCCCTGCAAGCACACCGATCTGATGCTCCCCGACATGCTGAGTCAGGCATGGCAGGCCATCGCGGCCTGGATGGAGGAGCGCGGCACGCAGTCCGGGTCATGAACGCGAGCCGCCCCCGGCCCGAGGGCCAGGGGCGGCAACGGGTGCGTGTAGGTGGAAGGGGAGAGCTGACGCGACCGGCGGAGGCAGGGTTGCTCAGAGCGGTAAGGCTGGTGTCACCGTCGGCGGGACAGGCGTCGGAGCGACCGGCCCGGTGACGGCGCCAGCAGGCCCGGCGTCAGAGCGACCAGCCCGGTGTCAGCGCCAGCAGGCCCTGCGTCAGAGCGACAAGGCCGGCGTCAGCGTGGGCAGGGCGACCCGTACCGCCAGGCCGCCCCCCGCGTTGGCCGTGGCGTGCACGGTGCCGCCGTGGGCGTCGGTGATGGCGGCGACGATCGACAGCCCCAGGCCCGCGCCCTCGCCGGGCCCGGTACGGCGGGCGTGCAGCCGCCGGAACGGCTCGAACAGCTCCTCGACCTGCTCCGGGGGGACCTCGGGCCCGCTGTTGCAGACCAGCAGCCCGGTGTCGGGCGCCAGCTCGACCAGGACGTATCCGCCGGCGTCGTTGTACCGGATCGCGTTCTGCACGAGGTTGGCGATGAGACGGGTGAGCAGCACCTCGTCGCCCGCGACGGAGACCGGTTGGGTGGTGACGTTGAGGGTGACACCGCGGCGCTCGGCGAAGCGGAGCTGTTCCGAGATGACCTGGTCGACCGCGACCGTGAGGTCCACCGGAGCGAGGGCGTTGAGCCCCTGCTCCCCTTGCGCGAGGACCAGCAGGCCCTCGATGAGCCGTTCGGAGCGCTCCGTGGCGCGCAGCAGCTCACCGCGGATCTGGGCCACCCGCTCGGGCGACGGGTCGGCGAGACCGATCTCGATGGCGGTGCGCTGGATGGCGAGCGGGGTACGCAGCTCGTGGGAGGCGTTGGCGACGAAACGGCGCTGGCTCGCCATGGAGCGGTCCAGCCGGTCCAGCATGGCGTCGAAGGTGTCGGCCAGTTCCTTCAGCTCGTCCTGCGGTCCCGTCAGCGCGATGCGTTCGTGCAGGGTGGACAGCGACAGACGGCGGGCCGTGGCGGTGACATGGTGCAGGGGGCGCAGCAGTCGGCCGGTGAGCCACCAGCACACCGCGAAGGCGAGGGTCATGATGACCGCGCTGGCGATCACACTCACCATGAGCTGCATGCTCGCCAGTTCCTGCTGGAGCTGGGCCTTCTGCATGACGACGAAGGTCGAGTTGGTGGGGGGCCCGTCGAGGGGGGCGGTGACGGACGGTTCGTACGGCAACTGCGAGCACGGCGAGTCCTCCGGCCGTAGATCGCAGGGAATGCCGGCCATCTCGCCGGGCGAGACGAAATTGTCCACCTTGTCGTCGACGGCCCACTTCTGGAACCGTTGCGCGACGATGAGCACGGAGAGGCTGATCACCGTGAAGACGCCGCCGTAGAGCAGGGTCATCCGGGCCCGCACGGAGCCACCGAACATCAAGGGGATGCGCCTGACGATCCGTAGCAGCCTCACGACCTGTACCCGCTTTCTGCGATGGTGACCATGACGGGAGGGCCGTCGCCCTCGCCGGGCCCGTTCCATGGCCTGCTCACGCAGCGGTGGCCCGGGCGCCATTATCCGCAGGGTTCATTGGCGCAGAAGCCTGATAAGGAGGCGGTTACCACTTTCGGTCACCGTACGGAAACCCCGTCGCCGTCCCCACCTGATGTCGATTCATGCTTTCTCCCGCCTCCCCATGCTCCCTCATGTCCCCTCGCGTCCCCTCATGTCCCCTCGTGACCCTCCACGCCCACCCGGCCGGCCGGGAACGCGGCGAGGCCGACGACCGGTGAGGGCCGTCGGCCTGGGCAGCGGTGCCGGGGAGCGGGGCGCCGCTAGGTGCTGGTCTTCATGGCCTCGATGAGGCTCTTGGGCCGCATGTCGGTCCATGACTTCTCGATGTACTGGAGGCACTCGTCCCGCGGTGCCTCGCCGAACACGGTATTCCAACCGTCCGGCACATTCACGAAGACCGGCCACAGTGAATGCTGACCCTCGTCATTGACCAGGACCAGATAGTTTGCGTCGGGATCCTCAAAAGGATTGGGCACCGCACTGTCCTCACTTCTCGGCGACAAGGGACCTCAGCGACGGGCTATTTCACGGTGACATAGGGTGCGGGACGAATCAAGGCAACGGCACTTTGTGCTGTTCAACTGCGGCACCGCGCGGTTGAACAGCACCGCTCGGCCGTTGACGCCCGAGCGGCGCTGTGATGATTTAGTGTCCGCCGAGCGGCGAAGAAACGTACGCGCAACCAGTTCCTGGCGACCGGGCGGCACTGAAACGGCAGTTGAAAGTCCTGACGGGAGGGCCAGATGCCTGAAAGCCAAGAGCGGGCATTTCTCCGATCCAATGCGATCATCGAACCACTGGTCGACAGGTTCTACGCGTGGATGCATATCGTCGCGCCGGCTCAGGCGTCCATGAACCTGGCGAACGTACAAGTGCCGTTGCTCGAATCCTATCTGCACTCCCCGCAGGTACATGTGGCGGCGAGCAACAACCCGGCCCTGCGCGGGGGCTACTTCATCAACGTCGAAGAGGCGCGCGCCGCCGAGGTCAGCGAGCTGCTCGACACCATCAAGCGGGACCGCGCCGACATGCTCGCCTTCGCGGCCGGGATCGCCGAGGCCGACGACCTGCTGCGGCAGAACGCCACCGGCTTCGACCTCACCCCCCTCTACCCGAAGCTGCCGCCGGCGCTGAACGGGGTGGTGGAGCTGGCCTACGACACCAGCAACCAGGCGTCCGTCCATGTCATCGAGCCGCTGCTCTACCAGAGCACGGCCTTCGACCGGCGACGCCAGTCCGTGCAGCTGTCCCTGGACGACGGCGTGGAGCGGCCCTTCATCCTCAGCACCCCGCGCCTGCCCATGCCGCATGTGCTGGATCTGCCGATCCCGTTCGACCACCCGGGCCTGGACGCGCTGATGAAGGCGCGCGTCGAGGGCACCACCCTCGCCCGTCTGCGTGAGGCGCTCGAACTGGACGACGCCCAGGCCGCACAGCTCGGCCGGCTGCTCGCCCCGCAGCCCAGCCTCGCCCCCGACCGGCACATCGAGAGCGGCGGCCGGATCCGCTACTTCGGCCACGCCTGCCTGGTGCTCCAGAGCCCGGAGGCCGCCGTCGTGGTGGACCCCTTCATCAGCACCGACAACCGCCACGGCGACCGGTACACGCTGGACGACCTGCCCGACCACATCGACCTGGTGCTGATCACCCACGGGCATCAGGACCACATCGTGCTGGAGACCCTGCTCCAACTGCGCTCGCGCACCGACGCGATCGTCGTCCCCCGCTCCTCCCGCGGCAACCTGTGCGACCCGTCGATCGGCCTCTACCTCAAGTCCATGGGCTTCACGGTGATCGAGGTGGACGACTTCGACGAGGTGCCGCTGCCCGGCGGCGCGCGCGTGGTGGCCACCCCGTTCCTCGGTGAGCACTCCGACCTCGACATCCGCTCCAAGTCGACCTACGTCGTCCAGATCGCCGATCTCTCGGTGTTCATCGGCGCGGACTCCTCCGGCATCGACCCGGTGCTGTACCAGTACATCCGCTCGTACCTGGGCGACGTCGACAAGGCGTTCCTCGGCATGGAGTGCGACGGCGCCCCGCTGACCTGGCTCTACAAGGGCCTGCTGACCCGGCCCGTCACCAAGAAGATGAGCGACTCGCGCAAGCTGTCCGGATCGAACGCGGAACAGGCCGCCGCGATCATGACCGAGCTGGGCTCGGCCGAGGCGTACATCTACGCCATGGGCGAGGAGAGCTGGCAAGGCCACGTCATGGCCACGACGTACACACCGGACACGTACCAGATCAAGCAGATCGAGGAGTTCCTCACCTGGTGCAAGTCGAACGACGTCGCTGCCGAGCATCTGTTCAACAAGCGTGAGTGGCGCTGGTAAGAAGGACGGAACCGGGGATGCCGTATCTGCGCGCCAATGGAATCAGGCTCGCCTACCAGCGCACGGGCCAGGGTGAGAACGTTCTGCTCATCATGGGTTCGGGCGCGGCCGGCCATGTGTGGGACCTGCACCAGACGCCGGCGCTGCGGCGGGCCGGCTATGCCCCGGTGACCTTCGACAACCGCGGCATCCGGCCCTCGGACGCCCCGCCGGGCAAGTACGCGCTGGCGGACCTGGTGGCCGACACCAAGGGCCTGATCGAGGCCCTGAGCCTGGCGCCCTGCCGGATCGTGGGCAGTTCCCTGGGTTCACTGATCGCGCAGGAACTCGCGATCAGCGATCCGCACCTGGTCCGCTCGGCGGTCCTGATGGCCACCCGGGGCCGGTCGGATGTGCTGCGCCGGGCACAGGACGCGGCGGACCGGGCCCTCCAGGAGAGCGGCATCAAGCTGCCGGCGAAGTACCGGGCCGTCAACTCGGTGCTGCGCATGCTCTCGCCGAGGACCCTCAACGACGACCGGTCGGTGGCATCCTGGCTGGATGTGTTCGAACTGGCCGGCGACGCGGAGTCGGTGGCCAACGGTCAGGAGTGGATCGACACCCACCGGGACCGACGCGAGGCCCTCGGCACGATCACCGTGCCGTGCCGCGTCATCACCTTCGCCGACGATGTCATCACCCCGCCGCACCTCGGCGCCGAAGTGGCCGACCTCATCCCGGACTGCGACCTCGTGGAGATCCCCGGCTGCGGTCACCTCGGCCACCTGGAGCGCCCGGAGCAGGTCAACGAGGCGATCGTGGAGTTCCTCCGCAAGTACTGACGCTAGTAATGACGCACATACTGACGCGCGCACGGAAGTTCTTCGGGTGAGGGTGTTCCCGGTCGACGCCGGGGACACCCTCACCCGCGTTCACAGCCGATATCCGCTTCCCGGCACCGTCACGATGACCGGCGGATCGCCCAGCTTCGCCCGCAGCTTGCTCATCGTCACCTTCACGACGGTGGTGAACGGGTCGGTGTGCTCGTCCCAGGCCCGTTCCAACAAGTCCTCCGTGCTGACGACCGCGCCCTGGGCCCGCATCAGCACCTCCAGCACGGCGTACTCCTTGCGGGACAGCGACAGATAGCGCCCGTCGCGGGACGCCTGACGGCGTGCCGTGTCCAGGGTGAGGCCGCCGCGCTCCAGCACCGGAGGCAGCGGAGGGCCGGCCCGGCGCGCGAGAGCGTGGATGCGTGCCACCAACTCGTCGAAGACGAACGGCTTGGCCAGATAGTCGTCGGCTCCCAGATTCAGCCCCGTGACCCGCTCGTGGACGGCGGCGGAGGCCGTCAGCATCAGAATGCGCACCCGGCCCCCCATCTGGGACAGCTGGCGGCAGACGTCGTCGCCGTGCACCTTGGGCAGGTCCCGGTCGAGCACCAGGACGTCGTAATCATTGACCGCGAGGCGCTCCAGCGCGTCGGCACCATCATAGACGACGTCGACGGCCATCGCCTGTTCCCGCAGCCCTTCGGCCACCAGGTCCGCGAGGAAAGTCTCGTCCTCAGCCACCAGAATCCGCATGGCGAACATTGCCCCAGACGTGAGATAAGGGGACGGTTAACGCACGTGGTCACCCGGTGGAAACCTGTGGCGCCCCATGCTGGGTCCCATGACGTCATGCCGCTCGTCCCACCCCTGCCGGGGGCCTTGCCGCGGCAGGGGCCGGGCGGCCGGGGGAGCGGTCGCCCCCGGCCTGCGCGCGGCTGCGGCCGGGCCTCGATCAGCCGGGCGCGTCCGCCGTCAGCGACAGCAGAAGTTCATTCAAACGGGTGACGAACGTGTTCGGCTCGTCGATCTGGGCGCCGGCGGTGAGCACGGACTGGTCGAACAGGACATGCGCCCAGTCGGGCACCCGGGGGTCGTCCTGGCGGCGGTTGAGCCGCTCGATCAGCGGGTGATGGGGGTTGATCTCCAGGATCGGCTGGTTGGGCAGGCCCGATCCCCGCATGCGCTGCACGACCGTGAAGTCGGTCTCCGTCCCGTCGGCGACGATGCACGCCGGGGACGTGGTCAGCCGGCTGGTGACGCGTACGTCGAACGCCTTGCCCGCCAGATGCGCCTTGAGCCGGCCGAGGAGCGCGGCGTAGTCGGAGTCGGCCCGGTCGGCGGCTTCCTTCTCCGCGTCGTCGGCCAGCGCGCCGAAGTCCGGCGGGCCCTGGGTGATGGACTGGAGCCGGTGGCCGCGGTACTCGCGCAGCGGGCCGGAGACGACGAAGTTGTCGACCGCCTCGCCGAGCAGCAGCACCTCGATGTTCTTGGCGTGAAACGCCTCCAGATGCGGGCCCGCCGCGGCGGCGGAGAGGCTCGGGGCGAGCAGGTAGTAGATCTTGTCCTGCCCCTCCTTCATCCGGCCCGTGTAGTCGGCGAGCGAGACATCGGCGTCCTGGGCCCGGGAACGGGTGGAGGTGAAGCGCAGCAGTTCGGTGATGTCGTCCCGGTGCGCGGGATCGTCGGCGACACCCTGCTTGAGTACACCACCGAACTGCTTCCAGAATTCCGCGTATGTCGCCGGCTCGTTCTCCGCCAGCTCCTTGAACAGCTTCAGGACTCGTTTGACCGCGGTGGTCCGGATATGGTCGACGGCCTGGCTGCCCTGAAGGATTTCACGGGAGACATTCAGCGGCAGATCCGCGGAATCGACGACACCGCGCATGAACCGCAGGTAGTTGGGCAGCAGTTGCCCGGTGTCCTCCAGAATGAAAACCCGCCGGACATGGAGCCGAACGCCCTGGCGCGCTTGCGGGACCCACAGATCGTGCGGGGCGCGGGACGGAACATAGAGCAGCAGCGTGTATTCGTACCGGCCCTCGACCTTGGTGTGCAGATAGGCGAGCGGATCGGTGAAATCGTTGGTGAGGTGCCGGTAATAGGAGTGGTAGTCCTGCTCCCCGAGTTCGCTCCTCGGGCGCGCCCACAGCGCCGACGCCTCGTTGATCGCGGTGTCGTCCCGCGCCATGACGATCGGCTGGCTGATGTGGTCCGAGTACCGCTGGATGATCGAGCGCAGCCGGTGCTCGTTGAGCAGCTCTTCCTCGCTCTCGCGCAGTTCGAGGACGATCGTGGTGCCGTGCTCGGCGCGCTCGACGGCCTCCAGCGCGTACTCGCCCCTGCCGTCCGACGACCAGCGCACACCGTCGGAGGGCGGCTGTCCGGCTCGCCGGGTGGTCAGCACCACCCGGTCGGCCACGATGAACGCCGAGTAGAAGCCGACCCCGAACTGACCGATCAGCTCGGCGTCGCGGCGCTGGTCCCCGCTGAGCGCCCGCAGGAACTCGGAGGTGCCCGACCGGGCGATGGTGCCGATGTTGTCGATCACTTCCTGGCGGCTCATCCCGATACCGTTGTCGGCGATCGTGATCGTGCCCGCGTCCTTGTCGAAAGCGACCCGGATCTGCGGCGCCCGGTCCGGGTCGCTCTCCGCCCATTCGGGGTGCGCGTAGCGCTCGAACCGCAGCCGGTCGATCGCATCGGAGGCGTTCGACACCAGTTCACGCAGAAAGATGTCCTTGTTGCTGTAGAGCGAATGGGCCATGAGGTCCAGAATCTGGGCCGCCTCGGCCTGAAAGCGGTAGGTTTCCGGGTCCGACTTCAATGCCATCGCTTCCCACCCTGCGTCGACCGTCAAAGAATCCGATTCAAAGCGTCGGAGAATTCGGTCAAAGATAGGAAGCGTGGCACTGAACGGTCAACCGGCCGCCACCCGGCCGGGACGACCCTGGACAGGGGGACGGTCCGCTCAGCCGGCGGCGCGTACTCGCTCCTCGAACTTCACCCAGCTTTCGGCGTATTGACGTGCCAGATCGGCCGTCGACCTCGTGCAGTGCTCCGGCACCGCGGACACCAGTTCCGGCCACTCCTTCATGACTATCGCGTTGTGGTGAAGGAGCCGCAGCAACTCGCGCCCGATCTGGTTCTGACGCAGCGAAGGATCACGCGTCAGTTTCTCCAGGGTGTGGCGGGGGTCGAGTTTCTCCGGAACGGCCCGGCGCTGATTCCTCGGCTGTATCGTTTCCTCCGATGCCGAGCGGGTGTGGGTGTCCGGCTCGTCCACGGAGGGCAGCGCGCCGACCGGAGGATTGCCGACCGCCAGCCGTCTCTTGACGTCACTGGCGGTCGCGGGCGAGATCCCGGCGAGTCTGGCGACCTCACGCAGCGACGCCTGCGGGCGCGCGGCGAGCACCTGGGCGGCACGCAGCCGTCCCGCGGCGCTGTTCAGCGGGCGGGCCTTGCCGTCGATGCCGACCCGGGCCTTCACATGCGGTGCGGACAGGGACAGTTGGCGCCGCAGCGCGGCAACCGTCTTCGCTCCGAGCCCGGTGGCACGGGCGATGGCCCGGTCCGAGATCTGGGAGTGCGAGACGACGATCCGTTCCGCGGCGGCGCGGCGGTCCGCGAGCGAAAGCGGGAGGCCGTGGGCCATATTGGCTTGAACGGCACACAGGAAGGCGTCCTCCGTGCTGCCGTCGAAGAAGATCGCCCTGATGGTTTCTTCGCCACGCAAGATGGCGGCGAAGACGCGATGCACTCCGTCGATCACCTGCATAGTGCGCTTGTTGACCACGATGGGGGGAAGTTGGTTTTCGGTTTCTGCCAGACGAATGATGTGCTCGCGGTCCTGTCCCTCGATACGCGGAGACTCTCCTAGGAGAAGCGTCGAGATGAGGATCGTCACGACGTCCTTCTCAGGTTCTGAGGGACGCCTATGTGTCGAACTGTTGTGAGATTCCTGTAGGACAGGGGCAGCGGTGCTGGTGCCGTCGTGCTGTTGCCGCATGGGATCACCTCGCGTGCGGGCGCGGGCCATTTCGCGGGGGGAGGTGCCCATAATGTCACACGTCAGGTAAATCCTGTCTAGTGCTATGACCAGCACGGTTCGGTGGTATACGGCTGCATCAAGTTTTTGCCGACTTTTGTAGGTTCTTGAGTGGGTGAACTCTTTTCGTCATCGGTTTGAGCCGGTGCGACATGGTCAGGAGAGGACTCGAACGAGGTTTGTGATGCGGATGGGTCGGTAGGTGTCGAGTTACCCGGCGGTTTTTTCTTGAGCGCTACATGGGGCGGATCGGCTGCCGTGTGCCGCGGACAGGTGGACATTGCTCCCCGCCCGATCCGGGAGCGGACCGTGGGCACAGCGGGACGCGACACGGCAGGGCGCGGTACGGCACGGCAGGGCACGACACGGCGCAACCGCCGGTCGTGCCGTGTCGTGCCGTACCGACATCGGCTCAGCCCGCCGGAGCCGGCGGGCTGTCCTGACCTCGCGTGAGGCTCGGCGAGCGGACCACCCGCTCGTCCAGCGCCTGGGCGATCTCCAGCCAGGTCCCCGCGTTCTGCCGTGCCAGGGCGATCACCAGCGCGTCGCAGTGCGCCGGTACCGCCTCGGCCAGTTCGAACCACTTGTGTCCGCCGATGACGTTGAACTGAAGGAGGCGCAACAGCCGCCGCCCCAGCTCCGCGTTGCGGACCGCGGGGTCGTGCAGCAGCGGCTCCAGCAGGGACGCCGCCTGTTCACCCGGCTCCTGCGGCCCGTCGCGCCGGTGTTCCGGCTGCGGTGGCGCGGCGGTGACGGCCGGTCGCGGTGGCTCTCCGACGATGCTCTCGCCGGAGAGGAGCCGCTTGCGCACGTCGCTCGCCGTGGCCGGTGAGATTCCGGCCAGCCGGGCCACCTCCCGCAAGGACGCCTCCGGGTTCCGGGCGATCACCTCCGCCGCCCGCTGCCGGCCCGCCGCCCGGTCCACCGGGCGCACCCGGCCGTCCCGGCCGACGCGGGCGTTCAACTGTGATTCGGAGACAGTTGAACGCCGGATCGCGGCCACGCTCTTCGCCCCGAGGCCGGACACCCGGGCGATCGCCCGGTCGGACATATGGGGATGAGAGGTGATGAGCCGGGCCGCCGCCGCACGCCGGTCCGCCTGTGACAGCGGCAGACCGTGCTGTGTGTTGGATTCGACGGCGAGCAGGAACGCGTCATTCCGGGAGACGTCGACGAGGAGGGCCGGGATGGTCTCCCATCCTCTGAGAATCGCGGCCAGGACGCGGTGCACGCCATCGACGACCTGCATGGTCCGCCGGTTCACCAGGATCGGTGGAAGGGGCGATTCGCTTTCCGCCAGCTGTTCTGTGTATTTCTTGTCCTGGCCCGCCAGGCGGGGCGAGTCGCCGAATTGAAGCAGTGAGACGGGGATATCGGTCAATTCCCCGGCCATGGTTCCGTTCGCATGGGCAGGCGATCCATCGTCCGAGTCGACGAGAGCGCCATTCGCTCCGGAACCTAAAACATTCTCTCCGGAATCAAGCTTGTTCACACCATCCCCCTGTGGTGTAGTGGTGTGTGGGAAGAATCGGCGCCTACGCATCGGCGCAAAAAAATTACCCACACCGCAAGAGTGGCGTATGGGCAATGGAATGCGTCAGAGGCGGGAATCGCTGCGCGTAAACAAAAAGGGTCGCTTTTTGTGTGTTTATGCAGCAGCTATCGATGGTGGTTGTTCAGCCGAACGCTTCTCGAACACCCGTAGCCTCGTAGCCCGTGGCGTATGGTCGCTATGCGCCGATGGTCCGATGTTAGTCGGGGGTGTTGCGGTGTCAACTGCGAGGGCCGGCCGAGGGAATGGATATGGTCACTATGGAAGACGTTCTAGTTGTCGGCGCCGGATTGATTGGGACCTCGGCCGCGCTCGCCCTCAAGGCGCGTGGTGCTCATGTGCACCTGCGGGACGCCGATCCGGACACCGCGAGGATCGCGGCATCCCTGGGCGCCGGCACGGCGGACGCCCCGCGCGAGACCGTGGACCTGGCCCTGGTCGCCGTACCGCCGACGCTGGTGCCCGAAGTCGTCGCCGGTCTCCAGGCCGAGGGCGTGGCACGGCACTACACCGATGTGGCCAGTGTGAAGGCCGGACCGCAGCGCGACATCATCGCCCTCGACTGTGACACCACGCGCTATGTCGGCGGTCACCCGATGGCCGGCGGTGAGCGCAGCGGGCCGCTCGGCGCCCGGGCGGACCTCTTCGAGGGATGCAACTGGGTGCTCACCCCGACGCCCGACACGGAGACCGAGACCCTGAACACCGCGCTCGAACTCGTCACGATGTGCGGGGCGGTACCCGTGATGATGGAAGCGACGGCGCACGACCGCGCGGTCGGACTGGTCTCGCACGCCCCCCATGTGGTGGCGAGCCTGGTCGCCATCCTCCTGGAGGACGCCGAGGAGCGCGCCGTGAGCCTCGCGGGCCCGGGCGTGCGCGACCTCACCCGTATCGCCGCCGCCGACCCGGGGCTGTGGATGGACATCCTCGGCGCCAACGCGCCCGTGGTGGCCGACCTTCTCGACGAGTTGTCCGCGGACCTGTGCGACGCCGTCGCGGGACTGCGGGCCATGGCGGCCACGGACGAGGACAAACGCGGCGGCGGCGCGCGCACGGTCGAGATCCTGCTGCGCCGCGGCCAGTCGGGGCGGGCCCGGATCTCCGGCAAGCGCGGCACCAGGCCCGAGCAGTACGAGACGGTCACGGTGCTGATAGGCGACCAGCCGGGCGAACTGGCCAGACTCTTCACCGATGCCTCCAGCGCCGGGGTGAACGTGGAGGACGTGCATCTGGAACACTCCGCGGGCCAGCCCACCGGACAGGTCCATCTGAGCGTGACCCGGGATCTCGCCGAGGTGCTCGTGGGCGCCCTGCGCGGGCGCGGCTGGCGTCAGCGCTGAGCGGACCGCGGGGACGCCGTCGTAGACCTTGGCGGCGCGGGCCGCGTCGCCGGCGAAGCGGGTCGGGGCCCGCCGGCGGCCCGGTCGGGTGCCGTTCGACCCGGCGGAGACCGGACACGGCACGCCGTTCCGGGACCGTGCTTCGCCGCGGGGCCGGGGGAGTACTACGATCAGTACGCGGCGGGCAAGGGGCCCGGGTGGTTGGGGATGCTGATGGCGACTGGTTATGTGGTGCGGTTCGACAGTACGAGGGGCTACGGGTTCATCGCCCCCGAGGGGGGTGGTGAGGACATCTTCCTGCATGTGAACGACCTGCTGATTCCTGAGGACTACCTGCGCTCGGGACTGGCGGTCGAGTTCGAGGTCGCGGACGGTGACCGCGGGCAGCGGGCCTCGCACATCCGGCTCCCCGAGGGTGCCGAGGTGCCGGTCGTGCCCGCCGTGGCGAGGGGCGGGGCACCCGCGCAGGGCCGGGTCGCGCCGGCCGTGACCGGGATCCCGGGACGCTCCGCGTCCGCCGGGACGTCCCCGGTCGGCAGGTCGCCCGACGGGAGGGCGGCGGACGACGCCATGACGGCGGACGGCGAGTACCCCGTGTGCGATGTGCTCACGGGCGAGGAGTTCACCCGGGACATCACCGAACTGCTGCTGAAGGCGGGACCCGGCCTCACCGCGGCCCAGATCCTGCAACTCCGCGATGAGCTGAAGAAGTTCAGCGAGAGCCACGGCTGGATCGAGGACTGACAGGTCCGCGCCGGACGCGCGGAACCCCGTAGGAGACAGTGACCGGACGCCCTGGCCGCGTCCGGTCACTGGGTTTTTCCCACCCTCGACCGTCCGGCGGCACTGCTCGATCGGGAGCCGTCGGCCCGGCGCGTTCAAGTGTGTGACGCGCCAGTTGAACAAACCGGTCCCACCTTGTTCCCCCGAACCGTCCCACGCCATAGTGCGGGGGACGAGCACCTCGCGTCCTGGGTGGCGCCCGCTCGGCGCCGGATCGCCGAGAACCGTCAGGTGCTGGTTCTCTTCCGCGAGATTGAGGGCGCACATGGTGGATGAGCTGAGGTTTCCCCGGTCGAAGGCGCCAGGCGAACCGTTGCTGGAAAGATCCTCTGCCCGGACTCACCCGGGGGGATCGTCACCCGACACGGTGCATCCGTTGTTCCTGCGGGACCTCATATTCCCGCGCTCACCCGCACCTGAGCCGTCGGCGCCGCCCACCGCAGCGCACGGCTCCTGCGCGCACCTTCCCGCAGCCCGCATCCCTTACGCACGGCCCGCACAGGCCCCCGCCCCCACCGTGCGGTTCCCGCGCTCGCGCGCACAGGCCGACGCCGCGCCCCCGCCGCCCGTCCCCGTCGCGGCGCCCCCGCACACCATCACCACGGCCGGCCTGGGTCCGGAACCGCACGACACGTTCCTCCACCTGGGCCGGACCCGGGCGCCCGCCACGCTGAGCCGGCTGGGCGCGGCGTTCGGCCTGGACGCCGCCCAGGCGGAGAGCCTCGCCGTCCTGCTGGACCAGTCGGCCGCGCCGCGACCGTACCGGCACATCGACGTCGGCGGACGCATCCGCTACTTCGGCCACTCCTGCCTGGTCCTGCAGACCCCCGGGGGCGCGGTGGTGACCGACCCCTTCATCAGCGCGGACGGCGACGCCGACGACCGCTACGACCTGGACGACCTGCCCGACTTCATCGACCTGGTCCTCGTCACCCACGGGCACCGGGACCCGATCGTGCTGGAGACGCTTCTGCAACTGCGGGGCCGTATCGGCACGATCGTGGTGCCCCGCTCCCTGCGCACCCCGGAAACCCCCTCCACCGGCCGGTACCTCAGCCGCCTCGGCTTCCCCGTGGTCGAGGCCGCCGACTACGACGAGTTCGCCTTCCCCGGCGGCAGGGTCGTGGCCACCCCGTTCCTCGGTGAGCGCGGCACCCCGGACCTGCGCGGGGAGTCCACGTACTGGGTCGAACTGGCCGGCCGGTCGGCGTTCATCGGCGCCGACTCCTCCGGACTCGACCCCTCGCCCTACCGCTGCATCCGCCGGCATCTGGGCACCACCGACTACGCGTTCCTCGCGGTAGGGTGCGACAACGCCCCGCCGGCCTGGCTCCACCACCCCCTGTTGACCCGGGGCCGCGGCACCGGTGACACGCACACCCACCGGGCCCCGGACTGGAGCGCGGGGCAGGCCGCCGCGATCATGACGGAGCTGGGGGCCGGGCAGGTCTACGTCCACCCCGTCGGCGCGCGGCCCCGGCCCGCGCACCTCATGTCCACGATCCACCCCGCCGACCCGCGCCAGGTGCAGCAGATCGACGGGTTCATGACCTGGTGCGCGGATCACGGCATCACGGCCGGGCACCTTCTCCATCAGCAGGAATGGTGCTGGTGAGGCAGCCCGGCCGGCACCCCCGCCCCGCACCCCGTACCGGGCTCCCGCACTGACAACCCCGCACCCCACCCTCGTAATGACGGCATACGCCCGCCCAGGAGGCGCCTCATGGCTGTGCACGACGTCGCGTATATCGAGTTGTACACGAGCAACAGAAAATCCGTCGTCGACTACTTCGTCTCGTCGATGGGGTTCACCCAGGCCGCCGAGGCGGTGGCGGTCGACCGAAGCTCCGCGCTGCTGCGACAGGGCAGCGTGAACCTGGTCGTCACCACCGGGCCGGCCACCTGGAAGTTCCTGAGCGCACACGGGGACGGCATCGCCGATATCGCCCTGACCTGCGACGACGTCGACCAGAGCACCCGTGCTGCCGTGGCGGCCGGAGCCACCGTCACCGGCTCCGCGCACGGCACCTCCACCGTGTCCGGCTTCGGCAGCGTCACCCACACCCTCGTCCCGCGCCAGGACGGCCCGTCCCCGGGGCTGCCCCCCGGCCGCAACTGGTCCGAGGTGGCCGACGGATCGGCCGCCCCCACCGGCCGCATCCAGCTCCTCGACCACATCGCGATCTGCCTGGACGCCGCCTCGATCGACACCTACGGCGTCTTCTACCGCGACGCCTTCGGACTGACCCGCTACTCCTCCGAGTACGTCGACGTCGGCGCGCACGCGATGGACTCCCTCGTGGTGCGCAGCGCCTCCGGCCAGATCACCTTCACCCTCGTCGCCCCCGACCCGCGCAAGGGCCCCGGCCAGCTCGACGCGTTCCTGGAGCGCAACGGCGCACCGGGCGTGCAGCATCTGGCGTTCCTCGTCGAGAGCATCATCCCGGCGGTCCATGAGTTCCGTGACCGCGGCGTGGAGTTCCTGACCGTGCCGGAGTCCTACTACGACAGCCTGGCCGAACGGGTCCCGGGCATGACGGCCGAGATCGACAGACTGCGCGCGGCACAGGTCCTCGCCGACCGCGACGAGTGGGGCGACCTGCTGCAACTGTTCAGCCGATCGCCCTACGAACGCAACACGCTGTTCTACGAGCTGATCCAGCGCCGTGGCTCGCGCGGCTTCGGCAGCTCGAACATCCGCGCCCTGTACGAAGCGGTGGAGCGCGACCGACTGGCCGCCGAATGAAGGACCAAGGCAGCGGGGCCGACCGCCCGCTGACCCTGACCGACCACGCCGCTGTGGCGCGCCGCCGACTGGAGCCGGGCGTCTGGGACTTCGTCGCCGGAGGCGCCGGCGACGAACGCACCCTCGCCGCCAACACGGCCGCCTTCGACCGCGTCCGGCTCCGCCCCCGCGTCCTCACCGGCGGACCGCGCCCGCGGCTTCGCACCCGGATCCTCGGCCGGGACTGGGACGCCCCGGTGGCCGTCGCGCCGCTGGCCTACCACACCCTGCTCCACCCCGACGGCGAGGTCGCCACGGCCGCCGCCGCGGGCGCGGCCGGAGTGCCGTTCGTCGTCAGCACCTTCGCCGGACGCACCTTCGAGGACATCGCCGAAGCCGCCACGGCCCCCCTGTGGCTCCAGCTCTACTGCTTCCGCGACCGCGAGGTGACCCGCGGCCTCATCGAGCGCGCCGAACGCGCCGGATTCGAGGCACTGGTCCTCACCGTCGACGCGCCCCGGCTCGGCCGCCGGCTGCGGGACCTGCGCAACGGCTTCCGGCTGCCGCCCGGCATCGCGCCCGCCAACCTCACCGGCCCGTCCTCCGCCACCGGCCAGGGCCCCGGCGAGGGTTCCGGCACCGCCTCCGACCCGGGCTCCCGATTCGCCTCGCCCGGCGACCACGCCCGCGAGGAGTTCGACACTACCCTCGACTGGAACATCGTCGAATGGCTGCGCGGTGTCAGCCCGCTGCCCCTGCTCCTCAAAGGCATCCTCACCGCCGACGACGCCCGCCGGGCAACAGGGGTCGGCGTCGACGGGATCGTGGTGTCCAACCACGGCGGCCGGCAACTGGACGGGGCCCCGGCCACACTCGACGTCCTGCCGGAGATAGCCGCGGAGACCGCCGGCCGGTGCGCCCTCCTGGTGGACAGCGGAGTGCGGCGCGGCGGCGACGTGCTGGCCGCCCTCGCCCTCGGAGCGGACGCCGTGCTGCTGGGCCGCCCCGTGCTCCACGGACTGGCGGCGGCCGGCCGCGAGGGCGTCACCGACGTCCTCGGCATCGTCACCGAGGAACTCACCGAGGCCATGACCCTCACCGGCTGCCCCACCGTCGCCGACGCCGGCCCCGAACTGATCCTCGGCAGCGCGCCGCCCCTCCCCACCCGGGCCCCCGCGCCGCTGCCCCGCACCGCCGACTCCGGGCTGCTCAAGGAGGAACTGCACGCCAGCGTCTCCGACCCGGTGCTCGACACCATGAACTTCCTCAACGAGATCACCCACCGCTACCCCGACGCGATCTCCTTCGCCCCCGGACGGCCCTACGACGGCTTCTTCGACCCCGAACAGCTCTTCACCCACATCCGCCGCTACATGGAGCACCTGGAGGCGTCCGGCCGCACCCCCGCCCAGGTCCGCGACGCCCTGTTCCAGTACGGGCCGACCAGCGGCCAGATCCGTGAGCTGGTCGCCACGTCGCTGCGCCTGGACGAGAACATCGACGTACCCGCCGAGTCCGTCGTCGTCACCGTCGGCTGCCAGGAGGCGATGCTGCTCACACTGCGGGCCCTCGTCGCGGGCCCCGACGACGCGCTGCTCGTCTCCAGCCCCTGCTACGTCGGCATCACCGGAGCCGCGCGCCTGCTCGACATCGAACCCACCGCCGTCGCGGAGGGACCCGACGGATTCCGCTGCGCCGACCTCGAAGCGGCCGTCCGGGCCGAACGCGGTCGGGGCCGCCGACCCCGCGCCTTCTACGTCATCCCCGACCACTCCAACCCGTCCGGCGCCACCATGGGGCTGGACGAACGCCACGAACTGCTCAAGCTCGCCGCACGCGAGGACTTCCTCATCCTGGAGGACAGCCCCTACCGGTTGGTGAGCCCCGGACGGCAGCTGCCGAGCCTCAAGTCCCTCGACCGCGAACGGCGCGTCGTCCAGCTCGGCTCCTTCGCCAAGTCCCTCTTCCCGGGCGCCCGCGTGGGCTACGCCGTCGCCGACCAGCTCGTCACCGACCGCTCCGGCACCACCGGACTGCTCGCCGACGAACTCACTCGCGTCAAGAGCATGGTCACCGTCAACACCTCGACACTCAGCCAGGCCGTCGTCGGCGGGATGCTCCTCGCGGGCGAGGGCGGCGCCGCCGAGCACAACACCGACACCGCCCGCTACTACGGCGACGCCCTGCGTACCACCCTCCAGCAGCTCGACGCCTCCCTCCCCGAGGCCGAGCGGGCCGCGCTGGGCGTGCGCTGGAACCGACCGAGCGGCGGCTTCTTCCTCACCGTCGACGTCCCCTTCCTCGCGGACAACAGCGCGCTCGCGCGCTCGGCCGAGGAATTCGGCGTCATCTGGACACCCATGTCGTACTTCTATCCCCAGGGCGGCGGCGAGCGCACCCTCCGGCTCTCCGTCAGCTACCTCACCCACGCCGACATCCACGAGGGAACCGCCCGTCTGGCGCGGTTCATCACGACGACAGCCCGGCACTGAAAGGACGACCAGCGTGTTCACTGCCGTACGCCGCTTGCGCAGCAAGCCCCGCATGTGGGGGTGGACCTACCGATGACCCCCGCCCTCGCCGCCCGCCCGGACACCCCGAGCCCGGCCGCGCCCGTCGGACCCGAGCCGAAGCACACCACCCGGCCCAGCCGCGTCATCGGCGTCGGCACCGCCGTCACCGAGCACTCCTACACCCAGGGCGACCTGCTCGACCTGTTCGACATCACCGACCCCCGGGTGCGTTCCATCTTCCTCAACAGCGCCATAGAGCGGCGCCACCTCACCCTCCCGCCCCGCGACAGCGACGGCACCTTCGTCCGCGAGACCCAGAAGGACCTCCTCGCCAAACACACCCGGCTCGCCCTCGACATGGGCGCGCGCGCCGTGCGCACCTGCCTGGACGACGCGGGCCTCGACCTCGCGGACATCGACTACCTGTGCTGTGTGACCACCACCGGCTTCCTCACCCCCGGGCTCAGCGCGCTGCTCATCAAGGACATGGGCATCAGCCCCGGCACCAGCCGGGTCGACGTCGTGGGCATGGGCTGCAACGCGGGCCTGAACGCCCTGAACGCCACCGCCGCCTGGTCCATGGCCCACCCCGGACAGGTCGCCGTGCTGCTCTGCGCCGAGGCGTGCTCCGCCGCCTACGTCATGGACGCCACACTGCGCACCTCCGTCGTCAACAGCCTCTTCGGTGACGGAGCCGCCGCCATCGCCCTGCGCGCCGATCCGCCCGACGCCGCCGGGCCCGCCCCCGACGCGCTGCCCGACGGCGCCGGTGCCCAGGCCGGCCCGCGCCTGCTGGGCTTCGCCAGCCACCTCATCACCGACGCCATCGGCGCCATGCGCTACGACTGGGACGACAGCCAGCACAAGTTCAGCTTCTACCTGGACCCCGACATCCCCTACGTCGTCGGCGCCCACGCCGAGCGGGTCGTGGACCGGCTGCTGGACGGTGCCGGGCTGCGCCGCAGCGACATCGCCCACTGGCTCGTGCACTCCGGCGGCAAGAAAGTCATCGACGCGGTCCGGGTCAACCTCGGCCTCACCCGCCACGACCTGCGCCACACCACCGAGGTCCTGCGCGACTACGGCAACCTGTCGAGCGGTTCGTTCCTGTTCTCCTACGAGCGGCTGCTCCAGGAAGGCCGCGCCCGAGCCGGCGACTACGGAGTGCTGATGACCATGGGACCGGGTTCCACCATCGAGACGGCGCTGGTCCAATGGTGAGCGCCACGGAAGCCGCATCGGGCGCGCCCACCGGCCCGGCCCGGCTGCACATCGACGGCGGCCGGCCACCGACCGCGGAGACCGTCGCGGCGATCGCCGCGCTGTGTGACGGGGCCGAGGACCCCGGCGCACCCGAACCGGTCGTCCTACAGCTCTCCGGAGCCCCGGCGAGCGGCTGGTCCGACGAGCTGACCGTGGGTCTGGTCAGCAAGTGGGAACGGGTGCTGCGCCGACTGGAGCGGCTGCCCACCACCACGATCGCCGTCGCCGACGGCGACTGCGGCGGCACCGCCCTGGACGCCCTGCTGGTCACCGACGTCCGGATCGCCACCCCCTCGCTGCGGCTGCTGCCGCACGTCGCCGACGGCGCGACCTGGCCCGGCATGGCGCTGCACCGGCTCGCCCAGCAGACCTCCGGCACCGGGGCGATCCGGCGCGCGGTGCTCCACGGCACCCCGCTCGACGCGGCGCAGGCGCTGGCCCTGCACCTCGTCGACGAGGTGACGGACGACCCGGTGGCCGCGCTGGCGGCGGCCGGGCACTCCACCGCACTCGCCGGGTCCGAGCTGGCCATCCGACGGCAACTGCTGCTCGACGCCCGCACCGTCCCCTTCGAGGAGGCGCTCGGGGCCCACCTGGCCGCCTGCGACCGGGCCCTGCGGCGGGCGTCGGCGGAAGGGACGACATGACGGCCAGCAGCCCACCGGACGCCCGACAGCCCACGGAACAGCAGGAGATGCGGGCGGGCCTGCCCAGGGCGCGGGCGGCGCTCGCGAGGGCGGCGAGCCGGTACGCCGCGTCGCCGCCCGGCCGGCTGAGAGCACTGCGCGGTGCCTTCCTGGACGCGCACACCGACGCCGTGTACGCCGAGCTGACCGGGGGCCGCACGCGCGGCGCCCGGCTGGCCGCGCTGGCCGCCGACGCGGCCCGCGCGTTCCCGGGACTCGTCCCGACCGCGGCCGAACTGGCCGCGGACCGGGCGCTGGCGCAGGCCGGCAAAGCCGGGCACGAGATCGACCTCGGTCTCTTCTTCAGCCGGGTCCTGCGCTCACCGCTCTCCGGCGGTCATCTGATGGACAGCCTGCTCAGCCCCACCGAGCGGGCCCTGCGCCTGCTGCCGGAGTTCACCGCCATGGGCCATGCCGACCTCGGCTCCGTACGGCTGGAGCGCCGGGACGGGGTCGCCCGGCTCACCCTGTGCCGTGACGACTGCCTCAACGCCGAGGACGACCGGCAGGTCGACGACATGGAGACCGCGGTCGACCTCGCCCTCCTCGACCCCGGCGTCGAACTCTGTCTGCTGCGCGGCGGTGAGATGACCCACCCGCGGTACGCGGGCAAGCGGGTGTTCAGCGCCGGCATCAACCTCAAGAGCCTGCACGCCGGCGGCATCTCGCTCGTCGGGTTCCTGCTCCGCCGTGAACTCGGCTATCTGCACAAGATCTGGCGCGGTGTCCGCGTGGACGACGACATGTCCTGGCACTCGCCGTACCGGGCCAAGCCCTGGGTCGCCGCCGTCGACACCTTCGCGATCGGCGGCGGGATGCAACTGCTGCTGGTCGTGGACCATGTCCTCGCCGCCTCGGACGCCTACCTCAGCCTCCCCGCCGCCCAGGAGGGCATCGTCCCCGGCGTCGCCAACTTCCGGCTGCCCCGTTTCACGGGGCCGCGCCTGGCCCGCCGGATCATCCTGGAAGGACACCGCGTCCGGGCGACGGACCCGGAGGCCGGGCTCCTCATCGACGAGGTGCACGGCCCGGACGACCTGGACGCCGCCGTGGAACACAGCCTCGAACGGCTGCGCAGCCCGGCCGTCACCGCCAACCGGAAGATGCTCAACACCGGGGAGGAGGACCTCGACGCGTTCCGCCGCTACATGGCGGACTTCGCGCTGGAACAGGCGTTCCGGCTGTACAGCGCCGATGTGATCGGGAAAGTCGGCCGCTTCTCCGCACGAGCCGGCACACCGGTCGGCTGATCCGCCCGCGGCCCGCGGCCCGGGGGAGCGGCCGGACCGCGGGTGCCCGGCTCAGGTGCGGCGTGCCGCCCAGACGGTGCGCTCGGTGCGCACCGCCAGGTCGTCGCGGCGCAGGACGCTGTGCGGGCTGTCGGTGTCGAGGAGCCGGTCGAGCGCGGCGAGATCCTCGGGGCAGAGCGTCGCGGCGGCGGCACCGCGGACGCGTTGCAGACTGCCGAGGGCGTAGCGGCCGACCGCCTCGTTGCGGGAGCCCTCGATACGCACGGCGAGGGTACGCTCGCCCTCCACCTCGAACCCGGCGGCGGTCAGCATCGGGCCCCAGTCGGCGCCGCGATGGGGCACGTGCTCGGCGTGGAACCGCTCGGTCGCGGCGTGGCAGCGCTCTTCCAGGCCGGGCCGGTCCTCGGGGGCGTCCTCGGGCAGGAAGCGGGGGAAGCCGGCCAGTTCGACCACGGCGAACAGGCCGCCGGGCGCGAGCGTGTCGTGGACGGTGCGCAGCGCGCGATCGGGGTGGGCCAGGTGGTGCATCGACGCCGACGCCCACACCAGGTCCGGTGCGCCGAGGTCGGGCCAGACGGGCTCGTCCAGGTCGGCCTGCACGGTGCGCACCCGCTCCTGCGCACCGCGGGCGCGGGCCCTCTCACGCAGATGCCGGAGGTGTCCGGCGGACGCGTCGACGGCGGTGACGTGCGCGTCGGGGAAGCGGTCGAGGAGGGCGAAGGTGCCCGTACCCGTGCCACAGCCCAGATCCACGATCCGACGGGGGGCGGGCTCCAGGGGCAGCCACGCGGTGAGGGAGGCCAGGTGCTCGGCCAGGACCTCCGCGTCCAGGTCGAGGAGATCGGCCTGATCGTCGGTCGAGTGCTTGTCGTGGTGGCCGTGCGGAGCGCCGTGGCCTCCGCGGACCGGCCGCGGCCGGTGGGGATGGTCCGGGTGAGCTCGGTTCATGCCTGCACGCTAGGACGACCGCGCGCCGACAGCACGGTCCCTTCCCGTTTACGCAAGACGAGGGCCCGGTGTGCTGCCCGACGCGCAAGATGCCACCGCACCGCACCGCACCGCACCGCACCGCATCGCACCGCGGCCGTCGCCGAGCGGTCGGTCGTACGCGACACGGCGGGACCGTCGCCCGCCGATGACCGACCGCCGCACACCGTCCAGCCGCACCCCGTCCAGCGGCACCCCGCCCAGCCGCACCCCATCCAGCAGCCCACCGCCCAGCGGCACACCCTCCACCAGTGCAGGACACCCTCCGCCCCTTCGCCCCGGCTGTGCTGCGTCCGGCCGGGTGGCAGTCCTTGGGCTCTTCGTGTGACGCGTCGGGGGCAACCCTGCTCCGCGCCGCACCGGTCGGCCGGATACCGGGATAGGGAGGTCACGAAGGAGCGGACGGACCCGTAGGCGCGCGAGGCAGGCTCCGCGTCCCGGCCTCCCGGAACGAGGACGCATGACGATGCCGAAGGCGGTCGCACCCGAGGGACCCGGGAACCCCGGGCTCCGACGGGACATCGGCCTGATCGGCCTGACCTGGACCTCCACCGGGTCCATCATCGGGTCCGGGTGGTTGTTCGGCGCGCTGTTCGCGGCGCAGGCGGCGGGGACGGCCGCCCTCTTCTCCTGGGGGATCGGCGCCCTGGCCGTGACCGTGCTGGCGTTCGTCCACGCCGAGCTGGGAGCCATGTACCCGGTCGCGGGCGGTACGGCCCGGTTCCCGCACTACGCCTTCGGCAGTGTGGCCGGCGCGTCCTTCGGCTGGTTCTCCTGGTTGCAGGCGGTCGCCACCGCGCCGATCGAAGTCATGGCTTCGCTGAACTACCTCAGTGTCCACGCGGACTGGGTCCAGTCGGGGGAGAACCGACTGACCGCCGCCGGGTACGGGCTGGCCGTCGCGTTCATGGCCTTCTTCGTCGTGGTCAACTTCCTCGGCATCAGATGGCTCGCCCACACCAACAGCCTCGCGACCTGGTGGAAAGTCGCGATCCCGGTGCTCACCATCGCCGTCCTGGCGGCGACCGCCTTCCACGGCAGCAACTTCGGTCACCAGGGTCTCGCCCCCTTCGGGGCGCAGGGTGTGCTCTCCGCCGTCAGCACCAGCGGCATCATCTTCGCCCTCCTCGGCTTCGAGCAGGCCGACCAACTGGCCGGGGAGAGCCGCCATCCGGCCCGGGACATCCCTCGGGCGATCATCGGCTCGATCGTCCTCGGAGCCCTGATCTATCTGGCCCTTCAGGTGGTGTTCATCGGGGCGCTGCCGCAGAGCGCGTTCACCCACGGCTGGGCCGACCTGACCTTCGACGACAAGGCCGGCCCCTTCGCCGGCCTGGCCCTCTCCGCGGGCCTCGGCTGGCTCGCGACGCTGATCTACATCGACGCGGTCGTCTCGCCGACCGGCACCGGCCTGATCTACACCACCGCCGCGTCCCGGGTGTCGTACGGCCTGTCCCGCAACGGGTACGTTCCCCAGGTCTTCGAACGGACCACCGGACGCGGCGTGCCCTGGTTCAGTCTCCTGTTCGCCTTCGCCGTCGGGCTCATCATCTTCCTGCCGTTCCCCACCTGGCAGAAACTGGTCGGCTTCGTCACCTCCGCCAGCGTCCTGATGTACGCGGGCGCCCCCCTCGCCCTCGGCTGCCTGCGCAAGCAGGACCCGGACCGGTACCGCCCCTACCGGCTTCCCGCCGGGATGTTCTGGGCGCCCGTCGCCTTCATCGTCGCCAACCTGATCATCTACTGGGCCGGCTGGGACACCCTGTGGCGGCTCGGTCTGGCCATCGTCCTCGGGTACCTGCTGCTGGGCGGCTCGGCCCTGCTCAAGCTCAACCCGAGGACCCCGCGCCCGGACTGGCGCTCCGCGCAGTGGCTGCCGGTCTATCTCACGGGCATGGGCGTGATCTCCTGGCAGGGCGGCTACTGCAGCACAGGCCCGGCCACCACCGTCACCTGCGGCGCGACCGGCGCCCTCCCCCTGTGGTGGGACATGGCCGTCATCGCCGTGTTCAGTCTGGTGATCTACTACTGGGCCTACTCGGTCCGGCTTCCCGACGAGGCGACCCAGAGGTACCTCGGACGGCTCGACGCGCCCCCGGACCACTGACCACGGGGCTCGGCGTCGTGCCCGACCGTCCCGCGACGGTCAGACGGTGCCCAGACAGGCCGCGCCGATCAGCCCCGCGGCCGGGCCGAGGGCGGCGGTCACCAGGGGCGGGGCGTCGGGGCGGGCCGCGCCGCGTTCGGCGTAGGCGGACTCCAGCGCCGAGCGCATCGGACCCGGTGCCGTGCCGAGACCGCCGCCGAGAACGATCGCGGCGGGGTCCAGCAACCGCACGGCCATCGCGAGCACCGTGCCCAGGGCCGCGCCCGCGCTGGCCAGGACGCGGGCCGCCGCCGGGTCGCCCCGGTCCGCCAGGTCGGTCACCTCACGGGCGCCGGCCGTGGTGACGCCTCCGAGGGCGGTGCGCCGGTCACCGATGCCGCGGCCCGAGCAGTACCCCTCCAGGGTGCCGCCCCAGCCGGGGTCGACCGACGCCGGGACCTCGAACTCGCCCAGCGCGATGGCCTCACCGCGCCGCCCCGGTACGGGAGTTCCGCCGAGCACCAGCGTGGACGAGAGTCCGGTGCCGAGGGAGACGTAGAGGAAGTCGTCCAGACCGCGCCCGGCGCCGTACCGGGCCTCGCCCAGCGCCCCGCAGCGCACGTCGGAGCCGATCGTGACGCGTGCCGAGGGCAGTTCGGCGCGCAGCACCTTCTCCGGCTGGATGTCCCAGGCCAGCACCTCACGGCTGGTCAGTGTCCCGTCCGCGGCGACGTACTCGGGGAAGCCGGCGCCCAGGGCGACGACGGTGAGTCCGCGCCGGTCCGCCTCGGCCAGCAGGGCGCGCGCGGCGGCCACGGTCCCGGCCAGGCCGGGGTCGCGCAGCCGGCCCTCGACGGCGGTGGGCCGCTCGTCCCGGTGCAGCACGGTGCCGTCGGCGGCCACCAGGCCCGCGGCGATCTTGGTTCCGCCGACATCCAGGGCGGCGGTGACGTCGACGGCACTCACATCTGCACCTTTCGTACGTATTTCTCAGATATTCGGTGGTTATGTCCCGCACGGTGACGCAGGGCGGCCGGGTGTCAGTCCGCGGTGCGGTGGAGGGTCGCCTCGAAGCGGTAGGCGTCACCGCGGTAGACCGCGCGGCCCAGCAGGACCGGGACGTCCTGGGGGTCGCAGGTGACCTCCTCGCCGACCAGGACGGGCGCCCCGGCCGGCAGCCGCAGCAGTTCCGCCACCGCGGGATCGGCGGCGACCGCCTGTGCCGTGTACGCGCTGCGCATCACGCGGATCCCGGCGACCTCCTCCAGCACCGCGAAGAGGGAGCGGTCGGTGAGGTCCGCGCTCTCCAGGCCCGGGGCCCGCGAGCGGATCAGCACGGTGGTGTCGACGCAGACGGGCACCTCGTCCAGCCCGCGGACGCGGGAGATCTCCAGGACCTCGGAGGCGGGCGCCACCCTCAGCCGGGCGGACTCGTCGTAGGTCGCCGGGCGCACCCGGCGGTGCAACAGCCGGGCCGTGGGCCGCAGTCCGCGCTCGCGGGCGATGTCGGTGAAGCTCTTGAGGAGGCTCGGGGGCTCACTGACCACATCCGTCGAGACGAACCAGCCGCGCTGGGCGGAGGAGTGGACCCGCCCTTCGGACTCCAGGGTCGCCAGGGCCTGCCGCAGGCTGTTGCGGCTCACCCCGACCCGGGCGGCCAGGGCGCGCTCGCCCGGCAGCCGGCTGCCGGGCACGAAGACCCGGCGGTCGAGGAGCTGGACCAGTTCGTGGTGGGCGAGTTGAACGGCAGGCCCCGCGGCGGGCGGGGTGTCGTATTCGGTCACGACAAGGAAAGTACCAGAGCGACCAGTCCTTGGACCAGATATGAATCTGGTCCAAACTCTGGACTATCTGGTCTGATCTGCTGCATGATCCGAGCAACACCGAGGAGCCGGAATCTTCCGTTCCCCTTCCGGGGGCCTGTGCGGAACCTGTCCTCCGTCCTCCGTGCCGCTTTCATTCCGCAGAGCCAAGGAAGTCTCAGATGTCGGTGTGCTCGCCAGTCCGCCTCGCCGTGATCGGCGCGGGAACCATCACCCAGTCGGTGCACCTGCCCGCCGTCCAGCGCCTGGGCGCCCTCTTCGAGCTGGCCGTGGTGTGCGACCTGTCGCCCTCCAGGGCCGCGCGGGTGGCCGCCGGAGCCGGCGCGGGCGTGCGCGCCACCCATGACTACGGGACCGTCCTGGCCGACCCGGACATCGACGCCGTACTGCTGGCCACCCCGGGCACCCACGCCCAGGCCGCCCGCGCCGCCCTGGAGGCCGGCAAGCACGTCCTCGCCGAGAAGCCGCTCTGCCTCACCACCGCCGAGGCCGCGGAACTGGGCGCGCTCGCCGAGTCCGCGGGCCTCGTCCTCCAGGTCGGCTACATGAAGATGTACGACCCGCTGACCGAGGTCGCCGCCGCCGAGCTGGCCGAACTGGACACCCCGCGCACCGTCCGCGTCACCGTGCTCCACCCCGCCGACGAACCCCAGGTCGAGCATCTGCGCATGGCCCGGCCCGCCGCCGACGCCGACCTCTCCGTGGTCGAGGAGGCCCTGGCCTACGAGGCCGAGCGCACCGTCGACGCCCTCGGCGAGGTCCCCGCCGCCCTGGCCGCCTACTACCGCGACGTCCTCAACGGCTCCGTCATCCACGAACTGTCGCTGCTGCGCGCCCTCGGCCTCACCCTGCCCACCACCTTCGACTCCGCCGAGCTGTGGCCCTGGCCGGTCCAGGGCGAACCGCCCTGCCTGCTGGCCACCGGCGACCTGGGCGACGGCGCCAAGCTGGTCATCAACTGGAACTGGCTGCCCGACCACCCCGAGTACGGCGAGGAGATCGCGGTACTGGCCCGCGACGGTCGGCTGCGCCTCGACATGGCGGCGCCCTACCTGGTCGATGTGCGCAGCACACTGCGGGTGGAGCGGGCGCAGGACGGCGTACGCCACGACTCCACCGTCAAGCACGGCTACGACACCGGGTTCGTCCGCCAACTGGAACAGTTCGCCGCCTCCGTGCGCGACGGCGCCCCCGTCCGCTCCGGCGCGGCCGGCGCCGCCGAGGACATCCGCTGCCTCCAGGCCCTGGTCGCCGCCCTCGCGGCGCGCGAGGGCGTCCAGGTCGGCGGGGAAGCGGCCGGAGAGGAGAACGGCAAGTGACCACGTCCGAGCACACCACGTCCGAGCACACCACGACCGGGCACACCATGACCGGGCACACCACGACCGGGCCGCGGCTCGGCAACGCCCCGGTCAGCTACGGCGTCTATGGCGAGGGCGCGGGCGGCGACGGCGCCTCCGGCGACGCCCTGCTCGCCTCGATGGCCGAGGCCGGCTACGCGGGCAGCGAACTCGGCCCGCCCGGGTTCTTCGGCACCCCCGAGGAGACCGCCACCCTGTTCGCCCGCCACGGCCTGACCGCCGTCGGCGCCTACATCCCGGTCCACTACGCGCTCGGCGACGACGTCGTCGCGTACGACATGCGACGGATGGAACAGACCTGCCGTGAACTGGCCGCCTGCGCCGAGCGCTCCGGCGGCCGGCCCCTCGCGATCCTCGCCGACGAGGGCAGCCAGGCCCTGCTGGAGAACCCGGCCCGCGCCTGGGACGACCGATCGCTGGCCCTGGACGAGGCCGGCTGGCAGCGACTGGCCCGGCTCTCCGGACGCGCCGTCGAGCTGGCCGCCTCCTACGGCCTGCGCACCTCCTTCCACCCGCACATCTCCACCTACGTCGAGTCGCCCTGGGAGGTCGACCGGCTGCTCGACCTCACCGAGGTCGGACTGACCCTGGACATCGCCCACCTCCAGCTCGCCGGCGGGGACCCGGTGGAGTGCCTGCGGAACTGGCGCGAACGCATCAACCACGTGCATGTGAAGGACGTCGACACGGACGTCGTCCGCCGTGCCAAGGCCGAGCGACGCAAGGACTTCGACACCTGGTGGGCCGAGGTCTGCGTGCCCTTCGGCAAGGGAGACGTCGACATCGACGCCTTCCTCGCCGAACTGCTGCGCGGCGGCTACCGCGACTGGCTCGTGGTCGAACAGGACCGGGCCCCGACCCCGGCGGACCACTACCCCCGGGTCGCCGCCGAACAGGCCGCGAACCACACCTGGCTGGCGGCCAAGGTCGCCGCGAACTCCTGAACCTCCACACCCCCCCTCCCGCGATGTGGACTTCCCCCCTCCCGCAATCTGCGCTTCACCCCTCCCTCCCGGCCCGCGACGGTGCGGGCCCAAGACGTCGGAGCACCCATGAAGAAGCTGCGTTGGAGCAGGGCGGCAGGGATCGCCCTGACCGCCCTCCTGGCAAGCGCCTGCAGTGTTCCGGGGGCGGGCGGCCCGGCCGCCTCCTCCGGAATCCAGGGACCTCGCATCACCGACCGCGTCACGCCCGAGGACGTCGCGGAACTGGGTGACACCACCCTGCGCGTCCTCGCCGACGCCGGTGAGGAGAACACCCTCAAGGAGCTGGTCCCGCTCTACGAGAAGAAGTACCCGAACGTCGAGGTCGAGGTCGTCACCAAAGGCTTTGACGACCTGATGAAGACCGTCGTCAACTCCATGTCCGGCTCGGACGCCCCCGACCTCGCCCAGGGCAACCAGGGGTACGGCACCGACGGCCCGCTCGTCGAGGCCGGACTGCTGCGCCCGCTGGACGACGTCATGCGCACCTACGGCTGGGAGAACACCTTCACCGACGGCGCGCTCAAGCAGTACCGCTGGTCCCAGGACGGCTCGCTCTTCGGCTCCGGCAGCCTCTACGGCATCAGCCCCGCCACCGAGTTCGTCGGCGTCTTCTACAACACCCGGACCCTCGACAAGCTGGGCATCGAACCCCCTGAGACCTACGAGGAGTTCACCCGGGCACTCGACAAGGCCAAGGACGCCGGCACCCAGCCGCTCATGCTCGGCAACGCCGAGAAGTACCCCGCCAGCCAGGTCATCGGCCTGGTCCAGGCGCAGAACGTGCCCAGCCGCGACGTCCGCTCCTGGATCAGCGGCGTGCCCGGCGCGACCATCGCCGACCAGGGCACCGAGGACGCCGCGAAGACCGTCCAGGACTGGGCGGCGGACGGCTACTTCGGCCAGGGCTACGACGGCATCAGCTCCGACGACGCGGTCGCCAAGTTCAGCCGGGGCCAGGGCGCCTTCCTGGTCGCCGGCTCCTGGAACGCCCCCGCGCTCCAGGAGTCCATGAAGGGCCAGGTCGGCTTCACCCTGCCCGCCCGCGCCGACGGCACCCGCGCCTCGGTCGGCTCCCTGGGCCTGGGCTGGCACATCTCGGCCAAGACCAAGAAGACCAAGGCCGCCGTCGCCTTCCTCGACCTGCTGATGAGCAAGGAGTTCGCCCAGACCCTCGCCGACGTGGGCCGTACCCCCGTCACCGGCGGCACTGGCATCGAGGCGGCCAGCCCGGTCGTCGAGCAGGTCAACGACATCGGTCTGAAACTGCTCGCCGACGACGGCCAGAACTTCTACCTGGACTGGGCCTCCACCACGATGTACGACACCGTCGGCGCCACCACCCAGGACCTGCTGTCCGGCCGCGTCACACCCGCCGGCTTCACCCGCGGCCTCCAGAAGGACTGGCAGTCCTTCGCCGACAAGCAGCGGGCCGCCGCGGAGGCCGGCGCCGAGGACGCCTCGTGAGCGCCCACACCGCGACCGACCCGGCGGCCCGCACCGGGAAGACCCCCGCGACCACCGGGGACACCGGTCGCGAGGCCCCCCGGAGCACCGTGCGCGCATGGGCCTCCCGCCAGTACTGGCCGGCCTTCCTCTACCTCGCGCCCGCCGCGGTCTTCTACTTCCTCTTCGTCCTGCGCCCCCTCGGCCAGACCGCCTGGGTCTCGCTGTTCCACTGGGACGGCATCACCCTCGGCCAGTGGGCCGGACTCGACAACTACACCGCCCTGCTGGCCGACGGCCGGATCCCCGCGGCGATGGGCCACTCCCTCGTCTTCGTCGTCTTCTACTCGTTCTTCCCGGTCGCCATCGGCCTGGCCCTGGCCGGACTGATGTCCCGGATCAAGGTCCGCGGCCTCACCTTCTTCCGCGCCGTGCTCTTCCTGCCGCAGATCCTCGCCACCGTCGTCGTCGCGGTCTCCTGGCGCTGGGTGTACGACATCGACGGACCGCTCAACGAGGCCCTGCGCGCGGTCGGCCTCGGCTCCCTCACCCGCGCCTGGCTCGGCGACTACTCCACCGCCCTGCCCGCGGTCGGACTCATCGGCACCTGGGTGATGTTCGGCCTGTGCATGGTGCTCTTCCTGGCCGGTGTGCAGAAGATCCCGGTGGAACTCTACGAGTCGGCACGGCTGGACGGCTGCGGCCCGATCCGGGAGTTCTTCACCGTCACCCTGCCCGCCCTGCGCGGCGAGTGCGCCGTGGCCCTGGTCCTCACCGTCACCTACGCCCTGCGCAACTTCGACCTGGTGTGGAACACCACCGCCGGCGGCCCCGGCTCCTCCACCACGGTCCCGAGCGTCTTCATCTACCAGGGCGCTTTCCTCACCCGCGAGGTCGGCGCCGCCTCCGCCATCTCCATCTGCCTCACCGCGGTCGTCCTCGTCGTCACCGCCGTGATCATGCGCCTGGTGCGCGGGAAGGAGAGCTGACGGATGATCACCGCCGGCAGCCGCCGCCAGACCGTCATCGGCCACGCCATCCTCTGGATCGCCGCCCTCCTCGCGCTCTACCCCTTCCTCTCCGTCGTCCTGCTCGCCCTCAGCGAGCCGGGCAGCCGCCACAGCGGCTTCTCGCTCCCCACCTCCCTCAGCTTCGACAACTTCGCCGAGGCGTGGGACCGAGGGCTCTCCGCCCAGCCGCTGCTGTCCAGCCTGCTGGTCGCCGCCGTCGTCGTGGTCGTCACCATCCTGCTCGCCGTCCTCGCGGGCTACGCCTTCTCCGTCTTCCCCTTCCCCCTCAAGGGCGTCCTGCTGGTGCTGCTGCTGGCCGGACTGGTGATGCCGTACGAAGCGACCGTCATCCCCCTCTACCACCAGCTCAAGTCCTGGGACCTGATCAACACCTACTGGGCGCTGATCCTCCCGCAGATCGGCCTCTCCCTGCCGTTCGCGATCTTCTGGATGCGGACCTTCTTCGACTCCACGCCGCCCGCGCTGCGCGAGGCCGCCTCCGTCGACGGCGCCTCCAGGTTCCGTACCCTCCGGTCCATCCTGCTGCCCATGGCCATGCCCGCCATCGGCACCCTCGCCACCCTGCTCTTCCTCTTCGCCTGGAACGAGTTCCTGCTGGCGCTGGTCCTCGTACCCGACGACAAGAGCGTGCAGACCGCACCGCTCGCCCTGTCGTTCTTCGCGGGCAACCGCCGCAACAGCGACCCCGGCGTCACCGCCGCCGCGGCCGTCCTGGTCGCACTTCCCGTGCTCATCAGCTACATCGCCCTGCAGCGCCGCATGATCAGCGGCATGCTCGCCGGGGCCGTGAAGGAGTAACACCGTGTCAGCCCCCCTGTCCCCGCGCGTCTTCGACAGCCCCGGTGAGCTGGGCGAGACCCTCGCCCACGAGATCGCCGACGGCATCGCCGAGGCCGGCCGCGCCGGACACCGCTACGTCCTGGGCTGTCCGGGCGGCCGTAGCCCCAAACCGGTCTACGACGCGCTCAGCGCCCTGACCGCCGAGCGCGGCCTCGACCTGAGCCACCTCGTCATCGCCATGATGGACGAGTACGTCGTGCCCGCCCCGGACGGCGGCTACCAGGACGTCCCCCACAGCGCCCACAACAGCTGCCACCGCTTCGCCACCGAGGAGATCGTGGCACCGCTCAACGAGGCCGCCGGTCCCGGCCGCGGCATCCCGGCACGGTCCGTCTGGTTCCCCCACCCCGCCGACCCGGCCGCCTACGAGCAGCAACTGGCCGAAGCGGGCGGGGTGGACCTCTTCATCCTCGCCTCCGGCGCCTCCGACGGGCACATCGCCTTCAACCCGCCCGGCTCGCCCGAGGACAGCGGCAGCCGGATCACCGTCCTCGCCGACACCACCCGCGAGGACAACCTCGCCACCTTCCCCGACTTCGCCTCCATCGACGAAGTCCCGCGCCACGGCGTCACCGTCGGCGTGCGCACCATCGTCGCGCACTCCCGCCGCGCCGTGATGGTGGTGCACGGCGCGCACAAGCGGGAGGCCGTCCGCCGCCTCACCGCCGCCACGGGCTACGACCCGTCCTGGCCGGCCACCCTCCTCGCCCTCTGCAAGGACCCCGCCCTGTACGTGGACCGGGCCGCCGCCACCGAACGGCACGCGGCATGACGTACGACCTCATGACCCTCGGCCGGGTCGGGGTGGACCTCTACCCCGAACAGAGCGGGACCGGCCTCGCCGAGGTGCGGACCTTCGCCAAGTACCTGGGCGGCAGCGCCACCAACGTGGCCGTCGCGGCGGCCCGCCACGGGCTGCGCTCCTCGGTGACCACCGGCGTCGGCGACGACCCCCTCGGCGGGTTCGTCCGCACCGCGCTGCGCGGCTTCGGCGTGGACGACCGGCACGTGGTGACCGTCCCCGGCGCCCAGACCCCGATCGTGCTCTGCGAGATCTTCCCCCCGGACACCTTCCCGCTCTACTTCTACCGGCCGCACGCCCCCGACCTGCGGATCACCGAGGACGACCTGGACACCGACGCGCTGCGCACCGCCAAGGTCGTCTGGATCACCGGCAGCGGACTGTCCGCGCAGCCCTCACACGGCACGACACTGCGCGCCGTCGCCGACCGGGAGCCCGGCACCGACACGGTCCTCGACCTGGACTGGCGCCCGATGTTCTGGAACGACCCCGCCCAGGCCCCGGCCCACTACGCCCGGGCCCTGGAGCACTGCACCGTCGCGGTCGGCAACCGGGACGAGGTCGAGGTCGCCGTCGGCACCCGCGACCCCGACCGGGCCGCCGATCTGCTGCTGGAGCGCGGGCTGCGCCTCGCCGTCGTCAAACAGGGACCCGCCGGAGTCCTGGCCCGTACCGCCACCGAGAACGTGGTGCTGCCGCCGGTGCCGGTGGAGGTCGTCAACGGGCTCGGCGCGGGCGACGCCTTCGGCGGGGCCCTGGTGGCCGGGCTGGTGGCCGGACTGCCGCTGACCCGGATCCTGGAGAACGCCAACGCCGCCGGGGCCATCGTCGCCTCCCGCCACTCCTGCGCGGACGCCATGCCCACCCCCGATGAGATCGACCGGCTGCTGACCGGTCGCCGCACCAGCTCTGGAGCACCGCTGTGATCACCACCGTCCGCCCCGTCGCCGCCGACCTCTCCTCGGTGGTGCGCATCCGGCTGACCGACCCGGACGCCATCCGCCGGACCGCCGCGGCCCGTCCCCGGTTCGACCCGGCGGCACTGGCCCGGCCGCTGTTCGTCCTGGCCGCCGACCACCCGGCGCGCGGCGCGGTCGCGGCCGACGGCGACCCGACGGCCATGGGGGACCGCCATGAACTGCTGGCCCGCTGCCTGGAGGCGCTCTCCCGGCCCGGCGTGGACGGCTTCCTCGGCTCCGCCGACCTCGTCGAGGACCTCATGCTGCTGGGCGCGCTCGACGGCAAACTGGTACTGGGCTCGATGAACCGCGGCGGACTGCCCGGCGCCGCCTTCGAACTCGACGACCGCTTCGGTGGCTACGACGCCCGGGGCATCGCCGAAGGCGGTCTGGACGGCGGCAAGATGCTGCTCCGCATCGACCCCGCGCAGCAGGGCACCGCGGAGACCCTGAGCGGCACGGCGCAGGCCATCAACGAACTCGCCGAACGGCGGCTGATGGCCCTGGTCGAGCCCTTCAAGTCGGTGCGTGAGGGCGGCAGGGTCCGCAACATCCTGGAACCGGACGCACAGATCTGGGCCAACAACATCGCCCAGGGGCTCGGCCGCACCTCCGCCCACACCTGGCTGAAGGTGCCGGTGGTGGACGAGATGGAGCGCATGATGGCCTCCACCACCCTGCCCACGCTGCTGCTGGGCGGCGAGGGCGGCGGCGACCCGGACGCCATGTACGCCTCCTGGCAGAAGGCCCTGCGGATCGAGCAGGTCCGTGGGCTGATCATCGGCCGCACCATGCTCTTCCCGGCCGACGGCGATGTCTCCGGCGCGGTCGACACGGCGGTCTCGCTGCTGGGCCGGGAGGAGGACACCCGATGAGCCGCGCCCTGCACCTGCCCGCCGGTTCGGCGGGCGCGGACGGCTTCTCCCTGGCGATCACCCCGCGGGACGCGGGCTGGACCTACAGCTCGCTGCGCGTGCTGGAACTGGCGGCCGGCGAAACCGCGCGGTTCACCACCGGCGACAGCGAGTGCGTGGTGCTGCCGCTGGCCGGCGCCTGCCGGGTCGCCGTCGACGGACAGTCCTTCGAACTGGCCGGCCGCACCGATGTGTTCGCCCGGGTCAGCGACTTCGCGTACGCCCCGCGCGACGCCGAGGTCAGCGTCCACTCCGCGCGCGGCGGGCGGTTCGCACTGCCCGCCGCCCGCTGCGAACGCCGCCTGGAGCCCGCGTACGGCCCCGCCGAGCGGGTCCCCGTGGAGATCCGCGGCGCCGGGAACGCCACCCGCCAGGTCAACAACTTCGCCTCCCCCGAGGGCTTCGGCTGCGACCGCCTGGTCGCGGTGGAGGTGCTCACCCCCGACGGCAACTGGTCCTCGTACCCGCCGCACAAGCACGACGAGCGGGGCGACGACGAAGCCGTACTCGAAGAGATCTACTACTTCGAACTCGGCTCGACCGGCGGCCCCGGCACCGCCCCCCTCGGCTACCAGCGGGTGTACGCGGACGGTGTCGACGTCCTCGAAGAGGTCCGCCACGGCGACGCGGTGCTGGTGCCCCGCGGCTACCACGGCCCCTCGATGGCCGCCCCCGGCTACCCGATGTACTACCTGAACGTGCTGGCGGGCCCGCACCCCGAGCGGACCATGGCCTGCTGCGACGACCCCGCCCACCACTGGGTACGGGCCTCCTGGGAGGGCATGGCGACCGACCCGCGTGTGCCCCTGTGCGATGCGGAGGGACGCCGATGACCACCCCCCGGGGAACCCGGCGGCTCACCACCTCCCAGGCGCTGGTGTCGTTCCTGTCCCGGCAGTACACCGAGCGCGACGGCGTCCGGCACCGGCTGATCGAGGGCTGCTTCGGCATCTTCGGCCACGGCAATGTCGCCGGGATCGGTCAGGCCCTGCTCCAGCAGCCCGAGGACCTGGCCTACTACCAGTCACGCAACGAACAGGCCATGGTGCACGCCGCCGTCGCCTTCGCCCGCACCCGCCGCCGGCTCTCCACCCTCGCCTGCACGGCCTCGGTCGGGCCCGGCGCCACCAACATGGTGACCGGCGCGGCACTGGCCACCATCAACCGGCTGCCCGTGCTGCTCCTGCCCGGCGACACCTTCGCCGGCCGGGCCGCGAGCCCGCTCCTCCAGGAACTGGAACTGCCGTACGCGGGTGACCTCACCGTCAACGACGTCTTCCGCCCGGTGTCCCGCTTCTTCGACCGCGTCTGGCGCCCCGAACAGCTCCTGTCCTCCGCCGTGCAGGCGATGCGGGTGCTGACCGACCCCGCCGAGACCGGCGCGGTCACCCTCGCACTGCCGCAGGACGTGCAGGCCGAGGCGTGGGACTTCCCCGAGGAGTTCTTCGAGCGACGCGTCTGGCACGTACGCCGCCCGGCTCCCGAGGAGCACGCGCTGGCCGCGGCCGTACGGCTGCTGCGGCGGGCCGAGCGCCCGCTGATCGTGGCCGGGGGCGGCGTGATCCACTCCGACGCCACCGAGGCACTGGCCCGGTTCGCCGCCGCCACCGGCATCCCGGTCGCGGTCACCCAGGCAGGGAAGGCCGCACTGGCGCACGGTCACCCGGCCGCGGTCGGCGCGATCGGCCACACCGGCAGCCCAGCCGCCAACACGCTGGCCCGCGAGGCCGATGTGGTCCTCGGCATCGGCACCCGCTGGCAGGACTTCACCACCGCCTCCCGCACCCTCTTCGCCGATCCCGACGTCCGGTTCCTCAACCTCAACATCACCTCCTTCGACGCCGCCAAGCAGTCCGGGCTGATGCTCCAGGCCGACGCCCGCGCCGGCATCGAGGCCCTGGACCACGCGCTGGCCGGGCACACCGTGCCGGACCACCGCCGCGTGCGGGCGAGCGCACTGGTCCGCCGCTGGGACCAGGAGGTGGACGCCGCCTTCACCCGGACCAACACCCCGCTGCCCGCCCAGAGCGAGATCCTGGGCGCGGTGCGCGACGCCATGGACGACCGGGACGTGGTGCTCTGCGCCGCCGGATCCATCCCCGGTGACCTGCACAAGCTCTGGCGCCCCAGCGATCCGCTGGGCTACCACGTGGAGTACGGCTACTCCTGCATGGGCTATGAGATCGCGGGCGGCCTCGGGGTGAAGATGGCCGCCCCCGACCGGCAGTCGGTGGTCCTGGTCGGCGACGGCTCGTACCTGATGATGGCCCAGGAGATCGCCACCGCGGTCGCCGAGAACCTCAAACTGGTCATCGTGCTGGTGGAGAACCGCGGTTACGCCTCCATCGGCGCGCTCTCCGCATCCCTCGGCTCCGAGCGCTTCGGCACGCAGTACCGCTACCGCGACGCCGGCAGCGGTCAGCATGACGGCGGGGTCCTCCCGGTCGACCTGGCCGCCAACGCGGCGAGCCTGGGCGCGGACGTCATCCGGGCCTCGGGGATCGACGCCTTCCGCGAGGCGTTCGCGACCGCGCTGGCCGGCGAGCGTACGACCGTGGTGCACATCGAGACCGACCCCCTGGCCGCCTCACCCTCCTCCGACGCCTGGTGGGACGTACCGGTGGCCGAGGTGTCCACCCTGACCTCCACGACGTCCGCCCGCCGCACCTACGAGAAGGAGAAGGCGACCCAGCGCCCCTACCTGCGCCCCGCCGACTGAAGGGCGCTCCGGACCGGCTGACGGCCACTGCGTCCCATGCTCAGGAACACCCTGGACATCGCATCGGGCGGTGCCCGCGAGATGTATCGCGGGCACCGCCCGAACCGATGGAGAGGCAAGGAGAGCGAAGGGACTTGTTTCATGGAAGGAAGGAGAAGGAAGCCCCTTCATGGCCTTGCCGTGGACAACGCTAGCACTCAGGCGGGGATCAGGTCGCGCAGGTTTTCGAGGGTGATGACCCGGGAGTCCGGGTGCAGCCCCTCGGGGCGTTCGAGACCGACGTAGGTCACGGGCCCGTCCGGGACCGGTTCTCCGTCCCGCCACTCCACGGCCGTGACCCGGCCGGACATCAGACCGATGAGGTACCGGACCGTCAGGTACTCACGCTCCATGACCGCGCGCACCACCTTGGACACCGACACCTGGTTCTGCTCGACCTGGTTGGCTGTCGAGATGCCCTTCAGGTACAGGTGCAGCCACGTCGCGACCCACCGGCCGTCGTCCGCACGGTGGAAGACCAGCGGCAGCGCCACCCGGCCGGTGCCGCGGAGTTCCGACTTCATCCGGACCGTACGCGCCTCGAACGGCCTGCCCTTCTGCTCGCGGTCGCGCAGCATGTAGCCGAAGAACGACTCCTCGACCTGATCGAACCCCTCGCCCGCGAAGATGTTGACCTGTGCGACGACGAACGCGGCGGTGACCCGGTCCAGGGACAGGTTGATGAACTCCGAGGCCCCGTCGGGCGCGTGGGTGATGTCACCGGAGTGCTCGCCCCCGTCGACCGAGAGGGAGGTGTAGGAGATCCAGCGGTCCGTGTCGTAGTCGGCGTTCAGGAACAGCGCCGAGAGGTCGTAGTCGGTCGGCGCCCCGGTCTCCTTCCAGTAGGTGAAGAAGCGCAGTTGTTCGCCGTCGACCGCCGAACGCGACCCGCGCGGCAGCACGCCGAGCCCGGCCGGCGTCGCCCGGCCGCTGAGCGGGAGCGCCACGTCGAGGACGTCCGGGTCGACCAGCAGCCGCTCCGGCGCGGGCACCCTGCGCCGCAGTTCGGTGTCGAGAGCGGCGATCAGACGGTCGCGGTCGGCGGCGGGGACAGGCGGCCGGACATCGGGGGCGGCCCAGCCGCGGCCCTTGCGGCTGACGAAGACCCGGGGGCCGCCGCTCGCACGCCCCCGGTTGTCGAAGTGCTCGCGGACCGACAGCACGACCCGCCCCGAGACCTCGGGAGCGACCCGCACCGCGGCGGCCACCACCGCGTCCCGCTCACCTTGGTCGGCGGCGCTGCGCAGCAGCAGGTCCAGGGCACGGAACAGCCGCCCGGGAGCCGACGCCAGCAGCCGCACCGCGCCCAGGACGTCGGACTCGCCCAGCAGCCGGTCGACGCGGCCCTCGAAGGACCGGGCCTCCTTCTCGCCCCGCGCCACGGCGAACACCTCGGCGGCGTGCGGCCAGCGCGGATACTCGTGCGGGTGCAGACGCTCACCCAGCCGCTTGAAAGGCTCACGGTGCGCGTGCACATCGGCCAGCTTGGCGGGGTGCGCCGCCACGACCGCGTCGAGTGCCGCGAGCAGCGCACGGCGGACCGGCCGTGGCAGAGACGTGAAGCGGGTCGGCTCCTGCAACGTCACATCGCCGCCCGACAGCGCGCAGGCCAGCCGCAGCACATCGACGACGGTGTCCACCAGCAGCTCCGCGCCGGCCGCGAGACGAGCCTCGTTGACCACGGCCCGGTTCTCCCGGACCGGGATCGCCTCCGGCTGGGGGCCGAGCGCGCACCGCCCGGCGAGGCGCTTGAGGTCGCGCAGATCCTCCTCGCCCAGCGGGGTCGGGCTCCCCGCCAGGGCGAGGTACAGGTCCGTGAGTTCCTCGTCCAGGGCCCGCCCGAGGTGCAGGACGGTCACCCGGTCGCCCGCCGAGGCGATCAGCTCGTCCTGGACGGCGAGCATCTCCTCGTAGGTGTGCGGGTAGCGGCCGTACGTGCGGAGGCTCAGCAGGTCCAGCACCCCGTGCGCCAGCTGCGTCAGCACGCTCTCGCGGGCGCTGCTGTCGCCGAGCGCCTCCGTCACGCACCGCATCCAGAACTCTTCGGTGTCCGGAACCCGCGCCGGGAAGTCGATGAAGTACACATTGTGCCGCGCGTGGTCGCCCACCATCTCGCGCACGGTGTCCAGCGTCCGCCGCGCGGTGTGCACGACCGCGGCCCGGGACAGCGTCGACAGCCGCTCCATCAACTCCGCCGAGAGCTTGAAGCCCACGGACGCGAGCACCGCGTCGAACTGCCGCGCCGCGACGGCGCCTTCCCCGGCGGCCCCTGCGGGGCGGGGAAGACGGTGGGTGTGCCGGATGACCAGCGATTCGAGACTGTTCGCCATCCGGGAATGGTCGCAGAGGTGTCCGAGTCGGCGCACAAGGGTTTTCGTCGCCCCGCCGAGAGCGGCCGACGGCGGCTGACGGCGGCTGACGGCGGCTGACAGCGGCCGAGAGCGGCCGATATCGGCGGACGGGCGTGGGGTCGGGCGCGGGTCGGGGGGCGGCAGAGGTGCCGCCCGCCGACCCGTGCCCCGGTGTCAGCCGTCGAGCGGCTCCCTCGGCGCCGGAGCCTCGTCCTGCGCCGGGCTCTCGCGCTGCCCCACGGACCGGGCGAGAACCGTCAGCGCGATCACCGAGGCGACACCGGCCAGCGCGAGCAGCAGGGCCCGGTCCGAGACCGCCCCGCCGAGCGCCGACAGCCGCTCCTCCAGCGCGAACTCGGCCTCCGTGTCAAGCAACGACGGCAGCGCGGACGTACCGTCGAACGCGAGGAAGACCACTCCGAGCACGACGAACAGGGCCCCGCCCAGTGCCGAGGTGCTGTGCACCGACAGCGGACCCAGCGAGAACACCCGGCCCCGCAGGATCCGCCGGTGCCCGAGGTCGAAGCGGTCCCACAGAAGGGCGAGGACGAAGGCGGGCACGGCCATGCCGAGCGCGTACACCGCCAGCAGCACCCCGCCGTGCAGCGGGTCGCCGTCGAGAGCCGCGACGGTGAGGATGCCGCCCAGGATCGGGCCCGCGCAGAACCCGGCGAGGCCGTACACCGCGCCCAGCGCGAACACCGACACGGCGGTCCCTGTACGCCGGGTCCCCGCCGATCGGGCGAGCCTGCGGGAGCCGAACCCGAATCCGGCGATCTGCGCCACGCCGAGTCCGACGAGTGTCCACCCGCCGACGGTGACCAAGACCTCGCGATGCCCGTAGAACAGCCGGCTGGCGAACGAGCCGGCCACTCCGAGCGGCACCAGGGTCGTGCACAGACCGGCGTAGAAGACCCCGGTCCGGGCGACGAGTCGGGTCCGGCCGGTGAACGAGTAGGCGAAGAACCCGGGCAGCAGCAGCGCGCTGCACGGACTCAGCAGCGCCAGCAGCCCGCCCAGGAACGCCACCGCCAGACCGACCTCGCTCATTTCGCCGTCGCCTTCGCCGCCGCCTCGATCGCCGCCACGAAGGTGTCCGTCGGCTGGGCGCCGAGGAGGGGCCGCCCGTTGACGAGGAAGGCGGGGGTACTGCTCACCCCCAGGGCGTAGCCCTCGCTCCGGTCCTTCCCGATGGCCTCGCGCGCCTTGTCGGAGTCCATGTCGGCGCGGAACCTGTCGAGGTCCGGCACGCCCGCCTCCCGGGCCATGGCGACCAGCTTGTCCGTCGTGAACTGACCGGAGTTGCGCTTGCGCGGCTCGGCGTAGACGACGTCGTGGAAGGGCCAGAAGTTCTTCTGTTGGCCCGCCGCCCACGCGGCCAGCGCCGCCCGCTCCGACTCCTCGCCGAAGAGGGGGAAGTTGCGCCACTCGATGCGCAGGACGCCCTTGTCGACGTAGGAGCGCAGCAGTTCGGGCTTGGTCTCACGGGCGAAGCGTCCGCAGTAGGGGCACTGGAAGTCCGAGTACTCGATCATCACCACCGGTGCGTCCTCGCGGCCGACGGCCAGGGTGTCGGAGGGGTCGCGCCGGGCGAGAGCCAGCAGGCTCTCGTCCACGGGGGCGGCGGCCGGGTCCTCCGTCACCGTGACCGCTTCGTTCCCCCGGGGGCCGCGGTCCGGGGAGCCGTCGAGGGTCAGCGCGAACACGGCGGTGGAGGCGGCGACCACGAGAGCGGTGCCCGCGGCGAGGATCCGTCGCCGGTGGGACCGGGAACGGGGGGACGGCCGCTCGGGGGAGTCGAGGGGCTTCTGGGTTGCGGTCATGGAATGGGAATGCCTTCCGAAAGCGCGTGGAGACGTGGGGGAGGGGAAGGGCCGGGCGGGTCAGCGGAGGGTGGTGACCCGGGAATTCGGCCCGAGCGGGGAGGCGTCGCGGTGCCGTTCCGGTCGGCGGGGCGACGGAGAGCACGGAGAGCACGGAGAGCACGGTGGGTTGTGGTGGGCGCGGAGAGCACGGTGGGCACCCGTCACTGCCGTGCGTGCCACACCCGCGGCGCCCTGCCGCCCGGCTCAGGGAGTGCCGGGAAGAGGCCATGCCGAAGGGTCCGTCGCCGGTGCGGAGAAGGGGACGAGGACGCGACGCGCGGTGGGTCTAGATCCGTAGGACGGAGGTGATGGCGAGGGGCGGGGGCGGCGCGGGACCGGCGGAGTACGGAGTGGTTCCGGCCGTCGGAAGCGCCGGACGGTCCCCCGAGCGGGCGTTGCCGGTGAGCGCCGCCGTTTGCTGAGGCACGTCCCCGCGCTGGCCGCCGGGTTCCCCGACGATCAGCTTCTTGCCGCAGGGGGCGGTGCCGTCGGAGGCCGGGGACGACTCGGCCGGGGCGGCGTGCGGCCAGGCGATCTGCCGCGTGGCCGTCGGTGCGGAGACACCCTGCGCCGAGGCCGCGGGCCGCTGCGGCGGGGTGTCGGGGGAGCCGGGCCGCGCCTCGGCGCCGCGTCCGAACAGGCACAGCAGCGTGACGGTGGCGAACAGGAAGGCGAGCACACCGCGTACGGCGACCGTGGTCCCCGCGGTGTTGGGTACTCGCTTCATCGACGCCCGCTCTTCTGCCGGTGGTAGCGCCACCATAGATCACCCGGCCCGTCGGGAGATCCAGGGGCCGGGCGACACCGGGCCTCGCCGCCGACCGGTCGCGCGGCGGCCCGCGACGACCTGTACATCAGGCTCGGCCCCGCGTACCTGCACGACACCCTCGGCACCATCGGCACCATCGACAAGAAGAAGATCAAAACAGGGAACACGCCACGTGCGGGGCGCGGGAGGACTCGCCGAGGGGGTCTGACACGGCCACCGCGAGGGGCATATCGTACGAATATCGTCTCAGTGGTGCTCCCGGACCGCCGTGCCCGGGTCGCATCCGGACCCGGCATCGTCCCCGGACCCGGTCGGCGGGCCCATCGATCGCCGGTGGCGATCAGGCGTGATCGGAAATCGGCATTGGACGGGGCGCGTACTCGTCCTGCATGCTCAGAGACATGTTCGGGCCTGAGACTGCGACGGATTTCGGCCGGTGTGCCGCCGGTGCGCTCCGCCTTGGACGCCGTGACCTTCTGACGCCGGGTCTGACGCAGTGCCGCGTCGTGGACTTCGGCAGGGTCAAGTCCACCAGCTGTCGCTGATCCCCCCGCTCCGCCGCGCCCGCTCCCGCACCGGTCCCCGGTGAACCCGGGCGCCCAGGCCGGACCGCGGGCCGACGCCCGCGCTCTCCGACACGGTCTTCCCGCCGCTCCCCACGGTCGCGCCCGGCCGGGCCCTGCCCAGGTCACCGGCCGCGCGCCTCCGGTGGGCCGTGTCGTCGTCCCTCGCTCCGCCCACCCCGGGTGGCCGGAGCGTCACCCGACATCAAGGACACGCCCATGCCCCTGGCCCCTGCACCGGCCCGCCCCGCCCCCGCGAGGGCGTCATGACTCCCGCCACGGCCACCGCGCCCACCGCAGCCGTGGGGGACCGGCTGCCCGCCTTCGACCTCGGCCGGCTCGACGAGGTGAGCGCGGCGCTCGCTGCACGGGCCGCGGACCACGACCGCACCGGCGCCTTCCCCCGTGCATCCCTCCAACTGGTCCATGAGGCGGGGCTGTTGACCGCCGGAGTGGATCCCCGGTACGGCGGTCCCGGCGGGTCGTTCACCGACATCACCCGGATCCTGCTGGCTCTGGGCCGCGGGGACCCGTCGGTCGCGCTGATCGCGGGGATGACCATCGTCCCGCACCTGCTCCAGACCCGCAGTCCCTGGCCCGAGGAGCTGTACCTGCGGGTGCTGGCGGAGTCCGCGCGGCGGCCGACGCTGCTCAACCACGCCCGGGCCGAACCGGACATGGGCTCCTCCACCAGGGGACCCCTGCCCGCGACCACCGCCCGGCGCACCGGGAACGGCTGGTCGCTCAGCGGGCGCAAACGGTATGTCACCGGCGCCGAGGGCCTCAGCTACTTCCTCGTCTGGGCGGCGACCGACGAGCCGCAACCACGCGTCGGCACCTTCATCGTCCCCGCCGCCGCACCCGGCATCGAGACCGTGCCCACCTGGAACCCGCTGGGCATGCGCGCCACCGGCAGCCACGAGGTGGTCTTCACCGACGTCGAGATACCCGCCGACCACGTCCACGAACTCGCCCCGCCCGGCGCCGGACCCGCCCCGGGCACCCTGCCCGGCAGCGTGACCCTGCTGCTGTCGTCCGCCCTCTACCTCGGAGTGGCGCGGGCCGCGCAGAGCGCCGTGCACACCTTCGCCCATGAGCGCACTCCGTCCGCGCTGGGCCGCCCCCTGGCCACCACCGGCCGCTTCGAGCGCGGCGCGGGCGAGATCGAGACCCTGCTCACCAGCGCCGAACAGCTGATCTTCGGCGTGGCCGGCCGGGTGGACCGCGGCGAACCCGTCCGCGGCCTCGACGCGCTGGCCTCGAAGGTCGTCGTCGTACGCCATGTCACCACCGCCGTCGAGACGGGGCTACGACTGCTCGGCAACCCCGGGCTGGCCCGGGAGAACCCGCTGGAGCGGCACTTCCGCGACATCCAGTCGGCCGGCGTCCACGCACCCGGCGAGGACGCCGCGCTGCCGCTCATCGGCGCCGCGGCGCTCACGGCCCAGGCACCCGATGCCTGATCCCGCCCGGCCCCCGGCCGACCCCGCTCCCGCGCCCGCGCCCGCTCCCACCCTGCGGCCGACCCCACCCCCTCCCCGTCTCACTCACCCCGGGAAAACCGCCATGCCCCCGCGCACCCGCTCCCGTCACCTCCCGCCCTCCCTGTCCCGACTCGCCCGGCCGTTCGCGGCGGCGGTGAGCGCGGCGCTCCTGCTCACCGCCTGCTCCTCCGGCGGCGACACCGGCGGCTCCGGATCGGACACCCCGGTCCAGGGCGGCACCCTCACCACCGCCGTCGACACCGAACCCGTCTCCTGGGACGTGCACGCCAGCACCCAGGACATCACCGCCGAGATCCAGCGGCAGGTGGTCGACTCCCTGGTGGCGCAGGACGCCGCCGGGAAGTTCCACCCCTGGCTGGCCACCGGGTGGAAGGTGTCGGACGACTACACGACGTACACCTTCGACCTGCGCACCGACGTGACCTTCACCGACGGCACCCGCTTCGACGCCGCCGCGGTGAAGGCCAACTTCGACCACATCGTCGCCGACCCCACCAAGTCGCTGTACGCGGTGAGCCTGCTCGGCCCCTACGCCGGTACCGAGGTCGTCGACGCGGACACCGCGAAGGTCACCTTCTCCGCGCCCTTCGCCCCCTTCCTCCAGGCCGCCGGTACGCCCTACCTGGGCTTCTACTCGCCCAAGACCCTCAAGGACGACGCCGGCAAGCTCGCGGCGGGCGGCCCCGTCAACGTGGGCAGCGGGCCGTTCCTGTTCAGCCGCTACACCAAGGGCCAGTCGGCGGTGCTGACCCGCAACCCGGACTACGACTGGGCGCCCGCCACGGCCGCCCACACCGGCCCCGCCCACCTGGACAAGCTGGAGTTCCGCTTCCTGCCCACCGCCTCCGTGCGCTCGGGCGCGCTGACCAGCGGACAGGTACAGGTGGCGAAGGCCGTACCGCCGCAGAACGTGAAGGCGGTCGAGGCGAACCCCGCACTCGACCTGATCTCCCGGCAGAACCCGGGCGGCAACTACAACCTGTGGCTCAACGGCTCACTCGCCCCCTTCGACGACCAGCGGGTGCGCGAGGCGGTCCAGCGCGGCATCGACATCGACCAGGACGTCAAGACCGTCACCTTCGGTCAGTACCCGCGCGCCTGGAGCCCGATCAGCCCCACCACCCCGTTCTACGACAAGACACTGGAAGGGACCTGGCCCCACGACCCGAAGCTGTCCGGGCGGCTGCTGGACGAGGCGGGCTGGACCGGACGGGACGCGGACGGCTACCGCACCAAGAACGGCAAGCGGCTCACCGTGCAGTGGCCCCAACTGTCGATCCAGGCCACCCGCGAGGGACGTGACGTCCTCGGACAGGCGATCCAGGCCGACCTGAAGAAGATCGGCGTCGAGGTGAAACGGCCCAGCCTGGACCTCGGTACCTACAACACCCAGGTGTACGGCGGGAAGGCGCATGTCGTCGACCTGAGCTGGCCCCGGTTCAGCCCGGACGTGCTGTGGCTGTTCCTCAACTCCGGCAGCGCGCCCGCCGAGGGCGGCATCAACGCCACCTTCGTCAAGGACGCCGACCTCGACACCTGGACCGCCGAGGGCCGGGCCACCCTGGACGAGAAGGTCCACGCCGACGTCTATCCCAAGGTGCAGCGGCGGGCCGTCGACCAGGCGCTGGTGGTGCCGCTGTACACCCAGGTCTCCCTCGTCGGCACGGCCGACACCGTCAAGGGCCTGACGTTCAGCCCGAGCAACTGGCTCACGTACTACGACACCTGGCTGGACACCAAGTGACGCGGGCCGCCGGGATCGCCCGGGCGGTGCTCGCCCGGCTCGGCTCGGCGGTCGCCGTCATGGCGGGCGCCGCGACCCTGGCCTTCCTGGCCCTGCGGCTCGTCCCCGGGGACCCGGTGTCCGTCCTGCTCGGCCCCTCCAACGCGGGCTCCCCGGCGGTACGGGCGCAGATCCGGCGGGAGTACGGCTTCGATCTGCCCGTCGCCGAGCAGTACGCGCGCTATCTGGGCCGGCTGGTCCGCGGCGACCTCGGGGAGTCGTACCAGCTCCAGCGGCCGGTGTGGGCGCTGATCGGGGACCAGCTGATGCCGACCGTGCAACTGGCGCTGGCCGCGCTGGTGCTGGCCGTCGTCCTCGCGGTGCTCTCCGCGCTGGCGACGGCCGGACGGCGGCCCGCGCTGCGGGCGGTGGCCTCGGTGGCGGAGCTGATCGCCGCCTCCACCCCGGCCTACTGGGTCGGCATCGTGCTGCTGACCGTCTTCTCCTTCCGGCTTCCCGTGTTCCCGGTGGCCGGGGCCGACGGACTCGCCGCGCTGGTGCTGCCCGCCGTGACCCTGGCCCTTCCGCTGACCGGGGTGATGGCCCAGGTGCTCCGGGAGGGACTGGAGGCGGCGCTGGGCCAGCCGTTCGTGCTCACCGCCCGCTCCCGGGGCGCCGGCCAGTGGGCGGTACGGGCACGGCACGCGCTGCGGCACGCGGCCGTACCGCTGCTCACCCTCACGGGCTGGCTGACCGGATCGCTGATCGGCGGGGCGGTGCTGGTGGAGACGGTGTTCGGGCGGCCCGGCATCGGCTCGCTGGTGCTCCAGGCGGTGACCGCCAAGGACATGCCGGTGGTGATCGGCGTGGTGCTGCTGTCGGCCCTCGTCTTCGTCGTGATCTCCACCGTCGTGGACCTGCTGTACCCCGTCATCGACCCACGGCTCAGGAGCGCCTGAACATGGTCAGTACCGCCGGCACTCTCCTCCCCGGCCCCGAACCCGAACCCGGCCCCGAACCCGGCCCCGAATCCGGCCCCGAATCCGGCCCGGCGCCCGCCGCGTCCGCCGTCCCCGCCGCGTCCGCCCCGGCGCGGCGCCGCCGGGGCGGGCCGCCGGTGACGGTCCTCGTCGCGGGCGGGCTGCTGCTCCTCGTGGTGCTGGTGGCGCTGGCGCCGGGCCTGTTCACCAGCGGCTCGCCGACCGCGACCGACCCGCCGTCCGCGCTGCGCGGCCCCGGCGCCGGACACTGGCTCGGCACCGACCAGTTGGGCCGCGACCTGTACACCCGGATCCTGTACGGGGCCCGCCCCTCGCTGCTGCTGGGCTTCGGCTCCACCGTGATCTCGGTCGTCCTGGGCGCGGCGTTCGGGCTGACCGCGGCGCTCGGCGGGCGGATCGCCGACCGGGCGCTGATGCGGCTGGCCGATGTGCTGCTGGCCCTGCCCGCACTGCTGCTGGCCCTGCTGATCGTCGCCGTGCTCGGCGCGGGCACGGCGAACGTGATGGCCGCGATCGGGATCGCGTTCGTCCCCGGGTACGCCCGTCTCGTACGGGCGGAGGCCATGGTGGTGCGGCGTTCCGGATATGTGGAGTCGGCGGTGGCGCTCGGGCTGCGACGGCGCACGATCGTCCTGCGGCATGTGCTGCCCAACGCGCTCGCGCCGCTGCTGACCCTGGCCGCCGTCGGGTTCGGTACGGCGCTGATCTCGGCGTCCGGGCTGAGCTTCCTCGGACTGGGTCCGCCGGCGCCCTCGCCCGAGTGGGGGGCGCTGCTGTCCGCCGGACGTGACTTCCTCCAGACCGCGTGGTGGATCGGGGTGTTCCCCGGGGCGGCCGTCACGGTGACCGTCATCGCCGTGAACGTCGTCGGCCGCCATGTCCAGCAGCGCTTCACCCGGAGGTCCGCGCGATGAGTGTCACCGAAGCGCCGTTGCTGAGCGTGGAGGGCCTGGACGTGACCTTCGGGCGCGTCGAGCCGGTCCGCGCGGTGCGGGACGTGTCGTTCACCCTGCGCCGGGGCGAATGCCTCGCCGTCGTCGGCGAGTCCGGGTCGGGCAAGAGCGTCACGGCCCGCACCCTGCTCGGGCTGACCGGGGCACGGGCCGGGGTACGGGCGCGGCGCCTGGAGTTCGACGGGGTCGATCTCACCGCCCTGTCCGAGCGCGAGTGGCGGACGGTACGGGGCCGTCGGATCGGCCTGGTGCTCCAGGACGCGCTGGTCTCGCTCGACCCGCTGCGCACCGTCGGCGCCGAGATCCGCGAGACGCTGGGCACCCACGGGCTGGCGCGTGGCGCCGAGGCGCGGGAGCGGACGCTGGCCCTGCTGTCCGACGCCGGGATCCCCGACCCGCGGCGCCGGGCCGCCGAGCACCCGCATCAACTGTCGGGCGGGCTCAGGCAGCGGGCGCTCATCGCGTCCGCGCTGTCCGGCACCCCGGAACTGCTGGTCGCCGACGAGCCGACGACAGCCCTGGACGTCACCGTGCAGGCCCAGATCCTGGACCTGCTGGCGCGGCTGGTCCGCGAGGACACCGCCCTGCTGCTCATCAGCCACGACCTGGCCGTGGTGGCGCGGCTCGCCGACCGGGTCGCGGTGATGTACGGCGGCCGGATCGTGGAACAGGGGCCCGCCCAGGACGTCCTCAAGGATCCCCGCCACCCCTACACCAGGGCCCTGCTCGCCGCCGTGCCCACCTTCGCCTCCAAGGGCACCCGCCTCTCCGCCCCCGCCCCGGAGGGCCGGGCAGCCGCCGGCCCCGACGGCTGCCCGTACGCCGCCCGCTGCCCCGCGGCCGACACCCGCTGCCGCACCGAACTGCCCGCACCACCGACGGCCCCGGAAGGCCACCAGACCCTGTGCTGGCACCCGGACACGGCGCTCGCCCCCGCGCCCCCGCGCGCCGCGGACCCGGTGTTCGCCGGACTGCCCTCACCGCTCCGGAAGGCGCCGCCCGCGGACCTGTCCGCCCCGGTCCGGGAGGGTGGGCCGCTGCTGGAGGTGCGGGAGGTGTCCAAGCGGTTCCGCTCCGGCGGGACCCTCCACACGGCCGTGGAGGACGTGTCGTTCCGGATCGGGGCGGGGGAGACCCTCGGACTGGTCGGGGAGTCGGGGTCGGGGAAGACGACCACGGCCCGCATGGTGCTCGGGCTGGAGGAGCCCGACGCGGGCTCCGTACGCTTCGAGGGCGGGCCGTGGAGCGGGCTGCGGGAGCGGCAGCGCCGGGAGCGCCGCCCCCGGCTCCAGGTCGTGCACCAGGATCCGCTCGGGTCGTTCGACCCCCGGCACGACGTACGGCGGATCCTCACGGAGGCCGTGGCACGCGCCGGGGTGGCACGGGGACGGCCCCGCTCGGCGCGGGTCGCCGAACTCCTCGGCCAGGTCGGGCTGCCCGCCCGGCTCGGGGCGCGGCGCCCGCTGGAACTGTCCGGCGGGCAGCGCCAGCGGGTGGCGATCGCCCGGGCGCTGGCCACCCGGCCCCGGCTCCTCGTGTGCGACGAGCCGGTCTCGGCGCTGGACGTCTCCATCCAGGCCCAGGTGCTGGACCTGCTGGCGCAGTTGCGGCGCGAGCTGGATCTGGCGCTGCTGTTCATCTCCCACGACCTCGGTGTCGTCCACCATGTCAGCGACCGGGTCGTGGTGATGAAGGACGGGCGGCTGGTGGAGTCCGGGCCGGTCGGACAGGTCTTCACGAACCCCTCGCATCCGTACACCCGGGAGCTCCTGATCTCGCTGCCCCGGCCCGAACGGACCCCGGAAGGACAAGAATCGCGGGCATGACGACGTATCTCGACACCGACCGCTGGATCCGGCGCTTCGGACCCGCCCCCGAAGCGACCGGCCCCCTCCTGACGTCCGGCCGCGGAACGACCGCCCGCGGAACGACCACCCACGACGCGACCGCCCACAACGCGACCGCCCACAACGCGACCACCCACGACGCGACCGCCCCCGACGCGACACGCGACGCGACCGGCCGTCCCGGGGCGACCGCGCCGCCCGTCCGCCTCGTCTGCTTCCCGCACGCCGGCGGCTCCGCCGGGTTCTACCGCCCCCTGGCCCCGCTCCTGCGCCCGCGGGTGGAGGTGCTGGCCGTGCAGTACCCGGGACGGCTGGAGCGCCGGGACGAGCCGCAGTTCACCGAGATCGAACCGCTCGCCGACGCGATCGCCGACGTGCTGGAGCCCTCCTGGACCCGCGCCCCGGCCGCGTTCCTCGGACACAGCATGGGCGCGGTGGTGGCCTACGAGACCGCCAGGCGGCTGACCGCCACCACCGGCACGGGCCCCCTCGCGCTCTTCGCGTCGGGGCGCCGGGCGCCCTCCACCGAACGGGAGGGCGAAGCGCTCCACCTGGCCGACGACCAGGAGCTGACCGCCGAGATCGTGCGGCAGGGCGGCACCCCGCCGGAACTGCTCGCCGATCCCGAGATCCTCGCCATGGTGCTGCCGACCCTGCGCGGCGACTACCGGGCCGTCGAACGCTACCGCCACCGCCCCGGACCGCGGATCACGGCCCCCGTCACCGTCCTGTTCGGCACCGAGGACACGAAGGTGACGCCCCGGGAGGCGCACGCCTGGGAGCGGCACACCGACGGCCCGACAGAAGTGCTGCCGCTGCCCGGCGGCCACTTCTTCCTCACCGGCCAGATGGAGCGGATCGCCGGGGTGATCCGCTCCCGTCTGCCACAAGGCGACCCCGGCCCCGACCGGCCGGAGAACGGCTGAGGGTCCGGCCCGTCGCCCAGTGCCTAGCCCGACGCGGAGGTCAGCGCCGACCCCCGCACCATGTACGACGCCATCGCGCGATGTCGGACGGGGAGTCTGCTGTGGTCTTGGTGGAACGCGAGAGCCAGGTGAGGCGACTGCGAGAGCTGCTGGCCGGCTGTCTCGCGGGCAGCGGCGGCGTGGCCGTGCTGAGCGGGCCGGTCGCCGTCGGGAAGACGGAACTCCTCCATGTGCTGGGCGAACACGCGGCGGCGGCCGGGGCCCTCGTCCTGCACGCCACGGCCCGCTGTTCCGAACGGGACGTCGAACTCGGTGTGATGGGGCAGATCTTCCGGCACCGGCAGTTCACCGCCGCCGAGCAGGAACGGGCGCTGCGCCCCGACGAGCCCGGCACGGCCCTCGCGGCCTGCGACGCCGACCTGCTCACTCACCGGCCGACGCCCGCACGGGTCAGCCAGGTGCACTGGCAGTTGCTGTGGCGGCTGTCGGAGCGGATGCCCGTGACGGTGATCGTGGACGATGTCCACTTCGCCGACACCGCCTCCCTGGACACCCTCACCTACGTGGGGCGGCTGCTGCGCTCCACGCGGGTCCTGCTCGTGGTGGCCGAGCGGGACACCGCGTACGGGGCGAGCACCACGGAACTGTCCTGGCGGACCTCGCTGGTGCGGCAGCGGCACGTCACCCGGCTCCGGGTCCGGCCGCTGTCCCCCGAGGGGACCGGGGAACTGGTCGGGGAACTCGTCGGCCCGGGAGCGGACACCGCGTCCTGGCACCGGCTCAGCGGCGGCAACCCGCTGCTGCTGAGGGCGCTCGCCGAGGACCACCACGACCGGGCGGCCGGGCGCCCGTCGCCGGGACGGCCCGGCCCCGTCGAGCCGTTCGCGGGCGAGGAGTACGGGCGCGCGGCGGACGCCTGTGTCCGACGGGCCGGGGAGCGCTACCGGGACACCGCCCGCGCCCTGGCCGTGCTGGACGCCTCGGGATCGTCCGCCCGGCTCGCCGAACTGACCGGCCGGTCACGGCTCCTGGTCCACGAGACCCTGGCGGCGATGGACGGCTTCGGCGTCCTGGACGCGGGCCGGTTCCGCCACCCCGCCGCCCGGGCCGCCGTACTGGCCGGGATGCCCGCCCCCGAACGGGCCCTCCTGCACCGCGACGCGGCCCGGCTGCTGCACACCTCGGGAGAACCGGCCCCGACCGTCGCCGTCCACCTGGTGGCGGCCCGCCACAGCGCGGAGCCCTGGGCCTACCAGGTGGCGCTGGAGGCCGCGCAGGAGGCCCTGCGCCGGGACGACACCTCCTTCGCGGAAGGCTGCCTGGACGTGGCCGAGGCCGCCGCGTCCGACGAGGACCGACGGGTGGCGGTGACCGTGCTGCGCAGCCTGGTCGACTTCCGCACCGACCCCGACACCGCCTGCCGACGGCTGCGCCCGCTGATCGCCGCGCTGCGCGAGGGCCGGCTGTCGGGCTGCCAGATCGTGACCCTGCTGGGCCGGCTGCTGTGGACCGGCGGCAGCGACGAGATCGCCCTCGCGCTACGCCGCCTGGAGCGCTCCGCGGACGGGCTCGACGCCCGGCAGAGCGCCGAGTACCAGGCCGTACGACAGGGACTGTCCGCCTCGCACCCGGCCCTGCTGCCCCGGCCCACCACCCGGCCCCGGCCGTCCCGCCGGCCACCGGCGCGCGGCACGGACGGAGCGGCGCCACGCATGTCCGGCGTACTGAACCGGCTGCTGCGCTCCGGACCCGGCCCGGACACCGTGCGCAGCGCGGAACTGGCCCTTCAGACCACCCTCTTGGACGACGGCACCTTCGACACCGTCCACCAGGCGCTGTCGGTACTGGTCTACGCCGACCGGTCCGACCTCGCGGCGCCCTGGTGCGACCGGCTGCTGCGGGAGGCCGTCCGGCGTGATGTGCCCACCTGGCAGGCGCTGTTCACGGCGCTGCGGGCCGAGGCGGCGATGCGCCAGGGCGACGTACGGCTCGCGGAGCGCTGCGCGCGGCAGGTGCTGGGGCTGCTGTCGGTGCGCGGCTGGGGCGCCCTCATCGGGTCGCCGCTGGCGACGCTGGAGCTGGCCGCCGCCGCCACCGGCCGCGCGGAGACCGGCGGGCCCCCCGTGGCGTCCCTCCCCGAGCAACTCTTCCAGACCCGGTACGGGGTGCAGTATCTGCACGCCCGGGGACGGTGGCGGCTGTCGGTGAACCTGCTCCAGGGGGCGCTGGACGATCTGCTGCGGTGCGGGCGGCTGATGCGGGAGTGGGACATCGACCTCCCGTCGTTCGTGCCGTGGCGCGGCGACGCGGTGACGGCGCTGCTGGGGCTCGGCCGGACCGAGGAGGCCAGGCGGCTGGCCGTCGAGCAGCTCGCGCTGGTGCCGCCGACCCAGCCCCGCACCCGGGGCCTGGCCCTGCACACGGCCGCGTCCGTGGCCGACTCCCGGCGCCGCGCGACCCTGCTGAGGGAGTCCGCCGACCTGCTGGAGACCGCCGGTGACCGACTGGAACTGGCCCGGGTCCTGGCCGACCTGAGCGAGGTGCACACCCGGGCGGGCCAGCACGGCAGGGCCCGCATGGTCGCCCGCCAGGCCCTCGACATCGCCGACGCGCAGGGCCTGGCCCCGCTGTCCCGCCGGCTCACCGCCGACGCCCCGCCCCCCGCCCGCCCGGAGCGCGGCACCGGCGGCCGGGGCGGGGCACTCAGCAGCTCCGAGGCCCAGGTGGCGTCGCTCGCGGTCGCCGGTCTGTCGAACCGGGAGATCGCCGAGAAACTGTTCATCACGGTCAGCACGGTGGAACAGCACCTGACGCACACCTACCGCAAGCTGGGGGTGAAGGGCCGCGCGGACCTGCCCCCGACCCTCCTGGGCCCGGAGTCGGAACGGGTCGGGGGAGGACGGCCGTAGCGGACACCGGGACGTGGCCACCGGGACGTGGCCACCGGGACGGGGAGGCCGGGGAGGGGAGGCCGGGGAGGGGCGGGGCTCAGAGCGGGTCCGGCACCGCCCGTACCGGCAGGCCCAGCAACCCCCGCAGGGTGTCGGCCTCGTAGGCGGTGCGGAAGGCGCCGCGTCGCTGGAGTTCGGGCACCAGCAGGCGGGTGACGGCGCTCAGGTCGTGGGGCAGGGCGGCGGGGCGGAGCCGGAACCCGGAGATGCCGGACCGCTGCCAGGCCAGGAGCAGGTCGGCGAGATCGGCGGGGGTGCCCACGAACACCTCGGCGTCGGAGGTGTACGCGCTGCCGTGGGCCTCGTCCAGACGCGCCTTGCGTGCGGCGGCGCGGCCCGGGGCGGAGTCGAGGAAGACCACGAGGTCCGCGAAGACGTGCACGGTCTGCTCGGCCCGCCCGGCGGCACTCTGCGCGGCCCGGATCTCCTCGACCGTCGCCCGTGCCTCCTCGGCGCTGTGCGGGGTCACGGACACCACGTCCGCGGAGCGGGCCCCGTACCGGTACGGCAGGCTGATGTGGGCCAGGGTGAAGACCACCGGGTGACCCTGCGGGGCGGGCGGCGCCAGCGCGGGGGCGTCCACGGTGAGCCAGTCCCCGGCCCTCCCGCCGGGCGGCTCGATCGCGGTGAAGCTGCCGTGCGGATCCGGGTCGGCCGGGGCGAACCGGCCGGGCGCCAGGGCCCGTAGCTCCTTCTCGTCGGTCACGCCGTCCCACAGGGCGCGCACCACCCGCACCAGATCGGCGGCCCGCTCGAAGAGTTCCGCCATCGGCCGCTGCACCTCCGGGGTGAACAGGTCGGCGAGCACGATCGGCCGGGCCGGGGTGACCTGGGTGCGCCAGCCGGCCCTGCCCCCGGTGAGCCGGTCCAGGGTGGCGACGGCCCGCGCGAGGTGGGTCGGCTGGGCGTGGTCGACGACGCCGGTCGGCACGAGCCCGATGCGCTCGGTGCGGGCGGCGAGGGCGGCGGCCACCAGCAGCGCGTCCAGCCGGTGCCCGACCAGGGGGCCGGTGGGGCGCTTCGGCGGGTCCTCCAGGGTCACGAAGTCCAGCAGCCCGCGCTCGGCCTCCTGGACGAGACGGGTCCAGTGGGCGAGTCCGTGGGGGTCGCCGTCGACGCCGGAGGCGGGGTGCCAGCCGACGGTGTCCAGGGCGACGGCGAGATGCAGCGGGCGCGGTGGGGTCATGACGGGGTGTTCTCCTCCGGTGTGCGGGGTCGGTCGGTGAGCCGGTCGGTGGACTGGTCGATGGGCCGCTCGATGGCGCTGAGCCACCGCGCCACGGCCTCCGCCGTGGTCGGCGAGTGTTCCTCCAGGACGGAGAAGTGGTCGCCGGGGATGTCCGCCGTGGTGTGCGGCAGCCGCCAGAAGGCGCGGGTGTCCCCGCCGGGTCCGGGGTCGGGGGTGCCGGGCAGCGGGTCCGTGGCCCGCAGCAGCAGGGTCGCGGTGGCGACCGGGCGCGGCTGCCAGGGGCCGAAGGCACGCAGGTAACCGCCCATCGTGGTCAGCCCGTTGTCGTCGAGGCCCAGCCCGAACCCGTCGAAGCGAGCGACCATGCCGTTGATCATCGCGGGCATCCACCACTCCATGCCCGGCAGGGACGCCGTGTCCATGGGGTAGGTGTCGACCATCGCCAGCCCCGTCGGCGGTGTCCCCCGGCGTTCCAGCTCGGCGGTCACGGCGTGGGCGACACAGCCGCCGAGGGAGCGGCCGAGCAGGGCGAACGGCCGCTCCCCGACCAGCCGTTGCACCGCGTCCGCCTGCAACGCGACGAAGGTGTCGGCCGTGTCCGGCAGCGCGCTGTCCGGGGCGTACCCGGGCGCCGGTACGGCGAGGACGTCCCGCCGGCCGTCGAGGGCCTGCCCGAGCCGGGCGTACTCGTGCGGCCCCGACAGCGCGGTGAGCGCCGGGAAGCAGACCAGAGCCGTCGGGGCGTCCCCCCGGGCCAGGACGACCGGGGGGACGGCGTGCACCGCGCCGCCGGCCGCGGTGAAGGTCGCCCGCAGCCGTGCGGCGGCCACGACGACCTCCGTGGCGGCCGGGATCTCCCCGGCCCGGCACAGCCGCAGATACAGCTCCGTCAGCGGCCCCTCGGCCGCCCCGGGCGGCGGATCGTCCCCCGGTCGCCCCCGCAGCAGTTCGCCCAGGTGGGCGGCGAGTTCCACCGGGGTCGGGAAGCGGATGGTGAGCGCCCCGCCGAGCGGCAGCCCGGTCGTGGCGGCGAGCCGGGCGCGCAGTTCCACGGCCGACAGCGAGTCCAGCCCGGCCTCCACGAACGGCCGCCGCGCCTCGACCCCGTCGGCCGTCGGATACCCGAGCACACCCGCCGCGTGCGTCCGTACGAGGTCCAGCAGAGCCGCGTCACGGGCGGCCGGGGCGAGCCGGGCGAGCCGGGCGGCCCGGTCGGGGCCGGGGTCGGGGTCGGCGACCACGGGGCCGGGCCCCGACCACGACTCGGCCGAGGCACGGGTCACGGTGGCGTCGAGCCAGTGACGGCGCCGCTGGAAGGCGTACGTCGGGAGAGCGACCGGGCGCGGGGCGAGCCCCTCGAAGGTGGCCGGCCAGTCCACCGGCAGCCCGTCCGCGTGCAGCCGGCCCAGCGCCGTGAGCAGCGTCGCCGCCTCGGGACGGCCCGCGCGCAGCAGCGGAGCGAGCAGGGCAGGGGCCTCGCCGGCCGGTACGGAGTCGGCCGGCGCGTCGCCGACCAGGGCGGTGAGGACCGCGTCGGGGCCCACCTCCACGAACCGGGTCACCCCGAGAGCACGCAACGCTCCCACGACGTCCAGGAACCGGACGGGGCTGCGCGCGTGCCGCGCCCAGTGGTCGGCCAAGAGCGGCTCGTCCTCGCCCACGAGGGCGCCGGTCAGGTCGGAGACCAGGGGGAGGGCTGGCGTCCGGTACGGGATCTCCTTGGCCGCGCGGTGGAAGTCGTCCAGCATGCCGTCCATGCGCGGTGAGTGGAAGGCGTGGCTCACCCGGAGCCGGGAGGTCTTGCGGCCCCGGGCCCGGAAGCGGTCCGCGACGGCGAGGACGGGCTCCTCGTCGCCGGACAGGACCAGCGAGCGGGGGCCGTTGACGGCGGCGACGGCGACCGAGTCGACCAGCCCCGCCAGTGCGGCGACCGCCTCCTCCTCGGTCGCCTCCACGGCCACCATCGCCCCGCCCTCCGGCAGCGCCTGCATCAGCCGTCCGCGCTCGGTCACCAGCCGCGCGGCGCCGTCCAGTTCGAGGACCCCGGCCGCGTGGGCGGCGGCCAGCGCGCCGATCGAGTGCCCGGCGACCACGTCGGGCCGCACCCCCCAGCTCTCCAGGAGCCGCAGCAGAGCGACCTCCACGGCGAACAGGGCGGGCTGGGCGTACTCCGTGCGCCGGAGCAGCTCCCCGGGCCCGTCGGACAGGACCGCCTCCCGCACCGAAGGGGTCCCCTGTGACGCGCGATGCCGGTCGAGCGCGGCGGCCACCTCGTCGAAGGCCCGGGCGTAGGCCGGGAACCGCTCGTACAACTCCCGTCCCATACCCGCGCGTTGGCTGCCCTGTCCGGTGAACAGGAAGGCCGTACGGCCGCCGGACGCACCGCTCGACACGGGACTCTCGCCCAGCGCGCGCAGCGCGCCCCGAGCCTCTTCCCGGTCGGCCGCGACGACCACCGCCCGATACCGGTGGGTGGCGCGCCGGGCCGCCAGCGACCAGGCCACGTCCTCGGCCGCCAGGTCCGGCCGGTCCCGCAGCAGTCCGGCGAGCCTGGCCGCCTGCTCGCGGAGGGCGCCGGGGGAGCGGGCGGACACGGGCCAGGCGAGCGTGACGGGCCCGGGCGTCCCGGCGCGGGGTGCCGCTTCCCTCGGGGCGCCGTCCCGCGGCGCCTCCTCCAGGATCACGTGGGCGTTGGTGCCGCTCACCCCGAACGCGGAGACCCCGGACCGGCGGGGACGGTCGGCGTCCGGCCAGGGACGCGGCTCGGTGAGCAGACGCACCCCGCCGTCGGCCCAGTCGACATGCGGGGTGGGCGCGTCCACGTGCAGGGACGCGGGCAGGGTGCCGTGACGCAGGGCCTGGACGGTCTTGATCACGCCCGCCGCGCCGGCCGCCGCCGCCGTGTGGCCGATGTTGGACTTGAGGGAGCCCAGCCACAGCGGACGCCCGGCGGGGCGCCCCTCGCCGTAGACGGCCTGGAGCGCCTGGATCTCGATGGGATCGCCGAGGGTGGTGCCGGTGCCGTGTCCCTCCACCGCGTCGATGTCCCGGGGGGACAGGCCCGCGTCGGCGAGCGCGCGGCGCACCACCCGCTGCTGCGCGGGCCCGTTGGGGGCGGTGAGGCCGTTGGAGGCGCCGTCCTGGTTGACCGCGGTGCCGCGCACCACGGCGAGCACGGGGTGGCCGAGGCGCCGGGCGTCCGAGAGCCGTTCGACCAGCAGCAGCCCCACGCCCTCCGCCCAGCCGGTGCCGTCGGCCGAGGCGGCGAAGGCGCGGCACCGGCCGTCCGGCGACAGCCCGCGCTGCCGGGAGAAGGCCACGAACCCGGCGGGGGTCGACATCACCGTCGCCCCGCCCGCGAGGGCGAGATCGCACTCGCCGCCGCGCAGCGCCCGTACCGCCAGGTGCAGTGCCACCAGGGACGACGAGCAGGCCGTGTCGACGGTCACCGCGGGGCCCTCGAAGCCGTACGTGTACGACAGCCGCCCCGACGCCACACTGGCGAGGTTGCCGATGCCGAGGTGGCCCTCCAGGTCGGCGGGGATCGAGTCGAGGCGCGACTGGTAGTCCTGCCCGGCCAGTCCGACGTAGACGCCGGTGCCGCTGCCGCGCAGGGTGGTGGGGTCGATCCCGGCGTGTTCGAAGGTCTCCCAGGAGGTCTCCAGGAGCAGCCGTTGCTGCGGGTCCATGGCGAGCGCCTCGCGCGGGGAGATCCCGAAGAACTCCGCGTCGAAGTCGGCCGCTTCGTACAGGAATCCGCCGTGCCGGGCGTAGCTGGTGCCGGGCCGGTCGGGGTCGGCGTCGTAGAGGGCGTCGAGATCCCAGCCCCGGTCGTCGGGCCAGGGGCCGATGGCGTCGCCGCCCGCCGCGACCAGGTCCCACAGGCCGTCCGGCGAGGCGATCCCGCCGGGCAGCCGGCAGCCCATGGCGACGACGGCGATCGGCTCCCGGCGTGCCGACTCCACCTGCTCCAGGCGGCGCCGCGCCTCCCGGCTCTCGCCGAGCGCGCGCTTGAGATAGCGCCGCAGCTTCTCCTCATCGGCCACGGTCGGCCCCTTCCACCCGTCGCCGTCTGTCCGACGTGTCCGGGACATGTCGCCTGCTCTGGAGGTTCCGGGGGTGCATCACGCCTCGCTGTCCATCAGCTCGAAGAGTTGGTCGTCCGTCGCCGACTCCAGGTCGATCTCGTCCCCGTCCCCGACCCTGCCCCCGACCTCGTCCCCGTCCCCGTCCCTGCCCCCGTCCCTGATCCCGATCCCGTGCCGGGCGTCGGCCGGGCGGTCGGGCGACGGGCCGTCGGTCCAGCGGGCGGCCAACGCGTACAGCCTCGTGGCCAGTTCGAGGACGTCCGGGTCGTGAGGGCCGTCGGGGCTGAACCCCTCCAGCAGGGCGAGGGCGTCCCGGGCCGTTCCCGGTCCGCCCGGGGCGGCCGTCGGCCGGGGCAGCAGGGTCAGCAGATGCGCGGCGACCGCGGCGGGCGTGGGCCGGTCGAAGACCAGGGTGGCCGGGAGCCGTAGCCCCAGGGCGGCGGCGAGCCGGTTGCGCAGGTCGACGGCGGTCAGCGACTCCAGCCCCAGCTCCTTGAACGGCCGGTCCGCGGCCACGTCCGCCAGGTCGTCATGGCCCAGCACGTCGGCGGTCTGACGGCGCACCAGCTCCACCAGCGCCTCGCCGCGCTCGGCCGGAGGGAGGGCGGCGAGCCGGTCCGCCGAGGTCCCCGCCGTCCCGTCCGCCCCGCCGGGGTCCCCGGCCCCCGTCGTGTCCTCGGCCACCGTCGCGCGGGCGACCGGCGCCCCCGCGTCCAGCCAGAAACGCCGGTGCTGAAAGGCGTACGTCGGCAGTTCCACCCGGCGCGGGCGCAGCCGCGCGAAGGCCGGGGACCAGTCGACCGGCACACCGCGGGCGTGCACCGCGGCGGCCGAGGCGAGGAAGCGGTCCAATCCGCCGTGGCCGCGGCGCAGGGTCTCGGTCACGGTCACCTCCCCGGCGTGCGCCGCGTCCACGGTGTCCTGCACGGAGGCGGTGAGCACCGGATGGGGGCTGACCTCCACGAACACGCTGGGGCCACCCGCCGCCACCAGGTCGTGGACGACGGGCGCGAAGCGCACGGTCCGGCGGATGTTGCGGTACCAGTACGTGCCGTCCAGCTCCCCCGGCCCGGCGAGCGCGCCCGTGACCGTGGAGTACAGCGGGACACGGCCCTCGCGCGGGGTGACGAAGGCGAGCCGGTCGAGGAGTTCGGCCTTCGCCTCGTCGATCACGGGGGAGTGGCCCGCGACCGTGGCCGCCCTGATCCGCCTGGCGCGTTCGCCACGCTCCGCGCACCGGGCGAGGAGTTCGTCCAGGGCGGCGTCGTCACCGGCGACCACCACGGCGGACGGTCCGTTGACCGTCGCCACCGACAGCCGCCCCGGCCAGGCCGCGAGGCGCCGCTCGACCTCCTCCAGGGGCAGCGCCAGCGAGGCCATGCCGCCCTTGCCGGCCAGCCCGGCGAGGATCCTGCTGCGTTCCACGACGATCCGCGCCGCGTCCTTGAGGGTGAGGATGCCGGCGACACAGGCCGCCGCGACCTCGCCCTGACTGTGTCCGACCACCGCGTCCGGACGCACCCCGTACGCCTCCCACTGGGCGGCGAGCGCCACCAGCACGGCCCACAGGGCGGGCTGGGCCACCTCGACACGGTCGAGCGTCGGGGCGCCCGGACGCTCCCGCAGGACATCGAGGAGCGACCAGTCGACCAGGGGGCCGAGGGCCCGCGCGCACTCCTCGACGCGCTCGGCGAAGGCCGGGGCGGAGTCCAGCAGCCCCTGGGCCATCCCGGCCCACTGCGAGCCGTGACCGGGGAAGAGGAAGACGGTCCGGGTGCCCTCGGCGGCGGCTCCGCGCACCAGGTTCCCGGCCGGCTCACCACGTACCAGCGCGGCCAGTGCCCCGGCGGCGGCCTCGCGGCCGGCGGCCACGACGACCGCGCGGTGCTCGAAGAGCGGGCGGTGGGCGAGCAGGCTGTGCGCGATGTCGGAAGCGGTCCCGGAACCGTCATCGGTACCGGGCCCTGCGTCGCGCAGCAGCGGGAGGAGCCGTTCGGCCTGGGCCGCGAGCGCGGCCGGGGTGCGGGCGGACAGCAGCCAGGGCAGCGGCGGGTCCGCGGGCGTGTTCCCGGTGGTGTTCCCAGTGGTGTTCGCAGTGGTGTTCGCGGTGGTGTTCGCGGTGGTGGTTCCCGTGGTGTCCTCGGGTCGTTCGAGGATGACGTGTGCGTTGGTGCCGCTCACGCCGAACGAGGAGACACCGGCGCGCGGGGGCCGTCCGGCGCTCGGCCGCCAGGGCTGTTCCTCCGTCAGCAGCCGTACTCCGCCCGAGGCCCAGTCGACATCCGGGGACGGCTGGTCGACGTGGAGCGTCCTGGGCAGGACCCCGTGCCGTAGGGCCTGCACCATCTTGATGACTCCGGCCGCTCCCGCGGCGGCCTGGGTGTGGCCGATGTTCGACTTGAGGGAGCCCAGCCACAGCGGCCGGTCCGCGGGCCTGCCGAGGCCGTAGGCGGTCACCAGGGCCCGAGCCTCGATGGGGTCGCCGAGCGTGGTGCCGGTGCCGTGTCCCTCCACCGCGTCGACGTCCTGCGCGGACAGGCCCGCGTCGGCCAGCGCCTGCCGGACGACCCGCTGCTGGGCACTCGCGCTGGGCGCGGTGAGGCCGTTGGAGGCGCCGTCCTGGTTGACCGCCGTCCCGCGGACCACGGCGAGCACGGGGTGACCGAGGCGCCGCGCGTCCGAGAGCCGTTCGACCAGCAGCAGCCCCACCCCCTCCGCCCAGCTCGTGCCGTCGGCCGAGGCGGCGTACGCCTTGACCCGGCCGTCGGGGGCGAAGGCGCGATGCCGGGAGGTGGCGACCATCCCCGAGGGCGAGGCCATCACCGTCGCCCCGCCCGCGAGGGCGAGATCGCACTCGCCGCCGCGCAGCGCCCGTACCGCCAGGTGCAGTGCCACCAGGGACGACGAGCAGGCCGTGTCGACGGTCACCGCGGGGCCCTCGAAGCCGTACGTGTACGACAGCCGCCCCGACGCCACGCTGGCCGCGCTGCCGTTGTGGAGGTAGCCCTCCAGCTCCGGGGGCAGTTCGTGCAGCCGGGAGGCGTAGTCGTTGTACATGACCCCGACGAACACGCCGGTGCCGCTGCCGCGCAGGGTGGTGGGGTCGATCCCCGCGTGCTCGAAGGTCTCCCAGGAGGTCTCCAGGAGCAGCCGTTGCTGCGGGTCCATGGCGAGCGCCTCGCGCGGGGAGATCCCGAAGAACTCCGCGTCGAAGTCGGCGGCCCGGTGCAGGAATCCGCCGTGCTGGGTGTAGGTGTGGCCGGGGCGATCGGGGTCGGCGTCGTAGAGGGCGTCGAGATCCCAGCCCCGGTCCTCGGGCCAGGGGGTGATCGCGTCGGTGCCGGTGGCGACGAGGTCCCACAGGTCGTCGGGCGAGGCGACCCCGCCGGGCAGCCGGCAGCCCATGCCGACGATGACGACGGGGTCGTTCACCTCGTCCGGGGCGGCGGGCGCGCGGACGGGCGCCCGCGCCGGTTCGGACCGTTCGCCGTCACCGACGATCAGGCCGAGCAGGAAACGCGCCAGGGCCCGGGGGGTCGGGTGGTCGAAGACCAGCGTCGGCGACAGCCGGAGACCGGTCGCCGTACCGAGCCGGTTGCGCAGCTCGACGGAGGTCAGCGAGTCGAAGCCGAGGTCCTTGAACGCCCGGTCGGCGGCGATGGCCGTACGGTCGTCCCGGCCCAGGACGGTCGACGCCTCGGCCCGCACCAGCCCGGTGACCAGCTCCTCGCGGGCCGGCGCCGCCAGGGCGCGCAGCCGCGCGGCGAGGGAGGTGCCGGACTCCTCGGACGCCGTCCGCGCGGCGGGCCGCCGGGTGCGTACGACGTCCCGCAGGACCGGCGGGAGCTGCGCGGGGTCGGCGCCGTGGCGCACGGCGAGCGGAACCAGCAGCGGGTCGTCCGTCGCACGGGCCGCGTCGAAGAGGGCGAGGCCCTCGGCGGTGCTCAGCGGGCGGGTGCCGTGGCGGGCGTTGCGCAGATGGTCGGCCCGGTCGAGATGGCCCGTCAGTTCGCTGCTCTCGTCCCACAGTCCCCAGGCGAGGGAGGTGGCGGGCAGTCCGAGGGCGCGGCGGTGCGCCACCAGGGCGTCGAGGAAGGCGTTGGCGGCGGCGTAGTTCGCCTGGCCGGGCACGCCCAGGACGCCCGCGGCGGAGGAGAACACGACGAAGGAGGTGAGGGTCGGGTGGTCGCGGGTGAGGCGGTGCAGGGCCCAGGCGGCGTCCGCCTTGGGGCGCAGGACGGTGTCCAGCCGTTCGGCGCTCTGGGCGGCGAGCACCCCGTCGTCCAGGGTTCCGGCCGCGTGGACGACGGCGGTCAGCGGACGCTCGGCCGGCAGCGCGTCGAGCACGGCCCGCAGGGCGTCCCGGTCGGCCGCGTCGACCGCCACGACGGTGACGTCCGCGCCGAGGCCGGTCAGTTCGGCGGCGCACTCCCGCGCGCCCGGTGTCCCCGGGCCCCGCCTTCCGGTCAGCAGCAGATGCCGTACGCCGTGCTCGGTGACCAGCCGACGGGCGATCAGCCGGCCCAGGAGACCGAGACCGCCGGTGACCAGGACCGTTCCGTCGGGCGCGGCGAAAGGCCGGGGCGCGGCGGTGGCGGCCCGGGTGAGCCGTGGGACGAAGGCGTCGCCGCCCCGCAGGGCGAGTTGGGCCTCCCCGGTGCTCCCGGCCGCGCCGAGCAGGGCGCGGGCGCGGTCCGTGCCGTCACCGTCGACCAGCAGCAGCCGTCCCGGGTGTTCGGACTGGGCGGAACGCAGCAGGCCCCAGACGGCGGCGGTCGTGAGATCCGGCGCCTCACCGTCGACGGACACGGCCCGGGTGGTCAGGACGGCCAGTCGTACGCCGTCGAGTCCGGGGCGCGCCAGCCAGTCCTGCACGAGCGCGAGCACCCGGTCGAGGGTGGCCCGGACCCGGGCCGGGACGTCGTCCGCCACGGACGCCGGTACGTCGTCCTCGGTCGCGGCCCGCGTCGGTGTCGGCGCGTCGGGACCGGGAGGCACCTCGTACCAGACCGTGTCCGGCACCGCGCGCCCCGCGCCGACCGCCTCCGCGATGCCGGCCGACGCCGTGCTGCCGTCGCGGAAGACCGGCGGGGTGCTGTCTTCCGGAGCCGTGAGCGGCAGGGGCCGCCACTCCAGGCGGTACAGCGGCAGGTCCGCCCCGGATGCGAGCCGACCCGCGGAGACCGGCCGGTACGTCAAGGAGTCCACGGTGACGACCGGGGCCCCGGTCGGGTCGTGGGCGTCCAGCGCGAGGCCACCGTCCGGGGCGGGGGCGAGCCGGACGCGCAGGGTCGTCGCGCCGGAGGCGTGCAGCCGTACGCCCTTCCAGGCGAAAGGCATCAGGGCGGGGCCGTCCGCCGACTCCTCCGCGGTGAGCACGGCGGCGTGGAAGCCCGCGTCCAGCAGCGCCGGATGCAGCCCGAACCCGCCCGCCGCCGCCCGTTCCGCCTCGCCGAGCGTGACCTCCGCGAACACCTCCGCGCCGCGCCGCCAGGCGGCCCGTACGCCCTGGAAGCGGGGCCCGTGGACGACACCGGTGGCGGCCAGGCGGTCGTACAGGCCGTCCAGCGGAAGCGGAAGCGCGTCCGGCGGCGGCCAGACACCCGACGGTGCGGCCGGGCGGCCCGGTGCGGTGGTCCGGGTCAGGGATCCGGAGGCGTGCCGGGTCCAGTCGGTGCCGTCGGCGGCTTCCTGGGGCCGGGAGTGCAGGGTCAGCGCGCGGCGGCCGTCGTCGCCGGGCGGGTCCACCGCGACCTGGAGGTCGACGGCACCGGTCGCGGGCAGCACCAGCGGGGCCTCTACGACCAGTTCGTCCACGGTGTCCGCGCCCGTCTCGTCGGCGGCGCGGACCGCCAGTTCCAGCAGCGCCGTGCCGGGGACGACGATCCGGTCGAGGACGGTGTGGTCGGTGAGCCAGGGCTGGGCGCGGGGGGAGAGCCGGCCGGTGAACAGCACGCCGTCCGCCGTCGCCAGGCGCAGGGAGGCACCGAGTAGGGGGTGTCCGGCCGGGCGCAGACCCAGGTCGGAGGCGTCCGCCGGTCTCGCGGTCGCCGTGAGCCAGTAGGAGCGGCGCTGGAACGGGTAGGTGGGCAGATCGGCGACGCCGGCCCTCCGGTCCGCTCCCAAGACAGGGGTCCAGTCCACCGCCACCCCGTGCACCTGCGCGTACGCCACGGAGGTCAGGAAGCGCGCCGTCCCCCCGTCGTCGCGGCGGAGCGAACCGGTGACGGCCACGGTTCCCGGGTCAGCGCCCCCGTCCGACCCCGACCCCGACCCCGACCCTGACTCTGACTCTGATCCAGATCCAGACACCGACCCCGACCCCGATCCGGCTGCCGCTCCCGGCCTCGCGGCCTCGGCCGTGTCCTGGACGGCGGTGGTCAGGACCGGATGCGGGCTCGCCTCCACGAAGAAGTCGTAGCCGTCCGCGGCCAGTCGGCGGATCGCCGGTTCGAACAGGACGGTCTGCCGGAGGTTGGTGTACCAGTAGGCGGCGTCCATGCCGGTGGTGTCGAGCCAGTCGCCGGTGACCGTCGAGAGCAGCGGGACCCGGGACGCCTGGGGCGCGACGGGCGCCAGCGCGGTCAGCAACTCCTCGCGGACGCGCTCGACCTGGGGCGTGTGCGAGGCGTAGTCGACGGCTATCCGGCGGGCGCGGACGCCGTCGCGCTCGCAGACGGCGACGAGCGCGTCGAGAGCGGCCGACCCACCCGCGACCACCACGGCCGACGGCCCGTTGACCGTGGCCACCGAGACCTCGTCCGCCCAAGGGGCGATCGCCTCCCGGGCCCGCTCCAGGGACAGCGCCAGCGACACCATCCCGCCGCCGCCCGACAGCGCCCCGATGGCCCGGCTGCGCAGCGCCACCACCCGTGCCGCGTCCTCCAGGGACAAGGCCCCGGCGACGTACGCGGCGGCGATCTCGCCCTGGCTGTGCCCGACCACGGCGTCCGGCCGGACCCCGTAGGACTCCCAGAGCCGGGCGAGGGAGACCATCACCGCCCACAGCGCGGGCTGTACGACATCCACCCGCTCGTACCCCGGAGCGCCGGCGGCGCCGCGCAGCACGTCCGTCAGCGACCAGTCCGTGAACGGCTCCAGCGCGCGGGCGCACTCGGCGACCGCCTCGGCGAACACCGGTGCGCAGTCGAGCAGTTCGCGGGCCATGCCGGGCCACTGCGAGCCCTGCCCGGGGAAGACGAAGACGGTACGGGGGTCGGCGAGGGCTCTCCCGCGTACGGCACCGGGTGCGGACGCGCCCGCGGCGAGTGCGTCGAGTCCGGCGAGCAGCGTCTCCCGGTCGCCGCCGACGACCACCGCACGCTCCTCCAACGCGGCCCGCCCCCGGGCGAGTTCCCGAGCGACAGCGGGGAGGGCGTCAGGTGCGGCGGAGGCGGAGGCGGAGGCGGCGTCCGCGTCCGCGTCGGCGTCGGCGGAGCGGAGACGGTCGGCGAGGGCGGCGGCCTGGGCGCTGAGCGCGGCGGGGGTTCGGGCGGAGAGGGCGAGGGGGAGCACCGCAGGGACGACCCGCGTACCGGACGCGGAAGCGTCCTCGCCGCCGGACGGACGCACGCCCTCGGACGGGTCCCCGGCGCCCGCTGGACGCCCGCCGCCGGAGACGTCCTCCTCCGGTGCCTGTTCCAGCACGATGTGGGTGTTGGTGCCGCTCATCCCGAACGCCGACACCGCGGCCCGGCGCGGCTCACCGGTCTCCGGCCAGGGACGGTGCTCGGTGAGCAGGGAGACGGCGCCGGACGCCCAGTCGACGTGCGGGGAGGGCTCGTCCACATGCAGGGTCCGGGGAAGTTCCCCGTGCCGCAGCGCCTGCACCGTCTTGATGATGCCGGCGACGCCGGCGGCGGCCTGCGTGTGCGCGATGTTCGACTTCACCGAGCCGAGCCACAACGGGCGCCCCTCCGCCCGCTCCTGACCGTAGGTCGCCAGCAGCGCCTGCGCCTCGATCGGGTCACCGAGCCTGGTGCCCGTACCGTGCGCCTCGACCGCGTCGACCTGGGCGGGGGTCAGCCCGGCGTCGGCCAGGGCCTGGCGGATGACCCGCTGCTGCGCACTGCCGTTGGGGGCGGTCAGCCCGTGCGAGGCGCCGTCCTGGTTGGCCGCGGTGCCCCGGATGACGGCGAGCACCCGATGACCGAGGCGGCGGGCGTCCGAGAGCCGTTCGACGAGCAGCAGCCCGACCCCCTCGGACCAGCCGGTCCCGTCGGCGGCCCCCGCGAACGCCTTGCAGCGGCCGTCCGGGGACAGCCCCTGCTGCCGGGAGAACTCCACGAAGGTCGACGGGGTGGTCATCACCGTCACCCCGCCCGCGAGGGCGAGATCGCACTCGCCGCCGCGCAGGGACCGTACGGCCAGATGCACGGCCACCGACGACGCCGAGCAGGCGGTGTCGACGGTGACGGCGGGGCCCTCGAAACCGAAGGTGTAGGAGATCCGCCCCGAGGCGACGCTGGCCGCGTTGCCGGGCAGGATGTAGCCCTCCAGATCCTCGGGGACGCTGCCGGGCGGCGGGGCGTAGTCGTTGCCGTTGGTGCCGACGAACACACCGGTGGCGCTGCCGCGCAGGGTGTCGGGCCGGACACCGGCGCGCTCGAAGGTCTCCCAGGCCGTTTCGAGCAGCAACCGCTGCTGGGGGTCGATGGCCAGCGCCTCGCGCGGCGAGATGCCGAAGAAGTCCGCGTCGAAGGCGCCGGGATCGGTGAGGAAGGCCCCGCGCCGGGTCGTGGAGGTGCCGGGACGGGCAGGGGAGTCGGCGTCGGCGAACAGCGCGGTGAGGTCCCAGCCCCGGTCGTCCGGGAACGCGCCGACCACCTCACCGCCGTCGGCGACCAGCCGCCACAGCTCCTCCGGGGAGTCGATGCCGCCGGGGAAGTGGCAGCCCATGCCGACGACGGCGATGGGTTCGCGGTCGCTCTCCTCGGCCTCGCGCAGCTTCCTGCGGGTCGTGTGCAACTCGGCGGTGACCCGTTCCAGGAGATGCCGCATGCGGCTGTCGTTCATGAATCCACCCTTCGTGCGCGTTGCCGGCTCAGGAGATGCCGAGTTCCTTGCCGATGAAGTCCATGAGTTCGTCGTCGGTGGCGGCGGAGAGCGCCCCGGAGACATCCCCGGCGACGTCCGTTCCGTCCGTGAGCCGGTCCGTGGGCCGGTCTGCGGGTCGGTCCGTGGGTCGGTCCGTGGGTCGGTCCGTGGGTCGGTCCCTGGGTCGGTCCGTCGATCCGCCCGGCTGTGCCCTCCGCGGCTCGTCCGGGTCGCCCGCCGGGGTGGCGAGCCGCTCGTGCAGCAGATCGGCGAGGGCCCGCGGTGTGGGGTGGTCGAAGACCACGGTGGTGGGCAGCCGCAGCCCGGTGTGCCGGTTCAGCCGGTTGCGCAGTTCGACGGTGGTGAGGGAGTCGAACCCCTGCGCCTTGAAACCCCGGTGGACGTCCACGGAGTCCACCGGCCGGCCGCCCTGCACCTCGGCGACCTGGGTGCGGACGAAGCGCAGCAGCAGCCGACGCCGGTCCTGCGCGTCGCGCGCCGCCGACAACGCGGCGAGCAGCCCGCCCGGCTCGGCCCCGCCCGGCTCCGCGTCCCCGGTTCCCCCGCCCTTCCCGCCCGTCCGGGCTTCTCCGGTCTCTCCGGCTTCCCCGGTGGCGACCAGGGCTTCGAGGAGCGGATGGGAGCGCAGCGCGGCGAGGGCCGGCCAGTCGGCACGGCACACCACGACATGGGTCTCGTCCAGGTCGAGGGCCTGTTCCAGTGCGCGGAGGGCGAGTTCGGGGGCCATGGGCAGCAGTCCGCGCCGGGCGACGGTGCTGGCGCCCGTGTCACCGGCGATGCCGTCGCCCGCCCACAGGCCCCAGGACAGGGAGGTGGCGGGGAGTCCGTCGGCCCGGCGCCGCTGGGCGAGGGCGTCGAGATAGGCGTTGCCGGGTGCGTAGTTGGCCTGCCCCGGGGTGCCGAGGACGCCGGTCGCGGAGGAGAACAGCACGAACGCGGTGAGGTCGAGGCCACGGGTCAGCTCGTCCAGATGGTGGGCGCCCGCCGCCTTCACCCGTAGCACCCGGTCGATCCGGTCCGGGGTGAGCGCGTCGAGCGGCGCGTCGTCCAGGACGGCGGCCGTGTGGACGACGGCGGTCAGGGGGTGCTCGTCCGGTACGGCCGCGATCACCCGGGCCAGGGCCGCCCGGTCGGCCACGTCGCAGGCGGCGAAGGAGACCCGGGCGCCGAGCGCGGTGAGTTCCTCCCGCAGGTCGGCGGCGCCGGGCGCGTCGGCGCCGCGTCGGCTGAGCAGCAGGAGGTGAGCCGCGCCCCTGCGGGCCAGCCGGCGGGCGGTGTGCCGGGCGAGCGCGCCGGTGCCGCCGGTGATCAGGACCGTACCGCCGGGCTTCCATCCGACGGCGGGTCGTCGGCCACCGGGGGCCGGGACGAGTCGGCGGGTGAGCAACCCCTGGGGCCGTAGGGCCAGTTCGGCTTCCCGGTGCCGACCGGTCACGGCCGCCACCACCCGCGCGGCGGCGCCGGTGTCGGCCCGCTCGGGCAGGTCGAGCACCCCGCCCCAGCCGGGCACCTCGGTGGCGGCCACCACGGCGAGCCCCCAGACCAGGGCGCCGACGGGGTCGAGGGACCGTTCGTCGTCCGCGCCGGTGGTCACCGCGGCCCGGGTGAGCGTCCACAGCGGGGCGTCACCGCCCCCGGCGTCCCACGCCTGGACGAGGGCGGTGGTGGCGGCGAGCGCGGTCGCGGGAGAAAGCCGCGCCGCCGGTGTCTGCCCCGCGGAAAGCGGGGAAAGCGGGGAAAGCGGAGACAGCAGGGACAGCAGGGAGAGCGCTCCGGTCACCGGTTCGGTCGGCGCACGCTCGACGGCCTCCGCCAGCAGCGCGGTGAGCGACGCGCGGTCGGTGCGGTCCGGCGGCACCGGGACCCGCTCGACCCGCGCTCCCGCGTCGGTCAGCGCCCGCTCAAGGAGGGCGCCCCAGTCGTCGTGGAGACTCGTCGCGCCGTCGGTCGGATCAGGTTGGGGCCGCACGAGCAGCCAGCGACCCCGGACGGCGGTCACCGCCGGTTCGGTCACCTGCTGCCAGCGCACCCGGTGGCGCCAGCCCTCGATCTCGGCCGCGCGCCCGCGTTCGGCGTGCCAGGCGGACAGGGCGGGCAGTACGGCGTCCAGGGCCGCGCGCTGCCCCGTGCCGGTGAGGCCGAGCGCCGTGGCGAGCGGGGCGGCCTCACCGCCCTCCACCAGTTCCCAGAACCCGTCGCCGACAGCAGCGGTGGCCGTACGGCGTTCCGGCTCCCGGAACCAGTGGCGCCGCCGCTGGAAGGCGTACGTGGGCAGCTCCACCCGGCTGGGCCCGGACCGTCCGACGACCGCGGCCCAGTCGACCTCGGCGCCCCGGGCGTGGATCGTGCCGAGCGCGGTGAGCAGGGTCTCCGGCTCGGGCCGGTCACGGCGCAGGGCGGCGGCGAGGGCGGGCGGCGGAACGTCGTCGGCGGGAGCGCCGATCCCGTCCTGCGCGAGGGCGGTGAGGACCGCGTCGGGGCCCAGCTCCAGGAAGGCGGTGACCCCGTCCGCCGCCAACCGCCGTACGACGTCGAGGAAGCGGACCGTGCCACGGGCGTGCGCGGCCCAGTGACCGGAGGGGATCGGCCGGTCCGGGGTGAACAACTCGCCGTCCAGGGCGCTCAGCAGGGGGATCCGCGGGGGCCGGTGCGCGAGCCGGTCGGCGACCAGGCCCAGCTCGGCCGTCATGGGGTCCATCAGCGGGGAGTGGAAGGCGTGGCTCGTGCGGAGCCCGCGGGTACGGCGGCCTAGGGCACGGAACCGCTCGGCGACCGCGAGCACCTCGGACTCCGCCCCCGAGACCACGGTCGCCGACGGTCCGTTGACCGCGGCGATTCCGACGGTCCCGACGGTTCCGCCCCGTCCGGCGGCGGTCTCGATCGCGGCGAGGACCTCATCCTCGGCGGCTTCCAGCGCGACCATCGCCCCGCCCTCCGGCAGGGCCTGCATCAGCCGGCCCCGGGCGACGACCAGTGCCGCCGCGTCGGTCAGCCGCAGGGCCCCGGCGGCATGGGCGGCGGCGAGTTCACCGATCGAGTGACCGGCCACCACGTCCGGGCGCACCCCCCAGGACTCCAGCAGCCGGAAGAGGGCCACTTCGAGAGCGAACAGGGCCGGTTGGGTGGTCCGGGTGCGGTCGAGTTCGCGGGCGGCGTCGGGCGTGCGGGCGAGGAGCAGGTCCCGCAGGGGTACGGCGGACGGGGCGCGGTGGGCGTCCAGCGCGGCGCAGGTCTCGTCCAGGGCGGCGGCGAAAGCGGGATGGGCGGTGTACAACTCCCTTCCCATGCCGAGGCGTTGGCTGCCCTGGCCGGTGAAGAGGAAGGCGAGTCTCCCGGGGGCGGCGGCGTGGCCCCGTACGACCCGCGCGGGCCCTTCGGCGGGTTCGTCGCGCGCTACGGCGACGACGGCGGCGCGGAGGTCGTCGGGTGCGCGGGCCACCACGACCGCGCGGTGCTCGAACCGGGGCCTGCGGGCGAGCGCGTGAGCGACCTCGGCGGGATCGTGGTCGACGGTCGGCGTGGCGGCCAGCCGGGCGGCCTGATCGCGAAGGGCCTGAGGCGTACGGGCGGAGAGGACCCACGGGACGGCGGGGGCGGGGCCAGGGGCAGGGTCAGGGGAAGAGGCGGGGGCGGGGGCGGGGTGTCCGGGGCCCGGCCGGGCCGGGGGTGCCTCTTCGAGGATCAGATGGGCGTTGGTGCCGCTGATGCCGAAGGCGGACACGGCGGCGCGGCGCGGGCGGCCCGGGGCGGGCCAGGCGGTGGGGCGGGTGAGGAGATGGAGGGCGCCGCCGGTCCAGTCGACATGCGGGGTCGGGCGGTCGACATGGAGGGTGGCGGGGAGGGTGCCGTGGCGCAGGGCCTCGGTCATCGTGATGACGGAGGTGATCCCGGCGGCGGCCTGGGTGTGCCCGAGGGCGGACTTGAGGGAGCCGAGGTGCAACGGGCGGGTCGCGGGCCGGTCCTGACCGTAGGTGCGCAGCAGTGCCCGCGCCTCGATGGGGTCGCCGAGGGTGGTGCCGGTGCCGTGGGCCTCCACGGCGTCGATGTCCTGGACGGTCAGTCGGGCGTCGGCCAGCGCCTGCCGGATCACCCGCTCCTGGGCGGGCCCGCTGGGCGCGGTCAGTCCGTTGCTCGCGCCGTCGGAGTTGACCGCGCTGCCCCGGATCAGGGCGAGCACCCGGCGCCCGGCCCGACGGGCGTCGGACAGCCGCTCCAGCAGGACCAGGCCCACCCCCTCCGACCAGGCGGTGCCGTCCGCGGCGGCGGCGAACGGCTTGCACCGCCCGTCCGGGGCCAGCCCGCGCTGCCTGCTGAACTCGGTGAACATGCCCGGCGTCGCCATCACCGCCGCGCCGCCCGCAAGCGCCAGCGCGCACTCACCGGACCGCAGCGCCCGTACCGCCAGGTGCAGCGCCACCAGCGACGAGGAGCAGGCGGTGTCCACGGTCAGCGCGGGACCTTCGAGACCGTACGTGTAGGCGATACGGCCGGAGGCCACGCTGATGCCCGAGCCGGTCAGCCGGTAACCGGCGGCGCCGTCGGCGCCGACGGCGGCCTCGTGCAGCCGGGGCCCGTACTCCTGCTGGGAGGCGCCGATGAAGACACCGGTCGCACTCGCGCGCAGGGCGGCGGGATCGAGGCCGGCCCGCTCCAGCAGTTCCCAGGAGGTCTCCAGCAGCAGCCGCTGCTGCGGGTCCATCGCCTCGGCCTCGCGCGGCGAGAGCCCGAAGAAGTCGGCGTCGAACCGGTCGGCGTCGTGCAGGAACCCTCCGCGGCGCACGGTGGAGCGGCCGGGGCGGTCCGGGTCCGGGTCGTAGAGGTCCTCGTCCCAGCCCCGGTTGACCGGGAATCCGCTGGTGGCGTCCGTCCCGTCGAGCAGCAGCCGCCACAGCTCCTCGGGGGTGTCGGCGCCGCCCGGCCAGCGGCCCGCCGCCGCGACGATCGCGATGGGGTCGTGGTCGGTCCCGGTGCCCTGGCCCGCCCCGATCGCCCCGGTGGGTCCGGTCGCCCCGGTGGGTCCGGTCAGTCCGGTGAGTCCGGTGGGTCCGGCGGGCTCGGTGTGGGTCGCCGTCAGATACTCGGCGAGGGCGAGCGGGGTGGGACGGTCGTAGGCGAGGGTGGTCGGCAGCCGCAGCCCGGACGTGCGCGAGAGACGGTCCGCGAACTCCACGGCACCGAGGGAGTCCAGACCCAGCTCCTTGAACGTGCGGTCCGGGTCGACGTCCTGCCCGCCCGCGAGCCCGAGGACTTCGGCGGCGGCGGCACGGATGAGGGGGAGGAGGTTGGGACTCGGGGCCGGGGTCAGGGACGGGGGCGGGGCGGTCGGCGTGGGGGCCGTGGCCTCGGGGACGCTGCGCGCGGAGAGGTCATGCTCCGGTGCCGTGGCCGGGAGGGTGTCACGGTCGGGCGCGGCCGACGGGAAGTGGAACGGCCGACGTTGGAAGGTGTACGTCGGCAGCGGCACCCGGGGTCCCCGTGCGGCGGCGCTGCCGCCCGTCCAGTCCGTGGCCGCCCCGGAGACATGGAGTTCGGCGAGACCGGTGAGCAGGGAGAGCCGTTCGTCGCGGGAGCCGGGCAGCAGCGGGACGACGGTCGCGTCCCGCGCGCCACCGGAGCGGGCGAGGGCCGTGAGGACATGGCCGGGGCCCAGCTCCACGTAGTGGGTGACGCCCCGGGCGGCCGACTGCCCCACGGCGTCGTGGAAGCGCACCGGGCGCCGCAGGTGTTCGGCCCAGTAGTCGGGCGAGGTGAGTTCGGCGGCGGTGGCGGGCAGGCCGGTCAGGTCGGAGACGACGTCGAGCGTGGGCGGCCGGAGGTCGAGGCCGGCGGCGACCCGGCGGAACTCCTCGACGGCGCTGTCCATGTGCGGGGAGTGGAAGGCGTGGCTCACTGTCAGCCGCCGTGTTCTGCGGCCGAGGGCGGCGAAGCGGTCGGCGAACTCCGCCGCCGCGTCCGGGTCCCCGGAGACCACGATCGAGCGCGGTCCGTTGACGGCGGCGAGCGCCAGTCGACCGGTCCGGTGGGCGAGCAGGGGTTCCGCCTCCTCGGCGGTGGCCTCGACGGCGATCATCGCGCCGCCCGCGCGGGCCTCCTCCATCAACCGCCCCCGCGCGGCCACGAGGGTGACGGCGTCCGGGAGGGTGAGCACCCCCGCGACATGGGCGGCGGTGACGCCACCGATGGAGTGCCCGAGGACGACGTCGGGGGCGGGGAGGTGGTTGGCGAGCAGCCGGTGCAGGGCGGCGCCGAGCGCGAACAGTCCGGCCTGGGTGTACCGGGTGCGGTCCAGAAGGGCGGCGTCGGGGGTGCCGGGGGAGGCGAACAGGACATCGCGGAGCGGGCGATCGAGGTGGGGTTCGAACAGCGCGCAGATCTCGTCGAGCGCGGCGGCGAACGCGGGGGTGGTCCGGTACAGGCCCAGCCCCGCTCCGGCCCGTTGGCTGCCCTGGCCGGGGAAGAGGAAGGCGAGGGGCCCCGCGGCCCGCGCGGGGGAGTGGCCGAGCACGGCGCCGGGCGGGCGGCCACCGGCGGCGAGCGTGTCCAGCGTCTCCAGCAGCCGCCCGCGGTCGTCCCCGAGCGCCACCGCGCGGTACGGGAAGTGGGTACGGGTGGTGGCGAGCGCGTGCCCGACATCGGCGGCGGACACCCCGGGCCGCGCACGGACATGTGCGGCGAGCCGCCCGGCCTGCGCCCGAAGGGCGGCGGGGGTGCCACCGGACAGCACCCAGGCGACCGGCCCCCGCCCGAGAGCCCCCACGGCCCCTACGGCCTCCGCCGCGTCCGCCGCCCCCAAGGCCCCCACGGCCTCCGCCGCCTCCGCCGCCTCCGCCGCCCCCAAGGCCCCCACGGCCTCCGCCGCCTCCGCCGCCCCCGCCGAGTCCGCCGCGTCCGTCCTGGAGGGCTCCGCGCCGGTCGCTTCGGACCCGGACACCCCCGGGTCACCCACGCCCACCGCCGGCGCCTCCGCCAGCACCACATGGCAGTTGGTGCCGCCCATGCCGAAGGAACTCACCCCGGCGATCAGCCTCCGCCCGGGCCGCGGCCACGGGACGGTGTCGCGGACGACCCGCAGGCCCAGGGCGTCGAGCGGGATCCGGGGGTGGGGCGTCTCGTGATGGAGGGTGGCGGGAAGCGCGCGGTGCCGGAGACCGAGGAGGGTCTTCAGCAGCCCGGCGACACCGGCCGCGCCCTCCAGGTGCCCCACATTGGCCTTGACCGAGCCGACCAGCAGGGGTTCGTGCGCGGGCCGTACGCTGCCGTACGCCGCGCCGAGCGCCGCCGCTTCCACCGGGTCGCCCACGGGGGTGCCGGTGCCGTGCAGTTCGACGTACTGCACCTCGCCCGGCTCGATCCCGGCCTCCCGGACGGCCTGGCGTACGACATCCCGCTGGGCCTCGGCGCTGGGGACGGTCAGTCCGTCCGAGGCGCCGTCGTGGTTGACCGCGCTGCCGAGGATCACGCCGTGCACGCGGTCGCCGTCGGCCAGCGCCGCGGCCAGCGGCTTGAGCAGGACCAGGCCCCCGCCCTCGCCCCGCACATATCCGGCCGCGCGGGCGTCGAACGGGTACGAGCGCCCCTCCGGTGACAGCCCGCCGAAGCGCGCGGCGGCCGTGGTGCTGTCGGGGGCGAGGTTGAGCTGGACCCCGCCGGCCAGGGCGAGCGCGCAGTCTCCGTCACGCACCGCCCGGTGCGCGAGGTGGAGGGAGACCAGCGCCGAGGACTGGGCGGAGTCGACGGTCAGGCTGGGGCCGCGCAGACCGAGGGTGTAGGAGACCCGGTTGGCGAGCAGGCCGCGGTTGAGGCCGGTGAGGGTGTGACGGGTGAGGGGGGCGGCGTCCGGACGGTGGCGCAAGGTGGCGTAGTCGTACGCCATCGCGCCGACGTACACACCGACGGAGGTGTCCGCGAGGGCGGCGGGGACGATCCCGGCCTCCTCCAGGGTCTCCCAGGCGAGTTCGAGGACCAGCCGCTGCTGGGGGTCCATCTCGGCGGCCTCGCGCGGCGAGACACGGAAGAAGTCGGCGTCGAAGTGGTCGACGCCGGTGAGGAATCCGCCGGGCAGCCCGAGGCCGGGCGCCGGATCGGCACCTTCTCGGGTCGGATCGACGCTCTTCCGCGCCGTCGGATCGACGCCCTTTCGCGTCGGGACGGCACCCTCGCGCCGGTCCGGAGCCCTGCGCTCCTCGGGCACCGGCCCGACCGCATCGGTGCCGCTGCGCAGCAGCTCCCAGAATGCGTCCGGGTCGGCCGCGCCGGGCAGTCGGCACGCCATTCCGATCACAGCGACGGGAGTGGTCATTCTGCTCGCCGACCCCTTTCCAGGAATCCGTTGCGGGAAGGTTTATCGGGATGATTCATCCCCTTGAGGAAAGCGCGAGTGCCGTGATCCCCTTCGCTTCGGTGATGCTCGACATCGCCCCCCAAGTCTCGCCGCGCGAAATCGACGGGGCCCACCCCTACCCTCCCCCTAGAACCCCGGTGTCCGGGGTCCACCTGCGCGGATCCACACCTCAAGGAAGCTTTCCAGCCCACGGAAAGCCTTTTCCCGGCCCCCACCCCTAGCTCCCCGCGTTTAGGGGTTCCGTATTCAAAATGAGCGACTCTAGCGTCAGTGGCAAACAGTCCCCGGCCGTCCTGCGGTGCCGGGCACCGCCATGCATGGAGGAACAGGTCACTCATGGATTCACTGACGGAAGCGGTTCTTCGGGGAGCCCCCGCCGACGAACTCGAAAAAGCCCCGGTTCCGGAGGACTTCGTCGCCGCCCATATCCGGCAGGACGACGCCGGCCTCTTCGACGGCGCGGCCGATCCCGACGTACGGCGTTCGCTGCGGGTGGGCCGGGTGCCGATGCCCGTGCTCGCGCCGGACGAGGTGCTGGTGGCGGTGATGGCCAGCTCCATCAACTACAACACCGTCTGGTCGGCGACCTTCAGGCCCGTGTCGACGTTCGGGGCGCTCAAGCGCTTCGCGCGCGGCGGTGGCTATCCCGCCCGGCACGATCAGCCGTACCAGGTGGTGGGCTCCGACGCGGCCGGGGTGATCGTACGGGTCGGGGCCGGCGTACGGCGCTGGAAGGTGGGCGACCATGTGGCCGTCAACGCGGCCGTGGTGGACGACCAGGACCCGGTGACCCACCACGACGGGATGCTGGGCGCCGATCAGAAGGCATGGGGGTACGAGACCAACTTCGGCGGCCTGGCCCACTACACCGTCGTCCGGGCCAGCCAACTGCTGCGCAAGCCGGCCCATCTCACCTGGGAGGAGGCGGCGTGCGTACCGCTGTGCGGCGGGACCGCGTACCGGATGCTGGTCAGCGACCGCGGCGCCCGGATCAAGCAGGGTGACATCGTGCTGATCTGGGGCGCGACCGGCGGACTCGGCGCGTTCGCCGTCCAGTTGGTGAAGAACGGCGGGGGCATCCCGGTCGGGGTGGTCAACTCCGAGGAGAAGGCGAAGCTGCTCACCCGGCTCGGCTGCGATGTGGTGATCAACCGCACCGAGATCGGGATCGGCGGGCAGGTGTCGCCCGGCGCGGACACCGTGGAGCTGGCCAAGCGGCTGGGCCGGGCCGTCCGGGCGGAGCTGGGCGAGGACCCGCACGTCGTGTTCGACCATGTGGGCCGGGCCACCTTCGGGATCTCGGTGATCGTGGCCCGCCGCGGCGGCACCGTCGTCACCTGCGGATCGAGCACCGGCTACGAGCACTCCTTCGACAACCGCTACTTCTGGATGAACCTCAAGCGGATCGTGGGCAGTCACGGCATGAACCTCCACGAGGCCGCCGAGATGATGCGCCTGCTCGAACTGGGCGCGGTCGCCCCCGTGCTGTCGGAGGTGTACCCGCTCGCCGAGGTGGGCGAGGCGGCCCGGCTGGTCCAGCGGAACCGGCACACCGGCAAGGTCGGCGTCCTCGCCCTGGCCCCCACCCCCGGCCTGGGCGTGACGAACCCGCGGGCCCGGGCCGCACTCGGCGAGGAATGGCTCAACCCCCTGCGCACAGCCCCGTCACCCTCGGCCCCGTCACCCTCAACCCTGTCACCCCACGCGCCCTCGGCGTCGGCGCCCGCCGACGGGCGGCCGATCACCGTGGGCTGAGCGACCACGCCCCCGCCTTCGGCACCGGCCTGCCCCCTCCCGGGCCCCCGGCTCCCCGGCTCCCCGGGCCCCCGGCCCCCGACTCCCGGCCTCCGGCCCCCCGCACCCCAGGACAGTGACAGCACAGTGAGAAGAAGAGGATCCGCCACTCATGACCGCCCCCGCCCTCACGGCCACGGCGCTGCCCACTCTCCCCGAGGTGCTGCGGCTGCGCGCCCGCACCCGGCCCGACGACATCGCCTACGTCTTCCTGCGCAACGGTGAGACCCCCGACCGGTCCCTGACCTACCGACAACTCGACGAGAGCGCGCGGGCCCGGGCCGCCGCACTGGACGCGGCCGGGCTGCGCGGCGGCGCCGCCGTCCTGCTGCATCCGTCCGGCCCCGACTTCGTCGCCGCGCTCCTCGGCTGCATGTACGCGGGCGTCGCGGGCGCCCCCGTACAGGTGCCGACCCGGCTGCGGGGCCTGACCCGGCTGCGCCGGATCGCCGACGACGCCGGGACGGCTACCGTGCTCACCACGTCGGCCGTCAAACGCGACCTGGAGGAGCGCTTCGGCGACTCCGCGCAACTCGCCGGGCTCACCCTCGTGCCGACCGACACCCCGCTCGCCGCCCCGCCCGAGGAATGGAGCGCCCCGACGCTCTCCCCGGACGACCTCGCCCTGCTCCAGTACACCTCCGGCTCCACCGGCGACCCCAAGGGCGTGCGCGTCACCCACGCCAACTTCCGTGCCAACGTGGCGGAGACCGACCTGCTCTGGCCGTGCCGCCCGGACAGCGCCGTCGTCAACTGGCTGCCCCTCTTCCACGACATGGGCATGCTGTTCGGGGTGGTGCTGCCGCTCTGGGCGGGGATACCGGCGTACCTGATGAGCCCGGAGGCGTTCATCCGGCGGCCGGGCCGCTGGCTGGAGGCGCTCTCACGCTTCCGCGGCAGCCACACCGCCGCGCCGAGCTTCGCCTACGAGCTGTGCGTCCAGGACGCGGCGGACCACGGGGTGCCGGACGGGCTCGACCTGTCCGCCCTGCGGGTGGCGGCGAACGGGGCCGAGCCGGTGCGCTGGAGCGCCGTCCGCGCCTTCACCCGCACCTTCGCCCCCGCCGGGTTCCGCTCCCGCGCCATGTGCCCCGGATACGGACTCGCGGAGAACACCCTGAAGGTCACCGGCAGCCGCGAGGACCAGGACCCCACCCTCCTCGTACTGGACGCCGAGGCCCTCCGCGCAGGCCGCGCCGAACGACCGCGCACCGGCACCGACACCGGCACCGGCACCGGCACCGACACCGGCACGGGCATCGGCACCGGCACGGGCATCGGCATCGGCACCGGCATCGGCATCGGCATCGGCATCGGTACGGACGCGGCCCTCTCCCGTGCCCCGGGCGCCGACCCGCGGCCCGACCCCGGCGTGGTGCACGCCGTCGGCTGCGGTACGACGGTCGGGGCCACGTCGGTCCGGATCAGCGACCCGGACACCGGCACCGGACTGCCGGACGGCACCGTCGGCGAGATCTGGGTCAACGGCCCCTGCGTCGCCGACGGTTACCACGGCCGGCCCGAGGACACCCTGCGCACCTTCCTGGCCCGCCCCGGCGACGAGGCGGCCCCGGACACCTGGCTGCGCACCGGCGATCTGGGCTTCCTGCACGACGGCGAACTGTTCGTCACCGGACGGCTCAAGGACCTGGTCATCCACAAGGGGCGCAACTTCTACCCGCAGGACATCGAGGCGTCGGCCGAACGGGCGGATCCGGCACTGCGACCCAACTGCGCGGCGGCGTTCTCCGTGGACGACGGCACGGCCGAACTGCTGGTGCTGGTGGTCGAGGCGGACGGGCGGGCGCTGCGCGACGGGGGCCCGGAGGGCCTGCGCGAGCGGATCCGGACGGCGGTACGGGACGGCCAGCGGCTGGAGGCCGAGGAGATCGTGCTGGTACGACGGGGCGCGCTGCCCAAGACCTCCAGCGGCAAGGTGCAGCGGCGGGAGACCCGGCGGCGCTATCTGGACGGCGAGTTCGAGGCGACACCGACCCACGCACCGCCCACCCCGGCCGTGCCGCGCGTGGCGGAGGTGACCCGGTGACGGGCGGCCGGGAGGGGACGGACCGTCCGGCCCACCTCCTGAACGCCGCCCCGGCCCGCCCCGGTTCCCGGATCCTCGGCGTGGGCGCCTACCGCCCCGCCCGCCTCGTGCCCAACAGCGAGGTGGCCGACGCGATCCGGTCCAGCGACGACTGGATCCGCCGCAGGTCCGGTATCGCCACCCGGCGCCACGCCGCCCCCGACGAGACGGTGGTGGAGATGGCCGCGGCGGCCTCGCTGAAGGCACTCGCCCAGGCGGGCGTGGCCCCCGAGACCGTGGACGCCGTGCTGCTGGCCTCGATGTCCCACCTGGAACAGTCACCCCCGGCCGCGCCCCGGGTCGCCCACCGCGTCGGCGCCCTGGCGGCGGGCGCCGTCGACATCGGGGCGGCCTGCGCCGGCTTCGTGCACGCGCTGGCCACGGCGGACTCCCTGATCCGGTCGGGCAACGCCGGGCATGTGCTGGTCGTCGGCGCCGAACGCATGACGGACATCGTGGATCCCACGGACCGCGGCACGGCGTTCCTGTTCGGCGACGGGGCCGGCGCGGTCGTGGTCGGCCCGGCCGACGCACCCGGCATCGGACCGGTCGTCTGGGGCGCCGAGGGCGACCGCCACACCGCGATCGCCCACTGCGCACCCTGGCCCGGCCAGGCCACCCCCGGCCCCGCCCGCACGGTGCCGACCCTGCGCATGGACGGCCCGGCCGTCTTCCGCTGGGCGGTGGCCACGGTGCCGGGAGCGGCGCGGGCCGCGCTCGCCGCCGCCGGGGTGACCGCGCACGACCTGGCCGCCTTCGTCCCGCACCAGGCCAACCTGCGGATCATCGACGCGTCGGCGTCGGCGCTCGGCCTGCCCGACCATGTCGCCGTCGCCCGTGACGTGGTCCACACGGCGAACACCTCCGCGGCGTCTGTCCCGCTCGCCATGGAGGAACTCCTCGCCCGGGGCGCGGTGCCGAGCCGCGGCCTGGCCCTGCTGGTCGGCTTCGGTGCCGGACTGTCCTACGCCGCGCAGGTGGTGGTGCTGCCGTGAGGGCCGACCCGACGGGCGGTACGGCGGGCCGCGGCGGCTCAGCCGAGCCAGGCACCGGTGACCGCCTGTACGGCGGAGCCGTCGAGGTCGGCCAGTTTGATCGCGGCGAGATCGCGGGCCGCGGCGGAGGTCTGCACCCGGAACGGGGGCCGCTCGGCGTCGAGCACCTCCACCACCGTCGCCGCCGCCTCGTCCGCGCTCTGGGCCTGCGCGAAGAGCTGCGCGGTGGCACCCAGGTAGGACGTGAAGGCCGCCTCGTAGGGCCCCGCCCGCTCGACCAGACCGGGCACGGACGGCTCCAGACGGGTGACGAACTCGCTGGCCACCGGCCCCGGTTCGACCACGCTCACGCTCACGCCGGTGCGCGCGGCGACCGGCGCGAGCGACTCCAGGAACCCTTCGAGGGCGAACTTGGCCGCGCAGTACGCCTCGTTGAACGGCTGCCCGATCAGCCCGCCCAGGCTGGACACCGCGATCAGCCGCCCCCCGGCCGCCCGCAGATGGGGCAGCGCCACCCGGGTCAGCTCCACCGCGCCGAAGAAGTTCGTCTCCAGTACGGCCCGGAAGGCGTCCACACCTATCTGCTCGACGGTCCCGAGCTGTCCCACACCCGCGTTGCTGACGACCGCGTCCAGCCGGCCGTACCGCCCGATCACCTCGGCCACGGCGGCGGCGACGGACTCCGGCTCGGTCACGTCCAGCCGCACGATCCGCAGCCGGTCGCCCACCCCGGCGCCGTCGGCGGCGGCGCGCAGGGCGTCGGCGCGGTCCGGGTCGCGGAGGGTGGCGACGACCCGGCGACCGGAGACGGCGGCCCGGACCGCGGTGGCCAGGCCGATACCGGAGGAGGAGCCGGTGACAAGGACGGTACGGGGATCGGTCATGGGGTCCTCTTCCATGGGGCGGGGCGCGTTGACGGCACGGTGTCATCGCGTCCCGGGTGCGCCAACCCCTATGTTTCGGGACCCCTTCCCTACCTTTCCGCCTGTTCACGCCCACCGCTTGACACGGCGGCGCCGACCGGAGCGAGGCTGGGAGAACCAACGGTTGACCAAGCAGGAACAAGGAGTGTCAAGTGATCGTGATTACTTATCAGTCGGTGCTAGCTTGCGGCCATGAGACCGGTCTTTGACATCATCGCCCTGCGCAGCCTCGTGGCCGTCGCTGACGAGGGCGGATTCCGCCGGGCGGCCGAGTCCCTGACCCTGAGCCAGTCCGCGGTGAGCCAGCATGTGCGGCGGCTGGAGCGGACATTGGGCCGTCCCGTGGTGGAACGGACCGGTCGTACCACCCGGTTCACCGCGGCCGGGCACCTCCTGCTCGACGAGGCGCGCTGGATCCTGGACGTGCACGACGAGGCGGCCCGCCGACTCCTCGGCGCGGAGCCCACGACCGTGGTGATCGGGTCGGCGGAGCACGCGGCGGACCGGATCCTGCCCAGCATCGCCGCGGCGGTCCAGCGGTCGTTACCGAGTTGCCAGGTACGGTTCCGCGTCGACCGCTCGGCCCGGTTGGTCGAGGCCGTCGACCGCAGATCGGTGGATGTGGCGGTCTACGTCACCGAGGCGGTCGCGACGACGGGCACCCCGGTCGGCGGGCTGCCCCTGAAGTGGTACGCGGCGCCCGGCTGGACGCCCCCGCCCGCCCCGGCCCGGCTGCCCGTGGCGGCGATCGAGGAACCCTGCGCGGTACGCCGCCAGGCGCTGGACGTACTGTCGGCCCATGCCATCCCGGCGTCGGTGATCTGCGACGCCGGCTATCTGACCGGCGTGCTGGAGGCCACCCGCGCCGGTCTCGGTGTCTCCCTCCTCGCGGCCACCGCCCGCGGCTACGACGGCCTGGTCGAGTACCCCGCTCTCCCGCGCTCCCCGGCGATCCGGATGAGCGCCCACGCCCGCCCCGGTGCCGCCCCCGCCATGGTCGCGCATGTCATCGAGACGGTCCGCACCCTCCTCGGCGGCCTTGACACCCCGCCGCCCCCCACGCCCCGGGCCCAGGTCGTCGCCTGCACCGACCTCGGCACGGACGACCTCACCGACGCCCAGTGGAAGTCGGTCGAGCCGCTGCTCCCCGTCGGCGAGCGCGGCCCCTATCCCGACGGGCTGCGTGCCCAGTTCGACGGAGTGCTGTGGCGCTTTCGCACCGACAGCCCGTGGCGCACCATCCCCGCCCGGTACGGAGCCTGGCAGACCGTGCACCACCGCTTCCGGCAATGGGCGCGCACCGGCACGTTCGGCAGACTCCTGGAGATCCCGCTGCCCGGCTCCCAGGACGCCCACGCCCCCTGGACGGAGGCCCTGCGCAAGGCCGCCGAGGAGGAGCACCGGCTCCGCGGGACCCGCACGGGATCGCCGTCGCCCCACTGAGATCACCACTACGCTGGGTCCCCGCAGATCCGGCGTGGCATGGTTCGGGAGGCACCCCCCTTGAATGGCGTGGACGGCGTGGAGAGCGTGAACGGCGTGAACGGACCGGCGGACATCCCGGAATCACCCCAGGGGCACCAAAGGCGCCAAGAACCCCAGGAACACCAAGAACCCCAGGACTACTACGACCTCGGCACCCACACCCGCCCCGTCACCACCGCCTCCGCCGAGGCCCAGCGCTGGTTCGACCGCGGGCTGGTGTGGACGTACGGCTTCCACCACGAGGAAGCGGTCCGGTGCTTCGAGAAGGCGGCCGACGCCGACCCCGACTGCGCCATGGCCCACTGGGGCATCGCCTACGCGCTCGGCCCCAACTACAACAAGCCGTGGGACGCATTCGACGAGCAGGACCTCACCCGTACCGTCGAGCGCACCCACGCGGCCGTCGAACGCGCCCACGAGAAGGCGGCCGGAGCGACCCCGGTCGAGCGGGCGCTGATCGAGGCACTGCGCGCCCGCTACCCCCGGTCCGGCCCCGACGAGGACCTCTCGGTCTGGAACACCGCCTACGCGGACGGGATGCGCGCCGCCTACGCACTCGCCCCCGACGACCTCGACCTGGCCACGCTCCACGCCGACGCGCTGATGAGCCTGACCCCCTGGCAGCTGTGGGACCTGCGCACCGGCGAGCCCGCCGCGGGCGCCCGTACGACCGAGGCGAAGGCCGTGCTCGACCGGGCCCTCGCCACCCCCGCCGGGCGGGACCACCCGGGGGTGCTGCACCTCTACATCCATCTGATGGAGATGTCACCGGAACCCGAGTCCGCGCTGGCCGTCGCCGACCGGCTGCGCGGGCTGGTCCCCGACGCGGGGCACCTGGCCCACATGCCCTCCCACCTGGAGGTGCTGTGCGGCGACTACCGGCGGGTCGTGTCCGACAACAGCGTCGCGATCGCCGTGGACCGCAAGACCCTCGACCGGTCCGGGCCGATGAACTTCTACACCCTGTACCGCTGCCACAACCTCCACTTCAAGATCTACGGCGCGATGTTCCTCGGCAGCTCCGAGATCGCCCTGGACACGGCCGCCGAACTGGAGGCGGCCGTCCCGGAGGACCTGCTGCGGGTGGAGAGCCCGCCCATGGCCGACTGGCTGGAGGGGTTCCTGGCCATGCGGGTCCATGTGCTGATCCGCTTCGGCCGCTGGTCCGACATCCTGGAACTGTCGTTCCCCACCGACCAGGACCTCTACAGCACCACGACCGCGATGCTCCACTACGCCCGCGGCGTCGCCCTCTCCGCCACCGGCCGGATCGCCGAGGCCGAGGCGGAGCGCGAGCGGTTCCGCGCGGCCGTCGGACGGGTCCAGGAGACCCGCACGCTGTTCAACAACAGCTGTGTCGCCGTCCTCGCCATCGCCTCCGCCATGCTGGACGGTGAACTGGAGTACCGCAAAGGCGACTTCGACGCCGCGTTCGCCGCCCTGGAACGGTCGATCGAACTGGACGACACCCTGGAGTACGACGAGCCCTGGGGCTGGATGCAGCCCACCCGGCACGCGTACGGCGCCCTCCTCCTGGAGCAGGGCCGGGTCGCCGAGGCCGAGGCCGTCTACCGCGCCGACCTGGGCCTGGACGACACCCTGCCGCGCGCCCGCCAGCACCCCGGCAACGTCTGGGCCCTGCACGGCTTCCACGAATGCCTGGTCCGGCTGGGGCGTACGGCGCAGGCGCGGATCGTCGCCCAGCAGCTGAAGGTCGCCGTCGCGCTGGCGGACGTACCGGTGGAGTCGTCCTGCTTCTGCCGGCTGGAGACCGGGATCAAGAGCCACTGCTGCTGAGCGGACACCCCGCTCACCCCGGCGCGCCCACCGCCCTGGCCGCCGTCCCCCACGCCCCGCTCACGGCCCGGTGCGCCACCAGGGTCGCCCGCCCGGGGTCGGACGGCAGCCGTACCGGGGCACCCACGTGGACATGGAAGTGCGGGCGGCGCAGCGGGGCACTGACCGCCCCCGCGAGCTGCTTCGCCGTCGAACCGGAGGAGATCCGCCGGGCGCCCGCGTGACCGACCGGGACCACCAGCGCCCCGGAGCGGGCGGCCAGCCGGGCGAGTCCGGTGCGGAACGGCACCGGAGGGCCCGGCGCCGGGTCCGTGCGGTCCGGGAGCCCGCCCTCGCCGTAGATCAGCACATGCCGGCCGCTCGCCAGCGCCTCGGCGGCGAGATCCAGCGCCCGCGCGGCCCGCGCCGTGCGGCGGTGCACGGGGATGTGCCCCTCACGGGTCAGCGCCCGCCCCAGCACCGGTACCCGCCACAGTCCCGCCGTCGCCATCACGACAGGCTCCACGCCCAGCCGCCGCAGGGCCGCAAGCACCACCACCGGGTCCGCCATGGAGTCGTGGTTGGCCGCGAACACCGACCCGGCGGGCAGGGCCGTCACCGCCTCGCGGGTCACGGACAGCCGTCCGAGGACGGGGGCCAGGACAGCGGCGGCACGGCTCAGCACAGCGGACTCCTCGATCGCTCACGGACGTGCCGCCAGTGTCGGACGGCCCGGCCCCGGTGCCCTGAGCGCGGATACTCAGGACACCGGGGCCGCCGTACTCACCTCGGGCCGGTCAGCGGCTGCGTACCAGCAGATACAGGAAGTACGGCGTGCCGATGACGGCCGTCATCAGGCCCGCCCCAAGCTGGGCCGGGGCGATGACCGTACGGCCGAGCAGATCGGCGGCGCAGACCAGCAGGGCACCCAGCAGCACCGCCACCGGGACGACCCGGGTGTGCTGCCGGCCCACCAGGGCGCGGGCCGCGTGCGGGGCGACCAGACCGACGAAGCCGATCGTGCCGGCCGCCGCCACCGCCGTCGCGCTGAGCAGCACACTCAGCGCCAGCAGCCCGAGCCGGCCGCGCGACAGGTTCATCCCGAGCAGCCGGGGCGTGTCCTCGTCCAGGGACACGAGGTCCAGTTCCCGGCGCCGCACCACCGCGACCACCAGACCGACCAGCAGCACCCCGGCGATCGGCAGCACATCGGTCAGCGAGCGGCCGTACGTCGAACCCGACAGCCAGGTCAGCGCCTTCGCGGCGTTGAACGGGTCCGTCAGCACGATGACCAGGCTGATCAGGGCCGTCGTACCGGCCGACAGACCGATACCGACGAGGACCAGCCGGTTCTGCTGGAACCCGTCGCGCGCCGCGAGCCCGAAGACGACCACCGCGGCGAGGGCGGAGCCCGTGAAGGCCGCGCCCGCGATGCTCCACGAACCGGCCAGCGGAACGGTCGTCACCAGGACCACCGCGCCGAGCGCGGCACCGCCGGAGACCCCGAGGACACTGGGCTCGGCCAGCGGATTGCGGGTGACGGCCTGCACCAGCGTGCCCGACAGCGCGAGCGCCGCGCCCGCGAACAGGGCCGCCAGCACCCGGGGGACCCGGGTGTCCAGGACGAAGGACACGGTCTGACCCGCCCGGCCCTGCGCCCAGTTGACGACATCGCCGAGCAGCAGCTTGCTGTCCCCGAGCAGCACGGCGGTGACCGCCATGCCGATCAGCGCGACGGCGAGGACCGCCGTCACCACGAGGAAGGCCGTACGGCTGCGGATGCGCAGCCGGTCCTGGGCCGCGGCGCCGGAGGTGTCCCGCACCCGGGCCGCCAGCACGACCAGGAACAGGGCGCCGATGATGCTGGTGACGACACCGGTGGGCACGGACACCGCGGTGTCGCCCGACAGGAAGGCCCGCAGCAGCACATCGGAGCCCAGCACCAGGGCCGCGCCGACCAGGCCCGCGACGGGTACGCCCACCCGGGTGCGGAGCAGCCCCCGCGACCAGCGCGCGAGCCCGCGTACCAGGGCCGGGGCGCACAGGCCGACGAAGCCGATCGGCCCGGCGAGGGTGACCGCTGCGGTGGCGAGGAGCACCCCGAGCACGACCACGGTGATCCGGGTGGCGCGCACCGGGACGCCGAGCCCGCGGGCCGCGTCGTCGCCGAGCGCCAGCGCGTCCACTCGCCGGCCCGCCAGCAGCAGCCCGGCCAGCGCGACGAGGACGAGCGGCCCCATCTGGAGCACACCGTCGTAGCCGTTCTGCGCGATGCTGCCCTGGTTCCACTGGTAGAGGCCCTCGGTCTCCTGCGGGAACAGCAGCAGGAAGCCCTCGGTGATCGCGGTCAGTCCGAGCGCGAGCGCGGTGCCGGCCAGCACCAGCCGTACGGTTCCGGCGCCGAGCCCGGACAGGCCGAGCACGACGCCCGCCGCCGCGAGGCCGCCGAGGAAGGCGACGCCCGAGGACGCCAGCAGGGGCAGCGACACCCCGGTGACGGTGAACAGGGCCAGGGCGAAGTAGGCGCCCGCGTTGACCGCGAGCGTGTCGGGCGCGGCGAGCACATTGCGGCTGACGGCCTGGAGGGCGGCGCCCGCCATGCCGAGCGCGACACCGACGAGGAGGCCGGCGGTCATCCGCGGCAGCCGGGACTCGATGACCACGGACGCGTCGCCGGGGTCGGCCCGCCCGGTGAGCGCCTTGACCACCTCGGAGGCGCCGACCGCGGCCGTGCCCTGGGTGATGTCGACGACCGCCAGGACGGCGACCAGCAGGACGAGCCCGACCGTCACCGCGGCCGTGCCGGTCCGGGACACCAGGGTCGCCGGACCGGCGGCGGGGGTGGTGGCGGTGACCGCCATCGCGCTACTTCGACAGCGCGTCGACGACGGCGTCCACATACGCCGACATCGACGCCTGGCCGCCGAACATCCAGATGCCGTCGGGCAGCCGGTGCGCGGCACCGGACTTCACGAACGGCAGCGACTTCCACACCGCGTTGTCCTTCAGCTCATGGGCGAACGGGTCGCTGGCCGCGTCGTCCTTGTTGCCGATGTAGGCGAACTGGGCGTCCTTGCTCAGCTTGGTCAGGCCCTCCACGTCCGTGGAGGCGAGCCCGTAGTCCTTGTCGCCCTCGGCGGTCCAGGCGTTCTTCAGCCCGAGCCGCTCGTTGACCGTGCCGATCAGGGAGGTGCCGGTGTAGGGGCGCAGCGACACCTGGTTGGAGGTGACGTAGCCGTCGGCGAAGGCGATCTCGGTGCCGTCGAGCCCGGCGTCGGCGAGGGCCTTCCTGCCCTCCGCCAGCTTCGCGTCGAAGTCCTTCTTGACCTGCTCGGCCTGGTCGGTGGTGCCGGTGGCCTCGGCGATCAGGTCGAGGTTCTCGGTCATCTGGCCGATCTGGTCGGCCGAGTCGGCGGAGCGCACCTGGAGCACGGGGGCGACATCACGGAGCTGCTTGACCGCGGCGGCCGGCAGGTCCGTGGTGGTCACGATCACATCGGGCTTGAGCGAGGCGATGGTGTCCATGCTGGGCTCACCGCGCGTACCGATCTCCTTGGCACCGGTGAGAGGCGCCGACTGGTTCCAGATGCCGTAGCCCTTGACGTCGGAGACACCCACCGGCTGCACCCCCAGGGTGACGAGGTGCTCGACCACGTTCCACTCGGTGCCGACGACCCTCTTGGCGGGGCCGTCGAGCTTCACCTCCTTCCCGGAGGCGTCGGTGAGGGTGAGGGCGGCGGAGGACTTCTTGGCGCCGTCGGCGGCGGGCTCGGTGGTGCCGCAGGCGGTCAGGGCCAGTGCGCCGGTGGCGACGGCGCAGGCCGCGAGGAGGGTGTGGCGTCTCATGGGGTGGTGCTGAGCCTTTCGCTTCGGGTGTGGTGACGGCCGAGGGCGCGGGTGCGCAGCCGGCCGGTGAGGGGGTCGGTGTCGACCTCGATGCGGATGCCGTAGACCTCGCTCAGCCGCTCGGGGGTGAGGACGTCCTCGGGCAGTCCGTCGGCGACGATCCGACCGGCGGCGAGCAGCACGATGCGGTCGGCCACGGCCGCCGCCTGGTCGAGGTCGTGGAGGACGACACCGACCGCGATCCCGTGGTCGTCGGCCAGCTCGCGCATCAGGTCGAGCAGTTCGACCTGGTACCGCAGATCGAGATAGGTGGTGGGCTCGTCCAGGAGCAGTACCCCGGTCTCCTGGGCGAGACAGCCGGCCAGCCAGACCCGCTGGAGCTGGCCGCCGGAGAGATGCTCGGCACCGCGCTCGGCGAGTTCGGCGACCCCGGTCAGGGCGAGAGCCCGGTCCACGGCGGCCCGGCCACCGGGATCCGTTCCGCCCCACCGGCCCCGGTAGGGGTAGCGGCCGAACTCGACGACATCGCGCACGGTCAGTCCGCTGGGCGTGGGCCGCCCCTGGGTGAGCAGGGCGACATGGCGGGAGAAGGCACGGGGCGACAGCGCCAGCCCGTCGATCTCCCCGTCGATGACGACACCGGCGCGGCGGGCCCGCTGGAGCCGCGCGACCGTGCGCAACAGGGTCGACTTGCCGCTGCCGTTGGGGCCCACCAGGGCGGTCACCCGGCCGGGCCGCAGCGTGATCGCCGCGTCGTGCACGACATCGACACCGTCGTACGCCACCGTCACCGCGGTGGCCGACAGCTCATGGCCGCGCAGGCTCGGCCGCTCTTCACCAGTACTCACGGACTGAAGGTTAGCCTAGCCTAAGCTGCGGTCCCAGCCCTGGGGGAAGGCTGTGACCAGGGACTCTGTCCACGGGGCGGGCACACTCATCGCTCCCGAGTCCAACTGGTGTGCGATATCCGGGAGTTGGACGCCCGCGGAAGAGCCGGCCCCGAAGGGCGTGCTGCCGGTGATCTCGCGGTGATCTTCCGGTGATCTTCGTGCGATGACTGGATTCGGTGACGCGGGGATCCATAGGATGTACAGCCAGTAAGGTCACAGCGAGGCCAGGTGACTGGCGTGGCGCGGAGCTGGGGGATCGATGAGCACGGGTAAGAAACTGTCCACGGAGATCGACGCCAACGTTCCCACGGCCGCCCGTATGTACGACTACTACATCGGCGGGAAGGACAACTACGCCGCCGACCGCGCGGCCTGCGAGGAGCTGGACAAGGTCGTCCCCAGCACCCGCCGCCTCGCGGTCAACAACCGCCGCTTCCTCCAGCGGGTGGTGAAGACCCTCGCCGAGGAGTTCGAGGTCCGGCAGTTCCTGGACCACGGCTCAGGTCTGCCCACCCAGAACAACGTCCACCAGGTCGCCCAGCGCTTCGACCCCACCTCCCGTGTGGTGTACGTCGACAACGACCCGATGGTGCTGGTGCACGGCCGCGCGCTGCTGGAGCAGGACGAGCGCACCGCGGTCATCCACGCCGACATGCGCAGCACCGACGAGATATTCGGGCACGCCGACACCACCCGGCTCATCGACTTCTCGGAGCCGGTGGCCGTCCTGTTCAACTCGGTCTTCCACTGCATACCCGACGACGCGAACGACGGACCGGCGGCCGTGGTCGAGCGGGTCAAGCAGCGACTCGCCCCCGGCAGCTTCCTGGTGATGTGCCAGCTGGTCAGCGAGGACGCCGAGGTCCGTGCCTTCGTCACCGACTTCATGAACCAGGCGACCCAGGGGCACTGGGGCCGGGTGCGGGAGCCGAAGGACGTCGCCGCGCTGTTCGACGGGCTGGAGATCATCCCGCCGGGCCTGGTGGAGGTCTCCACCTGGCGGCCGGACTCCGAGGTGGCGCCGCGCCAGCTCACCCACGAGTGGATCGAGTTCGGCGGCCTCGGCCGGCTGTCCTGACGATCGAACACCGAGGCCGCCCCGTCTGTCTCCGGCGGGGCGGCCTCGTCGTGGGCGGTCAGGGGCGCGGATGACGGCTTCCCGTGGTCATGGCCCCGGGTAGCGCTGCTCCATCGTCGTGCGCAGCAGGTCCAGTGACGCGCGCGGGGTGAGCGCGTCGTCGGCCAGCCGGTCCAGGGTGAGCCGGTACTCCTCCGTCTCGTCCCGGTCCTCCAGGAAGTTCGCGCTCTTGATGTGCTCCAGATAGACGATGTCCGGCAGATCGAGTCCGCCGAAGCGCAGATAGGTGATCGGGATGACCGGCGCCGAGGCGTTGGTGACGTCCAGCGGAACCACCTGGACGGTGATGTGCGGACGCTGGGCCATGGTGATCAGATGGTCGAGCTGCTCGCGCATCACCGTGCGGTCGCCCAGGACCCGTAGCAGCACCGACTCGTCCAGCACCGCCCACAGCCGGGGCGGGTCGGCCCGCTCCAGCAACTGGGCTCTCCGGGTGCGCAGTTCGATCCGGCGCCGCACCTCGGTCTCCGGCGCCACCGGCAGTCCGCGGCGCACGACCGCCTCGGTGTAGCCCGGGGTCTGGAGCAGTCCGGGCACATACTGGATCTCGAAGGTGCGGATCGCGGCGGCGGCCTCCTGGAGCCCCACCAGCCGGTCGAACCATTCGGGCATCAGCCGCTTGTCGTAGCGCTGCCACCAGCCGGGCTGACCAGCCCGCCGCAGCAGTTCGAGCAGGACCGAGGTCTCGTACTCCTCCACCTCGTAGTGCTTGAGGAGGGCGTGGACATCGGCCTCGGCGGGCGGCTTGCGGCCCTTGCCCGCCTCGATCCTGGACAACTTCGCCGGGCTGAAGCCCAGCGCTCGCGCGGCCTGGTCCTGGGTGAGGCCGAAGTCCTCGCGCAGACCGGCGAGTTGAACCCCGACCAGCATCTTCAGCAGGGTCGGCGCGGGCTCCGCCCGGTCCAGATACGGTTGGAGGCGGGACACGCGCTGAGCATCGGCGGACATCCTGACTCCCGGAAGACAGCAGAAGGGACATCGACACTATCGCACCTCATGGGGCGCGCGCCGCCATGTTCGGCCAGATTCAGCTGAGTTGGCGACGTCGGCCCGCCCCGGCACGGCGAGACGGGCCGACGGCTGTTTCAGGCCAGATGATCGAACTCCCCGTCCTTCGCGCCGGCGAGGAACGCGGCCATCTCGGCCGGTGTGTAGACGAGCGCGGGCCCGTCCGGGAACCGTGAGTTGCGCATCGCCACCCCTCCGTCGGCGGTGGGGGCGACCTCGACGCAGTTGCCCTCGGCGTTGCTGTGGCGGCTCTTGATCCAGTGAACGTCCAGGGAGCTGGCCCGGACTCCGTTCTGCGGTGACGGCACGGCGATCTCCTTGCGTGTTCAAGTTCGGCGTCGTACCCGAAAATTATTGCGCAATTTCGCGTGCAATTGCACGCTTGGGCTGACAGTGTGGATAATAGCTGCGGCGTCAACCCCCGGGAAGACGCCGGATCATGACAGTGCATCAGTGCATCAGTGCATCAGTGCATCAGGGAGAAGCCGAGCCGTCCGCCAGGTCCGGGACGTACCGCCTCGGACAGGTCGGGCGAGGCACCTCCCCTTTCCCGCGACTCTCCACCGACCCACTCGACTCCATCGACTCGACCGCTGCGGAAGGGCCCCACGCCATGCGCACCGCTTCGACACCCCAGCCGAACACCGAGCGCGCAGAGCACGAACCGCTGACCGCGGGAGCGAACCGCCCCGACCCGCTCAGCTCGATGGGCGAGGTGCCCTGGGGCACGATCAAGGACTCCACCGGCAGCGCCGCCGGTGTCCCGACCCTGCTCACCAGGGTCGCCTGGGGCAACCCGGACACCGCCGGCGCCGCCCTCGACGAACTGCGTGACCGGGTCTGCCAGTACGGCTTCGTGGTCCACCAGGCGACCGCCGTGGTGGTCCCGTACCTGTGGGAGCTGGCCCAGCTGCCGCATGTGACCTGCCGGCCGCAGATCATCCGGCTGCTCGCCGCCGTCGCCGCCGCCCGGCAGTGGGAGACCACGGCGGCGGCCTACCCGAAGCTCCTCAACCACCGCGAGAACCATGTGGCCTGGGAGCGTTCCGCCCGCCAGGCGGTCCGCGCCCGGCGCGGCGCTGTCCGCGCCCTGCTGGGCGAGCGGGACCCCGAGATCACCCGCGCGGCGGTCGAACTCGCCCGCGCGCTGGGGGAGTAGGGCCCGGGGTCAGAGCCGCTTCGCGTCGCCCACCGCTTCCGCGAGGCGTTCGAGGACCGGCGCGAAACCGGCGTGGCTGAACCGCTCCTCCATCGACCAGGTGGTGAGCTGACCGGCCTTCACGGCGGGCAGTTCGCGCCAGGTCGCCTTCTCCTCCAGCTGCTTCAGCGACAGGGACGTGGAGCGATGGTCGACCATGACCAGATCGGCGTGGTACTTGTTCGCGTTCTCCCAGCTGAGGAACTCCCAGAAACCCCACTCGTCGCTCTTCTTGCCCTCGACGAACTCGACGCCGAGATCCTTGAAGAACGTGAGGTCGCTGTAGGAGTCGGGGACGGCGACATAGAAGTTCTCGGTGTCGCCCGTCACCGCCATCACCTTCAGCCCGCCGTTGTCCCGCGCCGCGGCGCGTACGGTCTCGGCCGCCTTCTCGAAACGGGCCTCGGCGTCGGTGACCTTCTTCGCGCTCAGGTCAGCGCCCAGCGACTCGGCCAGCGCGGCGGTGCGGCGCAGCGGCTCCAGCAGCGAGGTGCGGGCGATGTCGATGCCGACCGTGGGGGCGAGGGCCTCGATCTTCTCGCTGCTCTCGGCCGGGACGTACCAGAGGTCCGGCGCCGGGAACATATTGCTGACCAGCAGGTCGGGCCGTAGGGCCGCGTACTTCTCCAGGTTGAACTGGCCCCACGCCGTGCCCAGGCTGGTCAGCTCGCCGACGTCCAGATCGCCCGCCTGCGGGTTGGGCCTGCCGTCGATCGGGGCGCTCGGGCCGAACACCCCGGTGCACTCCACGCCGTAGTCGTACAGGGCGGCGGCCGTGCTGACGTAGGCCACGATCCGCTGCGGGCGGTCGTCCGCGCGCACGGTGCGGCCCCGGTCGTCCTTGAAGGACCAGGCCCCGCCGCCCTCCTCCGACGAGGAGCCGGCCCCGTCCTTCGTCCCGCCGTCGCCGCACGCCGCGAGCAGCGGGGCCAGCGCGAGCGCGCCGCCGGCCGCGAGGAGCCTGCGGCGGGACGGGCCCTCGACGGCCGTGAGGGAGGGGCGCGGCAGTGGCATGGCGGGGCTCTTTCAGGTGCGGGTGGGGCGCGGACGGTGGGGAACCGGCCATCTCTGACCCCATGGGGAGGTAAGGCTAACCTAAGTTCCATGGGGTCCTCGGGTCAACCGGACGGCGGACCCCGGGGTCCTCGGGGACGCGGCGACCGGCCGCCCGCCGGGCTCAGCGCACGCGCAGGGCGTCGGCCAGCGCCACCGCCTCGGGGGCGAGCCCGCGCTCCCCGTCGGAGATGTCCCACAGGGCGTTCTGGAGCAGCCGTCCCAGCGTCCAGCCCGTCGCCCGCTGCCGCTCCAGGCCCAGTGTCTCCGTGAGCAGATCGAAGCGGCGGCGCACGATCCGCCGGGTGTCGTGCGCGACCACGTCGTCCCAGCGGCTGTCCAGGGCGGGCCAGAGGTCGAACCCCGGGTCGCCCGCGAGCGGTTCGGGGTCGATGGCGAGCCACGGTTCGCGATCGGCGGCGAGGACGTTCTCGTAGTGCAGGTCCCAGTGCAGGAGCCGGTCACCGGGCTCGTCGACCAGTTCGGCCACGGCCGCCGCCCAGTCGGCCAGCCGGCGGCGGTCGGCGGGGTCGGTCAGCTCCCGCAGCGCGTCGGGGACCCGGTCCAGCATCTCCCGGGCGATCGTGCCGAGGTCGCGCAGCCCGGCGGGCGCGGGCCGGGAGACCAGCCGGGCCTGCACCTCGGCGAGGATCCGCACGGCCGTGTCGTCGTCCTCCACGGTCGCGAGGGTACGGCCGTCGTGGAGCCGCTCCAGGAGCATGGTGTCGGTCTCCGGGTCGTGATCGAGCAGCCGGACCGCCCCCGCGCCGTCCCAGGCGCGCAGCCCGACGAGCGCGGCCGTCACCTCCTCCCGGGGCAGTTGGAGCTTGAGCATCGCGCCCGTGCCGTCGGCCCGCAGCACGGGCAGCACGAGGGACGCCTCACCCGCCCCCGGCTCCCCGTCCCGCCGTAGCTCCCAGCGGTCCAGCGACCGGGCGACCAGCTCCGGGAGCCCGGCGATCCAGGCCGTGCCCGGCTCCCCGAAGGCTCTGGCGTACGACCGTGCCAGCGAGGCGGGGACATCGAGCGGCTGTGCGTGATCCATACGGCGGTGTTCCTCATACGTCGCGGGAGCTGTCGGTCGAACGCCATGTGAGCACGAGTGATCGCCGATGTCACCCGGGTTTCGCCCCGCCCCGCCCCGGCACGGTCCCGCCCCGGCACGGTCCCCGCCCCGTCGGTTGCGCTCCGGGCGCGGGGCGCGCGCGACCTGTGACCGCCGTCCCTATGACTTCAGATACCTGAGGACCGCCAGGATCCGCCGGCTGTAGCCGGTGGTGCGGGACAGCTCCAGCTTGTCGAAGATCGCGTTGAGGTACTTCTCCACCGAGCTGAGCGAGAGGTGCAGCTTCTGCGCGATCGCCGTGTTGGTGTGGCCCTGCGCCAGGGTTTCCAGCACGCTGCGCTCGCGGGGTGTGAGACGGGTCAGCGGATCGGTGTGCGTCGTGCGGACGACCAGTTGCCGCACCACCTCGGGGTCGATGGCGGCGCCGCCCGCCTGGACCCGTTCCAGCGCGTCCAGGAACTCCTCCACCTGGGCGACCCGGTCCTTGAGGAGGTACCCCACCCGTTCCGCGCCGGCGGCCAGCAGTTGCACCGCGTAGGTGCGCTCGATGTGCTGGGACAGCACCAGCACGCCGACCTCCGGCCACCGCTCGCGGATCTCCAGCGCCGCGCGCAGCCCTTCGTCGGTGTGGGTGGGAGGCATCCGGATGTCGAGGACGACGACGTCGGGCCGCCGCGAGGCCATCTCCTCCAGCAGGGGACCGGCGTCGCCGAACGCGCCCAGGACCTCGTGCCCCTCCTCCAGGAGGAGCCGGACCAGCCCTTCGCGCAGCAGAGTCGAGTCCTCGGCGATCATCAGGCGCACGGCAGCTCCGCGGTGATGGTGGTGGGTCCCCCGTCGGGGCTGTCGACGCGCAGGACGCCGTCGAGCGCGGCCGTCCTGCTGCGCAGTCCGCTCAGTCCGCCGCCCGCGGGGTTCGCGCCGCCCCTGCCGTTGTCCCGGACCCGCACGGTGAGCACGGTGCCGCGCAGCGCCACCCGTACGGAGACCGCCGTGGCGCGGGAGTGCTTGGCCGCGTTGGTCACGGACTCCGACACCACGAAGTACGCCGCGGTCTCCACCGGTTGCGGGAGCGGCCCACCCACGTCGAACTCCGTGCGGACGGGGATGCCGCACCGTTCGGACACCCCGCCCAGCGCTTCCTTCAGGCCCAGACTGTCCAGCGCCGAGGGATAGACGCGCCAGGTCACCTCCCGCAGTTCCGCGAGGAGGTCCCGGGCCTCCTCGTGCGCCTGGCGCAGCAGGGCGTCCCCCTGACCGGGGCCGCGTCCCCTGCGGGCCCGGCCGAGCAGCATGCCCAACGCCACCAGCCGCTGCTGGATTCCGTCGTGGAGGTCCCGCTCGATGCGCCGGCGTTCGGCGTCCACGGCCTGCACGACCGCCGCCCGGCTGGTGGCCAGTTCGTGGATCCGCCGCTGGAGAAGTTCCCGTTCGGAGGGGCCGAAGCAGGCGCGGGCGATGCGCGCGTCCAGGGCGGCCAGCGAGTGGAGCCCCTGGAGGTCGAGGAAGAGCAGTACACCGCCGAGGAGGATCTGGGTGAGCAGCTCGTCCCAGCGCATGCTGCCCTCGGCCAGTCTCCGCACGACCAGTGCCGCCAGGACGATCCCGGCCCCCAGGAACGCGAGCACGACGGCGCAGAGCAGTCCGCTGTAGCTGCGGACGGCCAGATAGCGAAGGATCTTCCGGTCGGACGCCTGGTAGCGCTCGGGGAAGCGGTCGCCGAAGAAGACGGCCCGGCGCATCCCCTCCAGGGTCGCCAGCCGGCGGGCTCCGGTCATGACGATGCCGAGGGCACCGGCCCGGGTGAGCGGCCACAGCAGGAAGGGGCCGAGGGCGATGCCGGCCACGAGGAAGTAGAGGAGTTCGAGCAGGGCCGTGACGCAGCCGAGGAACGTCCCGGCACTCCGACGCGGCCAGGGGGCCGACGGGACCGCGGCGGCATCGGCTCCGCCGGAGTCGCCCCGACCCGGCGGGCCCGGCAGGTGACGGGCGTCGATACCTGCGGAGTCCCCCTGCACGAGGGCCGATGGTAGTGGGGCCGCACAGCCGGAGCAAGATCGTTGAGGCGGGGGGCGGGACGGGTCGGCGTGGTGGCCGTGGGTCATGAGGCGCGGCGGTGCTGGGCCCGCTCGCGGCCCTTCAGCCGTAGCACGACGTAGGCCGCGACGGCGACGACCACCAGGACCAGTACCGCCTTGGAGACAATCCCGACGTACCCTTCCACGACCTCCCAGCGGTCGCCCAGCCAGTAACCGGCCATCACCAGGACCGCGTTCCAGATCAGACTGCCGAGCGTGGTCAGCAGGACGAACAGGGGCAGGGGCATCCGCTCCACCCCGGCGGGGACGGAGATGAGGCTGCGGAAGATCGGCACCATGCGGCCGAGGAAGACCGCCTTGGTGCCGTGCTGCGCGAACCACCGCTCCGTGCGCTCCAGGTCGGACGCCTTCACCAGCGGCAGCCTCGCCCAGATGGCGTGCATGCGCGCACGGCCGAAGAGCAGGCCGAGCCAGTAGAGGACCACGGCTCCCACGACCGAGCCGAGCGTCGTCCAGAACAGGGCCGAGGCCAGGGTGAGCGCGCCCTGCGCGGCGGCGAACCCGGTCAGCGGCAGGATCACCTCGCTCGGCAGCGGCGGGAAGAGGTTCTCCAGCGCGATGGCCAGGCCGGCCCCGGGACCGCCCAGGGTGTCGACGAGATCCGCGGCCCAGCCCGCGATGCCGTCGGCGGGTTCCTGCGGCAGGGCCAAGGACGTGAGGTGCATCTGAAGCTCCCGGTCGGCGGTACGGCCGGGGCAGGCGCCCCGGCTGCCCTCCACGCTAGGAATCGCAGCTCACCGCCGGTACGCGGATTGCCGTCGGGTCGGGTGGTGTACTCCGCACCTCTCACCCTGCGGGAAACCGCACCCCTCACCCTGCGGGAAACCGCACCCCCGCGGACCGGGCGCGGCGCGCGGGAGCGCCGGTGCGGCCGGGGCGTCCCGAAGGGCGGTCGGCGGACCGTAGCTCCACCAGGAACGCCTCCGCCCCGGCCACCCGTACCCGCTGCACATGGGTGGGTGTCAGCCCCAGCCCCACCCCTGCGGCCAGCTCCCCGGGCCCGGGCAGCAGGAGTACGGCGGTCCCGTCGGGGGCGAGGACCCGGCGCAGCTCCCGCCACCAGCGGTCCGGCGCGGCGGCGAGCGCGCCCCCGGCCCGGACCTGGCCGCCCCACGGCGGATTGCACAGCACCCGGTCCACACTCGCGTCCGGCAGCGGCACCCGGCCCGCGTCACCCCGCTCCACCTCCACCGGCAGGCCCCGGGTGTTGGCGCGGGCCGCCCGCACGGCGTCCCCGGACAGGTCGAGGCCGAGGAAGCGGGCGTCCGGCCGGATCAGCGCGCCCTCCGCGAGGAGTGTCCCGGCACCGCAGCACGGGTCGAGGACGACGGCGCCGGGCCGTAGCTCCGCCCGTGCGGCCATCGCCGCCGCCACCGGCGGATGCAGGGTGCCCGGCACGGTCCGCCCCTTGTACGCGCGGCGGTGCAGGGGCCGTTCGTGGGCGCGGGGCATGAGGGTGGCGTCGGTGCCGTCCAGGGTCAGCCGCCAGCTCCAGTGACCGGGCGGGGCCGGCTCGCCCGAGCGCCGGGAGTGGTAGGGCACACCGAGCCGCCGGGCCAGCGCCCCGCCGACCGTGTCCTCGGCGTCGTAGCGGTTGAAGGCGCGGCGGCCGAGGAACGACGCCGACACGTCGACGCCGGTGAGGTCCGCGGACGGGGCCGCCCGGCGGCGCAGCCGCAGCAGGGTGTCCGGGTCCGCCCGGGTGACGAGGTCGGTGAGGGCGCCGAGGGCCTCCCGCGCGGGGCCGATGTCGGGGCGGCGGGCCGCGAGCAGGAAGACGTCGTCGGCCGTGCGCAGGAACGGCATGGAGCCGGAGGTGACGAAGTGGATCTCGCGATGGCCGAGGCCGGTGACGGCGGCGGAGTCCGGGGCCGCGGGGTCCTGGGTGCTCAGGGCGAGGATCTCGGCGGCGACCGCGGACTCCAGTCCGCGGACACAGCGCGCCACGAGGGGCGTGTGCATGATGAAGGGTTCTCTTCCACGTCAGCGCCCGGGGCAGCACCTCGCTGCCCCGCGTCGTCGGCGACGGGGGCTCCTCGCTTCGCCGACGGGGGCTAGTGGAGGGGGAAGAAGAACGTCATGCGGGGGAGTGTAGGCGGGACGCGGGGCGGGCGCCGGTCGATTTCCGTGGGGTCCTGTGCGGACCGCCGGGCCCGCCCGCCGCATCCCGTCCGTCAGGCGAGTCCCTCGAAGTACGCCTGCTGCGCGGGGTGGTAGTCGGCGAAGTCGGGCAGCGGGGCGCCCGTGCGGGAGGCGGTGAGCAGGTCCAGGTAGTACTCCCAGCCGGGGCCCGTGGAGCCGAGCAGGTCGGTGGAGGTGAGGTGGTGGATCAGTTGAAGCTCGGTGACGCCGTCCGTCTCGGTCAGCCGCAGTTCCATCGGCCAGTCGCCCGCCTCGTCCTTCGCGGTGACGGCGAGCCGGTGCGGGGGTTCGCAGGCGTCGATGGTGAGCGGCGACCAGTTTGTCGACTCCTCGAACGACATCCGTACCTCGACGGTCCGGCCGGGCCCCGGCTCGCCCCGCCACGGCCCGAACCAGCGGGCGGTGCGCTCGGACTCGGTGACGCTCGCCCACACGTCCTCGACGGGGGCGCGGTAGGTGCGGGTGAGGATCAGATCGTGTCCGGCCGGGGTGGGCACCAGCCGTCCGGTGGGCTCGGGTGTGGTCATGCCGTGTCCTTCCTCTGGTGGGGCGCGGCGCCGGTCGTCCCGGGGGTGCCGGCGGCCGGGGAGTCCCGGCGTTCCCTGCGGGTGCGGTGGACCTCGGTGTCGAGCGCGTCCAGCCGCTGGAGCCAGTCGGCCCCGCCGCCCTCGAACCGGGCCAGCCAGGCCGCGAGCGCGACCAGGCCGGCGGCGACGAGGGAGTAGCGGCGGTGGCGGCCGAGCCGCTCGTCGCGGACCAGGCCGCTCTCGCGCAGCACCCGCAGATGCCGGCTGACCGCCGGGCGCGTGATGGTGAACCGCTCGGCGATCTCGCCCGCGGTGAGTGGGGCGTGACGGAGCATCACCAGGATCTCCCGGCGTACCGGGTCGGCGATGGCCTCGGCCACGTCGGACAGGTCGTCCATGGCAGAAGCGTAACCCATGGGTTACGCATGAGAGGGGCCGGTGAGGAGAACGGTGATCCATCTGTGATCCGGCGGCCGGGGTGAAGGGCTAGCCGACGGGTGCAGATGTAGTTAGCCTTACCTAAGTCCTGAGTTGATCCGGTCCGGGGGGATGCGTGAGAAGAGCGGACCCACGGGGCCGAAAGTTGCTGCGGCGCGCGGTCGCGGACCAGCGGCGCGATGTCGCCCTCGGCGCCCTGCTGGGCATGGGCCACCAGACCGGCGAGGCCCTCGTGCCCGTCATCATCGGCCTCGCCATCGAACGCGGGGTGGTGGACGGCGACGTACCCGGACTGCTGCTCTGGCTCGGCGTCCTGGCCCTCGTCTACGTCGGCCTCTCCTACAGCTTCCGGTTCAGCGCCCGCGCCGGGGAACGCGCCTCCGTGACCGCCGCCCACCGGCTGCGCACCGAGTTGATCGGCCGGGTCCTCGCCCCCGAGGGCGGCGCGGACGAGGGCAGGCTCCCCGGCGAACTCGCCACCACCGCCACCGAGGACGCCCGCCGCGTCGGGGCCGTCACCATGGCCCTGATCGTCGCCGTCGCCGCGACCGCCGGACTGGCCGTCGCCGCCGTCGCCCTGCTCCGGGTCTCCCTGACACTCGGTCTGCTCGTCCTGCTCGGCACCCCCCTGCTGCTCTGGCTCGGCCATCTGCTCAGCGCCCCCCTGGAGCGCCGCAGCGGAACCGAACAGGAGCGCGCCGCCCGCGCCTCCGGCGTCGCCGCCGACCTGGTCGCCGGGCTCCGCGTCCTCAAGGGGATCGGCGCCGAACCGGCCGCCGTCGCCCGCTACCGCCGGGTCAGCGGCGACTCCCTGGCCGCCACCCTGCGCGCCGCCCGCGCCGAGGCATGGCAGCACGGCGTCGTCACCCTCCTCACCGGCGCCTTCATCGCCCTCGTCGCACTGGTCGGCGGACGGCTCGCCGCCAGCGGCGACATCGGCCTCGGTGAACTCGTCGCCTCGGTCGCCCTCGCCCTGTTCCTCATCGGCCCGCTGTCCGTGTTCGCCTGGGTCAACGCCGAACTCGCCCAGGGCCGCGCCTCCGCCGCGCGGATCGCCGAGGTACTGGACGCGCGGGGGGCCGTGACGGACCCGCCCGCACCCCGCCCCGAGCCCGCGCGGGACGCCACCCCCGGCGGGCTGCGCCTGCGCGCCCTGTCCTACGGCGGTCTGCGCGCCGTCGACCTCGACATCCCGCCGGGTGAACTCCTCGGCGTCGTCGCCACCGACCCCGCCGACGCCACCGCCCTCCTGCGCTGTCTGGCCCGCGGCGCCGACCCCGACGCCGGCTCGGTGGAACTGGACGGCACGGACCTGACCGCCCTCACCCTCGCGGACGTACGCGCCGCGATCCTGGTCGCCGAGCACGACGCCGACCTGTTCGAGGGCACCGTGCTGGAGAACGTCACCGCCGCCGTACCCGACCCCCGCGCACCGGACACCGAACGGGCCATGGCCGCCTCCGGCACCGACGAGGTGGCCCGCGCGCTCCCCGAGGGCGTCCACACCCGGGTCACCGCCAGGGGCCGCTCCCTGTCCGGCGGCCAGCGGCAGCGGGTGGCACTGGCCCGCGCGCTCGCCGCGGCCCCGCCCGTCCTCGTCGTCCACGAACCCGCGACCGCCGTGGACGCCGTCACCGAGGCGCGGATCGCCGACGGGATCCGCGAGGTCCGCCGGGGCCGCACCACCCTCCTGGTGACCGGCAGCCCCGCCCTGCTCGCCGTGACCGACCAGGTGGTGCTGCTCGAAGCGGGCACCGTCACCGCACAGGGCACCCACGAAGCACTGGTCCGCGACTGCGGCGCCTACCGGACGGCGGTACTGACATGACCGGAACGCCCGGGACCCGCACGCCCTCCCAGGCCGAGCCGCCCGGCTCCGCCGATCTGCTGCCGGTGGCCACGGGCGCCCGCACCCGCGCCGCCGTCGCCGAACTCCTGCGGCCCCAGCGGGGACGGGCGGTGGCGGCGTTCACCGTCATGGTCGGTGCCACCGCCGTCGGACTGCTCGTACAGCCGCTGCTCGGGCGGATCGTGGACCTGGCCGCCGACCGCGGGTCCGCCGACGCCGTCACCACCACGGCCGCCCTCCTGGTGGCCGTGGCCCTCGCCCAGGGCCTCAGCACCGGATACGGCCTCTCACTGCTGTCCCGGCTGGGCGAGACCACCCTCGCCCGGCTGCGCGAGCGGTTCGTGGAACGCGCCCTCGGCCTGCCCCTGGAACGGGTCGAGAAAGCGGGCGCCGGCGATCTCACCGCCCGTGTCACCGCCGACGTCTCCCTCATCGCCGAAGCCGTCCGCAACGCACTGCCCGAACTGGCCCGCTCGATGCTCACCATCGTGCTCACCCTCGGCGCGATGGCCGTGCTCGACTGGCGGTTCCTGCTCGCCGCGCTGCTCGCGCTACCGGTCCAGGCCGCCACCGCCCGCTGGTACGTCGGACGGGCCGTCCCCCTCTACGCCGCCCAGCGCGTCGCCGCCGGAGCACAGCAGCAGCAACTCCTCGACACCGTCGCCGCAAGCTCCACCGTGCGCGCCTTCCGGCTGGAGGGCGAGCACACCGAGCGGGTCGCCGAACGCTCCCGGTCGGTGGTGGACCTGACCATGCGCGGAGTCCGCCTCGTCCTCGGCTTCTACAGCAGACTGCACATCGCCGAGTACATCGGCCTCGCCGCGGTCCTGGTCACCGGCTACTGGCTGGTCCGGCAGGACGCGGCCTCCCTCGGCACGGCCACCGCCGCCGCCCTGTACTTCCACAGCCTGTTCGGCCCGGTCAACGCCGCCCTCGCGCTCCTGGACGACGCCCAGTCCGCGCACGCCGGACTCGCCCGGCTCGTCGGCGTCACCGATCTGCCGTCCACCGCGGACACCGACCCCGACGCCACCGCCGTACGGCCCGGCCCCCTCGACGTCACCGTCCGCGCCCTCACCCACGCCTACCGGCCCGGCCATCCCGTCCTGCACGACATCGACCTGACGATCCGGCACGGGGAGCGGGTCGCCCTGGTCGGCGCGAGCGGCGCCGGCAAGACCACACTCGCCCGCCTCGTCGCCGGCATCCAGCCGCCCACCACCGGCACCGTCCTGGTCGGCGGCGTCCCCCCGACCGCACTCGGGACCTCCCGCACCGTCGCCCTGATCACCCAGGAGACCCATGTCTTCTCCGGCCCCCTGGCCGACGATCTGCGGCTGGCCAGACCCGACGCCACCGACACCGAACTGCGCGCCGCCCTCGACCGCGTCGACGCCCTCGCCTGGGCCGAGGCCCTCCCGGACGGGCTCGCCACGGTCGTCGGCGAGGGCGGTCACACCCTCAGCGGCGCCCAGACCCAGGCCCTCGCGCTCGCCCGGCTCCTCCTCGCCGACCCGCCCCTGGTGATCCTGGACGAGGCCACCGCCGAGGCGGGCAGCGCCGGGGCCCGCGCCCTGGAGAAGGCGGTCGCCCGCGCCGTCGACGGCCGCACCGCGCTGATCGTCGCGCACCGCCTCAGCCAGGCCGCCGCCGCGGACCGGATCGTCGTCATGGACGGCGGCCGGATCGTCGAGACCGGCACCCACGACCGGCTGCGCGCCTCCGGCGGACGCTACGCCGCCCTCTGGAACGCCTGGTCGGACACCCGCACCTGACCCGCGCCGCCCCCCACACCCGTCTGCTCCACCGGAACCCGAAACCGAAGGACCACCGATGCTCCGCTCCCGCAGAGCCGCCCGGCTCGCCACCGCGCTCGCCTCCACCGCCCTGCTCGTCACCACGGCCACGGCCTGCGGCGGGGACGACGCCTCAGGCTCCGACTCCGAGGGAGCGGGCGCGCAGGAGAACTCCTCCGGCGCCTTCCCGGTCACCGTCGCCCACAAGTACGGCAGCACCACCGTCATGTCCGAGCCGAAGCGGATCGTCACCGTCGGCCTCACCGACCAGGACTCCGTCCTCGCCCTCGGCAAGGTCCCGGTCGGCACCACCGAATGGCTCGGCGGCTACGACGGCGCTGTCGGCCCCTGGGCCGCGGACAAGGTCGGCTCCGCCGACACCCCCACCGTCCTCAAGGACACCGGCACCGGCCCCCAGGTCGAGAAGATCGCCGCCCTCAAGCCCGATCTGATCCTCGCGGTCTACGGCGGACTCACCAAGGAGCAGTACGAGTCCCTGTCCAAGTTCGCGCCCGTCGTCGCCCAGCCGAAGAAGTACAACGACTACGGCGTCCCGTGGCAGGAGCAGACCGAGATCATCGGCAAGGCGGTCGGCGCCCCCGACGACGCCGCCGAGGTCGTGCGGTCCACCGAGGACGCCATCAAGAAGGCGGCCGAGGAGAACCCCGGCTTCAAGGGCGCCTCCGCGGTGATGGCCACTCCCTACGAGGGCATGTTCGTCTTCGGCAGCCAGGACCCGCGCTCGCATCTGCTGGGCGACCTCGGCTTCACCCTGCCCAAGGATCTCGACCAGCTGATCGGCGACCAGTTCGGCGCCAACATCAGCAAGGAGCGCACCGATCTGCTCGACCAGGACGCCGTCGTCTGGCAGGTCACCGATGTCGCCAAGGACCCCGGCACCCTCCACAAGGACGCCTCCTACAAGGACCTGAACGTGGTCAAGGAGGGCCGCGAGGTCTTCGTGGACGAGAGCAGCGACTACGGCAACGCCCTGTCCATGGGCACCGTGCTGAGCCTGCCGTACGTCCTGGAGCGGCTGGTGCCGCAGCTCGCGGCGGCCGTCGACGGCAAGACCGACACCGAGGTGCAGCAGCCCGCCTCCTGACCCCGACCCCGAGGGGCCGGCCGCTGTCCGCGACCGGCCTCTCGGCCGTACTCGGGCCGTGGGAGGACGGGCTCATCCGTCCATGGCCTCCGCGAGGCTGCGCGGACGCATGTCGGTCCAGTGGCTCTCGACGTACTCCACGCAGGACTGCCGCGGCCCCGGCCCGTGGACGCTCCGCCAGCCCGCCGGGACCGCCACGAAGTCCGGCCACAGGCTGTGCTGGTTCTCGTCGTTGACCAGCACCAGATACGTGCCCTCGGGGTCCTCGAACGGATTGCTCATACGATCCCTCTCCTCGTCGGAAACCTCAGAAACTCGGTGCGCCCGGCCGCCCTTGTGGCCGCCATGGCTCACATGGCTCACGTGGGCCGCATGGGCCACATGGGTCCCACGGCCCTCATGACCCGGCCCGTCCGGCCCGGGCGACCAGCCCCTCCAGCGCCCGGAACCAGGTCTCGGCCAGATCGCGCACCGCCGCCCCGGACAGCAGTCCTTCCGCGTACGACCAGTGCGCGGCCAGCACCGGCCCGGCCGCCCGGTCCTCGGTCACCACGTTGATCTCCAGCGCGTGACCCAGCCGCATCGAGGGCTCCGGCCCGATGTCCGCCGCCTCCTCCTCCGGCGCGTACGACCAGTCCGTCTCCTCCGGGAGCCCGAACCGGCCCAGGTAGTTGAACTCGATCCGGGCCGGCTCACGCCCCGCCAGCACCTCGCGCGTGCCCGCGCCGAGATACCGCAGCAGCCCGTACCCGACCCCGTTCCCGGGCAGCGCCGACCGCCCGTCCCGCACCCGGCGCACGGCCTCCTCGGCCGCCGGGCCGCCCGCGAAGGCGTCCGCCGGATCGACCGGACCCGGATCGAGGCGGACCGGGTACACGCTGGTGAACCAGCCGACCGTACGGGAGAGATCGACACCGTCCCCGCCCAGCTCCTCCTCCCGGCCGTGCCCTTCCAGGTCGACCAGCACCGACGTCCCGGAGCCGCCGCGGCGGCGCCGCCAGTCGGCGACCGCCAGCCCGAGGGCCGCCAGCAGCACATCGTTCACCTCGGCGCCGAAGGCCGCGGGCACGGAGGACAGCAGCGGACCCGTGTGCTCGGGCGGCAGCCGCAGGGCGACCTCCCGGACCGTGGCGGCGGTGTCACGCGCCGGGTCCGGCGCCCGCAGCAGCGGGAACGCCTCGCCGTCCGACATCGCCGTCCACACCGGCAACTCCGCCTCCCGCGCCGGATCCCGGGCCAGCTCGGTCAGCAGCCGCGACCAGCGGGCGAACGACGTCTCCACGGGCGCGAGCCGGGCCGGCCGCCCGGCGGACACCTCCCGCCAGGCCGCCGCCAGGTCCGGCAGCAGCACCCGCCACGACACCCCGTCCACCACCAGGTGGTGCGCCATCAGCAGCAGCCGCCCGGGGGCGTCCCCGGCGTCGAACCACACCGCCCTGACCATCACCCCGGCGTCCGGGTCCAGGAGCGCCCGCGCCGCGTGCGCGTGGTGCCGTACGGCCGCGCCCAGCTCCTCGGGGCCGAGCCCGGCGACCGCCACCCGCTCGATCCAGGACGCGGCGTCGACCGCCCCGGCCGCGGGCACCTGGAGCGACCAGTCCTCCGTGGCCTCGCGCGAGGGCCGCACCAGCGTGGCCCGCAGCAGATCGTGCCGGTCCGCGAGCGCCTGGAGCACGGCGGTCAGCGCGGGCAGGTCCAGCGCGGCCGGGGTACGGACCAGCGTCGACTGGTGGTACGAGGCGAACGGGCCGCCCAGCTCCCGCAGCCAGTGCATCACCGGGGTCAGCGGGACCGTGCCCGTGCCGTCGTCCACCGGGCGGGCCGCGGCGCCCCCGGCCGGCTCGGCGGCCGAGGCCAGCGCCGCCACCGTACGGTGCCGGAACACCAGCCGGGGCGTGATCCGCAGCCCGGCCGCCCGGGCCCGCCCCACGAGCTGCATGGCCACGATGCTGTCGCCGCCGAGGGCGAAGAAGTCGTCGTCCACGCCGATCCGTTCCAGCCCCAGCACCTCGGCGAAGACCGCGCACAGCGCCTCCTCGGCGGGTGTCGCGGGCGGGCGCCCGGAGGACAGGGCCGAGAAGTCCGGCGCGGGCAACGCGGCCCGGTCCAGCTTGCCGTTGGCCAGCTCAGGGAACCGGTCGAGGGCCACGACCGCCGCCGGGACCATGTGGTCCGGCAGCCGCCCGCCGACATGGGCGCGCAGCCCCGCCGGGTCCGGCACGGCGCCGGGCGCGGGGACGACGTAGGCCACGAGCCGCGCCCGGGTCCCGTCCCGGTCCACCGTCACCAGCGCCTGGGCGACCGACGGATGGCCGCTCAGCGCGGCCTCGATCTCGGCGGGCTCGATCCGGAAACCGCGGATCTTCACCTGGTCGTCGGCCCGGCCCAGGTAGTCGAGGCGTCCGTCGGCGCTCCAGCGGGCCAGGTCGCCGGTGCGGTAGAGACGGGAGCCCGGCGGGCCGAACGGATCGGCCACGAACCGCTCGGCGGTCTGCCCGGGGGCGCCCAGATAGCCGCGGGCGAGTCCGCCGCCCGCCAGATACAGCTCACCGGTGACCCCGGACGGCACCGGTTGCAGCAGCCCGTCCAGCACATACGCCCGGGTCCCGGCCACCGGCCGCCCCACCAGCGGCCGTTCGCTGTCCGAGACCCGCGCCACCAGGGCGTCCACCGTGGACTCGGTCGGCCCGTACAGATTGAACGCCGCCGTCCCGCGCAGCGCCCCGAGCCGCCGCCACAGGGCGATCGGCACCGCCTCGCCGCCGACCCCGACCACCGTCAGCGGGCAGTCGTCGCCGTCCAGCAGCCCTGCGTCCGCCATCTGCGCGAAGAACGACGGGGTGACCTCCAGGAAGTCGAACCGGTGCCGCCGCACCGCCGCCGCCGTCAGCTCCGGATCGCGCCGCACCTCCTCGGACACGATGTGCACACAGTGCCCGTCCAGGAGCCACAGCTGAGGCTGCCAGGACGCGTCGAAGAAGAACGACCAGGCGTGCCCGGCCCGCAGATGCCGCCGCCCGGCCGCCGCGACCGCCGGGGCGTACAGGGTCTCGCGGTGACTGTGGAAGAGGTGACCGAGCGTCTCATGGGTGATGACCACCCCCTTGGGGCGGCCGGTGGAGCCGGAGGTGTAGATGACATACGCCGGATGGCGCGGGCTGAGCGGGGCCGACCGGTCCGCGTCCGTCAGCGCCGAGGCGTCCCGCGCGGCGACCTCCGCCGCCGTGGCCGGATCGTCCAGCACCAGCGGGCGCACGTCCGGCGGCAGTACGGCGGTCAGCTCCCGGGCCGTCAGGGTCAGCACCGGCCGGGCGTCGGCCAGTACCTCCGCCGTCCGTCCGGTGGGCGCGTCCGGGTCGAGCGGCAGATAGGCGGCCCCCGCCTTGTGCACCGCGAGCACGGCCACCAGGAAGCGCGCGGTGCGCGGCAGGGCCAGCGCCACGAACCGCTCCGGTCCCGCGCCGCGCTCCACCAGCACCCGGGCCAGCCGGTTGGCCTCCGCCTCCAGTTCGGCGAAGCTCAGTTCCACCCCCTGCGACGCGACGGCCGGGAGCGCGGGGTGGAGCCGTACCCGCTCCTCGAACAGCGCGGGCACGGTCGTCGGCGCGGCCAGCGGCGGCCGGCTGTGCAGGCCGGCGACCAGTTCCCGCCGCTCGTCGGGGGCGAGCAGGTCGATCCGGCCGAGCGTGCGGTCCGGGTCGGCGGTCACCGCCCGCAGGATCCGCCGCAGCCGGTCCGCGAAGGAGCGGGCCGTGGCGGGGTCGAACAGGTCGGCGCTGTACTCCAGCACCCCGTCGATGCCGTCCCCGTCGGCGCGGGTCACGAAGTCGAAGGACAGGTCGAACTTGGCGGTGGAGGCGTCGACCTCGGCCCGGACGGACTCCACCCCGGGCAGTGGATCGCTCGCGCCGCCGTCGGCCGCGAGATGGACCACCATCACCTGGAACAGCGGATGCCGGGCCAGCGAGCGCACCGGGTTGAGCACCTCCACCAGCCGCTCGAACGGCACGTCCTGGTGGTCGAAGGCCGCCAGGTCCGTCTCCCGGACCCGGGCGAGCAGCTCCCGGAAGGTCGGATCGCCGGAGGTGTCGGTGCGCAGCACCAGCGTGTTCAGGAAGAACCCGACCAGGTCGTCCAGGCCGGTGTCCGTACGGCCGGAGATCGGGCTGCCGATCGGCAGGTCGCACCCGGCGCCCAGCCGGGTCAGCAGGGCCGCCACCGCGCTCTGGAGCACCATGAAGACCGTGACGCGGTTCTCGCGCGCCAACCGCTCCACCCGGGCGGCCAGTTCGGCGTCCAGCGACAGATCGGCCGCGCCGCCGCGATAGGTCGCCTCCAGCGGACGCGGCCGGTCCACCGGCAGGCTCAGTTCCTCGGGCAGCCCGGCCAGGGCCTGCCGCCAGTGGGTGAGCTGCCGGGCCGCGAGGCTCTCCGGGTCCGCTTCGTCACCGAGCACCGCACGCTGCCAGAGCGTGTAGTCGGCGTACTGCACCGGCAGCGGCTCCCACCCGGGCGCCCGCCCCGCCGCACGGGCCGCGTACGCCACCGCGAGATCCCGCTGGAGCGGCTCCTGCGACCACTCGTCCCCGGCGATGTGATGCAGCAGAAGCAGCAGCGTGCACCGCTCCTCGCCGGTACGGAACACCTGGACGCGCAGCGGGGCTTCCCGGTCCAGCGCGAACCCGTACGCCGCCGCCTCCGCGAGCCGCTCCGCCAGCGCGTCCTCGTCCACCTCCGTCACCTCGAACGGCACCACGGCCGAGTCCAGCACCCGCTGATACGCGGTCCCGCCCTCGTCCGGGAACACCGTCCGAAGCGTCTCGTGCCGCGCCACCACATCCTGGACGGCGGCCCGCAGCGCCCCGACATCCAGCGCGCCCGTCAGCCGCCAGACCGAGGGGATGTTGTACGTCGGACTCGGCCCCTCCACCTGGTACAGCACCCACAGCCTGCGCTGGGCAAAGGACAGCGGCAGCCGCTCGGGGCGGTCCCGGACCGTCAGCGGCGGACGGGTCCCCGCCCCGCCGTCGCCGAGGCGCTCCACCAGCCGGCCCACGGTCGGCGCGTCGAACACCGTCCGCAGGGACAGTTCGGTGCCGAACGCCTCCCGCACCCCCGCCACCAGCCGTACGGCCAGCAGCGAATGGCCGCCCAGCGCGAAGAAGTCGTCGTCCGCGCCGACCCCTTCGACGCCCAGGACCTCCTCGAACAGGGCGCGCAGGACACCCTCGCGCGCCGAGCGCGGCCCGGCCGCCGCCGAACCGGTGAACGCGGGCGCGGGCAGCGCGCGGCGGTCCAGCTTGCCGTTGGGGGTCAGCGGCAGCGCGTCCAGGACGACGACGGCCGCCGGGACCATGTGCTCGGGCAGCGCGGCGAGAGCATGGCGGCGCAGCGCCACCGGGTCCACGGCCCGCCCCGCTGCCGGGACGGCATAGCCGACCAGCCGCCCCTCGCGCGCGACGACCACACAGGCACCGACGGTGTCGTGCCGGCCGAGCACGGCCGCGATCTCGCCGGGCTCGATCCGCACCCCCCGGAGCTTGACCTGGTCGTCGGTGCGGCCGAGGAAGTCGAGGGTGCCGTCCGCCGTCCAGCGGGCCAGGTCGCCCGTGCGGTACAGCCGGCTGCCGGGCGGACCGTACGGGTCGGCGACGAACCGCTCGGCGGTCAGCCCCGGCCGGCCGAGATAGCCCCGCGCGAGCTGGACCCCCGCCAGATACAGCTCTCCGGCCACCCCCGGCGGCACCGGCCGCAGCGCGGCGTCCAGCACCAGCACCCGGGTGTTCCACACCGGACGGCCGATCACCACCCGCCCGGCGCCCGGCGGCACCTCGACGGCCGTGACGTCCACGGACGCCTCCGTCGGCCCGTACAGATTGTGCAGCGCGCACGACAGCACCGCGTGGAACCGCCGGGCCACCGGCACCGGCAGCGCCTCCCCGCTGCACATCACCTGCCGCAGCGCCGCGCATCCGGCGGCCGACGGCTCCTCCAGGAACGCCTGGAGCATCGACGGCACGAAGTGCGCGGTCGTGACCCCCTGGTCCCGGATCAGCGCCGCCAGGTAGGCCGGGTCACGGTGCCCGTCCGGCCGTGCCACCACCAGCGCAGCCCCGGTGATCAGCGGCCAGAAGAACTCCCACACCGACACGTCGAACCCGGCCGGGGTCTTCTGGAGCACCCGGTCGTCCGCCGTCAGCCGGTAGGCGTCCTGCATCCACAGCAGCCGGTTGGCGATGCCCGCGTGCGGCACGGCCACACCCTTGGGACGGCCCGTGGAACCCGAGGTGTACAGGACGTACGCGGTCGTCCGGGGGTCGTACGCCGCGGGCGGTTCGCCCTCCGGACCCTCCGGCAGCGCGTCGGCGATCACCAGCACCGGGGCGGCGTCCTCGACCATCAGCGCCCGCCGCTCGGCGGGCTGGTCGGGGTCGAGCGGCAGATAGGCGCCGCCCGCGCGGTGCACGGCCAGCAGCGCGACGACCAGCTCCACCGAGCGCGGCAGCGCCACCGCCACCGTCCGCTCGGCCCGCACCCCCAGCCCGGCCAGCACCCGCGCCGTCCGCTCCACCCGCGCGTCCAGCTCGGCGTACGTGAGCCGTTCGTCCTCGAAGACCAGGGCGGTCGCGTCGGGGGTGCGGGCGGCCTGCGCGGCGAACAACTCGGGCAGGGTCACGGCCGGGACGTCGTGCCCGGTGTCGTTCCAGCCGGTCAGCACCGCCGCCCGCTCGTCCGCGGCCAGCACGTCCAGCTCCCGCACCGGACGGTCCGGATCGGCCGCCACCTGGTCCAGCAGCCGGGCCAGCCGCCCGGCCAGGTGCGTGGCGGTCGACTCGTCGTAGAGGTCGGCCGCGTACTCCAGGAGCAGCCCGAGCCGGCCCCGGCCCACCTCGTCCACGAAGGTGAAGTGCAGGTCGAACTTGGCCGCCCCGGTGTCCATCTCCCACCACTCGGTCGGCAGCCCCAGCACCCGCGGATCGCCGTCGGGCCGCCAGTGGTAGCCGAGCATGACCTGGAAGAGCGGGTTGCGGCCCGCCGCACGCGGCGGGTTCACCGCCTCCACCACCCGGTCGAACGGCAGGTCCTGCCGCCCGAACGCCTCCAGCGCCGTCTCCCGCACCCGGCCCAGCAGCCCCCGGAAGGTCGGCGCCCCCGACAGATCGGTGCGCAGGACCAGCGTGTTGACGAAGAAGCCGACCAGATCGTCCAGGGCCGCGTCCGTGCGGCCCGCGATGGGGGAGCCCAGCGGGATGTCGTCCCCCGCGCCCAGCCGGTGCAGCAGCGCCGCCGTCGCCGCCTGGAACAGCATGAACATGCTGGTGCCGGTCGCCGAGGACAGCGCCCGCAACGCCGCCACGGTGTCCGCGTCCAGATCGAGGCGGACCGTGCCGCCGCGCCCGGTCGGCTCCTGCGGCCGGGGCCGGTCGGCGGGCAGCGTCAGTTCCTCCGGCAGCCCCCGCAGGGCCTCGGTCCAGCCCGCGAGCTGCTCCGCGCCGGTCCGCTCCAGCAGGGTCTCCTGCCAGAGGGTGTAGTCGGCGTACTGCACCGGCAACGGCTCCCAGCCGGGCGCCCGGCCCGCGCACCGGGCCGTGTACGCCGTGCCCAGGTCGGTCAGGAACGGCCGGTCCGACCACTCGTCGGTGGCGATGTGATGCAGCACCAGCGCCACCACCCGGTCCTCCGGGCCGATCCGCAGCACCTCCGCCCGCAGCGGGATCTCGGCCGCCAGGTCGAACGGGCGGCGCTGGATCTCCTCGATCCGCGCGGCCAGCTCCTGCGGCGCGCAGTCCCCGACCGTGAACGCCGGGGCGACCTCACCCGGCGCCGCGATCCACTGGTACGGCTCGCCGTCCGCCTCCAGGAAACGGGTCCGCAGCACCTCGTGCCGGTCCGTCACATCGCCGAGGGCCGCCCGCAGCGCGTCCAGGTCGAGGTGCCCGCGCAACCGGACGACCAGCGGGAAGTTGTAGGCCACGCCGCCGCTGATCCGCTCCACCAGCCACAGCCGCCGCTGGGCCGCCGACAGCGGGATCCGGGCCGGCCGCCCGGCCACCGGCGCCAGCACCGGACGCGGCGAAGGACCGGAATCCGCGCGCGACGCCAGCGCCTCGGGCGTCGGCGCCTCGAACAGGTCCCGGATCGCCAGCTCCGCCCCCAGCTCGGTGCGCGCCCGGCTGATCAGCCGGGTCGCCAGCAGTGAATGCCCGCCCAGCTCGAAGAAGTTGTCCTCCGCGCCCGTGCGCGGCAACCCCAGCACCTCGGCGAAGAGCCGGCACAGCACCTCCTCCACCGGGGTGCGCGGACCGCGCCCGCTCGACAGCGCCACCGCCGGCTCGGCGTCCGGCAGCGCCCGCGCGTCCAGTTTGCCGTTGTCGTTCATCGGCAGCCCGGGCAGCACCACGAACGCCGCCGGGACCATGTAACCGGGCAGCCGCCGCCCCAGGTCGTCGCGCAGCCGCCGCACCAGCGCGTGGTGCCCGCGCGTGGCGGTCGGGGTGTTGGCGTACGGGGCGCCGCCCCGCTCCGCGCGCGGACGGTACAGGCCCGAGGTGCGGCCCGGCCGGTCCGCCGGCACGAACACCGCGTCGTAGGCGCCCGGCTCCTCGGACCAGGTGGTCAGCACCCGGTAGCCGTGCGCCGCCCCCAGCCGCCGTACCTCCTCCGGCTCCACGCCCGGCTCCGGCGGCGGGCCCGCCTCCAGCGCGCGCAGCGCCGCCAGATCGGCCTCCGTACGAGGGTCCGGGATCCGCCGCACCCGCAGCGGGCCGCCGCCGTCCAGACGGGCGGCGAGTCCGTCGCCCCAGGGCAGTTCGGGGGCGTCGTCCAGCGGCACGCCGTCCCGGTCGTCGGCGTACAGGACGACGTCGTAGCGGTAGCGCGTCAGCTCGTTGTGATGCCGCCCCGCCTTGGTGCGCAGCTCCACGCCCACGCCGAGCGTGCTGAACCAGTCCGGGTCGACCAGGAGTTCCTTCTCCAGGGCCAGACCGCGCTCCACGGCCCGGCGCAGCGCCTCCGGACCCATGTCCTCGGCCGCGCGGGCGCGTTGGACGCCGGTCTGGAAGAGGCGGGCCTGGCGCAGGTCGCGCACATCGCCGAGGAAGAGCGCCCCGCCGGGCGCGAGCAGCCCCAGGGCGCCGCGGATCACCGTGTGGAGATGGTCCAGGCTCGGGAAGTACTGGACGACCGAGTTGATGACGACGGTGTCGAAGAAGCCGGTCGGGAGCCCCTCGGTCACCTCGGCGGGCCGGCAGCGCAGTTCGACCTTGCCCGCCAGGTCGGGGTCCGCCTGGATCTCCTGGCCGAGCTTGCGGATCACGGGGGCCGCGAAGTCCGTCGCCCAGTACACCTCGGCGTCCGGCGCGAGCCGGGACAGCAGCAGGCCCGAGCCGACTCCGATCTCCAGGACGCGCCGGGGGCGCAGTTCACGGATCCGTTCGACGGTGGCCTCGCGCCACTCGCGCATGTGCTCCAGCGGGATGGGCGTGCCGTCGTAGGAGCTGTCCCAGCCCGCGAAGTCCTCCGTGAACAGGGCCGTGCCGATCTCCGTGTACTCGGCGGAGTAGATCTCCCGCCACTCGCCGATCTGCTCGCGCTCCGCCTCCCGCTCGGCCTCGGCGTCCCGCTCGGCCGGCACGACATAGCCGACGAGCCGCCGGGTGCCGGGCGCGCCGGTGTCGTCCCGGGCGAGGACGGCGGCCTGGGACACCTCCGGATGCTGGGCGAGCACGCTCTCGATCTCACCCAGCTCCACCCGGTGGCCCCGGATCTTGACCTGGTCGTCGGTACGGCCGAGGAAGTCCAGATTGCCGTCCGGGCGGCGGCGCACCAGGTCCCCGGTGCGGTACATGCGCTCACCCGGCAGACCGAACGGGTCGGCCACGAACCGCTCACCCGTCAGCGCGGGCCGCTCCAGATAGCCCCGGGCCAGACCGACGCCCGCGATGTACAGCTCACCCGCCACCCCGTCCGGCACCGGCCGCAGCCAGGTGTCCAGGATCCGGGCACGGGTGGCCCGGATCGGCCGGCCGACGGTCGGTGTGGCACTGTCGTCGGTGCCGCCGCCCAGCGTGTTGATGGTGTACTCGGTCGGGCCGTACAGGTTGTAGCCGTACGTCCCCTCCGTGTCCCGCAGGGTGTTCCACACACTCTCGGTGACCGCCTCGCCGCCCAGCAGCACCAGCGGCGGCCGATGCCCCTCCAACAGACCCTCCTCGATGAGGAGATGGGCGTAGGTCGGGGTCACGTTCACCACGTCGACCCCGTGCTCCTCGCAGTACGCCACCAGCGCGGTCGCGTCCCGCCGCAACTCCTCGTCGCAGATGTGCACCTCATGGCCCTCGACCAGCCAGAGCAGCTCCTCCCACGACATGTCGAACGCGAACGACACGGTGTGCGCGATCCGCAGCCGTCGCCCGCCCGCCGCCGCGATCGCCGGGGCGAAGATCTCCTTCTGATGGTTGAGCTGCATGTTCGTCAGCCCCACATAGGGCGTGACCACCCCCTTGGGACGGCCCGTCGACCCGGACGTGTAGATGACGTACGCCGGGTGGTCCAGGCTGAACGACACCTCCACCGCGTCCGCCGCCAGCCCCGCCAGCTCCGCCTCCACCGCCGGGTCGTCCAGCAGCACCCTCGGTGTGTCCCCGGTCAGCGTCGCGGACACCGGGCCCGTGGACAGCAGGAGCAGCGGCCGGGCGTCCGCCAGGGTCGCCGACAGCCGCCCCGCCGGATGGTCCAGCTCCAGCGGCAGATACGCGGCCCCGGTGCGCAGCACCGCGAACAGCGCCACCACCATGTCGATCGAGCGCGGCAGCCCCAGCGCCACCACCCGCTCGGGCCCCGCGCCCCGCGCGATCAGCAGCCGGGCCATCCGGTTGCAGCGCGCGTCGAGTTCGGCGTACGTCACCGTCCGCGCCCCGAAGACGAGCGCGGTCGCGTCGGGCGTCCGGGCCGCCTGCGCCGCCAGCAGGTCGGCCACCGTCTCCGGGGGCACCGGCTGCCGCTGCCCGGCGTCCTCCCGGGCCAGCGCCGCGGCCTCGGCGGGCAGCAGCGCGTCCAGCGAGCCCACGGCCGCCGACGGATCGGCGACCATCCGGCCCACCAGCAGCACGAACCGGTCCAACAGGCGCTGCGCGTACGGCCCTTCCAGCAGATCGGGCCGGTAGGCGAGGGTGACCCGGACCCGCTCGCCGGGCGTCACCACCAGGTTGGCCGGGTAGTGCGTGGCGTCCACATTGGCCACGGCTCTCGCCCCGTGCCGCGCCCGCAGTCCGGCGAGGCGCTCGTCGGTGTCGGCGTTGCGCAGCACGAACAGCGTGTCGAACAGCCGCCGGTGCCCGGTCTCCGCCTGGAGCACCCCGAGCCCCAGATACTCGTACGGCATCACCGCCAGCCGCTCGCCCTGGATCCGGCGCAGCAGCGCGAGCACCGGCTCACGCGGGTCGAACGCGATCCGCGCGGGCACCGTGTTCAGGAACATGCCGATGACGTCCTCGACGTCCGGGACCTCGCTGGGCCGTCCGGCGACCGTCGTGCCGAACGCGATGTCCGTGCGGCCGGTCGCCCCGGCCAGCACCAAACCCCAGGCCGCGTTGAGCACGGTGTTGGGCGTCAGCCCGTGCCGCCGGGCGGTCTCCCGCAGCCGCGCGGCGGTCCCGTCGTCCAGGACCGCGTCCAGGTGCCGCGGGATCACCGGTTCGAGGCCCCGGTCGGACACCGCGGGCGCCAGCAGCGTCGGCTCCTCGAACCCGGCGAGCGCCGCCCGCCACGCGCCGGTCGCCGCACCGTCGTCCTGGCGTTCCAGCCAGCTCAAGTAGGACCGGTAGGAGCCGGGCCGGGCCAGTCCCGCCGGGTCGCCGCCGCTCTCGTACAGCGCGAACAACTCGTCGAGGAAGAGCCAGGCCGACCAGCCGTCCCACAGGATCAGATGCCGGCCGATCACCAGCCGGTCCCCGCGCCCGGCCCCCAGCCGCACCAGCAGCATCCGGAACAGCAGCGGACGGGAGAGGTCGAAGCGGCGGGAGCGCTCCTCGTCCATCAGCTCCCGCAGCCGCAGGTCCTGGGCGTCCGGCGCGAGCCGCGACAGATCCACCTCGGTCAGCGGGATCCCGGACCCGCCCACGATGAACTGCACCGGCTGGCGCAGCCCGTCACTGGTGAACCCGGCGCGCAGGCTCGGATGCCGGTCCAGGAGGGCACGGGCCGCCGCCCGCAGCCGCCCGGTGTCGACGGGCTCGGCGAAGTCGAACGACTCGTGGACGGTGTAGACGTCGAGGCCGCTGTCGTCGTACGTGGAGTGGAAGAACAGCCCTTCCTGGAGCGGGGCGAGCGGCCACACGTCCTCGATCCGGCCCGGCGCCAGCCGCTCGACGCGTTCCCGTTCCTCGTCGGTGAGGGTGAATTCGGTGGCGGGGACGGTAGGGGCGGCCGACGCGGGGGTGACGGTCGCGGCGGTGGCGGCGAGCGCGGCGGGGGTGCGGTGCTCGAAGACATCGCGCGGATCGATCGCGAGACCCGCCCGCCGGACCCGGCTCGACACGGCGATCGAGCTGATGCTGTCCCCGCCGAGCAGGAAGAAGTCGTCGTCGGCGCCGACGTCGGGGACCCCCAGCACAGCGGTGAACACATCGGCGAGCAGCCGTTCGCGCGGGGTGCGCGGGGCCCGCCCGGTGGTACGGACGGCTTGCGGCGCGGGCAGCGCGGCCCGGTCGAGCTTGCCGCTGGGGGTGAGCGGCAGGGCGTCCAGCACCACCCAGGCGCCCGGCACCATCGGCGCGGGCAGCCGGTCGGCGAGCGCGTCGCGCACCTCGGCCGGTGCGACGGGCGCCGCCGGCACGAGATACGCCACCAGCGTGTCGTCCCGTACCGTGACCGCCGCCTGCGCCACCTGCGGCAGAGCGGTCAGCGCGGCCTCGATCTCACCGGGCTCGATCCGGTTGCCGCGCAGCTTGACCTGCCGGTCGGTGCGGCCGAGGTACTCGACCACCCCGTCGGCGCGGCGCCGCACCAGGTCCCCCGTGCGGTACATCCGGGTGCCGGGCGGTCCGTACGGGTCGGCCGGGAACCGCTCGGCCGTCAGCGCCGGCCGCGCGTGATAGCCACGGGCCAACTGGACACCGGTCAGATACAACTCGCCCGGCACCCCGTCCGGCACCGCCCGCAGACATCCGTCCAGCACCCGCAGCCCGGTGTTCCACACCGGCCGGCCGATCGGCACGGTGGTGCCCTCGTCCTCGCGGTACGGGTGGAAGGTGACATCCACGGCCGCCTCGGTCGGGCCGTACAGATTGTGCAGCGGGACCCCGGTCAGCTCGTGCCAGCGGCGCGCGGCGGCCGTCGGCAGTGCCTCGCCGCTGCTGAACACCTGCCGCAGCGACGCCGTCCAGGCCGGATCCGCCGTCACCTCGTCCGACCGGAGGAACGCCTCCAGCATCGACGGCACGAAGTGCAGCGCGGTGATCCGGCGGTCCCGGACCAGTCCGGCGAGATACGCCGGGTCCCGGTGCCCGTCCGGGCGCGCGAGGACCACGGCGGCGCCCTCCAGCAGCGGCCAGAAGAACTCCCACACCGACACGTCGAAACTGGACGGCGTCTTCTGGAGCACCCGGTCGTCCGGGCCCAGCCCGTACGCGCCCTGCATCCACGCGAGCCGGTTCACGACGGCGCGATGGGTGACGACCACACCCTTGGGACGGCCGGTGGAGCCGGAGGTGTAGATGAGGTAGGCGGGATCGTCGGGGTGCGCGGACCCGGCGACCGCCGGCCCCGGCTGCTCCTCGTCCGCGTCGAGGAGCAGCACCTCCGTCCCCGGGGTCTTCGGCAGCCGTCCCGCGCTCGCGCCGAGGGCGACGACGATCCGCGCACCCGAGTCGGCGAGCATGTGGGCCACCCGGTCCGCCGGATAGTCCGGGTCCACCGGCAGATAGGCCGCGCCCGCCTTGAGCACCCCGAGCAGCGCGACCATCAGCTCCGCCGACCGCGGCACGGCGACGGCGACGACGTCACCGGGCCCGGCGCCCCGGGCGGTGAGCCGGGCGGCCAGCCCCGAGGCCCGCGCGTCGAGTGCGGCGTAGGTGAGCCGGTCGTCCCCGAAGACCACCGCTTCGGCGTCCGGGGTCCTGGCGACCTGCGCGGTGAACGCCCGGGCCAGGGTGGTCACCGGCACCGGCCGCTCCTCACCGGCCGGATGGGCGCCGAGCGCCTCGTCCGGCGAGAGGAGTTCGACGGAGGCCGCGACCTGGGACGGGTCGGCGGCGACGGCCGACAGGATCCGGACCAGCCGCTCGCCCAGCGTGCGCACGAAGGCGCCGTCGAGCCGGTCCGTGTGGTGCTTGAGCCGCAGATCGAGGGTCCGCCCGGGCTTGACCACCAGGGCGAGCGGATAGTGCACGGTGTCGTGGAAGGCGTCCCCGGTGATGCGCACCCGGCCCGTGGCGTCCCCGAGGCCGGTCGCGGCGGGGTAGTTCTCGAACACCACCAGCGTGTCGAAGAGTTCGCCCTGCCCCGCGTGGCCCGCGAGCCGCTGGATCTCCGCGAGCCCGAGATGCTGGTGGTCCAGCAGCCGGGCCTGTTCCTCCTGGAGCCGGGTGAGCAGCTCCGCGAGGCGCGCCCCCGGCGTCCAGCGGAACCGGGTCGGCACGGTGTTGATGAACAGGCCCACCATGCCGGCGATGCCGTCCACCTCGCTGTCCCGGCCGGAGACGGTCGTGCCGAACACCACGTCCTCGCCGCCGGTGAGCCGGCCGAGCAGCAGCCCCCAGGCCGCCTGGACGACCGTGCCCAGCGTGACTCCGTGCTCCCGGGCCCGCTCACCGAGCCGTGCGGTGATCTCCTCGGGCAGCTCCACCCTGACGTGCGCCGGCCGTACGACGGTGTCCTCGGCCGGTGCCCCGACCAGCCGGGTCGGTGCGTCGAGCCCGGCGAGCGCGGCCCGCCACCGCGCCCGCGCGGCCTCCCGGTCCTGTGCGGCGAGGCGGCGCAGGAAGTCGCGGTAGGGCGTGACGGCGGGAAGCGGGGGTGCGTCGGTGCCGTAGCAGGCCAGCAGCTCGCGGTGCAGCACCGGCAGCGACCAGCCGTCCGCGACGATGTGATGGAACGTCAGCACCAGTCGGCTGCGCCGCTCGTCCAGCCGGATCAGGGCGCAGCGGATCAACGGGGGCGCGCCCAGGTCGAAGCCCGCCGCCCGCTCCTCGGCCGCGATCTCCTCGCCGAGCGACTCCCGTACGGCGCTCTCCCGCGCGGTGAGGTCGACCTCGCGCCAGGGCAGCTCGACGGAGCGCGCGACGATCTGGACCGGGGTGCCGTCCGGACGGCCGCGGAAGGCGGCCCGCAGGGGCGCGTGCCGGTCCAGGAGGTGCTGGGCGGCCCGGCGCAGGGCGGGGCCGTCGACCGGACCCGTGAGGTCCAGCACCTGCTGCACGGTGTACGCGTCCGCCGACGTCAGCGCGTGGAAGTAGAAGCCCTGCTGGAGCGGGGAGAGCGGAAGCACCTCCTCGACGGGGAGGGGACGGGCGCCCTGGATCTCGGCCAGTTCGGCGGCGTCGAGCGTCACGAGGGGCTCCGGCTCACCGAGGTCCCCCTCCGCGGCCCGGTCCACGGCCGCGCGGGCCAGGGCCTCGACCGTCCGGTGCCGGAACACGTCCCGGGCGGTCAGCCGCAGTCCCGACTCCCGGGCCCGGATGAGGAGCTGGATGGCGCTGATGCTGTCGCCGCCCAGGGCGAGGAAGTCGTCCTCGGCGGTCACCGACGTCAGGCCGAGCACCTCGGCGTACAGCCCGCACAGCAGCCGCTCGCGGGCGGTGCGCGGCGGGCGGCCGCAGCTGAGCGCCGCGTAGTCGGGGACGGACAGCGCCCGCGCGTCGATCTTTCCGCTCGGGGTGACGGGCAGCGCGTGCAGCGGCACGAACGCCGACGGGACCATGTGGTCGGGCAGCCGCTCGGCGGCGTGCGCGCGCAGCGTCCGCATCAGCGCCGCCACGTCACGGAAGGGCGCCGGACGGTTGGCGTGCGGGAAGCCGCCGGAGGGGCGGTAGGCGCCGGTGACCGGGCCGTCCAGGGCGAGCACGGCGTCGAAGGCGCCGTCGTCGGCGCCGCCGGTCCAGGTCAGGGCGGTGGCGTAGCCGTACTCCCCGGCGAGGGCGGCGACCTCTTCCGGGTCGGCGCCGGGCGCCGCCTGATGGCCGCTGCCCTCCAGCCGCCACAGGTCGGCGAGGTCGTCGGTGAGGCGGGCGTTGGGGACCCCGGTGACCCGTACGCGCGGCGGCCGGGAGGCGAGGAGGTCGGCGAGGCCGGGGAGGCCGCCGAGCGACGACCAGGGGGTCTCCCGCCCGTCCGGGAGGGCGGTGGGCGGGGCCGGACTCAGCACGACGTCGTACCGGTACCGGCTCAGTTCGTTGTGCCGAAGCGCCCGCTTGAGCCGGACGTCCGCCGTGAAACCGTCCAGGCCGCCGAAGAAGTCGGGGTCCAGGAGCAGCTCGCCCTCCCAGCGCACCGAGCGCTCCACGGCCGCGCGCAGCGCGTTCTTGTCGTCGCTCCCGCCCGCCCGCCGGGTCTCTACGGCGGCCCGCAGAGTCCGCAGCAGCCGGAGATTGCGCAGGTCGCCGAGGAAGATCCGGCCACCGGGGGCGAGCAGCCGGGCCGCGTCGCCGATCACCCGGCGCAGATAGTCGGCGCTCGGGAAGTACTGGGCGACCGAGTTGACGACGATCGTGTCGAAGAACCCGACCGGCAGTCCGTCCCTCACATGCGCGGGCTGGGCGCGCAGTTCGACCCTGCCGGTGAGCCGGGGGTCGGCGGCGACCTGGGCGCGCAGCGCGGCGACCGCCCGTGTCGAGAGGTCGGTGCCCCAGTACGACTCGCAGTCCGGGGCGACGCGGGACAGGATCAGTCCGCTGCCGACCCCGATCTCCAGCACCCGGCGGGCCGGACCGGCCTCCCGGACCCGCTCCACGGTGGCCGCCCGCCACTCACGCATCTCCTCGACGGGGATCGGCGTACCGTCGTACATGCTGTTCCAGCCCGCGAAGTTCTCCCGGAAGCTCTCGGTCCCGGCCGCGCTGTAGAGCAGTTCGTGGAGTTCCCGCCACTCCTCGACCTGGGTCTCCGCGTCGGGCGCGCCGGGGGTGTCGAGGGCGGGGACGACGTAGGCGGCGAGGCGGCGGTCGCCGGGGCGGTCCTCGCGGGCGACGACGGTGACCTGGTCGACGGCGGGGTGCCCGCGCAGCACCGACTCGATCTCGCCGGGTTCGATCCGGAAGCCCCTGATCTTGATCTGCGCGTCCGCCCGGCCGAGGAACTCCAGGCGTCCGTCGGCGCGTCGGCGCACCAGGTCGCCGGTGCGGTAGAGGCGTTCCCCGGGGGCGCCGAACGGGTCGGCCACGAACCGCTCGGCGGTCAGGTCGGGGCGTCCGAGGTAGCCGCGCGCGAGTCCGGCCCCGCCCAGATACAGCTCTCCCGTGACCCCGGCGGGCACCGGCCGCAGATGGGCGTCGAGGACGTACGCCCGGGTGCCCGGGTCGGCCACCCCGATCGGCACGATCGCACCGGCCGGGGTGTCCGGGTCGCACCGGCCGAGGGTGGAGTTGGTGGTCGCCTCGGTGGGGCCGTACGCGTTGAACATCATCCGTCCGCGCGCGTACCGGCCCACCAGTTCGGGCGAGACCCGTTCGGTGCCGGCGAGCAGGGTGGCGGTGGGCGGCAGCCGCACGTCCTCCGGCAGCGCGGCGAGCAGCGCGGGCGGCAGGATCATGAAGGTGATGCCGTGCGCGTGGGCGTAGTCGGCGAGCGGGGCCGCCGGTACGCGCAGTTCGGCCGGGACGACGACCAGCCGGCCGCCGGAGAGCAGACCGAGGCACAGATCCCAGAACGCCACGTCGAAACCGGGCGAGGCGAACTGGAGCACCCGGCTGTGCGGCCCGATCCCGAACCGCTCGCTCTGGGTCGCCAGCAGCTTGGCCACCCCGCTGTGCGCCAGGACGACGCCCTTGGGGCGGCCCGTGGAGCCGGAGGTGTAGATGACGTAGGCGGCGTGCAGGACGGTGAGGGGGCCGCCCCGGTCGGTGTCGGTGGGGTCGTGCGCCGGGCGGGTGGCCAACTCGGCCGAGGCGGCGGGGGAGTCCAGCTCCAGCACCGCCATGCCGTCCTCGCCGGGCAGGTCCCGTGCCGTCTGCGCGGTGGTGACCATGCACACCGGGCGGGCGTCCCCGAGCATGTACGCGATCCGGTCCGCCGGATAGTCGTGGTCGATCGGGAGGTAGGCCGCGCCCGACTTGAGGACGGCGACCTCGGCGACGATCAGGTCGGTGGAGCGGGGCAGCGCGAGCGCGACGATCCGCTCCGGACCCGCCCCGCGCGCGAGCAGGGCGTGCGCGAGCCGGTTGGCGCGCTCGTCCAGCTCGGCGTAGGTCAGCCGCTCGTCGGCGAGGACGAGGGCGACGGCGTCCGGACGGGTGCGGACCTGCTCGGCGAAGAAGGCGGGCCAGGTCTTCGCCGGGACGGTGTGCGCGGTGTCGTTCCAGCCGTGGACGACCTGGTGGTACTCGTCGTCGGGCATCAGCGGCAGCCGGGCCACCGGGGTGTCGGGGCGGGCGACGGCCTCGGTGAGCAGGGTGCGGTAGTGGGCGAGGATCCGGTCCGCGGTGGCGGCGTCGAACAGGGCCGGGGCGTAGGTGAGCCGGGCGGTTCCGGCGTCCACGTCGAGCCGCAGGTCGAGCGCGCCGGCCGGGTCGGGCGCGGGCCGGTCCGCGGTGGCGAGGGCCGTGTTGCAGAAGAGGGCGCCGCCACGGGTGGGGGCCGGCCGCAGCTCCTCGGTCAGCAGCTCCAGGGGGACCCGGTGGGTCCGGGCGTCCTCCCACACCGTGTGCGCCCGCAGGGTCAGTTCCCGGAAGGTCGGCTCGTGGTCGACCGAGACCCGCAGGGGGAGTCCGTCATGGCCGACGGTGAGATCCGTGGCCCCGCTGTAGCGGTGCAGCAGGGCGAGGAAGGCCGCGAGGAGCTGGGAGTCGGGGGCGTCGGGGAGGCCGGCGAGGGTGCGGGTCTCCCGGTCCGGGGCGGCCTCCGGTGGATGGGGCCGGTCGGTCGGGAGTGAGAGCTCCAGTGGGAGCGGGATGAGCGTCCGCCGCCAGTAGGACAGAACTTCCTCGGAACCGCACACGTTCGCGTGCCTCCCCAGCAGGTCGTTCCCGGCCCTGGGCCGGGGGTCGGCGACATACTAAGGTAAGGGTTACCTAAATCCCAGGGTGCCTCGGGGAACGCCTGGGGTGGGGGTGCGGAACGGGGGTGCGCGGTCCGGTGTTCTCGTCCGCTGCTTTCCCCCCTACAGTTAAGGTAAGCCTCATCAAAGGAAGTTCCACGTGGGGACCTCGACGGTCCGGGCGGCGAAAGGCCCCCGCGCAGTACTTTTGATCACCGGCTCGGGCATGGCACTGGCCGTGCTGTGCGCGCTGTCCATGGTGTTCGGCGCGCTGAGCGTGCCGCTCGACCAGGTCTGGCACACCCTCCTGGGCGACCCGCCCAGCGCCCGGGTGGACGCCGCGATCTGGAACGTGCGGATGCCGCGCACCCTCCTCGGCCTCGCGACCGGCGCCGCACTCGGTCTGTCGGGCGCGCTCATGCAGGCCCTGACCCGCAACCCGCTCGCCGACCCCGGCATCCTCGGGGTCAGCGCGGGCGCCGCGTTCGCCGTCGTGCTCTCCGTCGGCGTCATCGGCATCAGCTCCGTGTACGGGTACATCTGGTTCGCGTTCGCCGGGGCGCTGGCCGCGAGCGTGCTCGTCTATCTCCTCGGCGGGCTCGGCCGCTCCGGCACCACCCCGGTCAAACTGGCCCTCGCGGGCGTCGCGATGACCTCCCTGCTCTTCTCCCTCACCAGCGCCATCGCGCTCACCGACCCCGACGCGCTCAACCGCTACCGCTTCTGGTCGGCCGGCTCGCTGGCCAACCAGAGCGACGAAGTCCTGGTACGGGTCCTGCCGTTCCTGTGCGTGGGCGCGCTGTTCGCCCTCGCCTGCGCGCCCGCCCTCAACAGCCTCGCCCTCGGCGACGACGTGGCGAAGTCCCTCGGGCTCCGGATCGGACTCATCCGCGTCCAGGGCGTGATCGCCGTGACCCTGCTCACCGGGGGAGCGGTCGCCGTGATCGGGCCGGTCGTCTTCGTCGGCCTGGTGGTGCCGCACATCGCGCGCGTGCTCGCCCAGTACGCCGGGATCGGACCCGACCAGCGCTGGCTGCTGCCGCTGTCGGCGGTCCTCGCCCCCTGTCTGCTGCTGGCCGCCGACATCGTCGGCCGGATGCTGGCCCGCCCCGTCGAGATCCAAGCCGGGATCCTCGTGGCCTTCATCGGGGGCCCGTTCTTCATCGCGATGGTGCGGCGGCGGAGGTTGGCGGAACTGTGAGGCGACCCAGACACCGGCCGGGACCGGACCGGGCGACCGGCGACACACGAACACGAAGGGAGCGGTGAGGGCATGAAGACCGATCTCGCGCCCGTCCCCGACCACGAGGAGCCCCTACGGCGGGCGCGACCCCGCCGGTCCGTCGCCCGGATCACCTTCCGGCTCCCCGTGCCCCCGGTCTCCGGCGTACTGCGTCCCCGGCTGCTCGGGGTGGCCCTGGCGCTGTCGGGCCTCACCTTCCTGGCGTTCTGCGTGGTGGTCTCCGTGGGGGACATCGCGCTGCCCCTGAGCGAGGTGGTACGGGCGCTGTTCGGCGGCGGCGACCCCGGCACCGAACTGATCGTCCACGAACTGCGGCTGCCGCGCGCCATGGCCGGACTCCTCGTCGGGATCGCCTTCGGTGTCTCCGGCGCCCTGTTGCAGACCATGACGCTCAACCCGCTCGCCAGCCCGGACATGATGGGCATCACCCAGGGCGCCGGGGCCGCCGTGGTCGCCGGCATCGTCCTCGGCTGGGACGGCGGACTCGGCACCCAGACCCTCGGCCTGCTCGGCGCGCTCGGCGCCGCGGCGGTGGTCTACGTCCTCGCGTGGAAACGCGGCACCACCGGCTACCGCATCGTGCTCGTCGGCGTCGGCGTCGCCTGGATCTGCACCAGTTGCACGGACTATCTGATGGCCCGGGGCCAGCGCTTCCAGGCGCAGTCCGCGCTCGGCTGGCTCGTCGGCAACCTCAACGGCCGCACCTGGGACCAGATCACCCCGCTCGCCTACGCCACGGCCGTGCTCCTTCCGGCGGCCGTGCTGCTCGGCCGGCAGATGCGCACCCTGCAACTCGGCGACGACGTGGCCCTCGGCCTCGGCACCCGCGTGCAGATCGTACGGGTCTCCGTGCTGCTGATCTCCGTGGGCCTGGTGGCCTTCGGCACCGCCACCGCCGGGCCGATCGCGTTCGTCGCGCTCGCCGCCCCGCAGGTCGCCCAACGGCTGGCCGGCACCGCCGTGCCCCCGCCGATCGCCGCCGGTCTGACCGGCGCGCTGATGGTCCTGGTGTCCGACCTCATCGCGCGCAAACTCGTCCCGGACACGGAACTGCCGGTCGGGGTCGTCTCGGGCGTGCTCGGCGCCCCCGTTCTGCTGTGGCTGCTCGTCCGCGCCAACCGCGCGGGTTCAGGAGGCTGAAGACGTGTCATCGACGTACCGGGACTCGGCCGAGGGGCCGGATCTGCGCAAAAAGGCGGACAGGGCGCACGGGGTGGACAGCGCGCACGGGGCGGACGGGGCGGACGGGGCGCACGGGGTGGACAGCGCGCACGGGCTCGACCTGGGCAAGGGCCCCGCCGACGCCCCCGAACTGCGGGCCGAGGCGCTGCGGCTCGCCTACGACGACCGGGTCGTCGTGGACGGGCTCGATCTGGCGATCCCGGCGGGCCGGGTCACCGCCATCGTCGGCGCCAACGCCTGCGGCAAATCGACCCTGTTGCGCGCGCTGGCCCGGCTGCTGACCCCCCAGGCCGGGGCCGTGTACCTGGACGGGCTGTCGGTGCGCTCGATCCCCACCCGCACCCTCGCGCAGCGGCTCGGCATCCTGCCGCAGACGCCGGTGGCGCCGGAGGGGCTGACCGTGATCGACCTGGTGGGGCGCGGCCGTTCCCCGCACCAGACCTGGTGGCGGCAGTGGTCGGCGGCCGACGAGGAGGCCGTGCACGGGGCGCTGCGGGCCACCGGGCTGACCGACCTCGCGCACCGGCCCGTGGACGAACTCTCCGGCGGCCAGCGGCAACGCGCCTGGATCGCCATGGCGGTGGCCCAGGGCACCCCCGTGATGCTGCTGGACGAGCCGACGACGTATCTCGACCTCGCCCACCAGATCGACGTCCTCGACCTGATCACCGATCTGAACCGGCACCAGGGCCGCACGGTCGTCATGGTGCTCCACGACCTCAACCAGGCCAGCCGGTACGCCGATCACATCGTGGCGCTCAAGCAGGGCCGCGTCGCGGGCGAGGGCACCCCCGGCGAGGTCGTCACCGAGGCCATGGTGGAGGACGTGTTCGGGCTGCGCTGCGTGGTCGGCGAGGACCCGGTGAGCCGTACACCGATGGTGATCCCGATGGGCCGTCACCACGAGGCATTGCTAGGTAAGCCTAACCTTATCTAGCATGGGCCTGTTTGGGAGCCTGGCCCTCATGCCGAGGGCCTCGGCGACCCCCTATACGGGAGGCGATGACGCTGTGGCGGTGCTGCGGAGTGGTCCGGATTCCATCTACGACGTCCTGGGTATCGGCTTCGGCCCATCGAACCTCGCCCTCGCGATAGCACTCCAGGAAGGGGGCCAGGGCCCCGGCGCCGACCCCCTGCGCGTCGGATTCCTGGAGAAGCAGCCCACGTTCGGCTGGCACCGGGGCATGCTGATCGACGACGCCACCATGCAGGTCTCCTTCCTGAAGGACCTGGTCACCATGCGCAACCCGACCAGCGACTTCAGCTTCCTGTGCTATCTGCGCGACCGCGGCCGACTGGTCGACTTCCTCAACCTCAAGACCCTCTTCCCGCTGCGCATCGAGTTCCACGACTACTTCGAGTGGGCCGCCGCACGCGTCGCCGACCTCGTGGAGTACTCCGCCGAGGTGGTCTCCGTACGGCCCGTCACGGAGGAGGGCGAGGTCCGCTGGTTCGACGTCACCAGCCGTGACCCGCGCGACCCCGAACGCCACACCGTCCGCCGGGCGCGCGGCATCTGCGTCGCCACCGGCCTCGAACCCCACCTCCCGCCCGGCGCGGCCCTCTCCCCCCGCGTCTGGCACAACAGCGAGTTGCTGCCGCGCGTCGACGCGGCCCTGCGCTCCGGCACCCCCGTACGCCGCGCCATCGTCCTCGGCGCCGGGCAGAGCGCGGCCGAGGCTGTCGACTATCTGCACCGCAGCTTCCCGGACGCCGAGATCTGCTCCGTCTTCGCCAAGTACGGCTACACCCCCGCCGACGACAGCCCGTTCGCCAACCGGATCTTCGACCCCGAGGCCGTCGACGTCTTCTACGGCGCCCCGCGCGAGGTGAAGCAGTCCCTGCACGACTACCACCGGAGCACCAACTACTCCGTGGTGGACATGGAGTTGATCGAGGCGATGTCCCGCACCATGTACCAGGAGCAGGTCCAGGGGCGCCGCCGGCTGCGGATGATGAACATCTCCCGGCTGCGCGAGGTGACCGCCGGGCCGGACGACGTCGAGGTCACCGTGGAGTATCTGCCCACCGGACAGCGCGAGGTGCTCGCCGCCGACCTCCTCGTCTACGCCACCGGCTACCAGCCGCAGGGCATCGCCGACAGTCTCGGCGAGATCGGCAAGCTCTGCCTGCGCGACGACGAGGACGCCCTGAAGGTCGGCCGCGACCACCGGGTGGAGACCCTGCCCAACGTCGCCGCCGACATCTACCTCCAGGGCGGTACCGAACACACCCACGGCCTCACCTCCACCCTGCTGTCCACCACCGCCGTCCGCGCGGGCGAGATCCGTGACTCCCTCCTCGCCCGGGCCCGGCAGGGCGACGGGCACAGAACGGGGCGGCTCGCCGCGGTACCCACGGAGGGCGCTCGGTAGGATCATCCCCTCAGGAGGACGGCCCACCGGGCCCGGCGAGGAGAGGATCGGCCCGTGCGTGCCGAGCAGTGGAGTGCGGTGGTCACCCACCACGGGGAGGGACCCGGCTGGGACCCGCACGCGCGGCGGCTCAGGATCGTCGACCAACTCGCCGGGGACCTGGTGACCCTCGCCCCCGACGGGACGGTCGAGGAACGCCGGCACCTCGGTGCGGTGCTCGCCGCCTGGCGGCCCCGCCGCGCGGGCGGGCTCGTGCTGGCGGTGGAGCGCGGCTTCGCGCTCCTCGGCACCGACGGCACCCTCACCACCGGGCCCGAGCAGTGGACCGACCCCACGATCCGCATGAACGACGGCGCCTGCGACCCCTCGGGCGCCTTCTACTGCGGGAGCATGGCCTACGACGCCCGGCCCGGCGCCGCCCGCGTCCACCGGCTCGCTCCCGACGGCACCACCTCCGTCGCCCACACCGGGGTGACCGTCTCCAACGGCCTGGTCTGGGCGGCCGACGGCACCTTCGCCTACTACACGGACACCGCCACCGGCACCGTCTCCCGGGTCACCGCGGACCCGGAGAGCGGCCGGTTCACCGACGTGGCGCCCTGGGTGAGCGTCGACCCGGCGACGGGCGCCCCCGACGGCATCGCCCTGGATGCCGAAGGGGGCGTGTGGGTCGCGCTCTGGGGCGGCTCGGCGGTGCACCGCTACACACCCGACGGGACCTTGGACGCCGTCGTCGCGGTGGGCGCCCGCCAGGTCTCCGCCTGCGCCTTCGGCGGCGACGACGGCGGCACCCTCTACCTCACCACCTCGCGCCAGCACCTCACCGCCGACGAGGACCCGGCGGCGGGCGCGGTGTTCGCCGTCCGACCGGGCGTCACCGGCCATCCCCTGTCGGCCTACGCGGGCTGAACCCGCGTCAGGCGTCCACCAGCCGGTTCCGGTGCCGCCCCAGCCCGTCGATCTCCAGCTCCATCACATCGCCCGCCCGCAGATACGGGAACCGGCCCGACAGCGCCACACCCTGCGGAGTGCCGGTGTTCACCAGGTCCCCGGGGTCCAGCGCCAGATGCCGGGAGAGATGGCGCACGATCTCGGCCACCGAGAAGATCATGTCCGCGCTGGTGGAGTCCTGGCGGGGCTCCCCGTTGACCCAGGACCGCAGCCGCAGCCCCTGCGGATCTCCCGCCTCGTCCGCCGTGACCAGCCAGGGTCCCAGCGGATTGAACGTCGGGGCGCTCTTGCCCTTGGACCACTGCCCGCCCGCCGCGCCGAGCTGCACCGCCCGCTCCGAGACGTCATTGCTGAGCACATAACCGGCGACGTACGACAACGGGTCGTCGTCCGGGGTCAGCAGATGGGCCCGCCGGCCGATCACCACCCCCAGCTCCACCTCCCAGTCCGTGCGCTCCGCGCCCGGGGGGATCACCACCTCGTCCTCCGGCCCGGCCAGCGCGTTCGGGCCCTTGTAGAACAGGATCGGCTCCGACGGCGGCTCGGCGCCCGACTCCGCCGCGTGCGCCGCGTAGTTCTGGCCGATGCACAGCACCGCCCCGGGGCGGGCGATCGGCGGGGCGACCCGCAGACCGGCCACCTCCACCGGCGGCAGGGCGCCGGCCGTGTGCGCCGCCGCGACCCGGGCGACCCCGTCCCCGGCGAAGAACTCCGGGGTCAGGTCGTCGGCCACGCCGGAGAGGTCGTAGTGCCGTCCGTCCGCGCCGTACAGGACGGGCCGCTCGCTGCCGGGAGCGCCGACACGCATCAGTCGCATGGATGTTCCGTTCGTTCCAGAGGGTGTGCGGGGGCGGGTCACTCGACCCGGGCCAGGGCCTCGCGGCCCACGGCGTGCAGCAGCGGGAGCCCGCCGAGGAAACGCTCCACCTCGGCGACCGTGCTGTCACCGAGCGCGTACCGGCCCTGCACCGTGGCCGCCGCCTGGTGCGGGGTCAGCAGCACATTGGGCAGGGCCCGCAAGGGGTGGTCGGTCGGCAGCGGTTCACTGTCGTAGACGTCGAGCGCCGCGTCGAGCCGACCGGAGCGCACCTCGGCGAGCAGCGCCGACTCGTCCACCAGCCAGGAGCGGGCCGTGTTGACCAGGCCCGCGCCGTCGGGCATCAGCGCCAGCTCCCGGGCGCCGAGCAGATGCCGGGTCTCGGGCAGTGCGGGGGCGTGCACCGCGACGATCCGGCTGCCGCGCAGCACCTCGTCCAGCGGGGCCACGCCCACCCCGAGCCGCTCGGCCTCCGGCGCGGTGAGGAACGGGTCGTACACCGACACCCGGGCACCCAGGGCCCGTACGAGCGTCAGATACGCCCGGCCGGTCCGGGACGCGCCGACGACCCCGACCGGGCAGCCGCGGATCTCATGACGCGGCGGCGCGGCACTCGCCGTCGCCCAGTCGGCGCCGGAGCGCAGGGCGTGGTCGAAGCGGTGCACCCGGTGCAGCAGGCTCAGGGTGAAGGTGAGGGCCACCTCGGCGACGGGCGCCGCCATCGCCGCCCCCGCCTGGGTGACCCGGACGCGGCGGTCGTAGACCTCGGGCGTGACGTACGGGCTGACCGCGCCGCCGGTGTGGGCGACCAGACCGAGGTCCGGGGCCGCCGCCAGCAGCCCGGCGTCCAGCCGGGGCGCGCCCCACGCGGTGACCAGGACCCGGGCCGTGTCCCCCGGGCCGCTCAACGCGGCGGCCACGGCCTCCCGGTCGTCGTGCGCGTCGACCACGGTGAGCGGGGCGAGCGCGGCCAGCCGGTTCCAGGCGGCCCGGGTGAAGAACACCGCCCGCAGCCGTTCGGGGACGGCGACCACGACCCGGCCCGGCGCCGGACACCGCCCGGGGCGGTCAGCGGAGCCAGTCATCGAGGTGCTCCCGGACGAAGTCGTCGTCGGTGAGCCAGGGGTAGGCCGCCGCGACCCGCGCGATCTCCTCGGCCTGGCCGGGGGAGAGCCGCTCGTCGGCGTCGAGGCACCAGGTGCCCGCGAGCAGCCCCTGGGCGCGCAGCACCTCGTGGACGCCCGGGATGCAGCCGCGGAAGCCGTACCGCACGTCGAACACGGCCGCGTTGGCCTCGCTGAGCTGCGGAGCGCGCCGCAGCAGATCGACGGTGAGGGCGTGGTCGCCGGCCCGCGCGGCCCGTATCTCCTCCCACAGCCGGACCGCGGCGTGGGTCCACACCGCCCACTGGCCGAGCAGTCCGCCGGCGAACCAGCGCTGCCCGCGCGCGGTGCGGTAGGGGGTGAGCAGGTCCTGGATGATGGCGTCGTCGTTGCCGGTGTAGAGCGCGACCTCGTCGGCCCGGTCCGAGGCGGCGACGGCCGCGATCACCTCGGCGGTCCGATAGCGGTCGAAGGGGGCCGTCTTGACGGCGACGACGGACGGGATGTCGGCGAGCGCCCGCCAGTAGGCGGGGGACAGATGCCGTCCGCCGACCGCGTCCTGGAGGTAGAAACCGATCACCGGCAGCACCTCGCCCACCGCGCGGGTGCGGTCCAGGAGCCCGGCCTCGTCGGCGCCGGGCACGGCGGGGCTCAGCAGCACGGCGTCATAGCCGAGGGAGGCGGCCAGTTCGGCCTCGGCGACGGCCTGGTTGGTGTAGCCGCAGGCACCGGCGACCTTGACGACCGGCGGGGCGCCCGCCGGCCGGTCGGCGTCGTGCTCGCGGACGATGTCGGCGGCCGACTCCAGCACCGGGCGCAGCAGTCCGACGGAGGGCTCCCGGATCTCGAACTGGGTGGTGTGCACGCCGACCGCGACACCTCCCGCGCCCGAGGCGAGGTAGTAGCGGGTCAGGGCGCGCTGGCGGCGTTCGTCGAGGCGGCGGTCGGCGTCCAGGGCGAGCGGATGGGCGGGGACGACCGCGCCCGCGGCCAGCACGTCGAGGGCGCTGCGGGCGCCGGACGCGGCCGGGGCGGCGGCGGGGGTCGGGGTGGGCACGATGGGTCAGAACCTTCCGTCGCGGACCTGGAACTTGGTGGGCTTGCCGGACAGCGGGTGGCCGCGCCGGATCCACTCGGCCTGCCAGGACACCAGGGTCCGCAGCGGCACGTCGGGATACCCGAACAGGGCGTGGCACAGCGAGGCGTCGGACAGCAGCGCGGTGCCGGACTCCGCGCCGACCGTCTCGGCCGGGGTGTCGAACGCGTCGGCGAAGAGCTGGGTGAGCCGGCGCACGGACGCGGTCTCGGGACCGGTGAGGTTGAGGACGAAGGGCTCGGGGGCGGTCGCGTGGCGCAGCGCGCGCAGGGCCACCTCGTTGGCGTACCCCTGCCACACGGCGTTGAGGTGACCGGTCGTCACATCGACCGGGTGGCCGCTGTGCACGGCGGACGCGATGTCGGCGAGGACGCCGTAGCGCAGGTCGACGGCGTAGTTGAGGCGGATCACCGCGAGCCGCAGCCCGTGTGCGGCGCTGTGGTGGCCGAAGACGCGCTCCCGGCCGAGGCACGACATGGCGTACTCACCGACCGGCCCGACCGGGTCCCCCTCGGCGCTGCCCGCCGAGGCGGTCGTCACCAGCGGGTAGACGTTGCCGGTGGAGAAGGCGGAGACGCGGGCGCCGCGGTAGCGGCGCGCGACCCGGTCCGGCAGGGCGGAGTTGACCGCCCAGGCGTGGGCCGGATCGCCCGCGGAACCGAACTTGGCGCCCACCATGAAGACCACGTTGCCCGCGTCCGGCAGCGCGGCCGGATCGCCGTCGAGCAGGTCGAACGGGACGGGCGTCACCCCGTCGGCGGCCAGCCGGTCGGCGGCGGCCCGGTCCGTCCACCGCGAGACGGCGTGCACGGCGAGGTCGGCACGGCCGGCGGCGTCCAGCGCGCGCCGGGCCAGCCGGGCGAGGCTCGGGCCCATCTTGCCGCCCGCGCCGAGGATCACCAGATCCCCGTCGAGGTCGGCGAGATCGGCGACGAGCCCCGGGGACGGGGTGGCGAGCAGCGCTTCGAGGGCGTCCTCGCCATCGGGGAACGCGGGCGAGGCCGGGAGGTGCCGGTCCGGCGGGGCCGGCGGGGTCGGCGGGTGGGGGTGTGCGACGGACATGGAAGTCATCCCTTGACTGCGGAGCCGGTGATGCCCTCGGTGAAGTACCGCTGGCCGACGAGATAGGCGCTGAAGATCGGTACGAACGCGATGACGGAACCGGCGAGGACCTGGTTGAGCGGTACCTGCTGCTGCTGGAGCGAGGCGATACCGACGGTGAGGGTGCGCATCTCCGTGCTCTGGCCGATGACCAGGGGCCACAGGAAGTCGTTCCAGTGCCACAGGAAGACGAAGGTGCCCAGGGTGGCGAGGATCGGTTTGAGCAGCGGCAGCACGATCCGGGCGAAGATCTGGAGTTCGTTGCAGCCGTCCAGCCGCGCGGCCTCGAACAGTTCGTCGGGCAGCCCCATGATGAACTGCCGCATCAGGAACACGGCCTGCGCGTTGGCGAGCGTCGGGACGATCAGCCCCCAGTAGCTGTCCACCCCGCCGAGCTTCGCGATGAGGATGAAGGTCGGGATCATCGTGACGTGGTACGGCACCATCACCATCGACAGGAACGACCAGAACATGGCCTCCCGCCCCGGGAACCGCTTCTTCGCGAAGGCGTAACCGGCGAGCGCGGCCAGCACCAGCGTGCCCACCACCGACACCAGCGAGTAGACGAGGGTGTTGAACAGCCAGCGCGGCACGTCCTGCGAGCCGAGGACCTCGCCGTACGCCCCGCCCTCCATCGGCCAGGGCAGCAGACTGCCCGGCAGGTCGACCGCGCCCTCCGGCTTCAGCGACAGCACCACCATCGCGTAGAACGGGAAGAGGGTGACGATCGACGCCAGCACCAGGAAGACCCCGCGGACCAGCTTGCCCCGGGCGCGCAGCCGCAGGGCGCTCGGCAGGGTGTCACGCTCCTTGGGCGGCCCCGGCGCGCGGCGGCGCCCCGGGGCGGGCACGGCCGTCGCCCCGGGGGCCGGGGACAGGGGTGCGGCGGCGGTCTTCACCGGATCCGCGGTCTCGGTGCTCCCGGCGGTGTTGCCCATGGTCACTGCTCCTTTCCGATGACCAGCCGCTGGATCCCGGCCACCACCAGCGTGAGGACGAACAGGACGCAGCCGATGGCGCTGGCGTAACCGAGGTCGAAGTACTTGAAGCCGGCGTCGTACAACTGGAAGACCAGGCTGTAGCTGGCGTTCGCCGGTCCGCCGCCGGTCATGAGGTAGACGGCGTCGAAGACCTGGAAACTGGCGGTGGTCTCGATCACGGCCAGGAAGAAGAACGAGCCCTTCAGCTGCGGGGCCACGATGTACCGGAAGCGCTGCCAGGGGCCCGCGCCGTCCATCAGCGCGGCCTCCTCCAGTTCGCGCGGCACCTCCTGGAGCCGGGCGAGCAGGATCAGCATGCCGTAGCCGCAGCGCGACCAGACGCCGACCAGCGCGATCGCGGGCAGCACCAGCGTGGAGTCACTGAGCCAGGACTGGTCGGGCAGGCCCAGCCACCCCATGACCGTGGACCACGGACCGTCGGTGGAGAAGATCCAGATGAACACGGTGGACGCCAGGATCAGACTGGTGACCACCGGCAGGAAGAACACCGAGCGGAAGAGCTTGGAGCCGAGGAACGCGCGGCGGGTCAGCAGCGCGAGCCCGAGCGACAGCCCGATGGTGACGGGCACCGCCATCACGGTGTAGAGGACGGTGACCTTGAGGGCCGACCAGAACACCGGGTCGTCCATGAGGCGCTGGAAGTTCTCCAGCCCGGTGAAGCTGGTCCCGGCGCCGAGGGTGTAGTCGGTGAAGCCGAGAAGGAGGCCCGCCGCCGCGGGCCCGAAACGGAAGGCGAGGAAGACCAGGAGCGCGGGCAGCACGAACAGCAGCCCGATCCTCGCCTCCCGTCGGGCGTGCGGCCCGCGGCGGACCTCGGTCGTGCGGGGGCGTTCCGCGACAGCGGCCACGGGACCTCCTTCGTACGGCGGTTGGGGTGCGGGTGGTCGGGACAGAGCGGGGGAGGCGAGGCGGGGTCGGGCCTCAGCGCTTGCGGGCGATGAGCTGGTCCGCCGCCTCGGCCGCCGCGTCGAGCGCGTCCTTCGGGCTCTTCTGGCCGAGCAGCGCTCCCTGCAACTCCGGCGCGAGCACCCCCATCACGTCACGCGCCGCCTTGTTCAGCGGCCCGACCTCGGTGGTGTCCAGCACCTTCGCGGTCTCCTGTTGCCGGGCGTCGTCCGGGTAGAGGTCGGCTGCCGCGGCGCGCGGCGGGAAGTAGCCCATGGGCTTCTGGAGTCCGGCGCTGTTCTTCTCCTGCGCCACGAACGACACCCATGTGCCCGCCGCGTCGGAGTCGCCGCCCTCGAAGACCGCGAGGGTGCCGACCGTGCCGTAGGCGACCTGGGCGTCCGCCTTCAGCGCCGGGCGCACCACGATGTTGTCCTCGCCCCAGAACGGCTCCACCTCGGAGGCCGAGTTCTGCCAGGTGCAGGCCACCTTGTTCTTCGCCAGGTCGGTCTGCTCCGTCTTCGGCGTGGTGGTGACCAGGTCCTTGGGCGCCCAGCCCTTGTCGATGAAGGTCTTCAGCCAGGTCAGCGCCTTCACCCCGGCCTCGCTGTTGAACGCGGCCTTCGAGCCGTCCTCGGAGAACACCTCCCCGCCCGCCTGCCACAGCAGCGGGTAGAAGGTCATGTTGAGCGTGGCGGTGGTGTCCCCGCTGTAGCTGGTGGCGTAGAACCCCTTCTCCTTGAGCCGGGGTGCGAGGGCGCTCAGCTCCTCCCAGGTGGTCGGGTACCGGTCGGTGAGACCCGCGTCCTGGAACACCTTCTTGTTGCACAGCAGCGGGTACGCCGACATCAGGACCGGCGTCGCGAGCGGGGTGTCGTCCACGGTGACCGCCTTCAGCGCGGCCGGGCGCAGCGCGTCGCGGTCCGCCTGGGACAGGTAGTCGCCGGCCGGGACCAGATGGCGCTGGTAGGCGGCGAGCTGGTCCGGGATCAGATAGGCCACGTCCGGGCCCTTGTTCGCGGCGAGCGCGGTGGCGAGCGCGGTGTCGCGGTTGGCCCAGGGGTAGGTGGAGACCTTTACCTCGATGTCGGGGTTCTCCTTCTCGAACGCCGCCACCAGGCCGTCCCAGTACGCCTTGTTGGCCTTCTCGTCGGCGATGACCGGGTAGACCCAGGTGTCGACGGTGCCGCCGCCCGAGGCGGAGGAGCCCGAGCCGCCGCAGGCGGTGAGTCCGGCGGCGGTGACGAGGGCGAGGGAGGTGCACGCCAGGGTTCTGCTCAGTTTCATGGTGGTTCGCTCTCCTGGTGAGGGTGGTCGGGAAGAAGTTCGGGGTGCGGGGCGCTCAGTGCTCGGGGACGTGCTCGACCGTGCCGAGCAGCCGGGAGCGTTCGGCGGCGAAGGCCGCGAGATGGCTGCTCAGCGACTCGGCGGGACCGGACCGGATGAACGAGCGGTCCCCGGTGGCCAGCGCGGCGACGAAGGACGCGATCAGCGCGGTGTCGCCGCCGCCGTGACCGTCCGCCGCGTTGGAGCCGGTGGCGGCCGTCTCGTGCACGGTCACGCTGTCGTCCCGGAAGTCATGGACGGTGACCCGTTCGCCGTCGCCGCGCAGCCAGCCGTGGCTGCCGAAGAGGCGGGTCTGCCGGTGGGTCTGCTCGGTGAAGGCGGACATGGTGAAGGTGCCGGTGAGCCCGCCCGTCAGCCGCATCGCCACCACCTGGTTGTCGACCACGTCGTTGTCGGCGCGGTAGACACAGCGTCCGTACGGTCCCGTGCGCAGTGCCTCGGTCAGCACGGCCTCGTCCTGCGGACCGTGGGCCCGGTCGGTGACATGGCTGACCGGCCACTGGCCGCCGGTGCGCCGCAGCGAGGGGTAGTAGAGCTTGCGGGCCGAGTAGGGGCAGTCGGTCTCGATGGAGACGGGGCAGGTCAGGCAGGTGTCGGTGGAGCCCTCCGGCGCGTTCTCGGGCCGGAAGTGGGCCAGCGAGCCGAAGCTGGCCACCGACTCGATCCGACGCCCCGTCACATAGGTGATCCAGTCCAGGTCGTGGCTGGACTTGGCGAGGATCATCGGGGACGACTCGTCCTGGCGCCGCCAAAGGCCGCGTACATAGCTGTGGGCGTAGTGCCACCAGCCGACCGGCTCCAGATGCTCGATCCCGGTGAGGGTGCCCAGCACTCCGCTGTCGACGACACTCTTCACCAGGTCGGTGTAGGGGGTGTAGCGCAGCACATGGCAGACCGCGAAGGGCACGCCGGTCGACTCCACACCGGTGACCAGGGCGCGGCACTCGTCCTCGGTGGGCGCGAGCGGCTTCTCCGTCATGACCGCGTATCCGGCCCGGGCCAGGGCGAGGACCGGCTCGACGTGCTCCCGGTCCTGGGTGCACACCAGCACGGCGTCGGCGATCCGCTCCCCGGTGGGGGAGGGCGCCACCAGTGCCCGCCAGTCGTCGTACGCGGCCACCGGTCCGGCGGCGCGTCCGGCGGCCCGCGCCCGGGCGCCCGGGTCGGGGTCGGCCACGGCGGTGAGCCGGGCGCGAGCGGGGTGGTCGTGGATCCAGTCGGTGTAGGTCAGGCCCCGGTTGCCCGCGCCGACGAGGGCGATCCGGACGGGCCGGTCCTCGCCCGACCGGTCGGCGGGGTGCTGGAGGGAGTCATCAGGCATGTCGGTCCACGGGTGCGCGAGAGGGCGGGTGGGGTAGGTGGGGGAGGGGGGGAGGGGGGTGCGGGTACGAGAACGGCGGATGCGGAACGGGCGGATCCGCCGACTCGTGGCGAGGGAACGGGCGGGTGCCCGGACGGGGCGGACGCGCTCGTCGGGCGCGGGTGGCGGGCCTCAGCCGAGCAGCAGGTTCCCCGCCTCGTGCCGGATCCGGTCGCCCTCGGGCGGCATCGCGGTACGGGTCGTACCGCTCTCGACGCATCCGCTGTGCAGCAGATGGCCGGTCCCTTCGAAGGCACCGGCGGCCAGTTCCAGCCGTCCTCCGGTGAAGGAGCAGTGCGCCGCCTGGTAGCGGTTGGTGCCTTCGGTGATCTTCAGATGGGCGGTGCCGGAGGCGGTGGTCTCGCCATGGAAGCCGTCCAGCCGCCAGGTGACGGTACGGTCGCCGCCGGTACGGCCGAGCAGCGCGCCCGCGCTGTTCGTCCCGGCGAACCGGGCCCCGTCACCGATCTGGATCTCCTGGTCCTTCGCCCCGTTCAGGACGAAGCCGGTGTCCCGGTAGCGGCCTCCGCCGATCGTGACGGAGGGGTGGGCGACGGTGCTGGGCCCGGCCTGGTCGGACGCCCCGGTGAGGACACAGCGGTCCAGCACCAGGTCCCCGGCACCCTTGAAGGCGGCGCCGTCGAGCCCGGTGAGGGTGACCCGCTCCAGGTGGACGGCCGTCCGCACGTCCTCCTGGGTGATCACCGAGCCCTTGCCCTGGTGGAAGGTGGAGTCGGCCACCACGGTGGCCCGCCGGGAGAGCGCGGACGCCTGGGTGATCACCAGGGGGCCGGAGGCGGTGCAGCCGCGGAGCTGAGCGCCGTCGGCGTTCACCCAGATCATCCCGGACCCGGGCTGCGCGTTGCCGATGACCCGGACGTCCTCCAGCGTGAGATCGGTGACCTCGACCCGGGCCACGAACCATGAGCACACATGCTGGCGTACGGTGATCCGCTTCGCGGCGGAGCCCCAGGCGGCGCCCGAGTTGGCGAAGGTCATCAGCCCCGAGTTGCCGGTGTAGACGAGGTCGTGCTCGAACTGGCCGTGGGTGACGAACGGGCCCTGGTCGTCGCCGTCGCCGTGGCAGTTGGTGACATAGCCGTAGGCGGAGGCGGTCCAGTCGTTGAGGTGGCGGGCGTTGGAGGCGTGGCAGTCCTCGACGTGGCCGTACAGGCAGTAGATCTGCTGGGTGAGATAGCCCGCGCCGCCCCAGGTGACGGAGGCGGGGTTGCGCAACTGGCACTGGTAGGTGTGGAAGGAGGTGCACCAGCGGCGCATCACGACCGGCCAGAAGGTGTCGGTGGCGTCGATGCCGGAGACGTCGCAGGACACGGCGTACTCGTAGGCCACGGGGTGGGAGCCGGTGTACTGGTCGCCGCCCGGCACGCCCTCGAACACCATGTTGCGCACATGGCTGCGCTCCACGGGCTCGACCCGGGTCCAGCGGAAGGTGCGGCCGGCCGCCAGTTCCCAGCCGGTCTTGTAGTTGACCCGGATGTGGGTGCCGTCGACCCGCTGGGTGATCTGGACGAGCCGTTGCACCTCGCGCTCGTACTTCCCCCCGCCCTTGACGGCGTCGACCTCCACGGCCCACCACTGACCGACCTCGAAGGCCCCCGCGTCGGGGACCTCGAAGACATCGGCGAGGTCGGGCATGGGGGCCGAGAGGGTGGCGTCGACCTGGGTGTCGGTGACCTTCCCCCGGAAGAGGAGGACCGCGCCGAAGGGGTTGTCGGCGGTGTTGCGCTCGATGCCGGTGGTGCGGACCCGGTGACCGCCGAAGTCCAGCTCGATCCCGGAGCGGGAGTAGGTGTGGCGCTTGGTGAACAGCAGATCGGTGTGGGCCTCGATCCGGTGCACCGACGGGTCGCCGACCAGCGCGTCCAGCGCGTCGTCGGCGGGGGTGTCGGCGTCGAAGTGGCCGAAGGCACGGAAGTCCACGACACCGTCGTGCAGTTGGAGCCAGCGGCCCCGCGCGCCGGCCCGGGCGGGGGCGAGGACGGTGCCGCCGTTGTGGCGGGCGGTGGAGGAGGCGTCCCAGCGCAGGGTCGCGCCACCTCCGTCACCCGGGGTGCGGTACCCGGCGACGACGGCGGTCTCGCCGTCCGCGAGCTGTCCGGGTGTCAGCTCGCGCAGGGCCTTGACCTGGGCGACGGCACGGATCCGCGCCGAACCCTTGACGGGCTTGTCCTCGCCGGGCCGGGCGGCGGCGGGGGCGGTACCGGCCGCCGTGGCGGCGATCAGCAGCCCGCCGATGCCACCGGCGCGCAGCAGATTGCGGCGCGTGTCGGCACGGTCGGCGGGGCGCGGGTCTGGGGCGTCCGGAAGGGGACGCGCGAGGGGGCGGGGCACAGAGCTCACGGGGTCCTCAGCCTTCGAGAGGGCGGGCAGAGTGAGGTGAGGGGGGACCCGCGGCGAGCGCCGGAGCACCGGACAGGGCCGGTACGTCACACAGGCGGATGGCTGAAAAAAAGGGGGGAGGTTCAAGAGGCCATGGAGCCGGGGGAGCAGCCCCGGGCGGTGAGACACCGACGTCCATGGGCCGAACGGAATACACCGCTCGACACGCCAGGAACCTAAACCGCCCCCGACGACCCGGTCAACCCCCCGGAGTTGGCCAATTCCCACCCACCCCAGGTGCGCGAGGAACTACGCAACGGCCGCCCCCTTGAAACAGGCCCCAGCCCCACCCACCCCAGGGGCGCGGGGAACTGCGCGACCAGCCCCCACCAACGGCCAGCCGCCACCCCACCGCAACCACCCCCCCCACCGGGCCATCCCCGCCCCCTGAAAACCGCCCCCAGCCCCACCCACCAGGGGCGCGGGGAACTGCGCAACCACCCCCCACCGACGGCCAGCCGCCCCCCACCGCAACCACCCCCACAGACGCCCACCGCCACCCCCCCCGCACCCACACCGACGCCCCCGCGTCACCCCCCGGCCGGGCCCCGCGTCACCCCCCGGCCGGCCCCCACGTCACCCCCCGGCCGAGCCCACGTCACCCCCCGTCCGGACCCCCGCGATACCCCAACGCCAAACTGATCCGCTGGGCGGCCGAACTCACCTGCCGCCCGATCTCCTGAAACCGCCAGCTCGGCTGATCCAGCTTGAGCCCCGTGACACTGATCGCCCCCGCGGTCCCACCCCGGTGGTCCCGCACGACACTGCCCACGCAGAAGATCCCGTCCGCGTCCTCCTCGTCGTCCAGCGCGTACTCGGACTGCCGGATGTCCCGCAGATGCGCGAGGAGGGTCTCCTCGTCGGTGATGGTGCGCGAGGTACGGCGGCGCAGCCCGGTGCGGGCGATCAGCGCCCGTGCCTCGTCCGTCGGCATCTCGGCGAGCAGCGCCTTGCCCAGCCCCGAGCAGTGCGGCAGCTCCCGCGTGCCCATCCGCAGGTCGAGCCGGGGGCCCTGCTCCAGGTCGACCTGGTCGATGACGACGGCGTGACCGTCCTCCAGCACGGCCACCCGGGAGGCCATCGCCGTGGCGCGGGTCAGCTCCAGCAGCACGGGCCGGGCGACGTCCCGCAGGGAGACCTGGGAGCGGGCCCGGTCCCCGAGCCGGGCGAGGGTCATACCGAGCCGGTAGCGGCGGTGCATGCCCTCGCCCTCGTCGGCGACCAGACCGTAGTGGCGCAGCGTCTGGAGGATGCCGAAGGCGGCGCTCTTGGAGATCCCGCACGCCTGGCCGACCTCGGTGACGCTCATGCCGTCCCCGGCGCCCCGGGTGGCGAGCGCCTCCAGGATCTCCGCGCCGCGCCCGACGGTCTTCACCCAGTACTTGGCGCGCTCGGCACCTTCGGGGCCGGCGCCCGCGGGACCGACCTCTTCGCTCTGACTGTTCTGCATATCCGAACAGGATAGCCCTGAGAGGCAGCCCTGTCCGCGAAACGACTCTTGACGACGCGAAAACGGCGATCTACAGTGACCCCACTGTTCGGCTATTTAGAACAGTGTTCTGAAAACAGCTTCAGGGGTCGACAAGAAACAGGACACCTGAGGCCGGAAACACCCGTACGCGACGACTGCCCGGGCGGATGGCACCCGCGGTCGGAGGCTGTGCAGAGCCCCCGGCCCGACCGACAGCAATCGACGCAAGGAGCACCGCATGACGCTCGCCGACCGCGCCCGCCGGGTCATCCCCGGAGGCGTCAACAGCGGCCAGCGCAGCATCCCCGGCTTCACCGATCTCGTGATCACCCGTACCAGGGGCGCCCGCTTCTGGGACCAGCACGGCCGGGAGTTCACCGACTACCACGCCGCCTTCGGACCGGCGCTGCTCGGCCACAACGACCCCGACGTGGCCGCCGCGACCGCCGCCGCCGGCACCGTGATCGCCCTGCCGGGCGTGGCCGTCACCGACGCCGAGGTCATCCTCGCCGAACGCCTCACCGAACTGGTCCCCTCCCTGGAGAAGGTGCTGCTCACCAGCACCGGCAGCGAGGCCACCTTCCACGCCCTGCGCGTGGCCCGCGCCGCCACCGGGCGCCGGCTGGTCGTCAAGTTCCAGGGCTGCTACCACGGCTGGCACGACTCCGTCAGCCTCAATGTCATCTCCGCCCCGGACCGGGTCGGCGCCCCTGACCCCACCTCCACCGGCATCCTCCCGGAGGTGCTCGACGCCACCCTCGTCCTGCGCTTCAACGACATCGCGGCCGTCCGCCAGGTCTTCGCCGACCACGGCGGCGACATCGCCGCCGTCATCCTCGAACCCGTCCCGCACAACGTCGGCGCGATCCTGCCCACCGACGCGTTCCTGCGCACCCTGCGCGAGGAGTGCACCAGGGCCGGCAGCGTGCTGGTCTTCGACGAGGTCATCACCGGCTTCCGGCACGCCCTCGGCGGATACCAGTCGATCTGCGGCATCACCCCCGACCTCACCACCCTCGGCAAGGCCATCGCCAACGGCGCCCCCATCGGCGCCCTCGGTGGACGCGCCGACCTGATGGACCTCTTCAGCACCCGTCCCGGCGGCCCCGCCTTCTTCGCCGGCACCTACAACGGCCACCCGCAGGTCGTCTCCGCCGCCCTCGCCACCCTGCGCAAGCTCAGCGAGGAACCCGTCCACGAACACACCTACCGGCTCGGCGAACGCGCCCGCACCGAACTCGCCGCGCTCTACCGCCGGCTGGACGTGCCCGCCGTCGTCACCGGCTTCGGCTCCGTCTTCGTCACCTACTTCATGACCGGCGCACCCCCGCGCAACTACGACGACCTCCTCGCCAACGACGCCGCCCGCTTCATCGGCGTCCGCCGCAACCTCACCGAGCACGGCGTCTTCGAACTCCCCCTCAACCTCAAGCGCAGCCACATCTCCTACGCGCACACCGACGCCGACATCGACCACCTCGTCGAGGCCACCGAGTCCGCCGTCCGCAAGACCCTCGCCGAGGGCGGGCCCGACGACCTCGCCCACACCTCCACCATGGGCGGAGCACAGCGCTGATGCTCACCGTCAACACCACCAGACCGGCCGGCCCCGCCGGACGCATCACCCGGATCGAGACCCTGGTCCTCGGCACCGCCTGGCGCGACTTCGGCTACGTCCGCCTCCACACCGACGAGGGTCTGACCGGCGTCGGCGAGATCACCCACCCCTACCGCGTCGCCGAGACCTGCCGGCTCACCGAGGCCATGGGCCGCCGCCATCTCCTCGGAGCCGACCCCTTCGACGTGGAGGAGATCTGGCTGCGCATGTACCAGGGCGACTTCCTGCGCGGCGGCGACGTCGGCGGAGTGGTCGTCTCCGGAGTCGACCAGGCCCTCCACGACCTCATGGGCAAAGCCCTCGGCCTGCCCGCCTACCGGCTGACCGGCGGCGCCGTCCGTGACCGGGTACGGGTCTACGCCAACGGCTGGTACACCGGCGAACGGGACCCGGACGTCTTCGCCGCCAAGGCCCGCGAGACCGTCGCCAAGGGCTACAGCGCGCTCAAGTTCGACCCCTTCGGCGCCGGCCTGACCCATCTGGAGAAGAGCGAACTGCGCCGCTCCCTCGACCTGGTCGCCGCCGTCCGGGACGCCGTCGGCCCCGACATCGACCTCTTCATCGAGGGCCACGCCCGCTTCGGCACCGGCACCGCCCGCCAACTGGTCCACGGGCTGGCACCGTACGACATCGGCTGGTTCGAGGAGCCGATGCCCTGGACCCACATCGAGCGCTACGCGGAACTGCGGGCCGTGGCGCCCTTCCCCCTCTCCGGCGGCGAGCACTTCCACAACCGTTACGAGTACAAGCAGCTCTTCGCCACCGGCGCCGTCGACATCGTCCAGCCCGACCTGTCGATGGCCGGCGGCTTCACCGAGGTCCGTAAGATCGCCGCCCAGGCCGACGCCCACGGCATGACCGTCGCGCCCCACAACTCCAACTCCCCGCTGTGCACCACCGCCTCGGTGCATGCCGCCCTCGGGATCACCAACTTCCAGATCCTGGAGACCTTCGACGGACTCCTCGAACCGTACGTCTTCGACGCGGTCAAGGGCGCCCTCCCCGTCGTGGACGGCCACATCGACCTGCCCACCGCACCCGGCCTGGGCATCGAACTCGTGGACGAGGTCTTCGCCGAGCACCCCCCGAGCCACCGGTTCTGGAACATGTTCGCCGAGGGCTGGGAGAAGAGGAACCGCACATGATCGTGGACGTGCACTCGCACCTCTTCCGGCACAGCCACGACTTCGATGACACCTTCCGCACCGAGTCCGCCCGCGCCCACGCCGGAGAGGTCGACCTCACGGTCCGCTTCGAGGAGTACGCCGCCACCGCCCCCGACGACACCCGGACCGTCGTCGTCGGCGGCAAGGCCCGCCGCAGCGGCCTGTGGGTCGAGGACGTCGCCGTCGCCGCCTACGTCAGCGCCCACCCCGACCGCCTCATCGGCTATCTCTCCGTCGACCCCACCCAGCCCGGCTGGCAGGACGAACTCCGCCACGGCCACCAGGAACTCGGCCTGCGCGGCATCAAGATCATGCCGATGTACGCCGGCTTCGACCCCGGCGACCCGCGGTACGACGACCTCTTCGCCTACGCCGAACGCCACCGCCTGCCGATGCTGGTGCACACCGGCACCACCTTCGTCTCCCAGGCACCCCTCGCCCACGCGCTGCCACGCCACCTCGACCCGGTCGCCATGCGCCACCCCGAACTGCGCATGGTCCTCGCCCACCTCGGCCACCCCTTCGAGGGCGAGTGCATCGCGGTCATCCGCAAACACCGCCATGTCTACGCCGACATCAGCGCCCTGCACTACCGCCCCTTCCAGCTCTGGCACAGCCTGCGGCTGGTCCAGGACTACGGCGTCTGGGACAAGCTCCTCTTCGGCAGCGACTACCCGTTCACCACCGTCGACGACTCCGTGGAAGGGCTGCGGAGGATCGCCCGCGTGCCGGGCATCCCCGGCCTCGACCCGCTCGACCAGGACGCGGTCGAAGCCCTCATCCACCGCCCGGCACTGGAGCTACTGGGCCTGGACTGACCCCGGACCGACACAGGGGCGGGCCGACGGACCCGCCCCTCACTCCACTCCACTCCAAGAATCCACCGACACAACGACCCCACCCCCCCCCGGGAGCGCCCCCTTGCACCGCTTCGACCTCACCGGCCGCACCGCCCTGGTGACCGGCGCCGCCCGGGGCCTCGGCCGGGCCCTGGCCCTCGCGCTGGCCGAGGCCGGCGCCGACCTCGTCCTCGTGGACCTGCCCGACGCACCCGGGCTCACCGAGACCGCCGACCTCGTCCGCGGCACCGGCCGCACCGCCCACCTCCACCCACAGGACCTCGCCCGCACCGACGAACTCACCGCGTTCGCCGACCGCGTCCGCGCCGCCGTCGGCCCGCTGCACATCCTGGTCAACAACGCGGGCGTCGCCGCCCTGGAGCGCTACAACGAGATCACCCCCGAGAGCTGGTCCCGGACCATGCGGGTCAACCTCGACGCCGTCTTCTTCCTCAGCCAGCGCGTCGCCGAACACATGGTCAAGGACGGGGTGGCGGGCCGCATCATCACCGTCACCTCCAAGAACGCACTGGTCGCCGAGGCCGGGCTCGCCCACTACAACGCCTCCAAGGCCGCCGCCGACTCACTCACCCAGACCCTCGCCATCGAACTGGCCCCGCACGGCATCACCGTGAACGCGCTGGCACCCGGCATGGTCGAGACCCCCATCGACGGGGAGTTCCCCTTCGACCGCGAGGCGTTCGAAGCCGCCTACCGCGAGCGGATCCCGCTCGGGCGCTACGCCCGCCCCGACGAATGCGCCGGGGCGCTGCTCCTCCTCGCCTCCGACGCGGGCAGTTATGTCACCGGCACCCGCATCGTGGTGGACGGCGGCGTCCTCGCCGACCAGATGCCCCGGACCCGCTTCATGCCGCCGTACCGCAACACCCTGGACCCCGACCGGCCACCGTCGCCCTGAGCCCGCCAAGTCCCCGCGGCGTAGACCGAGATGAGTCCAGGTCGGCCCTGATCACCACCGGGCCGGCGCGTGACCTGCCGTCAGGACCGTCAGGACCGTCAGGACCGTCAGGGCCGCCCGCGCCCGCCGTGGCCGCCCACCGCCCCGGTCCGGCCACGCCGACCAGGCAGCGGGCGCTCGTCCCGCAGCTTGTCCAGCGGGCGATCCGTGGTGGCCGGGGCTAAGGTCGGGCGCATGACTGATTACGGACGTCCCGTGGAGTTCGGGATCTTTCCCTCGCCGGACGCGGAACGGGCACAGGACGTCGTTGCGCTCGCAGAGCTGGCCGACCGCTCGGGGCTGGACCTCGTCGGTATCCAGGACCACCCCTACCAACAGCGCTTCCTCGACACCTTCGCGCTGATGGGGGTGATCCTGGGCCGCACCGAGCGCGTCCGGGTCTTCCCGGACGTGGCCAATCTGCCGCTGCGCCCGCCCACCGTGCTCGCCAAGGCCGCCGCGAGCCTCGATGTGCTCTCCGGCGGACGCTTCGAACTCGGCCTGGGCGCGGGCGCGTTCTGGGAGGCCATCGTCGCGATGGGCGGCCCCGGCAGGACCAAGGGCGAGGCCGCGGGCGCGCTGGGTGAGGCGGTCGACATCATCCGCTTGATGTGGTCGGGCGAGCGTGCGATCCGCTACGACGGCCGCCACTACCAGGTGTCCGGCGCCCACCCCGGGCCCGTTCCCGCCCACGACATGGGCATCTGGCTGGGTGTCCTCGGACCCCGGCTGCAACATCTGCTGGGTCGCAAGGCCGACGGCTGGTGCCCCTCCGCCGCTTACGCCCCGCCGGAGCAGCTGCCCGCCATGCACCGGCGCATCGACGAGGGCGCGGCCGAGGCGGGCCGCGACCCCCGGGAGATCCGCCGCCTCTACAACGTCTTCGGCGCCATCACCGACGGCGCCAGGGACGGCTATCTGGTCGGGCCGCCCGAGATGTGGGTGGCCGAGCTGACCTCCCTCGTCGTGGAGCACGGGATGGACACCTTCGTCTTCGGCGTCCAGGGCGACGACCCGGACCAGTACCGCCGGTGGGCGCTGGAGATCGCCCCCGCCGTGCGCGAGGCGGTCGCCGAGCACCGGGGCACGTCCGGCTGAACCCGGCCCGGACGGTGAGATCGACGCACCCGGCCCGGCCCGCGGGAAGGACGCGGGCCGGACCGTTCTCCGTGGGGACGGGGGGACGGGGCGGGATCAGTCGAGCTGATGGACCCGGTAGGTGTCCAGTTCGTAGCGGGCGCTCACGATGGCCAACTTCCCCGCGTCCACCTCGGCGGCGAGGTCGGGCTCGGCGGCCAGCCGTGAGGTGATGAGGCGTACGTTGGCGTCGACCGTCGCGTCGACCCGGGCGTCGCCCTCCTTGGTGTGGTCGATCGCCGGCGTTATCTGGTCGGCCAGATACTGGATGTGGTCGGGCAGCCGCTCCCCGGACTCCTCGGCCTCGACGGCGGCCCGCACGGCGCCGCACGACTGATGGCCCAGCACCATGACCAGCGGGATGCCCAGTTCGAGCACCCCGAAGGCGACGCTGCCGAGCACGGCCTCGTCCAGTACCTCACCGGCGGTGCGCACGGTCATCAGATCGCCGAGCCCCTGGTCGAAGACATGCTCCGGAGGCACCCGCGAGTCGATGCAGCCCAGCACGATCGCGAAGGGGTGCTGACCCGACACCAGCGCCTTGCGTACGGCGGGTGATTCGTCCGGGTGCTTCTCGCGGAAGGTGCGCCAGCGCCGGTTGCCCCGGGCGAGTTCCTTGAGAACGTCCTCGGGGGTGGTGGGGCGCGGACGGGTACCGCCGGCGGGGGTGGCCGCGCGGGCGGGGGCGGCGCCGATCGTGAGTCCGGCGCCGAGGACCGCGGCGCCGGTGAGCGCCGTGCGGAGGAGGGTACGCCGAGCCGGGGGCGCCGGAGCCGGGGTGCCGGCGGGCGGGTGGTGGGCGTCGGCTGCGCGAGGAGTGCCATCGATGTTCACATCTGAAGAACGTATGCCCGATGACTCGATCCAATGTTCACGTTACTGAATCATGGTCGAGCGGGATGATGATGTGACTGTGGCTTGAACCATCCTTGGCGCAGACAAGATCAACTCTTGGGCGGGGCGGCGCAACCAGCGGGCGCCGCACCCCGGACCGCACCCCGGACCGCACCCCGGGCATCGCCCCGGACCTCCCCCGGACAGGGCGGGTTGGGTACCGTCGCGCCATGCACTTCTACCTCCATGCGCAGGACAGGCCAGGCGTCGGAGCGGAACTGGTCGCCCGGTCCGAGGAGCACTGGTCGTACATGGACCGCTTCGCCGACCGCCTCGTCCTGCGCGGACCGACCCTCTCCGACGACGGCGAGGAGCACACCGGAAGCGTCCACGTCGTGGACCTGTCCGGCCGCGCGGACGCCGAGCGCTTCGGCCACGAGGAGCCGTTCTGGCGGGCCGGTCTCTACGCGGACATCGTCATCTCCCGAACGGTCGTCCTGCGTTCCGGGGCCACGGGGACCTCGACCGCCCTCGTGACCGGCCGATGGTCCCCCGCCCCGCATCGCACGGACGGCCTCACCCTCCCCGACGGCAGCCGCGTCGACTTCCTCGCCACCCTCGTGGACGACGAGTCGGCCCGCACGACCGGGATCGTCGCCGCCGTGAGCGCCCCGCCCGACGAGGCCGTGTCCGTCGTCCAGCCGCTCGCCGACCGGCTCGCCGGCCGACCGGTCACCCTCACCGCGCACCGCTGGCAGCGCGGGGGCCGCTCGTAGGCCACGGACGAGTACGGCGGCGGGGGGCTCTGCGCGGCGCGGCGCCGCGTGGTCACCTTCAGGTTCCTGGGTCACCGAAAAGTGCGTTCTTCCACGTCAGCCTGGACTCTCCTACGGTTCCCGAGTAACCCCAGGAGAGCGAGGAGCGCTCTCCGTGCCCCGGCCGCAGTGCCGTGGGTACCCCTGACGAGGAGGAGTGCGACATGGCCGTCACCCTGGTGGATCCGAGCGGGCTGCCGAAGATCGACGTGTACCGGCAGGTGGCGATCGCGACCGGCTCGCGGCTGGTCTTCGTGGCCGGTCAGGTCGCCTGGGACGCCGAGGGGACGACTGTCGGCGCGGGTGATCTCGCCGCCCAGGTCGAGCAGTGCTACCTCAATGTGGCCACGGCCCTCGCCGAGGCGGGCGGCACCTTCGACGACGTGGTGAAGCTGACGGTCTACGTCGTCGACTGGACGCCCGACAAGATGCCCCGGTTCCTGGCCGGGGTCGAGCGCGCGTCGGCCAGGCTGGGAGCCACCCCGGTCCCGCCCGGCACCCTGGTGGGGGTCGCCGCGCTGGACGTGCCCGAGCACCTGGTCGAGGTCGAGGCGACGGCCGTGCTCGACTGAGCCCGTGAGCCCGTGAGCCCGTGAGCCCGTGAGCCCGTGAGCCCGTGAGCCCGTGAGCCCGTGAGCCCGTGAGCCCGTGAGCCCGTGAGCCCCGGCGTCCCAGGTGTTCAGGCGTTCAGGTCGTCCGCGAAATGCCGGAATCCGTGCCGCTCGGTGTGCAACCGCCACAGCGTGTCCGCGAGCACGGCCGGGTCCTTGCGCGGGTGTCCCGGGACGATCGCGCCGGGGATGACGAGCTGGGCGACATGGATGCCGTCGGCGGCGAGTGTGTCGTGCAGGAGATGGCCGTAGGCGCTCTGGGCGGCGAAGGCGAGGGACGTGCCCGTCCGCTCGGGGTGGGGGACCACGGCCGTGCCGCCGTTGACGAACAGGACCGTGCCCCGGCCCAGCTCCCGCATCCCCGGCAGCACCGCGCGCACGGCGGTGACCGGCCCGTAGACCGAGAACTCGATGGGGCCGGTCAGTTCGTCGGGGCCGGTCTCCAGCACCGGCAGCATGAAGTCCCGTTGCGGCACCGGGCTGTACTGGAGTACCTCGATCGGGCCGAGCGCCGCCGAGGCGGCGTCCAGCGCGGCGGACAGCGCACCCGGGGCGCGGACGTCGGCGGTGAAGGCACGGGCCGTGACGCCCTCGCGGCCCAACTCGGCGGCGAGGGCCTCGGTGCGTTCCCGGTCGCGGGCGATGAGGGCCACGGTGAATCCCTCGCGTCCGAAGCGCCGGGCGACGGCCGTGCCGAGACCGGGTCCGGCCCCGATGATGGCGATGGTGGTCATGAACCACACCTCCTAGCACGACCGGCACCCGATACCCCTCACCGACGCGCGCTCGACCCGGACCGGACAAGCGGATGCGGTGCCGTCCGGGCCCGCGTCGGCACGGAAGCCGGGGTCGGTCAGCCCGCTGGACTCGCCGTACCGCACGTCCCGGTGCGGCGCCTTGCCACCCACCGGCACGAGCACGTACGGCCGCCCTTTCTCGCCGGTCAGGGTCACCGGCCCGTCCCGCGCGGTCACCCGGGTCACCCTCGCCCGTCCCTGGTCGGTGAGTTCGTGGAGAGTGAAGCGCTGGTTCCGCGCGAGCTGGACACCATCGCACCCGCTGGGCCGCGCGATCGTCGCGTACGCGGTGCGGAACCGGACCGGTCGCCCGCTGCCGGAGGTGGCCGACCGCACCGCTACGACGGGCCAGGGCGTGCGGCCGTGCCGAAGGGCAATTGGTCGAGGTTGTCGCACCGGACGGCGAACTGCCCGAGGCCCCGGCGGATGCTCTCTCCACAGCGGAGACTGCGGCGCACCCACCCGTCCTGGTCTGCGTGGACGGGCGGACGCAGGCGCTGATCGCGGCCGGTGACGTCATACGGCCAGGGAGCTACGGCACCGTGGACCGGCTGTGCCAGCCAGGGGCCTGTCGTTTGGATCAGCCCGGCTGTCAGGAAGTGGTGCTGTCCGGCCCGGCCGAGCGGGGTCTTGAGGGCCTGGGAATGCCCCCAGGGCGGCACGGGTGGGCGCAGCGGCACCCCGCAAGCGCCGGGCTGCGCACCCACCCCGCCCCAGCCCGGCAGCTCCGGAAAGTGGACATCCCGGGAACTCACCCCCATCCTCCCCCGACGTCTGAGACGGAGGCTGCTGCTCGGCAGCCCACCTGTGGGGAGGATTCGTATGTCCGGCAGCTCCCGGAACGAGGACCGCTGGTCCCTGGTGGCCGTAGCGGGCGTGCTCTCGTTCGTGGCGATGCTGGACATGAACATCGTCAACGTCGCACTCTCGGACATCGCCGACGGCCTGAACGTCTCCCCCGCGACCGCGCAGTGGGCGGTGCTGGGCTACCAACTGCCCGTCGTCGCGCTGCTGCTGCCGGTCGGCCGGTGGCTGGACGGGGTGGGCCTGCGGGCCGCGCTGCTGTCCGCCGCCGCCGGTTTCGCCCTGTGCAGCACCGCGGCCGCCCTGGCGCCGTGGGCGGCCTGGCTGATTGCGGCCCGGGTCGGGCAGGGCGCGTGTGCGGCGGTGCTGTTCGTGCTGATGCCGGTGCTGGCGATGAGGTCGGTACGGCCCGAGGCGCGCGGGCGGGCGATGAGCGTACCCGCGACCCTCGGCCCGCTCGGCGCGGTGACCGGGTCGGCGGTGGGCGGGCTGCTCCTCGACCAACTGGGCTGGCGCTGGGTGTTCCTGGTCAAGATTCCGTTCTGCCTGCTGGCGCTGCTCGTGGTGCGACGGACGATGCCCCGGGACGGCCGGCTGCACGCCCCCGACCGGCGATCGCTGGCCGACTCCTCCCTCGTGGCCGCCGGCGTCACGGTCCTGCTCCTCGCCCTGACCCTCGCCTCCGACGGCCCCGCCTGGCTGGCGCTCGCCGTCGCCGCCGTACCGCCCCTGTGGTGGTGGCTGCGCGGACCCGGCGGCCGCCCGGTGACCGGGGCCCTGCGGGCCTCGGGGCTGCTGTCGGTGCACGGCGCGGTGCTGTCGATGGCCGCCGGGTTCGCCGCCATGCACTACGTCGTCGCCCAGCACCTTCAGCGGGAGGACGGGGTCAGCGCCACCGCCACCGGGCTGACCGTGCTGGCTTCCCCCTCGGCATGGGCCTGGCGGGCCCCCTGGGCGGACGGCTCGCCGACCGGTACGGCCCCCGGCGCGTCGCCGTCCTCGGCGCCTGCCTCACCGCCCTCGGCCTGCTCCTGCTCGTTCCGCTGGGCGACGGCTGGTCACCGTCCGACGTGGCCTGGCGGCTGGCGCTGGCCGGCGTCGGCATGGGCCTGAACGGCGGCCCCATCCAGGCCCTCGTCATGGGCGCCGCCCCGCCCGCCCGGGCCGCCACGATCGGGTCGGCCATGCAACTCGCCCGCAGCCTCGGTTTCACACTCGGTCCGGCCCTGGCGACAGCCGCCTGGGGCCTGGCGGGTTCGTCGGGCGGGGCGCGGGCCGGGCTGGCGCTGGCCGCGGGCGCCGCCTGTCTCGCCGTACCCCTGCTCGCCCTGTCCGCCCGTCCGGGTGCCCGAGAAGTCCGTCGCCGTACCCCTCACCCAGGAGTAGCCCCATGTGTGGAATCACCGGCTGGGCGTCCTTCCACCACGACGTCCGCCCGCAGACGCGGGTCATCGAAGCCATGACCGCCACCCTCACCCCGCGCGGCCCCGACGCGGGCGGCGTCTGGCTCGGCGAGCACGCCGCGATCGGCCACCGGCGGCTGGCCGTCATCGATGTCGAGGGCGGCGCCCAGCCGATGCCCGACCGGCCCGGCGTGCCGACCGCCGTGCTCAGTTACAGCGGCGAGGTGTACAACCATCACGAACTGCGGGCCGAGCTCCGTGGGCGCGGCCATAGCTTCCGCACGCGCAGCGACACCGAGGTGGTGCTGCGCGCGTACGCCGAATGGGGCGAGGGCCTCGGCGAGCACCTGGACGGCATGTTCGCCTTCGCCGTCTGGGACGAACGGGCGCAGCGGCTGCTGCTGGTGCGCGACCGGCTCGGCGTCAAGCCGCTGTTCTGGGCCGCGGTCGACGGCGGGCTGGCCTTCGCCTCCGAGCCCAAGGCCCTGTTCGCCCATCCGGAGTTACGGCCCCGGGTGGACGCGGACGGACTCCGGGAGGCGTACAGCCTGCTGTTCAACACCGGCCCCACGGTGTGGTCGGGCGTCCGCGAGGTGGAGCCGGGCGGCCTGCTCCTGCTGGACCGGGACGGCATCCGTGAACGCCGCTACTGGCAGCTGGAGATCGGTCGGCACACCGACGACCGGGAGGCCACCGTCGAACGCGTCGGGCAGCTGGTGGGCGCCGCCGCACGCAGTCAGCTGGAGGCCGACGTCCCGCTGTGCAGCCTGATGTCCGGCGGGATCGACTCCACCGTGCTGACCGCCCTGCTCGCCGACGAACTCCGGCTGCGCGAGGGGCCGGACGCCCGCATCCGTTCGTACGCCGTCGACTACAGCGACCAGGCCGAGCAGTTCACCGGCGACGTGCTGCGCACCGGTCACGACACCCCGTACGCCACGGAAGCGGGCGCCTTCATCGGCACCGATCACTCCACGGTCGTCCTCGACCCGCGCTCCCTGCTCGACCTCAAGCACCGGCGGGCGGTCGTCGTGGCCCGGGACTCGCCGATCGGCGTCGGCGACATGGACACCTCGCTGTACCTGCTCTTCGGCGAGATCCGCCGGCACTCCACCGTCGCCCTGTCCGGCGAGGCCGCCGACGAGGTGTTCGGCGGCTACCCGTGGTTTCACCACCCCAAGGCGCTGAACGCCGGCACCTTCCCCTGGCTTCTGGTCACCGGGGACGAGGCCGCCATGCCGCTCAACCCGGAACTCGCGCTGCGGATCGGCGAGTTCCGCGCCGACACCTACCGTAGCGCCCTGGCCGAGGTTCCCCACCTGGACGACGAGACGCCTGCTGAGCACCGGCAGCGCGAGATGCAGTACCTGTCCCTGACCCGCTGGCTGCGCCAACTGCTGCACCGCAAGGACCGGCTGAGCATGGCACAGGGACTGGAGGTGCGCGTCCCTTACTGCGACCACCGCCTGGTCGAGTACGCCTTCGCCACCCCGTGGGACCTGAAGAGCTTCGACGGCCGGGAGAAGAGCCTGTTGCGCGCGATGGGCGCCGGCCTCGCGCCGGACTCGGTGCTGTACCGGCCCAAGAACCACTATCCGGCCACGCACCACCCCGACTACAACCGCGGACTGCAGATGATGGCCCGCGACGCGCTCGCCGATGACCAGGTCCGCGCCATCGCCGACGAGACCCGGATCAAGCCCTGCCTGGACACCCCGGCGGACCGACTGGAATGGGGCCACCGCCTGCGTCTTGAGCGGGTCGTCGACCTGGCGCTGTGGCTGAACCACCACAAGCCGGAACTCGCCGTGTGAGGAGCCCGGTTCATGACGCGGGCCAAGGAAGGCGGTGATGCCGTCGACAGGACGAGAGAGGGAAGGGGACAGGTGGTCCCGCAGCTGGTGAGGTGTGCCGTCTCCTCGCCCGTCACCAAGGCCCGCACCTGTGGAGCGGCTCGGCCGTGACGGACGGTGTCAGAGGAGGCGGAGGCGGACCGGCGGGCCTCTGCGGGAGGCGACGTGATGGAGGAGGATCCGGACCGGTGCCGGGACCTCGTCGTGCGCCGGCGGCCCGGCGTCCGGGCGCCGCTTCGAGGCGGCGGCCGCGGTGAGCCGCCCGGCCAGCTCCAGCGGAGCGCAGAGGAGGAGCAGCAGCACACGCCCGAGGCGGACCACGGCGGCGTCCCCCCGCCACATCCACAGCCCGCACAGCAGCCCGGCCGCGACGTGCGCCAGCGACACCGCGGTGGAGGCGTCGTGCATGGCTGCCGTGGCCAACCGGTCGCCCAGCGGGGAAGCGGCCTCCACAGCGTGGTGGCGCCGGTCCATCGCCTCGTCGGAGTGCGCCGAGTGGGCCGGAGAGCGCGGTGTGCCGTGCGCGCGCCGGTGGCCGGCGGGCAGTTGGGACGCGGTGAAGGCCGCGTGCAGTGCGAACTGGGTGACCACTGTCGCGCCGATCACCACGGCGGATCCGCGTGCGCGGTCCGACAGCCACCAGGCGAGGGCGAGCACCGCGGCGAAGGCTCCCGCCACGACCCGGACCGGAAGCGCGTGTCCGGTCGTCAGGGCGTGCCCGGCCGCCGTCGTCGTCGCACAGACCGCCGCGAAGACCGCGGAGCGAGTGAGAGGGACGGCGGATGCCGTTGCCAGGGAGGCCATGGTGGCAATGGTGCCATTCATGCGCGGACACCGCGGCGATGGCGTGCGCTCCGGCATCTTGAGGGTGCCGTTTGACCGCCGGTACGGAACCTGTTCCCGGGCCTCGCACGCGGGACGGAGTAGCACCTGATCAACATGAGCTTCCCAGCTGCGCACGGTTCCGCCGCCCTCGCCCCGGGGCTGGCCGGAAGGTGAACCGAATCGCTGAACGACGCTGCCCATGATCGGTATGTCGATTAGATTTCAACCTGCGTTACGGGGAATTGCAGACAAGGGGGCCATGTGCTGTCTGACGCAAGATGGACGCGATTGTGCTTGGGGTGCGCTGAGTCGCCTGACCACCGAGCCTGTGATGGACGATGACGGTCAAGTCATCGCAAAGTGGTGACCAGCGGGGCGTAAAGGGACCTTCCCGCCCGCACTCCGCCTGCCCGTCAGGTACGGGGTGTCTCAGGGCGCTGAATCGGTGTGCGACGCAGGGCCGCGGGTCTTCGCCTTCCGACATCTTTCTGCTTCGTCGTCGGCAGAGCCGTACTCCGGCTCCCTGCCCTACCCGTCGGAATTGTCTCTTCCGGCATCGTGTGCGATGACCGGTATCTGAGACTCCGTATTCGGCTTCCCATCGTATCGGTGGCGCGCGGCAGTTGTGAGCGTTGCTCTGCCACGCCTGAACCCGGTTCCCGGATCGGCGCACTTCCGTGTGCGCACCCCGGTACCTGATTCAAACCAACCGCCGCACCACCTGACGACCCAGCACTGATCAGTGCCTTGAGGGCTGAACGTTGATGCATACACAAACAGTTGAGCGTTTCCGGCCAAGTCTGTCCGAAGTACTTCCTGAGCTGACCGCCGACGGTGCGCGGCTGGGGCTCGCCGCCCTGGAACGCCGATCGGTTGCGATAGATTCCCTGATGCCCGCGGACTCGCCGCGGACGAAAGGGATCGACCAGGACCATGTCGACATCCTCAACGAGGTCGAGGCGCGGCTTCCGCCCATAGTCGTCCACCGGCCCACGTGGCGCGTCGTGGACGGGATGCACCGGCTGGACGCCGCCCGGCGCCGCGGTGACGCCACCATCGACGCCTACCTGCTCGACGTACCGGAGCGGGAGCTGTTCGCGATCTCGGTGCGCCTGAACACGGCGCACGGCATGCCGCTGTCGTATGCCGAGCGCGTGGGCGCAGCGGGGCGATTACTGCGCGAAAACCCCGAGATGTCGGACCGTCATGCGGCGTTGGTGACTGGTCTGTCCGCCCGGACCGTCGCCCGGATCCGGCGTTCAGCCGCAGAGGATCCGCACCTGAACACCCGGATCGGCAAGGACGGCAAGGTCTATCCCCAGCGTGTGGCGCAGGGGCGGGAAGAGGCCGGTCGGCTGCTCACCGAACGGCCGGACACGAGCCTGCGCGAGGTCGCGAGGGCCGCGGGCATCTCGCTGGGCACGGCCCACGACGTCAAGATGCGGCTGCGGCGCGGGGAGGATCCCGTCCCCAGTGGCAGCCGGTCGGTGGCCGCGGAGCAGCGGTCCCGGCAGAACGCCCCACGGGTCGCGCGCGAGGCCCCTCCGCAGCCCACCGCGGAACTCCTCAAGCGGCTGCGCAGGGATCCGGCACTGCGCTCCACGGATTCCGGGCGGGTGGTGCTGCGCCTGCTCGCGATGCACGACCTCGACACCTCGGCATGGACGAGCATCGTGATGAACCTGCCCACGCACTGCACGGACGTCGTCGCGATGCTGGCCCGGCACAGCGCGCTCAAATGGACAGAGCTCGCCGAGCAACTGGAACAGGAGGCGGTGTCCCGGACCGGAACCGGCGGATGATGTTGTCCCGCTTGAACATTCCGGTGTCCATTCCGACGAAGGTAGATTCTCACTCGTCTTCCGGTCGTGTGTTTCGTTTGGACGGCGGCGTTCGGCGAGAGATGAACACAGAATGTGGGGGAACATGGGAACGAGTAGCACGACGTGTGCCATTGCCGGGGCGGGGCCCGCCGGACTCATGCTCGGTATGTTGTTGGCCAGGGCTGGAGTCAATACCGTGGTCCTGGAGAAACACGACGACTTCTTACGCGACTTCCGCGGCGACACCGTACACGCCTCGACGCTCCGCCTCATGGGAGAACTGGGCCTGCAGGAGAAATTCCTCAAACTGGCCCATCAGCACATTCACCAACTGCACGTGGTCACCGATGAAGGAACCTTCACGCTCGCCGATTTCCGGCGGCTGCCGGGGAAGTTCAAGCACATCACGTTCCTGCCGCAGTGGGATTTCCTCAACTTCCTGGTGGAAGAAGCGAACCGCTTCCCCAACTTCCAGCTCCGGCGTCACTGCGAGGTCACCGAGGCCCTCGCCGAGAACGGCCGGATCACCGGGCTGCGCTACCGCGACGCGAGCGGTGAGCACGAGCTGCGGGCCGACCTCACCGTGGCCGCCGACGGCCGCCGCTCGGCGCTGCGCCGGTCCGCGGGGCTGCGGCCGCAGGTCCTCGGCTCGGGCATGGACATCCTCTGGTTCCAGCTCTCCAAGAAGGAGGGCGACCCGGGCGGGATGGTGGGCCGGCTCTCCGACGGCAAGCTGCTCGTCCGGATCGAGCGGCAGACCCACTGGCAGACCGCCTACACCGTCCGCAAGGGTGGATACGAGGAGGTCAAGGAGCGTGGCCTGGACTGGTTCCGGCAGACCCTGAGCGAACTCACCCCCTTCCTCGCCGACCGGGTCCACGAGGTGCGCAGCTGGGACGACGTCAAGGTGCTGGACATCCAGATCGACCGGCTCCCGCGCTGGTGGCGTCCCGGGCTGCTGTGCATCGGCGATGCGGCCCACACCATGTCGCCGATCATGGGGGTGGGGATCAATCTCGCGGTCCAGGACGCCGTGGCCGCCGCCAACATCCTGGCCGGGCCGCTTGGATCCGGCACGGTCACCGAGGAGCACCTGGCCCGCGTCCAGAAGCGGCGCACGCCGCCGACGGTGGCGACGCAGCGGCTCCAGCGGTTTCTGCAGACTCGGTTCCTGGAGCCGTGGGTGCGGGGCGAGAGCAAGTCCGCGACGCCGGTGGTGCTGCGGGTCCTCAAGCGACTTCCCCTGCTCCAGGCCGGCCCGGCCCGCACGATCGGCATCGGACTGCGACCGGAGAGCCCCATTCCGGAACTTCGCTGAACCGTGCGCCCCGCCTAGGCCCACGGCTGTCGACCCACGCGCGTCGACCCACTGGCGTCGACCCGGCGTCCTTGTGCCAACGCCTGTCGACCCGCCCCCACACCTCCCCCGCGTTCCCGAATGGAGATGATGCGCCTTGCGCGTGCTCATGATGATCAGTCCCGGTGCCGGTCACGCCTACCCCATGGTGCCGCTCGGCTGGGCCCTGCAGATGGCCGGCCACGAAGTGCTCGTCGCCTCGTGCGGCCCCGGCCTGATGATGGGCGAGGCGGGCGTGCGCTGCGTGGACGTGGCCCCCGGCCTCTCCCTGACCCAGATGCAAGGCAGGCTCGCCCAGCACCGCCCCGATCTGATCGACAGGCTGAACAACGACGCCCTGGACCCCGACTACCACGAGACCATCGGCCTGGCCGTCGCCGGAGCCCTGCGTCTCCAGCCCGACATGGTCGAGGCGATGATCCGCACCGCCGAGGAGTGGCGCCCGGACGTCGTCGTCTACTCCCCGCTCCTCACCCCCGCCCTCGTCGCCGCCGCCAAGCTCGGTGTGCCCGCGGTGCGCAACGAGTTCGGCCTGGTCCGCACCGACGGCTCCCCGCAGCTCATGCGGGAGATGCACAGCGACCTCTTCGAGGCGCACGGCGTGGAGCTGCCTGAGGTGCTGGCCACCATCGACATCACGCCGCCCAGCATGGGCGCCATCGAGCCGGACTCCTGGCTGATGGGCACCATCCCCTTCAACGGCGGCGGCGTCCTGCCGCGCGAGACCTACGACTACCTGATCGGCGCCAGGCGGGACACACCGCGGATCGCCGTGACGTTCGGCAGCGGCCCGCCCCCGGTGGAGACCGCCCGCGTCGTGCGGAACGTCGTGGCCGCGGCCCCCGACATGGACGCCGAGTTCGTCCTGGCGGCCCCCAATGTGGACCTGGAGTCCCTCGGCACGCTGCCGGACAACGTGACGTCGCTCGGCTGGGCACCGCTGGTCTCGCTGATGTCGTGCAGCTCGCTGGTGATCCACCACGGTGGCCCCGGATCGGCGTTCGGCGCGGTCATGAGCGGACTACCGCAGATCATGCCCGAGTTCGGCGGCCTCGGACGACCGCTCATCATGGACGCCGTCGTGAACCGCGGGGTCGGCACGACCGCGCCCCCCGAGGAGGTCGGGCGCGAGCTGCTCGAATCGGTGCTGGCAGATGACAAGATGCGGACGGCGGCGCAGGAGGTGCGCGAGGAGATCCGTGGCCTGGCGACCCCGCTCGACATCGTCGGCCGGCTCACCGACCTGGTGGAGCGCTCCGCAGGCAGAGCCGGATGACCACCGCCACCCCGACCGAGTGGGGTCGTGCGCTGGCCGCGGCACGCACCGTCTACGACGTCGCACCGCTCTACGAGGCGATCTACCTCGGCCGCGGCAAGGACTACGCGACCGAGGCGGCGAAGGTGGCCGCGCTGATCAGGGAACGGAACCCGTACGCCCGCGAGCTGCTGGACGTCGGCTGCGGGCCCGGCACACATCTGCACCATCTCGCCACGGTCTTCGACCGGGTGGAGGGCGCCGACCTCGCCGAGCCGATGCTCCGTTACGCGCGGGAGCGGCTGCCCGGCGTTCCGTTCCACCGCGCGGACATGCGCGACTTCGATCTGGGCCGCCGGTTCGACGCGGTGACCAGCCTGTTCAGCGCGATCGGCAATATCCGTGACGGCGCCGAACTGCGGGCCGCGGTGCGCTGTCTGCGCGGCCATCTGCGGCCCGGCGGAGTGCTGCTGGTGGAGCCCTGGTGGTTCTCCGAGAACTTTGTGAGCGGCTATGTCGGCGGCGATGTGGTCGAGTTCGAGGGAATGACGCTCGCCCGGGTCTCGCACACGGTCAGAAAGGGCGCCAGCAGCCATATGACGGTGCACTACGTCGTGGCCGGACCGGGGGAGGGAATCTGGCACTTCACCGACGAACACGTGATGGCTCTGTTCCCCCGGGATGAATATCTCGCGGCGTTCCGTGAAGCCGGTCTGGACGCCGAACTCGTCGATCTTGGCAATGGCGGCCCGGGAGTTTTCGTAGGCACCCTCGCTGATACGTCCGCGGCCCGTCCGTAAAATTCTGAACATGTCGGCGTAAGTCGGTCCCGGGATAGGGTGGGGCCGTTGGCGAAAACGAGGTTGGAGATTCGGATGACGACCTTGGTGTGGTCCTATCAGGATGAGTACGCCGCCGAGCGTGATGACATTCTGGACGCGGTCGACTCGGTGTTCTCCTCGGGGCAGCTCATTCTCGGTCCGAGCGTTTCCGCATTTGAAAATGAATTCGCCGCGTACCACGGTGTCGAGCACTGTGTCGGGGTCGACAACGGTACCAACGCGGTCAAGCTGGCGTTGGAGGCGCTGGGCATAGGCCCGGGGGACGAGGTCATCACCGTCTCCAACACCGCGGCGCCGACCGTGGTGGCGATCATGGGCACCGGGGCGACCCCGAAGTTCGTGGACATCGACCCGGTGACGTACCTGATGGACACCGCGCAGCTGGCCGACGCCGTCACCGAGCGGACCCGGTGTGTCCTGCCGGTGCATCTGTACGGCCAGTGCGTGCCGATGGACCCGGTCGTCGAACTGGCCGACCGGCGCGGCCTGCACATCGTGGAGGACTGCGCCCAGGCGCACGGCGCCCGGCAGCACGGCCGGCTGGCCGGCACGACGGGCGCCGCCTCCGCGTTCTCCTTCTACCCGACGAAGGTACTGGGCGCGTACGGCGACGGCGGCGCGACGATCACCCATCGCCCCGAGGTCGACAAGAACCTGCGCCGCCTGCGCTACTACGGGATGGAGGAGCGCTACTACGTCGAGGCCCTCCCGGGCCACAACAGCCGCCTCGACGAGGTGCAGGCGGAGATCCTGCGGCGCAAGCTGCGCCGTCTGGACGGCTACATCGCGGCCCGCCGCGCGGTCGCCGAGCGCTATCGCGAGGCCCTCAGCGACACCAGCCTCGTGCTGCCGCAGACCGCACCCGGCAACGACCACGTCCACTACGTCTACGTCGTCCGGCACCCGTCCCGCGACACCATCATCGAGCGCCTGCGCGACCACGGCATCCGCCTCAACGTGAGCTACCCGTGGCCCGTGCACACCATGGCAGGATTCGCGCACCTGGAGGCGGCCAAGACCGCACTGCCGGTCACCGAACGACTGGCCGGGGAGATCTTCTCGCTCCCCATGTACCCCTCCCTGACCCCGGAACGGCAGGACCGCGTGATCGAGTGCCTGCGCACCGTCCTGGCCGCCGTCGACGGAGCCTGAGAACCCGGCGGATCTCGGCAGAGACTCGGGTCGATTCCACATGTCTTCAGAAGGGAGTACCCGCATGTCCGCGCCCAGGGCGGTGGTGGTCGGAGCGGGACCGGTCGGCTGTCTGGCCGCCCAGGTCCTGACCAGGCGTGGCTACACGGTCCAGGTCTACGAGAAGCGCCCGCACTACGTCGAGCAGGGCCTGCGGTACGACGGCCGCACGATCAATCTCTCGCTGTCGCCCAGGGGTGTCGAGGCGCTGGACGGTCACTGCGACCGTGCCGCGCTGGACGACCTGGTGGTGCCGATCGGCGGCCGGGTGCGCCACGAGCCGGACGGTCGCATCGTCGCCGCCGGGTACGGGCGCGCCGACTGGCAGAACCTGTCCATCGACCGCAACGACCTGAACCTGCTGCTGCTGCGAAGCGCCGGCCCGGACGTGCGGTTCACCTTCGACACCGAGTGCACCGGCGTGGACTTCGCCGCCCGGCGGGTGACGTTCACCGACGGACAGGGGCAGGAGTCCGAGGTCGCCTACGACCTGCTCGTCGGCGCCGACGGAACCCACTCGGTGGTCCGCGGTCGGCTCACCGAGCAGGGTCTGACGCAGGCCCGGCAGCGGCAGACCGGCGTCGAGTACCGCGAGGTCACGCTCCGCCCCATGCCCGGAAACGAGCGCATGACCCCGACGGCGATCCATGTCTGGCCCCGGGACGGCTTCTTCATGGTCGGCCTGCCCCACCGCGACGGCTCCCTGCGCTGCACGCTCGTACTGCCGCGGGAGGGCGCCCCGACCTTCGCCGACCTCGCCACGGAGGAGGAGCTGAGGGCGTTCCTACGGCGCAACTTCCCCGACGCGGCGGACAGTTACCGGCCGGTCGACCGTGGGCCCTCCAGGGCGCCGGTCAGCGCGATCTCCGTCCTGACCTGCGCACCGGTGGTGCACGGCGACTCGGTCGTGCTGCTCGGCGACGCGGCACACACCGTGGCGCCGTTCCTGGGACAGGGCGTCAACCTCGGCCTGGAGGACTGCGCCGGTCTGGCGCGGCTGCTTCAGAAGTCGCCGGACGAACAGGGCACCGCCCTCGCCGAGTTCCAGCGTGAACGCGTACCGGAACACGAGGCCGCCGCGGCCCTGTCCCTCGCGAACCACGACGAGCTGAACGCAACCGGGCCGCGCCCCGCCGCTTCCGGCACCACCCCGCTTCCCACCCTGGTCAACTTCGTCAGCTCCAGCTACCGGGAAGCACTCGACATGTACTCCTCACGCGACCGCCGCACCCCTGCGGCGGCTGACGGCGCGGCGGCCGATCGGAGGGTGACCACCACGTGAGCACGACGCAACTCGCCAAGGTGTTCCACTGGCGGGACGACCGGACCGAGGCCGAGGGCTGGCTGGTCATCCACAGCCTGACCGGCGGCGTCTCGGGCGGCGGCCTCTTCATGCACCCGCGGGTCACCCTGTCCGAGGTGGCCGATCTCGCCGCCACGATGTCGCTGAAGAACACCCTGCAGCGCCCGCAGTTCGGCGGCGGCAAGGGAGGCATCCGGTTCGACCCCACCTCCCCGCAGGCCGAGGACGTCCTGCGCCGGTTCATGATCGCGCACCGGGAGGTCATCGCACGGGAGTGGAGCACCGGCGCCGACCTCTACACCAGCAGGGAGGTCATTGAGCGCATCGCGCGGGAGGATCTCGCCCTGCCCACCGCTTTCGTCGCGATGGCCGCCACCCTGGCCCGGCACGCCGGCATCCCCTCCCAGGCCCCCGCTATGCCGCAGCGGCTGTCGCAGCCCTGGAACGACCACGCCACCGTCGACGACGCCGCCACCGGCCACTCGGTCGCCGAGGCGATCCGTCTGTCCGCCGGCGGCACGCCTCGCGTCGGGATCCAGGGCTTCGGCAGCGTCGGCTCCAACGCGGCCGACTCGCTCACCTCCCGCGGCATCGGCGTCGTCACCGGCATCTGCGAGAAGGACGGCTACCTGGTCGACCCCGACGGCATCGACATCGCGGAGCTGCTGCGCCGCCGGGCCGCCCGCGAGGACAGGCCGGCCTTCGGCGAACTCGTCCGGGACAACCCGCACCGGGGCTGGACATGGGTGCCGCGCAGCGCCGACCAGTCGGACGAGGAACTCCTCACCGAGTTCGTCGCCGTGTCCGGACCGGACGTGCTCACGCCGTGCGCGACCCGCTACGCGGTGACGGACGGGGTCATGCGCGAGTTCGTGCGTGGCTCCGGCCGAGTGATGGTCTGCGGTGCCAACAACGCCTTTTCCAGCCCCGAGGTGAAGGCGCACTGGACCGAGCAGGGCGTGACCATCATTCCCGAATGGGTCTCCAATTCGGGCGCGGCCCTTCTGTTCGCCGAACTGCTGAAGACGGAACGGTCCGATCGGGAGACCATTCAGTCGATCTTCGCGGCGATCACCGAACGAATCGAAGAATTCCTGCTCACCCACGGACTGCACGTGGACAACCGGAAGTAGACACAGGTTCATGCTACGCAGCAACAAGACGCTTGAACTGATCCGTCAGGAGAGCCCGGCGGTCGGCACCTGGCTCCAGTTGCACAGCGTTCCGGCGACCAGGCTCCTGGTCGCTCAGGGCGCGTTCCGCTGGATGCTGGTGGACTTCGAGCACACACCCGTCGACCACACCACGGCCAGCCACATCTTCGGCACCATCTCCGACCTCAGCGGCGGTGAGACCACCCCGGTCGCCCGGGTCGCCGCGGGCACCATCGACCACATCAAGCACGCCCTGGACGCGGGCGCCCAGGGCGTCATCGTGCCCATGGTGAACACGGCCGACGAAGCCGCGGACGCGGTCCGCTTCGCCCGGTTCCCCCCGCGCGGGGAGCGCGGCGGCGGCGGCATGACGCCGCAGGTGGGCTTCGGTGTGAACACTCCGACCTACCTTGCCGAGGCCAACGACGAGATGGTCGTCGGCGTTCAGATCGAGACCGCCCAGGGCGTGGCGAACATCAAGGAGATCCTCGCCGTCGAGGGCATCGACCTGGTCTTCATCGGCCCCAATGACCTGCACCTCTCGCTGGGTCTGCCGGCCAGGTTCTGGAGCCAGGAGCCGGCGTTCCAGGACGCCGTGCGCACGGTCACCGAGGCTTGCCGCGAGAACGGCATTGCCTTCGGGACCCTGTGCCGGGACGCCGCCTCCGTCCGGGACCGCATCGACGACGGTTTCACCTTCCTCGGACTGGCCAGCGATCTGCATTTCATGCTGACCAAAGCCGGCGAGGAGTACGGCGCCCTGAACGGCATGGAAGAGCCTGCCAGCACCTGGTGCAACATGGTGAATCTCGACCGTCTGCCCGATTCACTGCGCGGCCTGCCCCGTCCTTGAAACCTGTCAGGAAAACCCAACCGGAAGGTGATGGAGAGAAAATGGTCGACAAGGTAGTGATCGTGGGCGGCGGCACGTCCGGCTGGATGAGCGCCAGTTATCTCAAGGCCGCCTTCGGGGACCGGATATCGGTGACCGTCGTGGAATCCGATCGGGTCCCGACGATCGGCGTGGGCGAGGCCACGTTCAGCACTGTGCGGCACTTCTTCGAGTACCTGGGTCTCAAGGAGACCGACTGGATGCCGGCCTGCAACGCCACGTACAAGCTGGGCATCCGGTTCGAGAACTGGTCGGAGATCGGGAAGCACTTCTACCACCCCTTCGAGCGGCTGCGGGTCGTCGACGGCTTCCCGCTGACGGACTGGTGGCTCAAGCAGCAGCCGTCGGACCGGTTCGACGTGGACAACTTCGTGATGGCGCAGCTGGGCGACACCCTGCGCTCCCCGCGCCGCATGGACGGCACGCTCTTCGAACGCGGCAGCAGCGAACTCGGCCCCGGGGGCGCCGCCTTCCGTTCCACCCTCACCGAACAGGACACGCAGTTCCCGTACGCCTACCACTTCGACGCGGCCCTGCTCGCGAAGTTCCTCACGGAGTACGGCGTCAGCCGCGGGGTCCGGCATGTGACCGACGACGTGGTGGACGTCAAGCTCGACGACCGCGGCTGGATCTCCGCGGTGGCCACCCGCGGCCACGGTGACCTGGAGGGTGACCTCTTCATCGACTGCACCGGGTTCAAGGGCATGCTGCTGAACGGCGCCCTGGAGGAGCCGTTCGTCTCCTACCAGGACACGCTGCCCAACGACCGTGCCGTGGCGCTGCGCGTCCCGGTGGACACAGCCGAGAAGGGCATCGCCCCGTACACCAGGGCCTCCGCCATGGAGGCCGGCTGGATCTGGACGATTCCGCTCTTCGACCGGATCGGCACCGGTTACGTGTACGCCAGTGACTACACCACGCCCGAGGAGGCCGAGCGCACGCTGCGCGAGTTCGTGGGTCCGGACGCGGAAGGCATGGAGGCCAACCACATCCGGATGCGGATCGGCCGCAGCCGCAACTCCTGGGCGAAGAACTGCATCGCCATCGGCCTGTCCAGCGGATTCGTCGAGCCGCTGGAGTCGACCGGCATCTTCTTCATCCAGCACGGCATCGAGCAGCTGGTCAAGCATTTCCCGCAGGCCGACTGGTCGGAGCAACTGCGCGACTCCTACAACCGCGCGGTGAACCACTGCATGGACGGCGTACGGGAGTTCCTGGTGCTCCACTACCGGGGCGCGGCGCGCAGCGACAGCGCGTACTGGAAGGACGCCAAGACCCGCAAGGTGCCCGACGCCCTGGCGGGGCGGCTGGAGCAGTGGCAGAGCAAGCTGCCGGACGCGGAGAGCATTTTCCCCCACTATCACGGCTTCGAGGCGTACTCCTACGTAGCGATGCTGATGGGCCTGAAGGGCATCCCGCTGCGCGCGCCCGGCGCGCTGGACCTGATGGACGGCAGCGCTGCCGCCGAGGAGTTCGCGCGGGTCCGGTCCACCAGCAGTGAGCTGGTCCGCAGCCTGCCCAGTCAGTACGAGTACCTCGCCCAGATGCACTGACGCGGGACACGGCCATGCCTGCTACGGAAGGAAACCTGGTGATGCGGGGATGATCGCACCCAACACCCCTTCGGCGGCCACTCTCGCACCCGGTGAGTTTCGCGAGCTGATGGCCAAATTTCCCACCGGCGTCACGGTGGTCACGGCCTTCGACGGGGCGCGGCGGCCCTGGGGGATGACGTGTTCGTCCCTGTGCAGTGTCACGCTGCGGCCGCCGACCCTCCTGGTGTGCATCAGGAAGGGCAGCCCGACTCTTGCCGCCGTGCTCGACTCGGGCCGCTTCTCGGTCAACCTGCTGAGCGAGGTCGGGCGCCCGGTCGCCGAGCTGTTCGCGTCCGGTGCGTCCGACCGGTTCGACCAGGTGAAGTGGGAGGACGCGCCTGGCTGCGGCGGCCCGCATCTGCCGGACGTGGCGCACGCGGTGGCCGACTGCCGGGTGCTGAGGACCGAGCTGGTCGGTGACCACACGGTCGTCTTCGGCGAGGTCGAGCGGTCGCTGATCTGGACGCCGGCCCCGCAACCGCTGATCCACGGGTTGCGCAGTTACGCCGTGTGGCCGACGACATGAGGGCCAAGCGGTCTCGGAGCGACCTGGCGTACTACGGGGGTACGCCGGGTTTCACCGAGGACATCAGGGTGGGGACGCCGAACGTCCCCGCCAAGGAGCGCTATCTGGAACTGGTGAACGAGGCCATCGACCGCCGGTGGCTGAGCAACCTCGGCCCGTTGGTCCGGCAGTTCGAGGGGCTCGCGGCACGGCGGACGCTGCGTACGCACAACACCGCGACGAACAACGCCACCACCGCGTTGCAGGTCGCCGTGAAGGCGTGCGGTGTCACCGGCGAGGTGATCATGCCGTCGTTCACCTTCGTGGCGACCGCCCACGCGATGAACTGGATCGGCCTCACACCGGTGTTCGCCGACGTCGACCCCGAAACGGGCACACTGGATCCCCGTTCGGTCGCCAAGGCGGTGTCGCCGCGCACCGGCGGCATCCTGGGCGTCCACATCTGGGGCAACCTCTGCGATACGGCCGGACTCGACGACGTCGCCCGGGCGGCGGGCGTGCCCCTCGTCTTCGACTCGGCCCAGTCGTTCGGGTGCCGGCCCCTGCTGCCGGTTCCGAGCGGGACGGCGGAGGTGTTCAGCTTCCACGCCACGAAGATCCTGAACTGCTTCGAGGGCGGGCTCGTCGCCACGGACTCCGCGGACGTCCACGCCCGGGTGCGGTCGATGCACAACTTCGGCTTCGACGAGGCGATGAACGTCGTCGGCCCGGGCACCAACGCGAAGATGAACGAGTCGTCGGCGGCGATGGGCATCGCGTCCATCGAGCACCTGGACGACATGCTGAAGATCTACCGGGCGCACCACCTGCGCTACCGGGAGGGCCTGGCGGCGGTGCCCGGCGTCACGCTGATGGCGGCGCCGGACGGCCAGACCCACAACCACCAGTACATCGTCGTGCAGGTGGACCCCGAGGCGGCCGGCCTGGACCGCGACCGGCTGGCGGACATGCTCGGCGCGGAGAACATCCGCACCAAGAAGTACTTCTCGCCGGGCTGCCACCGGGTGCGGCCCTACCGGCAGAACGCCGTGCACACGCCCGTCGACCTCTCGGTCACCCAGGCGCTGACGGAGCGTGTGCTGGCCCTTCCCACCGGACTGTCGGTGACGCCGGACGACGTGGACCGCATCAGCGACGTGATCGCCGCCGCGGTCCGCTACGCGTGACGGCCGGGCCGCTCCCGCACCGGGGCAGCCGCATCCGGGCCGTCGCCGCCCGCCAGCTCCTCGATGAGCTGGGCGGCGCGGCGCGGCCCGTCGTGGGCGCGGTACTCCTCGCCGAGCGCCTGCGCCCGCGCGCGGAACGAGGGCTCACGCAGTACCCGTTGCACCGCCGCACGCAGCCGCCGCTCCAGGTCGTCCCCGCTCTTGAGGTGCAGTCCGGCCCCGGACCAGCCGACATGCGCGCCGACCTCGTTCTTGTCCTCGGTGGCCGAGGCCACGACGAGCGGCACGCCGTTGGTCAGCGCCGCGGTCACACCGCCGTAGCCGCCGTTGGTGACGAGGAGGTCGGCATGCGGCAGCAGCTGGTGGTACGGCACGAACCGCTCCACCCGCACGTTGTCCGGTAGCGGACCCAGGTCGAGCTGTTCGGGCGGGACGCCGGTGGTGACGACGATCAGGGCGTCCAGACCGGACAGCGCGCGGATCGCGGGCCGCAGCAGACGCTCCGGCTCGTTGGCGACGGTGCCCTGTGTCAGATGCACCACCCGGCTGTACGCCGTGAGGTCGCCCCACCAGGCCGGCGGCTCGAACGCGTCGGTCGCCGCGCCCGTGAGGGGGCCGACGAAGCGGGTCTGCGGGAGCAGATCGCTGCGCGGGTACTCGAAGGACGGCACCGTCCCCAGCAGATACAGCGACGGCATCCGGACGATGTTCTCGAACGCTCCGGCGCCGATCGGCGGCAGACCCACCTGGCCCCGCGTTCGGTCGGCGGCACGGCGCAGTTCGCGCATGATGACGTGGTCCGCGGTCCACTTCAACGTCCGGTTGCGCAGCCGCCCGAGGACCGAGGACGAGGGTCTCAGGCCCATGCCGAATGGTGCGGTGTTGCGGCTGCTGAGGGTGTAGACCGAGGTGGCCATCCAGACCAGCGGAATCCCCTTCAGTTCGCTTAGGAACCCGCCCGCATAGGTGGTTTCGTCGGTGACGACCACATCCGGCTTTAATTCTTCGGCCAGCGTCGAGAGGTCCCGGAGCTGGTCGGGCGCGGTGCTGAGAAAGACGTCCCGGAAGACCGCGATCATTCCTTTTACGCCGGTGAGGCCGGTGTGTTCCGGAAACGCTTCGTCATGTGTCATGCCGCCGTAGTCGAATCCGGAGACGATGGGCGAGAACCGGGCACCGGTCCTTTCGACGCGTTCCTGGAAAACCTTGCCTGTGTACCAGGTCACCGTGTTTCCGCGGCGTACCAGCTCTTTCACCGGATGCATGATGACATTGACATGGCCTTCGGCCGGCGCCGTCGCCACGAGCACATTCGCCAAGGCTCTTCCTCTCTTCTCGTCCTATTATTTGCTGTGGGCGGAACGCTAACCCAGAAGTCGGCCGTTCAGGCGGGGTTGATCTGTCCGAACGGCACCCGGGAGGAAAGCATGGCTTCTGGAGGTGTGTTCCATGCAGATACCCGTGACCGCAGGAGCCGGGTTCATCGGCTCTTCCTGCATACGCATGCTCGTGTCCGATGGAGAAGGGCAGGGACGCCGGCCTCGTGCCACCGTGCTGGACACGCTCACTTACGCCGGGAATCCGGCAGATCCCGAATCGGTCGCCGGACGTATCGCATCCGTTCAGGGCGATATCCGCGAACGCGGGCCTGCCGGCGCCGGCATCCAGGTGGTCGCCGGGCGCGGCGCGGCGGGCGAGGTCCGCCACACCGGCAGCACCGCCGAACTGACCAACCGTGAGCTGACCACCCACCTGCTCGAAGGGCTCGGCCCGGCGGCACCGTCCGCAGCGCCGCAGCAGGCCGGAAACAGGTAGGCAGCCTACTCAAGTGGGCTGATCTGTGGTACCAATTAGTTGGTAGCCAACATATTGGCAGGCAATTCAGGAGGGACCCCCGGTGACCAAACTGCTGCTCTCGGTGCATGTGCTGGCGTCGATCGTGGCGATCGGCCCGATCACGGTTGCGGCGTCGATGTTCCCCCGCTTCGTCAAGCCGCAGGCCGGGGACGACGATCCGAGCGGGGAGGAGCGCACCCCCGCCACCGCGGCGCTGTTGCACCGGATCTGCCGGGGGTACACCGTCGTCGGCGTCGCCGTACCGGTCTTCGGTCTTGCCACCGGCGCTCAGATGGGCGTGCTGGGCGATGCCTGGCTCATCGTCTCGATCGTCCTCACCGCGATCGCCGCGGCCCTGCTGCTGATGGCGATCCTGCCCGGTCAGGAGCGGCTGCTCGCGCAGCCCGCCGGTGCGGCGGCGGACGGTGGCGCGGGTGCGGACGTGGACACCGCGACCGCGGAGGCGACCCGGTCCGCGGCGGCGCGGCTGGCCATGGTCACCGGGATCTTCAACCTGCTCTGGGCCGTCGTGGTCGTCCTGATGATCGTCCGCCCCGGCTCCACGACCGGTGCCTGATCTCCGTATGCCCGCGGGCCACCACCCGGCGCTGTCCAGAACGCCGAAGAGGCCCAGTGCGCACCATAAGTTCCATAAGTCCCATACGAGGATGGATATGACCCTCTCCAACGCGGCATCCGGTCTTGCCGGAGCCCTGGCCGATTCCGTCGCGGGCCCGGTACTGCTGCCTGACGACAGTGGTTTCACCGAGGAACTGGCCGGTTTCCAGCTCGGATTGCGCCACCAGCCGGACCTCGTCGTCGGTGCACACCGGGTCGCGGACGTCCGGACCGTGCTGCGGCTGGCCGGCGAGCACGGGGTTCCGGTCACCGTGCACAACACCGGACACGGGATGCGCTTCTCCGCCGACGAGGGAGTCGTCCTGACGCTGCGTCGGCTGAACGGCGTCCTGATCGATCCCGTCACCCGCACCGCCCGTGTCGGCGGCGGGGCGACCTGGAACGACGTCATGGCGGCGGCCGCACCGCACGGTTTGGTGCCGCCCAGCGGCAGCCTGGGCTGTGTGGGTGCCGTCGGCTACACCCTCGGCGGCGGTATCAGCCTGCTGGCCCGCTCCGACGGTTGGGCCAGCGATCTGGTCCGCTCGTTCACGGTGGTCACCGAGGACGGCGAGGAGCGGGAGGTCGGGCCGGACGACGCCGAGTGGTTCGCCCAACTGCGCGGCAGCGGACCGGTGCGGGGCGAGGTCGTCACCGAGATGACCATCGGCCTGCTGCCCGAGCGGCGTCTGCAGGGCGGCGGGCTGACCTTCGACATCGGGGCGACGGGCGCGGAGGGCGACCCGGCGGTGCTGCACGCCTTCCGGGAGTGGACGGCCGAGGTGCCCGACGCGCTCACCTCCACCCTGCGGGTGATGTCCTTCCCCGACCTCGACTACCTGCCTCCCCTGTTGCGCGGCCGGCGCATCGCGCGCGTCGCGGTCGCGCTGCGCGGCGCCGAGGAGGACGCCGAGCGGCTGGTCGCGCCACTGCGGAAGGAGGCGCAGCCGATCGAGGACACCCTGGCCCCGATGCCGTTCGCCGAGTACCCCCGGGTCCACGCCGAGCCGGACCACCCCGGGCCGTTCATCGGGGAGAACCTCCTGGTCGACGCCCTCGACGTGACGGCCCTGGAGAACCTGGCACGGCTGACCGGACCCACCATGGTGATCGTGAACATCCGTCACCTCGGGGGAGCGCTGGCCCGTCCCGCGGCCGTCCCCGACACCGTGCAAGGCCGCGATGCGCAGTACCTCGTCGCCGCGGTGGCACCGGTCGACCCGCTCGTGTCGGTCACCCACCCCGGGGCCGCCTACGACCAGGCCAACCCCGGCTGGGCACTGGAGCCGTTCGGCACGGCCAAGGTCGGCGTCAGCCCCGGTTTCAGCGTCGGGCCGCGCGGCCGTAGCTGACCCCCGATCTGCACCGCCCGGACCGGCCGGCATTCCCCCGAGTCGTGCTGTCCGGGCGGTGCGCGCAAACGATCCGGGCGCCCTGTTCAATCTTGTCACCGATGATTCCCGAGCCATATTCTCCTCTGCGTCGGACGCCGCTAGGGGAAGGGCCTTCAATGGATTTGAAGCCGCAGGTGAACGAGCTCTGGAAATACATCGGCGAAAACGAGGTCAACGAAGAACTGATCGGCGACCTCGCCGATTTCAAGCGAAGCCAGGTGAACTACCGGCTGACCTACTTCGATGTCCGCACGAACGGCGTCCGCTATCTGAAGACGCTCATCTACAATCTGGCCGGCCAGCTGAGCCCGGAGAACTGGGAGCGGCTGCACCGGATCGAGGGGCGTGAACTCGGGCGGCCGTACTCGGTCACCTACGACGGAGAATCCGTCTGCCTGGACTACCTGCGCGCCGTGCGCGATCTGGAGTTCATCGAGAAGAACCTCGACCTCGACGGCGGCCGCGTTCTGGAAATCGGTGCGGGATACGGCCGTACATGCCACACGCTGATGTCGAACAAGGACATCAGCGCCTACGCGATCATCGACCTGCCCACCACGATGGCACTCTCCAGGAAGTACCTGCGGGCGGTGCTGTCGGAGGAGCAGTTCAGCAAGATCACATTCATTCCCATCGACGAGATCAGGACGTCTCTCGGCGACGCGGAATTCGACCTCTGCATCAACATCGACTCGCTCGCGGAAATGGACGTCGAGACCGTCCGTTACTACTTCGCGCTGATCGCGGAACGCTGCCGGCACTTCTACACGAACAACCCGGTCGGCAAGTACATGGACAAGAGCCTCGACGACCACGCCCGCGGCGAGGACGCCATCGCCCGGGCCCTGGACGCGGGGCTGCTGACCGATGTCATCGACGTCCACGACAACCGTGCGGTGCGAGAGCAGGCCCGCACGTTCGTCGCGGCCTACCGCCCGCACGACGGCTGGCGGTGCGTGGCCGACGAATGGGCCGCGCCGTTCACCTGGTACTGGCAGGCTCTGTTCCAGGCGCCGGCCGTCGGTCGCTGATGCCGTGCGGGGGACTTGCGTCGGTCCTCGCCGACGGACCGGTCGCGCCCCTCGGCCGGCACTCACTGCTGCTGTTTCTGCTCCAGGTCGGTGTGCTGCTCGCACTGGCGTTGCTGTTCGGCCGGCTCGCCGTGCGGTGGGCCATGCCCGCAGTGGTGGGCGAGCTGATGGTCGGCGTCCTGCTGGGGCCGTCGCTGCTCGAACGGTTCGCGCCCGCGCCGACCGACTGGCTGTTCCCCAAGGACCCCGGCCAGTTTCATCTCCTGGACGCGTTCAGCCAGATCGGCCTGCTGCTCCTGGTCGGCGTCACCGGCACCCAGCTGAACCTCGGGCTGCTGCGCCGACAGGGCACGACCGCCCTGTGGGTCAGCGCCGGCGGACTCGTCGTGCCGCTGGCCTTCGGTGTCGGGGTCGCCTTTCTGCTGCCGGACAGGCTGGTGCCGGGGGACGTCGACCGTGTCGTGTTCGCGTCCTTCCTCGGGGTGGCGATGTGCGTCAGTGCCCTTCCGGTCATCGCCAAGACGCTGTCCGACATGGGGTTCCTCCACCGCCCTGTGGGTCAGCTCATCCTGACGGCGGGGATGGTCGACGACACGGTGGCATGGTTCCTGCTGTCGCTCGTGACGGCGCTGGCCACGGCCGGTCTGACCGCGGGTCACGTCGGGCTGGCGCTCGCCTCGCTCTTGGTCTTCCTGGTGCTGGCGTGCACCGTCGGCCGCATGGCCGTCCGGGCCGTGCTGCGCCGGACGGCACGGTCCGCGGAACCCGGGGCCACGGTCGCCGCCGTGGTGGTGATGGTGCTGCTGTCCGCGGCCGGGGCCCACGCGCTGCACCAGGAACCCCTTTTCGGCGCGTTCGTGTGCGGCCTGGTCATCAGCTCCACCGGGGAGCTGGCGCCGAACCGGCTGGCCGCTCTGCGCACGGTTGTCATGGCGGTCTTCGCGCCGGTGTTCTTCGCCGCCGCCGGCCTGCGGATGGACCTGACCGGGCTTGCCGATCCGGTGGTGCTGGGCGCCGCGTTCCTGCTGCTGTTCGTGGCGGTGCTGGGCAAGTTCCTCGGTGCCTACGCCGGGGCCAGGCTCAGCCGGCGGAGCCGGTGGGAGGCGCTGGCCCTCGGGGCGGGCTTGAACGCCCGTGGCGTCGTGGAGGTGGTCATCGCGATGGCGGGGCTGCGGCTGGGCGTGCTCACCACGGAGATGTACACCGTCATCGTGCTGATCGCGGTGGTCACCTCGCTGATGGCGCCGCCGATCCTGACGCTGGCGATGAAGCGCGTCGAGGACACCGCGGAACCGAAGTCCTCGGAAGTGAAGGCCGCGGACGAGGAGATCCGCGAGACAGCGTACGGATAAGCGAAACAGCAGGAGGTTCCGCTGTCGCGTCGGGCGTACGGCCGACACGACAGCGGAACCTCCTGCTTGTGGTCAGCGTTCCCCGGCGCCCGGTGCCTCGACGACCGGCAGCCGGGCGCAGCGTCGGCAGGACCGGGCCGATCCCGCCACCAGGGCGTGCGAGGTGGCGGCGAGGACCCCGGCGAACGCGAGCAGCAGCCAGTCGGTGCCCAGGGCGGCCGCGATGGCGAGGGCCAGGGTGGCGACGGCCATGGAGACGCTGGCGACGGTGCCGCCCCATGCGACGGTGAGCGGCAGCCGGTCCGGCGTGGGCAGCCAGCGGGCGAGTGTGCCGGTGGCGGCCAGGGCCAAGGCGGCGAGCAGTGCGGCAAGGGCCGAGACGCCGGCCAGATGGACGGCCAGCAGCTGGGCGGTGCGCGGCAGTTGCCAGGTCTGGTCATGTCCGGCCTGCCGGACCAGATACCAGCAGGCGATCACGAAGGGGACGGTGAGCGCGACGGCCCGCGCGGTGTGCCGGGCCTGGGCGATCGTCAGCTCGCGCTGCCAGCTCACCACGAGTTCGTCGGCGGTCCCGAACTCCCGCACCGCCTCGTCGGCGGCACGCTGGTACGTCAGCCCGGCGCGGGTGCGTTCCGACACCGCTTCCGTCAGGTCCTCACGCACCTCCGCCACCATGCGTGCCTTGGCGCGCTCCGGGCCGTGTAAGGCGGCGGCCAGGGTGGAGACGTAGTCCTCGATGGGGTCGGTCTGCGGGGTGACGGCGCTCATGTGGCGACTCCGGGCGGCGTGACGGGGTTGAGGACCGAGCCGATGGCGGTGGTGAACTCCTGCCACGCCGTCCGCTCGCTGGCCAGAGTCCGGCGTCCGGCCTCGGTCAGCTCGTAGCACCGCCTGCGGCGTTCGCCTGAGGACTGCCAGCTGCTGCGCAGCAGCCCGATGCGTTCGAGCCGGTTGAGCGCCGGATAGATCGTGCCCGTACGCAGTTCGAGTGCGCCCCCGCTGCGCTGCTGGACGGCGGTGATGATCGCGTAGCCGTGCAGGGGTCCGGGTTCGAGCACGGCCAGCAGCAGTCCGTCCAGGTGGCCGCGCACCGCATCCTGTCTCATGAGTCGGCAGCCTACACAACCTGGGTATTGGTGTGCTATCTATTGGCAGCCAATGTATGTCGACGACGAAAGGTCCACCAGTGACCAAGGTGCTGTTATCCGACTCCACCGCCGGAGCGTGATCCGGTGCGTACGTTGCGCATCGCGGCCGGCGTCGAAGCGGCCTCCCTCGCCCTGCTCTTCCTGAACCTGTCCACTGTCCATCTGCAGGGGATCAGCTCGCTCGTCGGGCCGGTGCACGGCTCGGCGTATCTCGTCACCATCGGCGCCGCGTGCATGGCCCCGGCCGCGGCCGGGTCGGGTGCCCGCTGGCGCGCCGCCATCCCGGGCATCGGCGGCCTGCTCGCCGTGGCGCGGATCCGCGGCCGGACCGCGCAGGCCCCGCCGACCACCCACGCGGCCCCGGGCGGCTCGCATGGCTGAGCCCGCACCGACCGGCACGGACAGCATCCACGGTCGCCCGGACCGTACGAAAGAGACCGCATCCATGACCCGACGGGGGAGGACCCGATGACCGCCGGCAGTTCGGCAGCCGCCATCGAGACCGAGGGGCTGGTGAAGACCTACGGGGACAAGCGGGCCGTCGACGGCATCGACCTCGTCATCCCTCAGGGCATGGTCTACGGCGTGCTCGGCCCCAACGGGGCGGGCAAGACGACCTTCGTGAAGATGCTCGCGACCCTGCTGCGGCCGGACGGCGGCCGGGCCCGCGTCTTCGGCCGGGACGTCGTCCGGGAGGCGGACGAGGTGCGCGCCCGCGTCTCCCTCACCGGCCAGTACGCCTCGCTGGACGAGGACCTGACCGGCGCCGAGAACCTGGTCCTGCTCGGCCGGCTCCTCGGCCACGGCAAGTCCGCCGCCCGCGGCCGCGCCGCGCAGATGCTGGAGGCCTTCGTCCTGACCGAGGCGGCCGGCCGGCAGGTGAAGACGTACTCCGGCGGCATGCGGCGCCGGCTCGACATCGCGGCGTCCCTCCTCAACACCCCCGATCTGCTCTTCCTGGACGAGCCGACGACCGGCCTGGACCCGCGCAGCCGCAACCAGGTGTGGGAGATCGTGCGGGCGATCGTCGGCCAGGGCACCACGGTGCTGCTCACCACCCAGTACCTGGACGAGGCCGACCAGCTGGCCTCGCGGATCGCGGTGATCGACAGCGGCAAGGTGATCGCCGAGGGCACCAAGGGGGAGCTCAAGGCCTCCGTGGGCGCCGGGTCGGTGCGTCTGCGGCTGCGTGACGCCGCCAGGCGGCCCGATGCCGAGCGTGTGTTGTCGTTGTGCCTGGACGGCATACCCGTACAGCTCGACCCCGACCCGTTCGCCCTCACGGCTCGCGTGGGCGCCGGGGCCGACGACTCCGGAGCGGCCGAACTGGCCGCCCGCGCGCTGGCCGAGCTGGCCCTGGCCGGAATCGCCGTCGACACCTTCTCGCTGGGGCAGCCCAGCCTCGACGAAGTCTTTCTCGCCCTGACCGGCGACGGCGCCGCCAGCGGCCGTACCGAGCAGGAGGCGGCATGAGCACCGCGACCAAGATCGAGGACCGCGCCGACGGTCCCGCCCGGGTCTCCACGGAGTCCCTGGCCGCACTGCTGGTCGCCCCGGCCGGTAAGCGGCTGCGGGCCGGTGCCCCGGCGGCATCGATGGCCTTCGGCTGGCGGGCCATGCTGAAGATCAAGCATGTGCCGGAGCAGCTCTTCGACGTCACCGCGATGCCGATCATGTTCGTGCTGATGTTCACGTATCTGTTCGGTGGGGCGCTGGCAGGCTCGACCGAGGAGTACATCCAGTTCCTGCTGCCCGGGATCCTGGTGATGTCGATCATCATGACGACGATGTACACGGGTATCTCGATCAACGTCGACATCTCCAAGGGCGTCTTCGACCGCTTCAAGACCCTGCCGATCTGGCGGCCCGCGCCCATGGTCGGCTATCTGCTGGGCGACATGCTCCGCTACACCCTCGCCTCGGCCGTCATCCTGACAGTGGGTCTGATCCTCGGCTTCCGGCCGGGCGGCGGTCCTGTCTGGGTGTTGGCGGGCGTGGCCCTGCTGCTGGTCTTCAGCTTCGCCTTCTCCTGGGTGTGGACCATGTTCGGTCTGCTGCTGCGCACGGAGAAGTCGGTGATGGGCGTCTCGATGATGGTCATCTTCCCGCTGTCCTTCCTGAGCAATGTGTTCGTCGACCCGGAGACCATGCCGGGCTGGCTGCAGGTGTTCGTCAACAACAGCCCGGTCACCCATCTGTGCGAGGCGGTACGGGGTCTGATGGCCGGCGACTGGCCGTCCGCGGACATCGCCTGGGTGCTGGGGTGGGCGGGACTGTTCCTGCTGGTCTTCGGACCGGTCACGATGCGGCTCTACGCCCGCAGGTGACTTGAACGCCGGTATCGCCGGCAACAAGGCGGCGGACAGCGCTTGAACGCGCTGTCCGCCGCCTTCTTGTGGAATGCGAGACTCGAATTCGAACGCCTTCCACCCGATGGTTTCTGTGAGACGATCCCCGAGCGACAGGCTGAGTGCGACGCGGTCGCAATGCCGTTGACCGACGACCGGCCAGTCCTGCTCGAAGAGCTTTCATCAGATCTCTTGGTCCTCGCCGCCAGAATTCCGCGGACCCGTGCCCGGGTCATGCGTCGATGCCGCCACCATTCGAGTGCAACGGCTCCGCAGTCTCCGCATGCGGCGAACCATTCACAGAAGGGGGAATGCCGTGACCGTCACGGATACGGCCAAAGATGCTCACAGACCTCCGCAATACCCTTTCGGCCCCGTAGTCCGGCTCGATCTGAATCCCCGTTACATGGAGCTGTGCCGGACCGAGCCGGTGTCCCGGGTCACCATGCCGTACGGCGGTGCGGCCTGGCTGATCACCGGATACCACGAGATCAAGGAGTTTCTCGCCGACCCCCGGTTCAGCTCCCGCTGGGCCACGGAGCCCGACACCGCGCGGGTCACGCCCCTGCCGCTGCGCCCCGGGAACCTGCTCAGCATGGACCCGCCGGACCACGGAAAGGTGCGCAAGATCGTCGCGCACGCGTTCCGGCCGCGCATCGTCTCACACCTCACCGACCGGATGCGGGAGCTGGTCACCACGGAACTCGACGCGATGGAGGAGGCCGGCCCGCCCGGCGATCTCGTACAGCGGCTGGCGGTTCCGCTCCCGGTCCGCATGATCGTGGAGCTGTTCGGCGTCCCCTACGAGGAGCGGGCGGAATTCCGTAGGTACTCCGATGTCTTCGTGGCCACCTCCGCACACACCCGGGAGGAGGTGAACGAGGCCCGGGACGGCCTTGAGCAATTCCTGCGCAAGCTGATCTCCCTACGCCGGGCCAGTCCCTCCGACGACCTGATCTCCGTCCTCATCGAGGCGCTGGACGCCGGGCAGATGACGGAGGTGGAGGCCGTCCGGACCGGAATCGGCATCCTCATGGCCGGTCACGAGACCTCGCTCAGCATGATCTCCAACGTGTCGTTCCTGCTGCTGGCCCAGCGTGATCTCTACGAACAAATCCTGGCGGACCGCAACCTGTTGGATCCCGCCATCGAGGAGATGCTGCGCATCATTCCGCTGCGCTCGACGGGTAGTTTCCCGCGCCGGGCCACCGAGGAAGTCGAGATCGGTGGGATTCTCATCTGCAAGGGAGAGACGGTCATCTTCCAGCGGGCCGCGGGCGACCGGGACGAGCGGGTTTTCGAGGAGCCGGAGACCATCCGCTTCGACCGTGAGCGCAATCCGCATCTCGGTTTCGGCCACGGCATTCACTACTGCCTCGGAGCGGCCCTCGCCCGCGCCGAACTCAAGGCGGCGATCGGCGGACTGCTCGACCGGTTTCCCGGCCTGCGCCTCGCGGGCTCGGTGGACGAGGTCCTGTGGAAGCCCGGCCTGATCGCACGGGCCCCGGAATCCCTGCCCGTCACATGGTGATGCCGGTGCCGTCCGGCCCTGGTGAGCGAGGCGGGTCCCGCACCGGAGAGCGGGCCCAGTGGCTAGTCGAAGTAGACCGGCACGCCTGCGCCGGCTCCGGTCTGTGCCTCGCCACCGCACACGGTCGGCTGCGCCTGGACGCCGGCCGGGCCCGGGCGGTGGCCGAGCTGACCGACCCGGACGCCCGCGTGACCGACGCCGCAGAGATCTGCCCCATGGAGGCGATCACGGTACGCGACGCGCGGACCGGCGAGATCATCGCGCCCCAACCGTGACGCGGCGGGCGAGAAGAACCCGGGAACTCCCGTGATTCCCGTGCCCACTTTTCCTCAAGGAAGGAAGCGCCCTGCCATGCCGCATTCCGAACCGCTGCCTCTCTATGGCAAGGAGTACAAGACCGACCCGTACTCGCTGTATCGAAAGCTCCGCGAGGAGGGCCCGGTGCACCGGGTCACCTTCCCCAGTGGCGTCGACGCATGGCTGGTCACCGGCTACGAGGCAGCGCACAGCGCGCTCAACGACGACCGTCTCGGCAAGAACCACGACCTCGGCAACAGCGCTTGGCGCGAGCGCGCCGCCATCATGCCGGAACCGCAGCACTCCCAGCTCCAGGTCCATCTGCTGCACCAGGACCCGCCGAAGCACACGGTGATGCGGAAGATGGTCACCGAGGCGTTCGCCCCCCGCCATGTCGAGCGCATGCGGCCCCGGTTCGAGGAGATCGCCACCGAACTGCTCGACGCGGCCCTCGACACCCCCGAGACCGGGGAGATCGATGTCGTTGGCGCCTTCGCCGCGCACTTCCCCTTCCGCGCCCTCGCCGAAGTGATCGGCCTGCCCGAGGCCCTGGCGGCGCGGTTCGACCGCGACTGGGGCAAGGTCGTCCAGCCCGTCGGCCCCACCGACCCGCAGCGGCCGGTGTACGAGGGGCGCCTGCGCGGGCTGCAGGGCTATATCGCCGAGGTCACCGAGGACAAGCGCCAGAACCCCGGCGACGACCTGCTCACCAAGCTTGTCGTGGCGTGCGAGGAGGGCGCGATCAGCAAGGAGGAGCGCGACTCCGTCGTCTTCCAGCTGCTGGTCGCCGGACAGGAGCCGGTGACCAACCAGATCACCACCGCCCTCGTGGCCCTGCTCCGTCATCCCGCCGAGCTGCGACGGTTGCAGGACGCCGTACGGGACGGCGAAGCGGGCGAGCAAGGGACGTTGCCCCGGGCCGTGGAGGAACTTCTGCGCTACGACAGCGCCTTCGAGCTCACCACCTGGCGGTTCTTCGCCGAGGACGCCGACCTCTTCGGCACCCGCATCCCGGCCGGCGACTCGGTGATCGTGTCGCTGAGCGCCGCCAACCGCGACCCGGAACGGTTCCCCGACGCCGACACCCTCGACCTGGACCGCACGCCCAACCCGCACCTGGCCTTCGGCCACGGCATCCACTTCTGCCCGGGTGCCGCCCTCGCCCGTATCGAACTCCAGATCGCCCTGCGCGCGCTGCTCACTCGGCTGCCCGGACTGCGACTCGCTGTCGCGGACCAGAACCTCGAATGGATCGGCGCCGTCCTCGCACGCGGCGTCAACCAACTGCCCATCTCCTACGGCACCCCGGAGGAAGCCCCGGCCACCGGCTGCCCCGTACGGCACCGAGCGAACTGAGCGTCCGGCCCCCGTTCCCCGGCCCGTACCGCAGAACTGCCCTCCGACGGCACCTCTGCGTCCAGCCTTCAGCGGAAGTGAGTCGAGCACCCATGTCCCAGATGTCCACCACCTTCCTCCATGCCTTCGCCGCCGAACGCGTCAGCCGCGCCATCTTGGAACTGCTGCTCCCGCACCGCAGGGCAGCTGAGCGCGATCCGCACCTCGACACCGCCGACGACTTCCCGGAGCAGCTGCGCCAGATAGCCGACTTCGTCCGGCGGGACGAACCGGTGATCTTCAGCCTGCCCGGCTTCCCCTGCAAGTCGCCCAACCTGGACAAGGTCCTCAGCCACTTTCCGGACCACGGGGAGCGGCTGGCGCTGCGCTTCCTGGGCTCCCTGTGCGCGGAGATCGGCAAGGTGTACGCCCCCGGCGCGAAGATCCTGATCTGCTCCGACGGCCATATCTTCGGTGACGTCATCGGCGTCTCTGACGAGCACATCGACGCCTACTGCACCGAGCTGCGCGCGATGATCCGCGCCGAGGGCCTCTCCGCGCATCTCGTCACCTTCGACCTGAAGGACGTCTACGGCCCTGACCTGTCGTACGACGAGAAGCGCAAGATCGCCGCCGAGACCCTCGGTCCGTCGGTCGAGGAACTCCGCGAAGAGGTGCGCAGGGGCGAATCCACCCTGCGCATGTACCGCGGCATCACCAAGTTCCTGATGGAGGACGTGGCCGAGTGGGACGGCTCCCGCTCGGCGCTCCAGCGGGAATGCCGCCGCCGCGCCTACGAGGTCATCGCCCGCAGCCGGGCCTGGGGCCGACTGATCGCCGAGCACCACCCGCACAACGTCCGGCTGTCCATCCACCCGCAGAGCCGCGGTGAGGCCAAGTTCGGTATCCGGCTGGTCGGCGCGGCCGACGTGTGGACCACGCCGTGGCACTCTGTGGTGCTCCGGCACGCCGACTGCACCTGGCAGCTGATGCACCGCCGGGACGCCGAGCGCCTCGGCCGCGAGGTGTACGAGGACGGTCGGCCGAGCTATTTCGAGGCGAGGGCCGCCGACGGGGCGGCCGAGGGGACCGGCGCATGAAGGGAATCATCCTGGCCGGCGGCCACGGGACCCGACTGTATCCGATCACGCTGGGCGTCTCGAAACAGATGCTCCCGGTCTACGACAAGCCCATGGTCTACTACCCGCTGTCCGTGCTGATGCTGGCCGGCATCACCGAGATCCAGATCATCGCCGCCCCGCAGGACGTCCCGGGCTTCCAGCGGCTGCTCGGCGACGGCTCCCGGCTCGGACTGCACCTCACCTACGCCGAACAGGACAAACCCCGGGGCATCGCCGATGCCTTCGTCGTCGGCGCCGAGCACATCGGCGACGACTCCGTCGCGCTGGTCCTCGGCGACAACATCTTCCACGGGCCGGGCTTCGGCGAGATCCTGCGCACCAGCGCGCGGGACATCGACGGCTGCGTCCTGTTCGGCTACCCGGTCGGCGACCCCCAGCGGTACGGGATCGGCGAGGTGGACGCCTCCGGCCGTCTCCTGCGCCTGGAGGAGAAGCCCGAGGCACCGCGCTCCAACCTGGCCGTCACCGGGCTGTACTTCTATGACAACGACGTCGCCGACATCGCCCGCGGGCTGCGCCCCTCCGACCGCGGCGAACTGGAGATCACCGACGTCAACCGGGCCTATCTGGAGCGTGGGAAGGCCGAGTTCGTCCAGCTGGGCAGAGGCTTCGTCTGGCTCGACACCGGCACCCACGACGCGCTCACCGAGGCCGGCCAGTACGTGCAGATCCTCTCCCGCAGACAGGGCGTGCGCATCGGCTGCGTCGAGGAGATCGCCTGGCGCATGGGCTACATCGACACCGACACCTGCCACCGGCTCGGACTGGCCCTGTCCCACTCGCCGTACGGCCAGTACCTGCTGGAGATCACCACTGCCGAGGAGAAGAGCGAGTGAGCGTCACGCAGATGCGCACGTCGGCCATCGAGGGCGTCCGCGAGTTCACCCCCCAGGTCTTCGGGGACGAGCGGGGATGCTTCGCGTCGCCGTACCAGGAGGCATCGTTCTCCGCGGCCTTGGGTCGGCCGCTGTTCCCGGTCAAGGACATCAGCCACAACATGTCCGCCCGCGGGGTGCTCCGCGGCATCCACTACACCGCCACCCCGCCGGGCCGGGCCAAGTACGTCTACTGCCCGTACGGACGGGTGCTGGACTTCCTCGTCGACCTCAGGGTGGGATCGCCCACCTTCGGCCGGTGGGAGACCACCGAGCTCAGCGGCGCGGACTGCCGTGCGCTGTACATCCCGGTCGGTGTCGGCCACGCCTTCCTGTCCCAGCAGGACGACTCGATCGTCGTGTACCTGATGTCAAAGGGGTACGTCCCCGAGCACGAACTGGCGGTGTCCCCGCTGGACGCGGCGCTCGGCCTGCCGCTGCCCGACGCACCCGAGCTGCGGCTGTCCGCCCGCGACAGCAGTGCCCCCACGCTCGCCGAGGCACAGGAGAGGGGCTTGCTGCCCGCCTACGACACCTGCCGTGACGTGGAGGCCGCGCTGTGGCCGTGACCCCCACCATCGCCCTGCTCGGCGCCACCGGGTTCGTCGGCTCGGCCGTCCTGCAGGAACTCGCCGCCCGCCCGGTCCGGATCCGGGCGGTCTCCCGGCGCCCCGCGGTCGTCCCGCCCGGGGCCCGCGCCGACGTCGAGGTACGGGCGGCCGACCTCACCGAGCCGGGCGAGACGGCCGCCGCCGTGGCGGACGCCGACGCGGTCGTCCTCGCCGCGCTGTACAGCTCCGCCACCGCCACCTGGCGGATCCGGGACGGCGACACTGCCGCCGAGCGGGTCAACGTGGGCCTCGTCCGCGACCTCGTCGACGCCCTCGCCGGCCGCCCGGCCGGGCCGCGCACGAAGGTGGTGTTCACCGGCGCTGCGTCCCAGGTCGGCCCGACCGGCCAGGCGGTGCTCGACGGCACCGAACCGGACCGCCCGGAGGGCACGTACGACCGTCAGAAGCTGGCCGCCGAGCGGCTGCTGCTCGACGCCGACGCCCTCGGTGTGCTGCGCGGGACGTCGCTGAGGCTGCCCACCGTGTTCGGGCCCGGTGCCGGGCCCACGGCCCGCGACCGCGGCGTCGTCTCGGCGATGGCCCGTCGCGCGCTGGCGGGGGAGCCCCTGACGATGTGGCACGACGGGACGCCCCGCCGCGACCTGCTGTACATCGACGACCTGGCTCGCGCCGTGGTCGCCGGCCTGGACCACGCCGAGGCGCTGGCCGGGCGCCACTGGCTGCTCGGCACCGGGGAGGGCCGGCCCCTCGGGCCCGTCTTCGAGCAGGTCGCCGACCTCGTCGCGGAACGCACCGGGCGACCGCGCGTACCGGTGCTGTCGGTGCCGCCGCCCGAGCACGCCGAGGCCGGGGACTTCAGCAGCATCACCATCGACGCCACCGCGTTCCGGTCCGTCACCGGCTGGGAGCCGCGCACCGAGCTGGGCGAGGCACTGCGGCGGACGGTGCGCCATCTCGCGGACCGGACGGATCCGGCCGCAGAGGCGGTTGAGGGAGGCCGGGCATGAGCACCGCCGCCTTTCTGCGTCCCCGGGCCGCTCAGGACCTGCCGGCGCGGCTGGCCCGGTCCGCCGCCGTTACAGGCACGGGCCGGCACCTGCGCACGGAGGACGTCACCGGCTGGCTCGACGAGCGGGCCCGCGCCCACCGCTTCACCGTCCGCCGGGTGCCACTGGACCGGATCGAGCAGTGGTCCTTCGCCCCCGGCACCGGTGACCTCGTGCACCGCAGCGGCCGGTTCTTCGCCGTGCGCGGCTTGGCCGCACGGGTCGACGAGGGGCCGTACGGCAGCTGGCAGCAGCCCGTCATCCACCAGCCGGAAGTGGGCATCCTCGGCATCCTCGCCAAGGAGTTCGACGGTGTTCTGCACTTCCTGATGCAGGCGAAGATGGAGCCAGGGAACCCCAACCTGCTCCAGATCTCGCCGACCGTGCAGGCCACCCGCAGCAACTACCAGCGGGTGCACTCCGGTTCGGAGGTGAAGTACCTGGAGCACTTCACGGGCGCCCCGCCCCACCTGGTGCTCGCGGACTCGCTGCAGTCGGAGCACGGTGCCTGGTTCTACCGCAAGGCCAACCGCAACATGGTGGTCGAAGCCGCTGACACGGAGGTGCCGACCACCCCCGACCACTGCTGGCTCACGCTCGGCCAGCTCGGCGAACTGCTCCGGCTGGACCATGTCGTCAACATGGACACCCGCACCGTCCTGGGATGCCTGCCGCTGCAGGGGAGCGAGCCGGGGGCCCTGCACTCCGACGCCGGACTGCTGTCCTGGTTCACCGCCGAGCGGGCCCGGCACGACGTCGACGTCCGGCTCATGCCGCTCGCCGACGTCAAGGGCTGGACGCGCAACGCGGACGGCATCGGGCGCCCCGACGGACGTTTTTTCCGGGTCACCGGAGTCAGCGTCGAGGCCGGGAACCGTGAAGTCACCGGCTGGTCCCAGCCTCTGATCGAGCCGTGCGGCGCCGGGATGGCGGCTTTTGTGTTCCGGCGCCTGGGCGGCGTACCGCATCTGCTCGTGCACGCGCGCGTGGAGGCGGGGTTCCTCAACCGGCTGGAACTGGCGCCGACCGTGCAGTGCGGGTTGCGGGACTGGGAGGAGGCACAGGCCGCGGACCGGCCGCTCTTTCTGGAAGCTGTCCTGCGGGCTGTGCGGGAGGGGGGCGCGCGCTACTCGGCCGTGCACTCCGAGGAAGGCGGGCGGTTCCTGAATGCCTGCGTCCGGTATCTGTTCGTCGAGGCCGACGAAGACATGGCACTGGTCGAAGCGCCGCGCGGCTACGCGTGGGCGACTGTCGGACAGCTCAACACCCTGGTCGCCCACGGTCATTACCTCAACGTCCAGGCACGCACCCTGCTGGCCTGCCTCAACTCCGGTGCCGTACGCCTGTGAAGGGGCGAGTACGGCCGACGCCCGCCACACAGCGTGGCCGTGACGGACCGGGCGGGTCCCGGCACGGCCAGGCCGGCGGACGAACGCCGCGCGGCGTTCACTCTCACCCAGGTGGTCGGCCTGCCCCATACGGAGACGGCCGAACTCACGGACTGCCCTACCGGGACGGTCCGCTCCCGCGTGGCCCGGGCCCGGGTCACGCTTCTGGATCTGCTCAGCGAGCCGGAAAACCCCTGTTCGGACAGGAGAACCTCGTGGACCGCCGGGACATCCGGCATGTCGCTGATCGTCCGCGCCAGCACCGTGCCCCGAGCGACGGCCCGTACCGCGTCCCGCCCCGGCGCCCGCCCCACCGCCCCCGGGACCCCAACTGACGTACCCTCAGATGCTCGGTAGTGCTCGGAACTGCATTGTTTCGAACACGTATTGACATGTAACTGGCGAGGGGGTCAGAGTCGTGCCTCGACAGCGATGCAGGCCACCCCGATGCAGGCCCCCACCCACCGAGGAGCGTGCCGTCATGTCCGAACTCCCCTCTGTCTCCCGCAGACTGCTCCTTGGCGGGGCCGTCGCCTCCGGCGCGCTCGCGGTCGGGGTGGGCGGCGGCCCGGCTCACGCCGCGACGGCCGCCGAGCAGGCGCCCCGCCGCAGGCCCGGTCAGAAGTCGATGATCGGCGTGCCCTTCGACCCCCACAGCACCGTCCGGGTCGGCATCATCGGCCTCGGCAACCGGGGCAGCGGCATGTCCCTGGGCTGGGCCGCCGTACCCGGCTGTACCGTCACCGCCGTCTGCGACATCCGCGCCGACCGCGCCAAGCGCACCGCCGACCGGCTCGTCAGCAGGGGTGAACCGCGCCCCGCCGAGTACGGCGGCACCGCCGACGCCTACACCAGGATGCTGCGCCGCGACGACATCGACCTCGTCTACATCGCCACCCCGTGGGAGTTCCACCACGAACACGGCAAGGCGGCCCTCCTCAGCGGCAAGCACGCCGTCGTGGAACTGCCCGTCGCGACCGAACTGCGCCACCTGTGGGACCTCGTGGACACCTCCGAGCGCACCCGCAGGCATCTGCTGCTCGCCGAGAACTGCAGCTACGGCCGCAACGAACTGGCGATGCTCAAGATGGCCCACGACGGCCTCTTCGGCGAGATCACCAACGGTCACGGCGGCTACCAGCACGACCTGCGCGAACTGCTCTTCTCCGACACCTACTACACCGACTCCTGGCGCCGGCTGTGGCACACCCGCAGCACCGCCTCCCTCTACCCGATGCACGGCCTCGCCCCGATCGCGGCGGCCATGGACATCAACCGCGGCGACCGGATGACGACCCTGGCCGCCACCGCGACCGCCCCGAAGGGCCTGGCCGACTACCGCGCCCGGTTCGTCCCGCGCGACCACCCGTCGTGGAAGGAGACGTACGTCAACGGCGACCTGGTCACCTGTCTGATCGAGACCGACCAGGGCCGTGTCATCCGCGCCGAGCACGACGTCAGCTCCCCGCGCCCCTACAGCAGGATCAACTCCCTCGCCGGCAGCCGCGGCATCCTGGAGGACTACACCGGCCCCGCCCCCACCGGCGCCCGCATCTACCTCGAACCCGACCACAGCGGCCACTCCTGGCGGGACTTCGGCGCCTACCGCAAGGACTTCGACCACTGGCTGTGGCTCAAGGTCGGCGACGACGCCGCCAACAACGGCGGCCACGGCGGTATGGACTACGTGATGCAGTGGCGGACCGTCCAGTCGATGCGGGCCGGACTCGTCCCCGACATCGACGTCTACGACTCGGCCGCCTGGTGCTCCGCCGTCCCGCTGAGCGCCGCCTCCCTGGCCCGGGGCGGCCGTCCGGTGGAGGTCCCCGACTTCACCCGCGGCGCCTGGCGCAAGCCCCGCGCCGGCCTCGACTCGGAGCCCGTCGACATGCCGCCCGTGGGCTGACGGCCGTTCGGCGGGGGTCAGTTGACGGGTCCGCGGGAAGCCGGGCCCGCCCCTGGCTGGCGAACCGGCGGACCCGCCTGCGATGATCGGGGTCGGCCTTTTCATGATCGCTCGCCCGACGGAGTCCGCCATGACCGCAGACAGCTCCAGCCCCCGGCAGATCGACACCAGCAAGCCACACCCCGCCCGGGTGTACGACTGGCTGCTGGGCGGCAAGGACAACTACCCCGTCGACGAGGCGGTGGGCGAGAAACTGCCCGCCGAGGCACGGGACGCCGCCCGGCAGAACCGCGCGTTCATGCACCGGGCGGCGGCCTGGCTGGCCGCCGAGGGCCTCGACCAGTTCCTCGACATCGGCACCGGCATCCCCACCGAACCCAACCTGCACCAGATAGTGCAGCGCGTCCGCCCCGGCGCGAAGGTCGTCTACACCGACAACGACCCCATCGTGCTGCGTCACGCGGAGGCGCTGCTCATCAGCCACCCCGACGGCGCGACCGACTACATCGAGGCCGACGTACGGCGGCCCGGCGAGATCCTCGACCACGCCCGGACCGTGCTCGACTTCGACCGGCCGATCGCCCTCTCCCTCATCGCGCTGATGCACTTCATCTCCGACGAGCAGGACCCGTACGGCATCGTCGGTGATCTGCTCGGCGCGATGCCGTCGGGCAGCTGGCTGGTGATGTCGCACGCCTCGTCCGACATCTTCCCCGAGCTGTCCGCCCAGGTCACCGCCGAGTACGCCAAGGGCGGCATCCGGCTCGGCTTCCGCAACCGCGCCGAGGTCGCCCGCTTCGTGGAGGGCCTGGACCTCGCGGAGCCGGGTCTGGTGACCGCCCCCGAGTGGTTCAGGGGCACCCCCGCCCCGGAACAGGAGCCCAGCGGCATCTACGCCGTCGTCGCCCGGATCCCCTGAACCGCGGAACGCGGAACGCGGACCGCGGAGGGCGGAGCGCGGGGCCCGGGGGACCGTCGCGGGGGCCGGGTGACAATGGGCGGGTGAACACCTACAGCCTCGTGCACCGTGACCCCGCCCCCGACCTCTACGGCCGCCTCCGGGTCCAGCGCCACGATCTGGACCCGGCCCGCCGGTTCTTCCAGCGCGTCGGCGGCCGGGGCGACTTCGGCACGGTGACGGGCGTCGCCGCCCCCGGCTTCCCCGCCTACGCGCGGATCCTGCACCCCGCCTCGCTGGCCGGGACACCGGTGCGCTGGGCGGACGTCGCCGCCGCGTACGGCCGTACGGTGACCTCGGCCACCCGGTGGCACGCACTGATCGGCATGGACCGCGACTACACCAACGCCACCGCGTACGGACGGGCGGGCGTCTGGGACGAGCACCCCTGCGAAGGCCCCACCCCGGCGGACCTGGCCCGCGCCCTCCTCCCGTACCTCGCCCGGCACACCACCACCCCCGACCACTGCTGGTTCGGCCTGTGGCACGGATACGGACGCCTGGACTTCGACCACGTCCCCACCTTCCCCACCCCGGAACGGGACGAGGTGCTGCTCGCCGGGGCCCTCGCCGACGCCCCCTCCCCGGAACTCATGGAGGACTTCGCCGAACTGCCCGACCTGTGGTGGCCGCAGGACGCCGCCTGGTGCCTCGGCGGTGACGTGGGTCTGGTCAGCACCTACGTCGGCGGCACCCCGGAGCTGATCGCCGACCTGCTGGCCGCGCCGGACCTGGAGGCCCACCCCGTCGCACCCGGCGCCACCGTCGACTGACCTACCCCCACGGTCGCGTACCGCCCGCCGCGCCTACCCCCAGGGTTGCGCCCCGACCCCTAAGGGTTCCGACTGCGGGAGGAAGGCGCAGGTCAGACGGGCGACCTACGCTGAGCCCATGGTCTCCGACGCCCTGTCCAGGCTGCATCGCCGGCTGCTCACCGCCCGCCACAGCGACACCGCGCTCGCCGTCGGTCTCTTCGTCCTGATCGGCCTCGGCAGCCTGCGGTCACTGATCGGTCCGTCCGACGAACCGTGGAGCGCCGTCGTGATCAGCTGGCTGCTGATCGCCGCCTCCTGCGGCGCGCTCCGGTTCCGCCGCCAACGGCCCGTCGCCGTCGCCGTCCTCGTCCTCGTGGCCTGCGCGGCGTACTACCTGACCAGCACGTACGACGGACCGCTGCTGGTCGTCGCGGTCGTCGCCCTCTACACCGTGGCCGCCGAGGGCCATCTGACGGCGGCCGTCACCCTGGGAGCGGTCGCCGTCGGCAGCACCGCCCTCGGCACCCTCGCCGGCAACGACGACGTCACCGGCGTCGCCCTGTTCATGCTCACCGGCTGGATCGTCGGCATCGTCGCCCTGGGCCGGCTGCGCCACAACCGGCTGATCTACACCCGGCAGGTGCAACGCCGGGCCGTCAGCGAGGAACGGCTGCGGATCGCCCGTGACCTGCACGATGTCATCGGCCATCACATCTCCCTGATCAATGTGCAGTCGTCGGCCGCACTGCGCCGGCTCACCCGCCACCCCGACACCGGCGCCGCCCAGGCCGAGCAGGCGCTCGCCGCCATCAAGGACTCCAGCCGCGAGGCCCTGCGCGACCTGAGGGCCACGCTCGGCGTGCTGCGGCAGGCGGGCGAGTCCGCGCCCACCGCCCCCGCGCCCGGCCTCGCCCGCATCGACGACCTCGCCCGGTCCGCCCGCGGCGCCGGACTCGACGTACGGGTCGAGTCGGCGGGGGAGCGGCACGCCCTGCCCGCCGAGGTCGACCTGGCCGCCTACCGGATCGTCCAGGAGTCACTGACCAATGTCACCCGGCACGCCCGCGCCGCCGCCGTCGTCATCCGCATCGACCAGCGGCCCGGCGCACTGCACGTGGAGATCGAGGACGACGGCCACGGCCCCACCCCGGGCTCCCACGGCACCGGCATCAGCGGTATGCGCGAACGCGCCCGAGCCCTCGGCGGCGCACTCTCCACCGGCCCCGGCGTCCACGGCGGCTTCACCGTCCGGGCCACACTGCCGTACACCCCGCCGACGGCGACCGGGCCGTAGCCGACCCCCGCGCCCCCTCCCCGCGTCGCCCCGCCCGATCCGTCATCATGGGCGAAGGCCCCCGTCCCCGTTCCGATCGGAGCACCCCACCCCCATGATCAAGGTCCTGCTGGCGGACGACCAGCGCCTCGTGCGTGCCGGGTTCCGGTCGATCCTGGAGGACGAGGAGGACTTCGACGTGGTCGGCGAGGCGGGCGACGGGGACGAGGCCGTCGCCCGGTGCCGGGAACTCGCCCCGGACGTGGTGCTCATGGACATCCGCATGCCCGGCACGGACGGCCTGGAGGCGGCCCGCAGGATCGCCGGGGACCCGCGCCTCGCGGCGGTGAAGGTCGTCATCCTGACCACCTTCGACCTGGACGACTACGTGTACGGCGCGCTGCGCGCCGGGGCCAGCGGCTTCCTGGTCAAGGACACCGAACCGGAGGAACTGATCCAGGCGGTACGGGTGGCCGCGCGCGGGGACGCGCTGATCAGCCCGGGCATCACCAGGCGGCTGATCGCCGAGTTCGCCGGGCGGGTCAAGGTGCCCGAGCCCAGCCCCCGGCTCAACGCCCTCACCGAACGCGAACGTGAGGTGATGCGCCTGGTCGCCCAGGGCCTCACCAACGACGAGATCGCCGCCCACCTGGTGCTCAGCCCCGCCACCGCCAAGACGCATGTCAGCCGCATCATGACCAAGCTCGACGTCCGCGACCGCTCCCAACTGGTCGTGCTGGCCTACGAGTCGGGCATGATCACCCCCGGCTGGCTCGGCGGCTGACGGCGGTTCCGCCCCCGGGACCCGGTGGGCCCGCAACCCCGGGCGTACGCCCGCCCCGCCGTCCGCAACCACGGGGGTAGCCCGGTTGTCCCCCGCAGGCCGACGCGGGGAGCCCCCGTCGCTCCCGAACCTGTCGGCATGAACGCACACGCACCGTCCGGCACGGACCACCGCCGGGGCCCCGGCCATCCCCAGGACGGACCGCCGCCCGGCGCGCGCGGCGGCGTCCTCGCCCGGCTGGCCGGCTGGTCACAGCGGCGGCGCTGGGCCGCCGTCCTCCTGTGGGTCCTGGTCGTCGTCGCGATCACCGCAGGATCCCAGGCGGCGGGCAGCGCCTACCGGAACGACTTCTCGCTGCCCGGCACCGACTCCCAGGCCGCCACCGACCTGCTGCGCGAACACGGCGCCGCCCAGGCCGGGGGCAGCGTACAGATCGTCCTCCAGGACCCGGCCGGGGTGGCCGACGACCGCTCCGCCGTCGAGACCATGCTGGCGACGGTGCGCGGCCTGCCCGGCGTGGCCGAGGTCCGCAGCCCCTACGAGGACGCCGCGGCCGTCTCCGAGGACGGCACCGTCGCCTACGCGACCGTGACCCTCGACGGCACGTCGGAGGAGGTGCCGAAGGACGACGTCACCCGCGTCATCGCCACCGCCCGAGGCGCCGCGGGCGACGGCCTGCGCGTCGAACTCGGCGGCGAGGCCGTACGCGGCGCCGAGGAGGGCGAGGGCGGGGCCGCCGAAGGCGCCGGCATGCTCGCCGCGCTCGTCGTCCTGGTGCTCCTCTTCGGCTCCCTGCTCGCGGCGGCCGTCCCCCTGGTCACCGCCCTGTTCGCGGTCGGCGGCGCCGTCGGCCTCATCGCCCTGGCCTCGCGCGTCTTCACCGTCGCCGACTTCACCCCGCCCATCATGATGCTGGTCGGCCTCGGCGTCGGCGTGGACTACGCGCTGCTGATCTTCTACCGCTACCGGCACGAGATCACGGCCGGATCCGACCGTGCCACCGCGACCCGCACCGCGCTGGACGCCGCCGGCCGCACCGTCGTCTTCGCCGGGTGCACGGTCGTCATCGCCCTGCTCGGACTGATCGCCCTCGGCCTCGGCTCCCTCCAGGGCGTCGCCCTGGCCGTCGCGCTCACCGTGCTGGTCACCCTGGCGGCCTCGCTGACCCTGCTGCCCGCGCTGCTCGCCCTGTTCGGCCGCCGGATCGAGCGGCACATCCACAAGAAGGCCGCGAAGGCGCGGGCCAAGGGCCGCCACGAGGGCGCCGGATGGCGGACCTGGGCCACCGCCGTACAGCGCCGGCCGCTGCCCGCGCTGCTCGCCACGGTCATCGCCCTGCTCGCCCTGTCGGCCCCCGCCCTCGGGATGCGCCTGGGTTTCGCCGACGCGGGCAACGACCCCACCACGACCACCGGCCGGCAGGCGTACGACCTGCTCGCCGACGGCTTCGGCCCCGGCTTCAACGGCCCGCTGGTCGTCGTGGTCGACGGGGGGACCGCGGACGCCGCCGCACAAGTGCGCACCACCCTCGCGGACACCGAGGGCATCGCCGCCGTCAGCCCGCCCCTGCCCACCCGTGACAGCGCCGTCTCCACCCTCATCGCCTACCCGGACACCGAGCCCCAGGACGAGGGCACCACCGACCTGGTGCACCGGCTCCGCGACGCGGTGCTGCCCGGCCTTGAGGAGCGGACCGACGCCACCTGCCTCGTCGGCGGCTCCACGGCGGCCACCCAGGACTTCTCCGACGCGGTCTCCGCCCGGATGCCGCTCTTCGTCGCCCTGGTCGTCGGACTGTCCGCGCTGCTGCTGATGGTCGTCTTCCGCTCCCTGCTCATCCCGCTCAAGGCGGCCCTGCTCAACCTGCTGTCCATCTCGGCGGCCCTCGGCGCCATCACCCTCGTCTTCCAGCACGGCTGGTTCGGCGTCGAACCGGGGCCCATCGAGGCGTTCATCCCCGTCATGATCTTCGCCATCGTGTTCGGGCTCTCCATGGACTACGAGGTGTTCCTCGTCTCCCGCATCCACGAGGAGTGGGAACACACCAAGGACCACGCCGGGGCGGTACGGGAGGGCCTCGCCGCGACCGGCCGGGTCATCACCGCCGCCGCGGCCATCATGATCGTGGTGTTCGCCGCGTTCGTGCTCAGCCCGAGCCGGATGCTCCAGCAGTTCGGGCTGGGCCTCGCGGTGGCCGTGCTGCTCGACGCCGTGCTCATCCGCTGCCTCATCGTGCCCGCCGTGATGCAACTGCTCGGCACCCGCGCCTGGTGGCTGCCGCGCCCCCTCGGCCGGCTGGTACCGAAGGTGGCGCTGGAGCGCCCCTCCACCGACTGACCGGCCCGCACACCGCACCCCACCGGCCCGGCACCCGGCCCCACCGGCCCGGCACCCGGCCCCACCGGCCCGGCACCCGGCCCCACCGGCCCGGCACCCGGCCCCACCGGCCCGGCACCCGGCCCCGACGGGACCGCCGCACCTCACCCCATCCCACCCCATCCCACCGGGACCGCCGCACCGCCCCACCGGGCACCGCGGCGGTCCCGTCGTCCTTCCCACCCGCAGCGCCCGCCCGCCGCCCTCCGACGCCCGCCCGCCGCCCTCCGACGGCCGCCCGCCCGTCCATCCGGCCGGACGGCCATTGTTACGGAAGCATGGCGCCGCCACGAAGCTGTCATTGCAGAATCCCTCCTTCAACTCCCGCTTCTTGACCGGAATTTGCCCCACGGATAGCTTCATGCGTATGCGGAAGCCCCGGCAGTTCAGAAAGCGGCCAGTCATCGATCTGATGCGTGTCGCCACTGCCGTGTGTCGTTGAGCCGTCCGGCCGCCACCCCCACCGCCTTTCGTCCGGCTGCTTCTCAGGCAGTCCTGGTGCTTCCCCTTTCGTATCCCTTTCACCGCCACTGAATTTCCCCCCGGTTCCCAGGGCGGTTTCCCGATTTCCCGTGAAGGCCCTTCATGACCTCTCGCACACGCATGCCCGGAATCCGTCGAGCGGCCGTCCTCGCCGCCCTCACCGCCCTCCCTCTCACCCTCACCGCGTGCGTGGAGAATGCCGCGTCCACCGCGGGCAGTGAAGACGTCTCCGCCGAGAAGATCCCGGCCACCGTCTCCTCCGGCACCACCCTCACCGTCGGCGCCCCCGACCTCAAGGTCGCCCTCGAACTCTCCGGGCAGATCGACGACCTGCCCTTCACCGTGAAATGGGCCAACATCAGTGGCGGCCCCCAATGCTCGGAGGCGTTTCGCGCCGACGCCCTCGATCTCTGCTCGGCCGCCGAGATCCCCTCCATCAACGCCCACTGGACGGGGCTCGACACCAAACTCGTCGCCGGCCGATTCCGCGCGGACCCGATCAAGAACCCCATCTACGAACTCGGCATCGCACCCGACGCCGACATCGCCACCCTGGAAGACCTGCGCGGAAAGAAGATCGCCTACAGCCCCGGACAGGCCCAGGGCGCCCTCGTCCTGCGCATTCTGGAGAAAGCCGGACTCACCCAGGACGATGTGGAACTCGTCGAGATCGCCAGCACCGGCGACGTCTATCCCACCGCCCTCGGAAACCATCAGGTCGACGCCGCCCCGCTCGGCGATGTGAACATCAAGCGCTATCTCACCAAGTACGGCGGCGACGGCGGCACCACCATCCAGCACGGACTGCGCGACGACCCGGCCCACCTCTGGGCCCTCACCGAGTCCGTCAGCGACCCGCAGAAGGCCGCGGCCACCAGGGAACTCATCGAGTTCTGGGCCCGCGCCCAGATCTGGATCGACGAACACCCCGAGGACTGGATCGAGGGCTACTACGTCAAGGACCAGGGACTCAGCCCCGAGGACGGCGAGTACCTCGTCCGGCGCAACGGCCACCCCGACATCCCCGCGGACTGGACCGCCGTCATCGAACGCCAGCAGCAGACCATCGACCTGCTGGCCCGGGAGCAGGACCACGAATCCTTCGACGCGGAGATCCTCTTCGACCGCCGCTTCGAATCGGTCGCCGCCGACGCCCTCGCCGCCGAAGGGACGACACCATGAGCACCACGGCCTACGAGAAACAGACGGCCCCCGCGGCCCCCACCGCCCGCCCGGCCCCCGTCCGCCTCGGCCGCAGGCGTCTGGGCCCCGGACGCCCCGTCCCCTACGGCTGGGCCGTCGGCCCGCTCCTGCTCCTCGCGCTCTGGGCGGCCGGCTCCGCCCTCGGCCTCCTCGACCCACGCAGCCTGCCCGCGCCCTGGACCATCGCGCGGACCTCCGCCGACCTGCTCGCCGACGGCCGCCTCCAGTCCCATCTGGCCACCTCCGCGCAACGCGCCCTGCTCGGCCTGCTGTTCGGAGTGGCCGCCGGACTCGTCCTCGCCGTCCTGTCCGGCCTCAGCCGTGTCGGAGAGGCGGTCATCGACGGCCCGGTGCAGATCAAACGGGCCATCCCCTCCCTCGCCCTCATCCCCCTGCTGATCCTCTGGTTCGGCATCGGCGAGACGATGAAGGTCGTCACCATCGCGCTCGGTGTGCTCGTGCCCGTCTACATCCACACCCACAACGGCCTGCGCACCATCGACAGCCGTTACGTCGAACTCGCAGAAACGGTACGCCTGTCCCGGCTCGGCTTCGTCCGCCATGTCGTGCTCCCCGGCGCCCTGCCGGGCTTCCTGCTCGGCATGCGCTTCGCGGTCACCGCCGCCTGGCTGGCCCTGGTGGTGGTCGAGCAGGTCAACGCCACCAGCGGCATCGGCTACATGATGGAACTGGCCCGCACCTACGGCCAGACCGACATCATCCTCGTCGGACTCGTCGTCTACGGTCTGCTCGGCCTCGTCTCCGACGCCCTCGTCCGGCTCGTGGAGAGGAGGACCCTGTCATGGCGCCGCACCCTGGCGGGCTGACCACCGCGGAGGACCGCACCACCGTCACCGCCCTCGTACGGTCTTTCGGGGCGCGTACGGTGCTCGACCGACTGGACCTGTCCATCGCCCCCGGCGAGTTCGTCGCCCTCCTCGGCCGCAGCGGCTCCGGCAAGAGCACCCTGCTGCGGGCCCTGGCCGGGCTCGACCACGACGTCACCGGCAGCGGCGACCTCACCGCCCCCGCCCATGTCTCGGTCGTCTTCCAGGACGCCCGGCTGCTGCCCTGGAAGCGGCTGCTCGACAATGTCGTCCTCGGTCTGACCGGCCCCGACGCCGAGCATCGGGGCAGGGCCGCGCTGGCCGAGGTGGGCCTCGCCGGACGCGAACGGGCCTGGCCCGTCGAACTCTCCGGCGGTGAACAGCAGCGCGTCTCCCTCGCCCGCTCCCTCGTACGGGAACCACAACTCCTCCTCGCGGACGAGCCGTTCGGGGCGCTCGACGCCCTCACCCGGCTCCGGATGCACACCCTGCTGCGACGGCTGTGCGCACGGCACCGGCCCGCCGTGCTCCTCGTCACCCACGACGTGGACGAGGCCATCGCCCTCGCCGACCGGGTCGTCGTCCTCGACCGGGGCCGGATCGCGGCCGACGAGCCCGTCACCCTGCCCGCACCACGACGCCACGGCGACACCGGGTACGCCGCCCTGCGCGGGCGCCTGCTGAACCACCTCGGAGTGGATCCCGTGGACCTCACGGACCTCACGGACCTCACCGAACGCACCGGCCCCGCGCCCGACCGTACGCGACCTCCCGAGAGGAGCGGCGCCGCATGACGTCCCGCAAGCTCCGGCTGAACCTGTTCATCTACCCCGGCGGCCACCACGAGGCCGCCTGGCGGCACTCCGGCACCGACCCCGGACGACTCCTCGACATCGGCCTCTACCAGGACCTCGCCCGCCGCGCCGAACGGGCCGCGTTCGACGCGGTGTTCTTCGCCGACGGACCCAGCCTCGCCGACAACGTCCGCTACGCCAGCCGGTTCCGCCTGGAACCCTTCACCTGGCTCTCCGCGATCGCCGCCGCCACCGAACGCATCGGCCTGATCGCCACCGCCTCCACCACCTACACCGAGCCCTACAACCTGGCCCGGCTCTTCGCCTCCCTCGACCACCTCAGCCGGGGCCGGGCGGGCTGGAACATCGTCACCACCGGAGCCCCCCAGGCCGCCGGGAACTTCGGCCTGGACGCCCACCCCGTGCACGCCGAACGCTACGACCTTGCCCGGGAGTTCGTGGACGTGGTGACCCGGCTGTGGGACAGCTGGGAGGACGAGGCACTCGTCGCCGACCAGCGCAGCGGACTGTTCGCCGACACCGACCGCATCCACGAGATCGACCACAGCGGCCCCCACCTCAAGGTGCGTGGCCCCCTCAATCTGCCCCGCTCCCCGCAGGGCCGCCCGGTCTACGTCCAGGCCGGGTCCTCCGACGACGGCCGCGCCTTCGCCGCCGCCCACGCCGAGGCCGTCTTCACCGCCCACCAGACCCTCCGCAGCGGCCAGGAGTTCTACGCCGACGTGAAGGCGCGCGCCTCGGTCCTGGGCCGCGACCCCGGCCGCCTGCTGGTGCTGCCGGGCATCAGCCCCTTCATCGGATCGACGGAGGCACAGGCACGCGCGCTGCACGAGGAGTTCAACGACCTCACCCAGCCCGACTACTCGCTCCAGCTCCTGCACCGGCTCCTCGGGCTGCGTCTGAGCGCCGCCGAACTCGACGGCCCCGTACCGCGCCGGCTCATCGAGACCGGCGGCGAACGCGGCAACGGCAGCCGCTTCCGACTGGTCCTCGACATCATCGAGCGCGAGGAGCCCACCGTCCGGCAACTGCTGCACCGCCTCGCCGGAGCCCGCGGCCACCGGGTCGTCGCCGGGACACCGGAGCAGATCGCCGACCAGATCCAGGAGTGGTTCGAGCACGGCGCCGCCGACGGGTTCAACATCATGCCGCCCTGGCTGCCCGGCGGCTTCGACCTCTTCGCCGACCAGGTCGTACCGATCCTGCGCTCGCGCGGCCTGTTCCGCACCGCCTACGACGGCACCACCCTGCGCGACCACTACGGACTGCCCAGACCCCGCGCCACCGCCCCCACCTCATCCAAGGAGTACGCGTGAGCCAGCCCGGACCCCGCCCCACCCGCCGCACCGTCGTCGCCCTGGGCGCCACCGCCGTCCTCGGCACCCTCGCCGGGACACCCCAGGCCGCCGCGGCCACCCCCGCCACCCGGGCGTCCTCCACCGACACCGTCCTGACCTGGTACGACGCCACCGCCGCGACGCTCGCCGCGGCCGGTGCGACGACCCAGGTCACCAACAGCCGCACCTGGGCGATCGGTTGGCTGGCGGCGGCCCGCGCCGCCCGCGGGGTGCCGGGCGGCACCGACCGCGCCGCCTTCCGGGCGGCGGCCGTCGCGGCGGCCCTCCACCACACCCTCGTCACCGTCGCCCCGACCCGCGCCGAGCATCTCGACGCCACCCTCCGCCAGACCCTCGCCGCCCTTCCGCCCGGCGACTCCACGGACGCCGGCCTCGCGGCCGGCCGGCGCGAGGCCGCCCGGGTCCTCGACTCCCGGCAGGGCGACGGACTGGACCCCGCCACGGTCAACGCCCCCTACCCCGTGCCCGCCCCGGCCCCCGGCCGCTGGCAGCCCACCCCGCCCGCCTACGGCCCCGCCGTCCAGTACGGCAACCGCCTCGCCCGCCCCTTCCTGCTCACCTCCCCGAGCCACTTCCGGCTCGGCCCGCCGCCCGCCCTGGACTCCCGCCAGTACGCCACGGACCTCGCCGAGGTACGGGCGTACGGCGCCCTGGACAGCACCGTACGCACCGCCCACCAGACGGAGACGGCGAACTTCTGGTACGGCTCCTCCCTCACCCTCTACACCGAGCCGCTGCGCGTCGCCCTCGACCGCAGCGGCCAGGACACGGCGGAGCGGGCCCTGAGCGTCGCCCTCTTCCACATCGCCCTGGTCGACACCCAGATCGCCACCTCGGACACCAAGTACGCCTACGAACGCTGGCGCCCCGTGACCGCGATCCGCACCGGGGTCATCGCCTCCGACCCGGCGTGGACCCCGCTGCACACCACGCCCTCCCACCCCGACTACCCCAGTGGTCACAACACCTACTCGGGAGCGGCGGAGGCCGTCCTCGCGAACCGCTTCGGCGCCCGCACCGCGCCCTTCCCGCTGACCAGCCCCACCGCACCCGGGGTGACCCGGACCTACACGACGTGGAAGCGGCTCTCGGACGAGAACGTCGGGGCACGGATCTTCTCCGGCATCCACACCAGGTCGGCCGACGAGGCCGGGATCCGGCTGGGCAAGCGGGTGGGCCGGTACACGCTGGAGCACATCGGCGACCTGCTGTGACCGGGGCGGGCGCGTGACCCAGGTCACGCGCCCGCATGTCACATCGCGCCGCTCGGACGCGTCAAAGGTGTGTACCCGCCAAAAGCACCCATTGAGGCAGAGGAGCACACCATGGACCCCCGTCTGAATCTGATGGCCGTCCCGTCCGCCGAGACCTTCCTGAAGCGCATCCACGCGGCCGGGAAGGAAGTCAGCGACTCGTCGCTGTCCGACGTCGTCCAGGAACTGGTGAAACTGCGCGCCAGCCAGATCAACGGCTGCGGCTTCTGCACCGACATGCACACCAAGGAGGCACTGGAGGCCGGTGAGACCCAGACCCGCCTCAACCTGGTCGCGGTCTGGCGCGAGGCCACGGTCTTCACCGAGGCCGAGCGCGCCGCCCTGGAGCTGACCGAGGAGGGCACCCGGATCGCCGACGCGGCGGGCGGCGTGTCGGACGAGGTGTGGGCCGCCGCGCAGAAGCACTACGACGAGGAGCAGCTCGCCGCGCTCGTGGCGCTGATCGCCATGATCAACGCCTATAACCGGCTGAACGTCATCGTCCGTCAGCCGGCCGGCTCCTACGTCCCGGGCATGTTCGGCTGACCAGGGACGACCGACGGGGACCGGGCGCAAGGGGCCCGGCGGGAGCCCGGCGGAGATCCGGAGACAAATGCTTTGACGCCCCCGAGTGCGACCCCGTTATCGTGGGGGCGTTCCGCACCGCAGTCGACCGGGCCCCACGGCCCCAGTGAGGGTGTTTTATGACCCGGCCCGCGCCGAGCGCGCCTCGCCGTACCGCGTAATCGTCCGACGCCCCGTGCCGCCATCCGGCCATGCACGCGGCTCCGTCCCGTCGAGGCCGCTCGGCCTGCTCTTGCTGTCATGACTCATCTCTCAGCAGGGAGCACCCCGGGTGTCCAGCAACACCTCTCACAACACTCTGAAGATCGACACTTTCACCTGCGCGTGGTGCGGACTCACCGTGTCCGCGGCCTCCGGTGACGGCACACGGCGCAATCACTGCCCGTCGTGCCTGCACTCCCGGCATATCATCGACCATGTCGAGGGCGGCGCCACCGACTGCCACGGCCGGATGGCCCCCATCGCCATCGCGGTGCTGCGCACCGGCGACTGGATGGTCATCCACCGCTGTGTGCAGTGCGACGAGCTGACGTCCAACCCCGTCTGCTCGGACGACAACCAGCTCATCCTGATGCGGATGGCCGTACGGCCACTCGCGCAACCGCCGTTCCCGCTCGAAGCGTTCGGCACCCTCTGACCGCCGGTAGGAGGGAACGCACCATGCCACGACGCACTCGTCAGCGCGGGGACGGAAAGCCACGCCGCCCCCAGCGGCACAAGACCGTCCTGCACACGCAGGGCGGACACCGGGCCAACGACTTCCGGTGTGTGGCCTGCCGGCTGGACGTCTCCGCGGACGCCCCCGGCACCGCCCACCGCAACCACTGCCCGTACTGCCTGGCCAGTCTGCACGTCGATCGCCGGATCCCCGGCGACCGGGCCTCGCAGTGCCGGGGCCGGATGGAGGCCCTCGGCATGTCGGTACGGCCGGACGGCGAATGGATGATCATCCATCAGTGCCGGACCTGCGGTGAGCTGAGCGCCAACCGCATCGCGGGGGACGACAACGCCCTGTCGCTGGTCCGTCTCGCCGTACGCCCGCTGAAGTCCACGGGAGTCGCGCACCGCGCACTCCTGACCCTGTGACGGACGCGGGCCCCGGCACCGCATGAACACCCTCGCGGGCGGCCCCCCTTCGGGAGGGACCGCCCGCGAGGGCATCGCCGTACCCGAACGGCGCCCTCGCCCGATCGGGCGCGCCGTTCGGCCGGCGCTCCCCGGGTGATGGACCGTCAGGAGGCCATCGGCGCGGAGGGCTCGGCGGTGTCGACGGCGACCGTGCAGTGGCGGAGTTCGTAGCTCTCGATGCCGTCGATGAAACCGACCTGGGGCGGGGCCGTCATCCGTACCCCTGGCAGCGCGAACAGCCTGCTCAGGAACACGTCCGTCTCCAGAAGCGCCACATGGAGTCCCGGGCACTTGTGCGGGCCGTCACCGAAGGAGAGCCCCGGGGCGCCGGCGCCGTCGCCCATGGGGCGGCCGGGGCGCACCCGGTCGGCGCCCGGTCCGACGGTGCGTTCGTCGAGGTTGACCCGGTCGACGAGGATCTCGATACGTTCCCCGGCCGGTACCGTCACCGCCCCGCCGCCGTCCCCGGGCAGATCGAGGGGACCGGTGGTACGGCGGCTCAGCCGCCCGATGACCGGCTCCAGACGCAGGATCTCGCCCAGCAGGTCGAGCCGGCCCCGCTCCTCCAAGGACCGGTAGTGCGCCAGAAGCCCGGGTTCCGAGAACAGATGCCACGCGGCGGCGCTGATGAACTCACGGGTGGTGACCATCCCGGCCGCGGCGAAGGTGAGGCACTCACCGAGAACCTCCTGGGCCGAGCAGCCCTCGTCCAGGAGATGCGAGATGAGGTCGTCACGCCGCTCACGGCGGCGGGCCCGCACGGCGGGGCGTACATCACCGAAGTAGATCCGCAGCCAGTTGGTGTTCTGCCGGACCATCCAGCGGATGCCGTGCAGGCTGGTCAGCCCCGGTGTGCCGAACTCCTCCGGGAAGAAGCGCTCCAGACGCCGCTTGATGCCCGGCTTGCTGTCGGTCAGCCCGATGACCGCACAGGCGACCTCGATGGCGAGATCGAAACTCAGATCGGACAACCGGGCCTGACGGGCCGTCCGGAGCTGATCGAGCCGGGCCTCGGCGACGCGCACCATGAGGTCGCGGTAGTGCTCGTGGACCCGGCGCGGGGTGAAGAACCGGGACGTCTGCCGCCGGTGCTCACGGTGTTCGGGCCCGTCCCGGTAGAGCACCGGACGCCGGATGCGGGCGGGCAGCTTCTCGACCGTCTCGATCCCGAGCCCGGCCTGCACGGTGGCGGTGCTGCGCAGCACCGTACGGGCCTCGTCGTAGCCGCTCACCCGCCAGACGCCGTCGGCGCCGCGGGAGACGGGACAGCCGTCGGCCACCGCCGTCTCCCGCTGGATCCTGCGGCACCCGTACTCCCGGTTCCCGTGTCCCTCGCCGACCCCACCGCCCACGAGCGGCACCTCCGTCTCCGTGACCCGTCCCGGCGGGCGCCCGCGACCGCGCGCCCCCGCCGGGTTGCACCGGGTTCCTTCCCGCCGACGGAGCCGTGGATGCGGGCGACCGGCGGACGGCGGGCGCGGGTCAGCAGGTACGTACCCCCGGCAGCCAGGCGTCCGGGTGGTCGATGTAGATGTTGCTGATGTAGCCGCCGAGCGCGGGGATGTACGCCCAGGCGTCGTTGCTGTGGCCCTCGGCGTTGACCAGGTCGCCGCGCTTCTGGCACTCCACCTGGACGGCGGTCGGCCCGCTCAGCGTCCGCACGACCGAGGCGTTCAGCCGGGCGTCGGAGCGGACCCGCACACTGGTGCCCCAGGTGGTGAAGTTGGTGCCGGGCGTACCGCCGCCGCCCGGGGTGCACGGCAGCCCGACCCCGCGCGCCGACAGATACGGCACCGGGTCCATGCCGCGGGTGCTGGAGGTCGAGCTGTGGGCCTCGAAGTGCAGGTGGTTGCCGGTGGATTCGCCCTCGGAGCCCATCCGCGCGATCAGCTGACCGCTGCCGACCCGCTGGTTCACGGAGACGAGCCGCTCGTACATGTGGCCGTACTCGGTGACCGTGCCGTCGTCGTGCCGGATGCGGATCCACTGGCCGTAGCCACTGGCGGGCCCGGACGCGATGACCGTGCCGGGACCGGTCGAGTGGATCGGCGTACCGCGGTTGTTGGCGATGTCGACGCCGTCGTGCCCGGAGTGCCAGCCCTGGGAGATCCGACCGGCGGCGGGGCAGGACCCGGCGTAGTCGGCGGGCCGGGCGGGGGCGGCCTCGGCGGCTCCGGCCGTGAGCGGGATCAGCCCGGTCGCGGCGAGAGCGGCGGTGAGCATCCCGAGCGACAGGGTGGGCTTGCGGACGCGCATGAGGGAACTCCTTCGTGGGGGTGGAGAGATGATCGGGGTCGGCTGTGCGGTGAGCGGGGGTGGCGGGTGGGTCAGCAGGTGGGGACGCCGGGCAGCCAGGCCGCCGGGTCGTCGATGTAGATGTTCGAGATCCAGGCCCGGTACTTCGGCAGATACGACCAGGCGTCGTTGCTGTGCCCCTCGGCCTCCACCAGCTCGCCCCGCTGCTGGCACCGCACGTCCACCGCCGTCGGGCCGGACAGCCGGGTCACGGGCGGCTGCCGGGTGCCGGCCTCCGGACGCAGACTGACGTCGGTGCCCCAGGTCATGAACCGCTTGGTGTCCTCGGGCGGCTGCTCACCACCGGTGATCCGCAGGGCGCCCGCGTACTGCGCGTTCAGCCGTACGTCGCTGACCATCACCCGCGTCCCCGACTCCCGCGCCTCCACCATCTTCCCGTCGCCGAGGTAGAGCGCGATGTGGTGCACGGAGCCCAGGTTGCCCGGATCGGACGCCCACAGCAGCAGATCGCCCGGCTGGAGCGGGCCGAGGCCCTGGCCCCGGTCGAAGCGGGCGGTGGCACCGCTCCACCGGGCCTGGTTCCAGGAGCCCTCCGGCAGCGCGATCCCCGCGCCCTGCCAGGCGGCGTACTGCATCAGGTGCGAGCAGTCGAAGCCCTTGACCTGGCTGTCGTGGGAGCCCGGGCCGCCGCCCGGATAGTCCTGGCCGTAGGTCGGCCCGTGGACGGAGCCGCCGCCCCACGAGTAGGGCACCCCGATCTGCGAACAGGCGGCGTTCACGATCGCCTGCGCGTCGGCGGGCGCGCTCGCCAGAGGCCGGCAGTCGGCGGCGGAGAGGGCCGGTGCCGAGGCCGGTGACACGGCGGCCACCGCCGTACCGGTACCGGCCGAGGTGGCGGCGAGCAGCAGTCCGGCTGCTGTCGCCAGAGTGCGGTGCGTGCGGCGCATTCGTTGCTCCCTGATGTGGTTCACGCGCTGTACGGATGAGGTCGACCGGAGGGAAGGAACGGGACCGGAGCCGAGGCGGTCCCGGAGGGCGCGGGTCATGCCGTGCGAGCCCGCCGCGCGGTCCCGTCCGCCTTCGCGGTGGGGACGGACGGGGTGGCCGGTTCGTATGCGTCGAGTGCGGCACGGATCTTGGCGAGGCCGCGCATCCGGTTGCGCTGGACCGTGCCCCGGTGCGCGCCGAGCCGTTCCGCCGCCATGTCGTGGGTCAGTCCCTCGATGTCCACCAGGATCACGGCCGCCGCCTCCTTCGCGGACAGCCCGCGCAGCAGCGCCGTGGCGACCGCCTCGGCCTCGCTGCCCGCGAAGCCGCCGTCCCAGCTAGGCTCCGGCAGCCGGTCGATGCTGCGCTCCTGACGTGAGGGGTGCCGCCACAGATCGCGCAGCAGGTTGAGCGCCGCCGCGCAGGTGTAGGCGTACGGCTGCCGCTGCCGCGCCAGGGTGTGGGCCCGCGCCCGGCGGGACAGCCGTAGATAGGTCTCCTGCACCAGGTCGTCGGCGTCGTACGGATTTCCGGTCAGGGCCAGCAGCCGGCGCCGCAGCCGGGGCATCGCGGTGGTGAACGCCTCGTCGAACTCGGCGACGCTCATGTGCTCGGCGGCGAAGGCCCTGCTGGTGCTGGTGCTGGTGTTCGGGCGGTGGGCGGTCGCGGACGACGTGGTCATCGTCGCCGCGACACAGTGGTTCTCCATGGTGTTCCCCGTGTCGTGTCCGATGTCGGACGGTGCCCCTAAGGGCGGCTGAGGGTGGTCGGTCCGTACGGGGCCGTCCGCGCCCGGGTCGTCAGCGCCCAGTACCGGTCCCCGTACGACCAGTGCCACCACTCGGTCGGGTAGTTGACGAATCCCGCCGCGGTCATCGCGTCGCCGAGCACCGCCCGGTGGGCGCGGGCCTCGGCGTCGAGGTCCGGCGCGGCGGTGCGGCAGCGGCCCCCGCTCTCCTCGGGCGTCGCGTTGACCTCGGTGCCGAGGGGGAGTTCCGTCCCGTCCTCGGCGCACAGCGTGAGATCCACCGCGCCGCCGCTCACGTGCGGGGCGACCTCGGGCGGCGAGATGTAGGCGCTGGCCAGCTCGCGTATGCGCGCGGGCGAGGCGTCGGGGTGCGCGGCCCGCAGGGTGGCCGCGTACTCCTCGAAGTAGCGGTGCTGGAGCGTGGGCGGCCGGAACCCCTCCACCACCAGGAGCCGTACGCCGGGCGGCAGCACGTTCTGGGCGAGCAGGAGCCGGTGCAGCACGCCGGCCCGCAGATGCGCGTACGAGCCGTCGCCGTCGGCCTGGCGGGAGTCCACCCGCAGCGTGGCGACCGCGCGGAGGTCGACCAGGGGTTCGCCGTTGTCGGAGACCGGGGTCGCGGCGACGCGGGGGTCCGAGAGCAGGATGATGTCCGTCACGCTCACCAGCGTGGCGGGGAGTTCTGCAAGAACGCTGCAGAACGGATGCAGGCCCGATCCGCCGCGCCGACGGGCGCTCTGCGGGTGTCTTTGGCCGCTTTCCGTCAGCGGCCGTCCGCCGAAATACCGCAGAAACGTTTTGTGCCCCGGTGCCGTGGACCGCGCTCGAACTCGGAGGGAATCCTCGAAACCCTCCGAACAATCCGGAATGGGGCCGCAACGGAACCAGGAGCGGGCTCCGGAGCGGCCCGGAGCGCGCTCATACAGCGGGGTGCCGACACCCGTCCCCAGGGCGGAAGTCGGACAGTCCCTTCATCGAATGGCGAGGAATTCCCACCGGACACCCAGCGTATTTCGGCCAACCGAGGTCCTTGCCGCGCCGCCGACAGCAGACGGGCAGCGCGGCGCGAGGCATGCCCGTCGGCGCGTGTCGGTATGTTGTCCCCTGATGCGGAACGTGAAATCGGGGGACACGATGGACGTTCGCCTTCTGGGTCCGGTCGAGGTGTCGAGCGGAGGACAGCGGATTCCGCTGAACGGCGCCAAACCGACGGCCATATTCGCCGCACTCGTCGTCCATCTCGGAGAGGTGCTGACCGCCGAAAGACTGGTCGACCTGATCTGGGAGGAGGAACCGCCCGCCACCGCGCGGGCGCTCGTCGCCTCGCACATCTCCGGACTGCGCCGCGCCCTGTCCGGCTGGGAGGGCGCCGACGCCGTCCGCACCCGCTCCCCGGGCTACGTCGCCGAGTTCCCGCCCGCCGCCGTGGACTCCCGGCGTTTCGAGCAGGCGTGCGCGGCCGGCCGGGCCGCCGCCCTCGACGGCCGCTCCGAGGAATCCGTCGACACCCTTCAGTCGGCGGTCCGCCTGTGGCGCGGCCGGGACGCCCTGGAAGGACTCGGCCAGAGCTTCGCCCGCGTCGAGGCCATGCGGCTGACGGAACTCCGTCTGGAGGCACAGGAGTTCCGCTTTGCCGCCGAACTGGACCTGGACCGCCGTACGGACCTCGTGGCCGAACTCGTCGCCCATGTCGCCGCCCACCCCCTGCGGGAACGCCCGCGCGGCCAGCTGATGACCGCGCTGTTCCGCGCCGGCCGGGTCGCCGACGCCCTGCGCTGCTACGACGAGGGCCGCCGACACCTCCGTACGGAACTGGGCCTCGACCCGGGCCCTGAACTGAGCGCCCTGCACCGCGCCGTGCTCCAGGCCGACACCTCGGTCCTGAGGGCGCCGGACCGCCGAACGGCGACGCAGGCACCCGCCCCCGCGCGGACCGTGACCTCGACGGGACCCTCGGCCGGTCCGCCACCACCCCGCCGTCCAGGCAACGCCCCGCCCGACGGCCCCGCCCGGCGCCCCGTACCCTCCCAACTCCCGCCCGACGTCGCCGACTTCATAGGGCGGGAGGCACAGATCAGCTGGGCGACCACCCTGCTGCGACAGGTACGCGACCCGCAGCGCACCGCGCCGCCGGTCGGGGTGATCTCCGGCCGGTCGGGCACCGGCAAGACCGCCCTGGCCGTCCACGTCGGCCACCGCACGGCCGCGCTCTTCCCCGACGGACAGCTCTTCGTGGACCTGCGCGCCGCCGACTCGGAGCCCGTACGGACCACGGACGCGCTCGCCCGGCTGCTGCGCGCCCTCGGTATCGACGCCGACACCCCGGCCCACGACGAGGAGGACCTCCTCGGCCTGTACCGCACCCACATCGCCCGCCGCCGGGTCCTGCTCATCCTGGACAACGCCGTCAGCGAGGCCCGGCTGCGCCCGCTGCTGCCCACCGGCGGCGGATCGGCCGTACTCATCACCGGCCGCCGTCGACTGGTCGCCCTGGAGGGCGCCGCCCACCTGGACCTGGGGGTGCCGTCCCAGTCCGAGGCGCTCGCCCTGCTGGCCCGGGTCGCCGGACCGACCCGCCCCGGCCTGGAGCCCGACCGGGCCGCCGAGATCGTCACCCTGTGCGGCCGGCTCCCGCTCGCCGTACGCATCGCCGGGGCCCGCCTCGCCGCCCGCCCCCACTGGACCCCCGCCCGCCTCGCCACCCGCCTCCAGGACGAACGCCGCCGCCTGGACGAACTACAGGCCGGTGACCTGGAGGTCCGCGCCAGCCTCGGCCTCGGCTACGCCGATCTCGACGCCCACGAACAGCGCGCCCTGCGCCGTCTGGCCCTGATGGACCTGCCCGACTTCGCCGCGTGGGTCGCCGGACCGCTGCTCGACGTGGCGGCGCACGAGGCGGAGGACGCCGTGGAGCGCCTGGTGGACTGCCACTTCGTGGAGGTCGTCCGCACCGACGAGACCGGCCGCACCCGCTACCGCATCCACGACCTGGCCCGCGAACACGCACGGGAACGGTGTCTGGCCGACGAGGATCCGCAGGAGCGGGAGACCGCCGTACGCCGCCTGGTCGCCCACTGGCTGGGCATGGCCAGGGACGCGGCGGCGCGCGGCCCGGGGGGCGCGGCGCGGCTGCTGCCGGGCACGGGACGGGAGGGGCTCTCGACGGGGGAGGGGTCGGGCACGGGACGGGAGGGGCTCTCGACGGGGGAGGGGTCGGGCACGGGACGGCAGGGGCTCTCGACGGCGGAGGGGTCGGGGGAGGTGGCGACGCCCTTGCCGCCTCCAGGTGCGGGAGCGGGCCCGCCGCCGGGGCCGATGCCGACGGTCAGGGCCGCCCCGGTGGCCGCGCCGGGGTCGGCGTACACGTCGGTGGGGGAGCCGGCCGCGTGGTTCGCCGCCGAGCACCGGTGTCTGCTCGCCGCCGTCACCCACTGCGCCGAGCACGGCATGCTGGACGCCGCCAGGGAACTCGCCGCCGCGCTGATGGCCGCTTCCGCCGCGCTCTACAACCGGTTCGACGCCTGGTCCCGGTCGCACCACGTGGCGCTGGACGCCGTACGCCGGGGCGGCGACACCGAGGGCGAGGCGTGGCTGCTCCACGGTCTCGGCCAACTCCGCCTGGAGCAGGACCGTCTGGACGAGGCGTACGACTTCTTCGCCGCCGCGCTGCGGCTGTTCGAGGAGCGGGCGGTGCGCAGGGGCCGGGCGGAGGCGCTGGCCGGGATGGGCGCGGCCCGCAGGGAGCAGGCCCGCTTCCAGGAGGCCCTGAACCTGCTGACCTCCGCTTTGGAGCACTACCGGGAGCCGGACGACCTCGTGTCCATGGCGCACGCCGCGTACGGCATCGGCTGTGTGCACCGGGACCAGGGTCGCTTCGAGGAGGCATGGGACGCCCTGTCCCGCTCGCGCCGCCTCTACGTCACGGCCCGCGACCGGCACGGTGAGGCGCTCGCGCTGCGCGCGCTGGGCCTGTGCCACCGGGCGCGCGGCGAGTTGTCGAGCGCGGAGACGCTGCTGCGCCGCTCCCTCGCGGTCTTCGAGGAGACGGGCGACACCTTCGGGGTCATGTACGCGAGCCAGTCGCTGGCCAAGGTGGAGTTCCGGCAGGGCCGGACGGTCGAGTCCCGGCGGCGGCTCGACCGGTGTCTGGAGATCACCCGTGAGCGCGAGGACCTGTTCGGGGAGGCCCTCGTCCTGCGCACGATCGGCGAGTGGCACCTCGTCGTGTCCGACTGGGACCGGGCCGCCGAGACCCTGCGGGGCGCCCTGCGCCTGTGGGAGAAGCTGGCACTGCCCCTGTGGCGGGCCCGCACCCTGCGCGACCTGGCCCGTGCCGAACGAGGCAGAGGCGAGGCGGAGGAGGGGCGGCGGCTGGCGCGGGAGGCGCTGCGGGTCTTCCGCGAACTCGGCAGCAGGGAGGCACGGGAACCGCTGGAACCGGTGGTGTCGGGGGGTCCCGGGGGCTGGGAGCACCCGGTCGGCTGAGTTCGGGGGCCCCGGGCATACGGCGGGACGGCACCGCCCGTCGACACGGTGGACCGCGCGGCACTCGCCGCCCGCGACGACCACCTGGAGGCTCCGGAATGACCACCACTCCACGGCACACGGACAGGGACAGGGACAGGGACACAGCCACGGGTACCGGCCCGCGTGGCACGGCGCGGAGGGCCGGGTCCAGCGCCGGACCCGGCGCTGTCGGCGCCCGGGTCCTGCGCTCGCTGGTGGGCCTTCTCGTGGCCGCCGCCTCGATCCTCCTGTCGGCGGCCCCGCCGGCGGCGGCGCATCCGCCGAGCGGGGAGGTGCATGTGTGGGCGAGCGACGTGCGGGTGCGTTCCTGCCAGAGCAGGACCTGCGACCTCGCCACCACCGAACGTCTCTCGCGGGTCAAGGTCAAGGCGTACTGCCAGGTCGACGCGGGGGAGTCCGGGCGGGTGACGGACGGCCGCCTCACCAACACCTACTGGGTGCAGATCATCACGCCGGGCCGGACCCTGGGCTGGATCTCGGCGGTGTACGTGAGCGGCGGTTCGAACAACGGGCCGGTGCCGGGTGCGCCGGTCGACAGCCTGTCGGACCCCACCGTCGACTGCGAGTACATCTGATGGGCGTGCGCCTGAGCGCCGCGCCGAACCGAACCGGTGGGGCGTGGGACACCGCACGCCTGGTCAGGGCGGTGACCGCCGTGGCCGCCGCGGTCGGCCTGCTGACGCTCGCCCCGAGCGCCTCGGGCCGTCCGGCGGCGTCAGCGGCGGCCCGCCCGTCCGTCTACATCTGGGCGACGGACGTCAACCTCCGCCACGACGGCGCGGACCCCAACTGCGTCTTCCACCCCTCCCGCACCTGCCCCGTCGTCGCCAAGGTCTCCCGTACGACGGTCGACGCGCACTGCCAGCGGACGGGGGAGACCGTCCACGACCTCGGACACAGCAACCGGTGGTGGACGCAGGTCGAGTTGGCGGACGGCACCATCGGCTGGGTGAACAACCTCTACGTCCGGGGTGGCGAGAAGATCGCCGGCGTTCCCGACTGCGCCTGGTGACCACCGCCCGCGTCCTGACGTACGGTCCAGATCCAGCCCAGCGGGATCAGGCCCAGGACGCGGGCGACCGACCGGGACGCCCGGTCGGTCGCGGAGGTGCTGTGGAAGAGCGCCTCCTTGGTACGGCGCTCGCGTCCGGCCCAGGCCGCCACCACGGCCGGGGCGATCCGTCGGCCCCGGAAGTCCGGGCGGGTCCGGCCGGGAAGGGGCCGGGCGGGCGGCCCGAGCGGAGGCCGGGTCAGATGCCGCAGGTGGGGGCGGACCAGAACGGGGCGGAGCGCTGGTCGACGTGGGTGTGGTCGTCGTGGCCGGGGTAGCCCGGGCCGAGGATGCCGCGGAAGCCGTGGTCGCGGGCCTGTTTGGCGAGGGTGCACAGGGAGTGCGGCCCGGCGCCCAGATCGGCCGCGTCGCCGTACAGATGGCGGCTGTTGCTCGCGCCGCCGACCGCGTTGTTGCAGGCGACGGAACGGAAGCCGCTGGTCACGGTGATCGGCTGATCCCCGAGCGCGTGCCGCAGGGCCTCCAGCTTCCACATGGTGCGCAGGGCGTTCGACTTCGCGGTCGCGGCGCTCACCGCCCCGCCCGACCAGGTGGTGTTGCAGTCGTTGAGTTCGCCGTAGGAGAAGTGGATGGGCGTGCAGTCGTCGTCCTGGAGGGCGTACAGCTTGGTGTACGTGCCGGAGCCGGCGACCCCGTCGGACGCCAGCCCGTACGCCGACTGGAAGCGCTTGAGGGCGGCGGTGGTGCCGGGCCCGAACTGTCCGTCGACGGCGAGTTCGGCGCCGTGGCCGGGGTAGCCGACGAGGCGGATCTGGAGCTGGGTGACATCGGCGCCCGAGGCGCCCTGCGACAGCGTGCGGCTCCAGGTGTAACACCCGTCGGCGTGGGCGGTTCCGGCGGTCGCGACGGTACCCACCGCCACGGCAGACAGGAACATGACAAATGCGGCGACCAGTCTCAGAGTGCGTCGGAGCATGTGATCTCCAGGCCGGGTGAGATGGGAAGGGGGGAGGTGGGGGGTGAGGTGACGCGCGTCAACCATGGAGCCTGCGCGGCCGGGAGGCAAGAGGGCGTCAGGTCCCCGCCCACGGGTCGAAATCGTTTGATCGACGGTGGCCGGGTGGGTGACCCTGATCGGGGTGTGCCCCGCTGCGGGGCGGTGACCGGCCCGGACCCCGAGAGGCAGCGCATGAGAGTGATCGGCTCCGTCCCGTCCGACGCCGTGGTGCGGGAGTTCCTGCGGGACCACCCCTACGACCCGGACGAGCGGGACAACACCAACGACGACGCCGAGTCGAACCTTCACGCGGCGGACCGACTGCTGGGGCACTGGTACCGGGTGCTGCTCGACCGGAGCGAACTGCTGGAGGTGATCCTCCCCTGGCACCTCGGGGAGGGCGGCGGGATCGAACTCGTCCCCCCGACCGGCCTCACCCTCGCCGACGCCTCGGCGGCGCTCCGGGCGCTCGGCGATACCTACGCGCTGTCCAACCCGCATTGCGCGCACAAGCTGAACTGGCAGGCCACGGCACCTCTCGGCCCCATCCATCTGAGCACCCGCGCCGTCCCCGGAGCCGACTACGAACGGATGGAGCCACGCGAGGGCCTGATCCATCTCGACGGCCTCCACCGGATGCTGGCCTGGGAGAACGCCGGACGGCTCCACGGAGGCGTACGGATCGAGGCGCTGGTGGCCGCGGACGCGTCCTGGCCGACGACCCTGAACGCCGGGCAGGACAGCGGGCGGAACACGGCGGGTCGGATCCACGGAGAGGCGAGGTAGATCCCGCCCCGGGCGACGACGGAAGACCGCGAAGGACTTTCCCCAGCCCCGACCCGGACCCCGGCCCCGACCTCGGCCCCGACCTCGGCCCCAACCCCGACCTCGGCCCCGACCCCGGTTCCGGCGCCCCCCCCGGGCTCGGAGCGGAGGCTCCGGACGGGTGTGGCGGGCGATGTCATGGCCCTACGTCGACGCGCACCGCCACATGCCCGCACCCGACCGTCAGGCGGGCACCGACTCCGCCTCGTCCGTGTGCTCGAAGGGCGGATAGGACTCCCGGCCCGTACGCTCCGCCGCGTCGATGTAGTCGGCGAGAGCGTCCCGGGACTGCGCGAGCCGGGCCATCTGCTCGGTCAGCCGCCGCATCCGAGAGCGCATCGCGGCCAGCAGTTCCGGACACCCGATCAGCTCCGGGACCTCACCCTGCGCGCACGGCAGCAGATAGGCGATGTCCTCCGAGTTCAGCCCGGCCCCCAGCAGATGACGGATCTGCTTGACCCGCAGCACGGCGTCGGCGCCGTACTCCCGGTACCCGTTGGCCCCGCGCTCGGCCTCCAGCAGGCCCTGTGCCTCGTAATAGCGCAACTGGTGGGCGTTCACACCTGTTCGCCGACTCAGTTCCCCGATCCGCATGGCGACCTCGCTTGACCTTCATACCGGTATCAACGTTGACGATCCTGTCATGGAGAGAAACGAACCATCCGTGACCGTCATCGGCCTCGGACTGATGGGCCGGGCCCTCGCCGGGGCCTTCCTCAAGGCCGGGCACCCCACCACCGTCTGGAACCGTACGACCGCCAAGGCCGACCGGCTCGTCGCCGACGGGGCCCGGCTCGCGCCCTCGCTCACGGCCGCGCTCAGACCCGGAACCCTGGCGGCCGTCTGCCTCACCGACTACCCGGCCCTGTACGAACTGCTCGACACCGACGAGGTCGACCTGACCGGCACGACCCTGCTCCAACTGACCTCCGGCTCCTCCGGCCAGGCCCGCGACGCCGCCCGCTGGGCCGAGCGGCGCGGCGCCCGCTACCTGGACGGCGCCATCATGGCCGTACCGCCCGCCATCGGCACCGCGGAGGCGGTGATCCTCACCAGCGGGCCCCGCACCGACCTCGATCCCCACCGGCCGGTGCTCGACGCCCTCGGCACCGTCGACCACCTGGGCACCGACCACGGCCTCGCCGCCCTGTACGACGTGGCGGGCCTCGCCATGATGTGGAGCGTCCTCAACGCCTGGCTCCAGGGCACCGCCCTGGTCAGGACCGCCGGGGTCGACGCCACGACGTACGCCGGATTCGCGCGGACCATCGCGGCCGGTGTCGCCGACTGGCTGCCCGGATACGCGGAGCAGATAGACAGCGGCTCCTTCCCCGCCGAGGTGTCGGCGCTGGAGACCGACGCGCGGGCCATGGCGCACCTGGTGGAGGAGAGCGAGGCCGTCGGTGTCAACGCCGAACTGCCACGGCTGATCCAGGCGATGGCCCACCGCGCCCTCGCCGCAGGACACGGGGGAGAGCAGTACCCCGTACTGATCGAGGAGTTCAGCCGGCCCCGCCGGGACTGAGCCCCGGGCCGGGCAGCTCCACGGAGTCCGTCTCCCCGTTCGGCCAGCGGATCCGCGCCCCGGCCCCGTCGACCCGGAGCCGGGGCGACTCCTCGCCGCGGGCGGGCTCACCGCCGAGCCGTACGGCGGCGGCGTACATCGTCGCGTACGACACCGGCCCCGTCGTGGAGAGCAGGGGGACGGCGGAACTCTCCCCCAGGAGGTTGCCGCCGGTCGATCGGTGGACGTGGGCACGGTCGAAGCCGGTGAGGGCCACGACCGTGCTGCGCAGACCGGATCCGGAGACGGAGGCGGTGTGCCGTTCCTCCTCGACCGCCACGGGCTCGGCGTCATGGACCGCCCATCCGCCGAGCCGCAGCCGCCACGGCCCGGGTGCCCGCTCCGCCTCTGGCGCCGGGTCGGGGTCCACCCGGACCAGCCGCACCTCCCAGCTCCCGCGCAGCACCGACCCGACCGTGATCCACGGCCCGACCCCGTACTCCGTCTCCGGCCCGCCGAAGCAGTCCCAGCGTTCGTCGGCAGGCCAGTGCGCGCGGCTGCGGGAGACGGCGACGCGCCCCCGGACGGCGACCCGCCGCAGCGGGCGGCGATGGCTGGCCCGCCCGTCCGGGCCGATCAGGACCACCGCCGAGTCCGTCGGCCCGCCCGTCGGGTCCTCGGGGGTCTCCGGAGCGGCGTGCGTGGAGTACGCGAGCCGGGCGTACAGCGGGTCGTCGGAGTGCAGACGCGCCGGATCGCTGTGGTCGCCACCGTGGTTGAGGACCCGTACGACGCCGTCGGCCACCGTGCCGGAGACCAGCCAGCCGGGCGCCGTGAGGGTGTACGCGAAGTCGCCCCGCTCGACCGCGAGGGGCTCTTCCGGCGCGGTCCACACCGGATGGGCGGGCGGCAGCAGCAGCCCCGCGAAGCCCTTGCTCGCCCAGTAGGGGGAGGCGGGGCCGGAGTAGTCCTGGAGCAGCGGACGGTACGGCCGGTGCCAGCCGAGGGTCAGCAAGCCGTCCGCGTCGATCGCGCCGTTGCGGGTGAAGTGGTCCAGCGTCAGCGCGGCGATCCGGCGGGTCTCCCCGGGCGGCAGCGGCGTCGCGTCGAACAGCGCGCCCGCCCAGACCGGGGCCAGCGCGGCGAAGCGGTAGGTGAGGGAGCGGCCCTGGATCAGCGGGGAGCCGTTGCCGCCGACCAGATGACGGTGATCGGCGAGATAGCGGCGCAGCCGGGCCCGGTAGCGGTCCAGGAGACCGGACGGGGCCCGGTCGCCGAGGACACGGCAGAACCACAGCGGATAGAAGTGCATCGCCCAGCCGTTGTAGTGGTCGTGGTTGCGGTGCTCGCCCCCGGCCAGCCCGTCCGAGTACCAGCCGTCGCCCGTGTACCAGGAGTCGGTCAGCTCGACGGTCCGCTCCAGGTCGCAGGCGTCCCAGCGCCCGCCCACCGTCCGGGCGAACGCCTCGGTGACGGACCGGAACCAGATCCAGTTGTTGGCCGGCATACCGGCGCCGACCATCGGGGCCAGCCAGTCCAGGACCCGCTGCCGGGTGCCGTCGTCCAGCCGGTCCCAGATCCAGGGGCGCGTCTCGTGCAACGCGATGGCGATGGACGCGGCCTCCACCTTGGCCTGTGCGCACTCGGCGAAGACGGGCCAGCGTTCCGCTCCCGCCGGGTCGGTGCCCGCGGCGAGTCCTTCGGCGTAGAAGCCGGCCAGTCCGTGCGGGTCGGCGCCGCCCGCGCCCGCCAGCCGGAACGCGGCGAGCAGGAACGTCCGCGCGAACCCCTCCAGGCCGTCGCTCCACCGGCCGCTGACGCTCGCCGGGCCGGGGAGGTGGATGAGGGAGCGGCGCTCGGTGGCGTACGGACGGACGGCCAGGAGCAGCCGGTCGGCCCGGCGCTCCCAGGCGACGCGGTCCAGTGCGGTCGAGGAAGGGGGCCGGTTCACGTGGGGGGTCGCCTTTTCACCGGAGGAGCGGGGACTGCGGGCGGGCGGACCGCATGCGGTCCAGGACCGGACAGGCCACGCCGACCGTCGTCACCGACGTCGGCCTGTTTCCCATGAAAGGCAGGTATATCAAGTCGATTCACCCAGGGGAAAGCGCCGATCCCCGCGGTTGGAAGCGCGCGGGAAGCGCGGGAAGCGCGGGGAGGACACCGGGGGACACCTTCCACCCCGGGCCTCTCCCGGACCGGCCGCCGTACAGCTAGGAAGGGCGCGCGACGATCTCGTACGTCCGTCCCGCCCGCGCCCGGAAGGTGAGCGCGCCGGCCTCTCTGGCGACCCGCGGGCTCGTGCCTCCGGAACGGTCCCGGACCTCGAACGAGTCGTCGAACCAGGCGCCGCGCACGGTCAGTTCCCCCGTGTGCCCGGGGCGCAGCGTGGTCCGTACGGGCTCGCCGTCCACCCAGTCGATGTCCACGGTGACGCCGCCGCGCGCCCGCAGCCCCCGCACCGACCCCGTGTTCCAGAACGAGGGCAGCGCGGGCAGCAGATCGATCTCACCGCGATGACTCTGCAACAGCATCTCCGCGACACCGGCCGTGGCACCGAAGTTGCCGTCGATCTGGAACGGCGGATGGGTGTCCCACAGGTTGGCCAGCGTGCTGTTCCTCAGCTGCTCGGAGAGCATCAGATGGGCGTGGTCCCCGTCGAGCAGCCGCGCCCAGAAGTTGATCTTCCAGGCTTTGCTCCAGCCGGTGCCGCCGTCGCCGCGCGCGGTCAGGGAGACCCGCGCCGCCTCCGCGTACCGGGGCTGGTCCCGCGGGCTCACCTGGCGGCCCGGGTGGACGGCGAAGAGGTGCGAGACATGCCGGTGGTCGTTGCCGGGGGCGTCCCAGTCCTCCTTCCACTCCTGCAACTGACCCCAGGAACCCACGCGCAGCCCGGTGTCGAGCCGGTCGAGGGTGCCGGACACCTCGCTGGCGAAACCGCCGTCACCGAGCTGCCGGGCCGCCGCCAGGGTGTTGCTGAACAGGTCCCACACGATCTGCTGGGACATCGACGCGCCCGCCGAGAAGTCGCCCTGCTCCGGCGAGTAGCTGGGGCTCACCACGAGCCTGCCGTCCCGGGGGTCGGTCACCAGCTCGTCCATCCAGAACTGGGCCAGCCCCTTCATCACCGGATAGGCCCGGTCCCGCAGGAATCCCACGTCGCCGGTGAACAGGTAGTGCTCGTAGAAGTGCTGGGCGAGCCAGGCCCCGGCCTCCGGGAAGAAGAACGACCAGGCCCAGTTGTGCAGGCCCGTGAAGCCGTACGGGTTGGTCTCGTTGTGCACCACCCAGCCCCGGTTGCCGTAGATCTCCCGGGCCGTGACCTGACCCGGCGCCACCATCGAGGCGACGTACTCGAACAGCGGGCCCGTCGTCTCGGTCAGGTTGGTGGTCTCGGCGGGCCAGTAGTTCATCTGGAGGTTGATGTTGACGTGGTAGTCGGCGTCCCAGGGTGGGCTCGTGGAGTTGTTCCACACGCCCTGGAGGTTCGCCGGGAGCGAGCCCGCGCGGGACGACGCGATCAGCAGATAGCGGCCGTACTGGAAGAACAGCACCTCCAGCGCCTTGCGCCCGGCCGCGCTCAGCGACCCGTCCCGGTAGGCGGCGAGGGTGGTGTCCGTCGGGGTGCCCGGGTCCTGCTGGCCCACGTCGAGCCGTACCCGGTCGAACAGCGCCCGATGGTCGGCGACATGGGACGCCCGCAGGGCCGTGTACCCCTTGGCCGCGGCGGCGTCCACCCGCCGGGTGACCGGGCCGTGCGGGTCGGTGCCGGTGCGGTAGTCCGGGTGGCGCGCGGCGTAGTCGGTGCCAGCGGCCAGCACGAGCGTCACCGCGTCCGCGCCGGACACCGTCACCGAGCCGTCCGCGTGGTCCGTACGGGTCCCGCCCTGGTTGAGGACCCGGAGCTGGGACTCGTAGCGCAGCGCGTTGTCGGTGAGCCGGCCCGCGAGGGTGATCCGGCCGCCGCTCGCCGACCGGTTCACGGACCGGTTGGTGGGTGTGGTGACGGAGACGGTGAAGGAGATCCGCCCGGGCCGGTCGGCCGTGAAACGGGCCACGGCGACCCCGTCGGCGGCCGACACAAAGTACTCGCGGCTGTGGCCGGCGCCCTCCCAGGTGTACGTGACCCCGCCGACCGCCTTCGCGATGTCGAGGTGCCGGCGGTATCCGGTGGCGCCCGCCGGGTCGCGGGTCTGCTGGATCCAGATGTCGCCGAAGGTCTGGTACGAGCCGAAGTGGGTCTTGGGCTGGCCCAGCTTCTGCGCCACCCACTCCGGTGCGGCCCGCAGCTCGTCGCGGATACGCCGCTGCACCTCGGCGAGGGCGCCGGGGCGGGGTGAGGTCCAGTTCCCGAAGTTGTAGCCCGGGGCCCCAGGCCCTCCCGTCCACAGCGTCTTCTCGTTGAACTGGAGCTGTTCGCGGCCCGTGCCGCCGAAGAAGCACAGGCCGAGCGCTCCGTTGCCCAGCGGCAGCGACTGGGACTCCCAGGCCGTCGCGGGCTCGTCGTACCACAGGGTCATGCCGGGGGTGGCGGCCGGCGCGGCGCCCGCCACCCCCGGTATCAGGGGGGTCGCGCCGAGGGCGGCGGCACCGGCGAGGAAGATCCGTCGGGAGACCTCCGGTGTGTGTGTCATGGGCACCTCAATTCGACGGGCGGCGGGGTGCGTGGATCGCGGTACGTGGATGGTGTCGTGCTGGGTGCTGGGTGCTGGGTGCTGGGTGTTTGGGGCTCGGGGCTCGGTGCGCGGTGTTCGCTGTTCGGGGCTCGGCGCGCGTGCGCGGTGGAGTCGCGGGGGCGTCGTCCGGGGCCCCTACCACCGTGAGCCCCGTCGCCGAAGGTGTCCGAACCCTTGGCCGAGGTGATTTGTCGAGTCGATGGACAAATTAGGAGCGTGGGCCTGAGCGGTCAAGGTGCCGGGCCGGAGCGGCAGTTGGGGCGGGGGAGGGCCGCCGGTCTGACCTGGGGGTGCGACGGGATCGCTTGACGAATTTGTCAAGTGGATTTACTTTCGGCGGTTCCGCACCCTGCCCCAGGAGGTTCCTGTGCCCGGCACGGCCCTTCACGTCCTGGTCTTCTCCAAGACCGCGGGCTTCCGCCACGACTCCATCCCCGCCGGGGTCACCGCGATCGAGCGGCTCGGAGCCGACCACGGCTTCTCCGTCTTCGCCACTGAGGACCCGGACGTCTTCACCGACGCGGACCTCGCCGAGTACGAGGTCGCCGTCTTCCTCTCCACCACCGGCGAGGTGCTCGACCTGGACCAGAAGGACGCCTTCGAGCGCTTCGTCCACACCGGCGGCGGCTACGTCGGTGTCCACGCGGCCTCCGACACCGAGCACGACTGGGCCTGGTACGGCGAACTGGTCGGCGCCCGGTTCCGCTCCCACCCCGCCGTCCAGCGGGCCACCGTCAGGGTCGAGGACCGCACCCATCCCGCGACCGCCCACCTGGACGAGCACTGGCGGCGCGTGGACGAGTGGTACGACTTCCACGCCGGCCCGCCTGCCGACGTACGGGTGCTCGCCTCGGTGGACGAGTCGACGTACGAAGGAGGCGGCATGGGCGCGGACCATCCGGTCGCCTGGTGCCGCCCCTTCGACGGGGGCCGTTCCTTCTACACGGCCCTCGGCCATACGGAGGAGTCCTTCGCCGAGCCCGCGTTCCTCGCCCATCTGCTGGGCGGAATCCGGTACGCGGCGGGTGAGTGAATCGGCACCAGGGCGCGGCCGGGCTCCACGGCCGGATCTCCCACGGTGCCGCCCCGCTCACCCGTGGCGGACACCCCGAACGGGCCGCTCGTTCAGACCTCGGCGGTCGTGCCGTCCGTGGACGCCCCGGACGCGATGCCGTACCCCGGCTCCGGCACCGACTCCGGCGCCAGCAGCACCGAGCGGCGCCCGTCGACACCCACCGGCACATCGCCGTCCACGGTGATCCGGCGCAGGGTGCGCTCATGGTCGTCGGAGTCGTCCACGCCGTAGTGCTGGGTCGCCCGGTTGTCCCAGATCGCCACGTCACCGGCCCGCCACTGCCAGCGCACCGTGTTCTCCGGGCGCTCCACATGCGCCTGGAACACCCCCATCAGCGCCCGGGAGTCGGCGCCGTTGAACCCGCTCAGCCGCTGGACGAAGTTGCCCAGGAGCAGGGCGCGTTCCCCCGTCTCCGGGTGCACCCGCACCACCGGGTGCTCGGTGCGGAAGGTGACCGACGTGAACACCCTGCGGTGCTGCTCCAGCTCGGCGGAGATCGCGCCGGGTCGCACCGCCGCGTAGTCGTAGTCGTTGGTGTGCACCGCGCGCAGCCCGTCCGCCAGCACCCGCAGCGGCTCGGGCAGCTCCGCGTAGGCGGCGGCCGTGTTGGACCACAGTGTGTTGCCGCCGTAGGGCGGGATGACCTCGGCGCGCAGGATCGAGAACGCCGGGTAGGCCGGGACGAAGGTCACGTCCGTGTGCCACTGGTTGGCCCGGCCGCCGTGGTCGTTGTCGATGCCGAGCGCGTAGCGGCCGTCCACGGACGGCACCGTCGGATGCGCGACGGGCGTCCCGAGGAGCCGCCCGAACGATTCGTGCCCGTCGGCGTCCAGATGGTGCTGGTCGCGGAAGAAGACGACCTTGTGCTCCAGCACGGCGGCCCGGATCGCGGCGACGGCGGAGGCGTCCAGGCCGCCGCCGAGCCGGACCCCGGAGACCACGGCTCCGATACGACCACCGGTCTTCTCCACCGTCAGGGCGGACGGCTGCGCGGTGGTGAGGGAGGTCATGGGAGTGTCCTTTCGAAGAGGCGTACGAGACTTGCGAGGGTGGCGCGCGGGGGTACGGGAGGCCGGCGGGGCGTCCATCCGTACGGCGAGGGAAGGACGCGTACTCCCGACCGGAGGGGGCAGCGGGGACGTCCCGCGGACTTCGTGACGTCGGCGAGTCCTGGAAGGCCCGACGTACGGCGGATCAGCGACAGCGACAGGCGGCCGGGCACGGACAGCCCCGGCCGGGGCGCGGGCACAGGGCGTGCGGTCGGGTCGCGTTCACCGTTCGAGCTTGCGGACGGGCAGGTCAAGCGGTCAAGGCGGCCCCGGATCGTTTCACGACGCTGCAACACGCCCGTCGCGGGTACAAGGCGGGGAGAGGATCGGGAAGTCCGCACCACGGGCCGCCACCAGGGCCGAGTGGCCTGGCTCACATGGCGTGTCGGGTGCGGCGCGGACACCATGGTCCTCGTCACCGGCAGGCCGCGAAGGGATCCAGGATGTTCCGCAAGGTACTGGTCGCCAACCGAGGCGAGATCGCGATTCGCGCGTTCCGCGCCGGCTACGAGCTGGGCGCACGGACGGTCGCCGTGTTCCCGCACGAGGACCGCAACTCGCTGCACCGCCTCAAAGCGGACGAGGCGTACGAGATCGGCGAGCCCGGCCATCCCGTACGGGCCTACCTCTCGGTCGAGGAGATCGTCCGGGCCGCGCGCCGCGCCGGGGCCGACGCCGTCTACCCCGGCTACGGCTTCCTCTCCGAGAACCCGGAACTGGCCCGCGCCTGCGCCGCCGCCGGCATCACCTTCGTCGGCCCGGACGCCGACATCCTGGAGCTGACCGGCAACAAGGCCCGCGCGGTGGCCGCCGCCCGCGCCGCCGGAGTCCCCGTCCTCGGCTCCTCCCAGCCCTCCACGGACGTGGACGAACTGGTCCGCGCCGCCGACGACATCGGCTTCCCGGTGTTCGTCAAGGCCGTCGCGGGCGGCGGCGGACGCGGCATGCGCCGCGTGGCGGACCCGGCACACCTGCGCGAATCCATCGAGGCCGCCTCCCGCGAGGCGGCCTCCGCCTTCGGCGACTCCACCGTCTTCCTGGAGAAGGCCGTCGTCGAACCCCGCCACATCGAGGTGCAGATCCTCGCCGACGGCGAGGGCGATGTCATCCACCTCTACGAACGCGACTGCTCGCTCCAGCGCCGCCACCAGAAGGTCATCGAACTCGCCCCCGCACCCAACCTGGACCCCGAACTGCGCGCGCGGATCTGCGCCGACGCCGTCCGCTTCGCCCGCGAGATCGGCTACCGCAACGCCGGCACCGTGGAGTTCCTCCTCGACCGCGACGGCAACCACGTCTTCATCGAGATGAACCCCCGCATCCAGGTCGAACACACCGTCACCGAAGAGGTGACCGACGTCGACCTGGTCCAGGCCCAGCTCCGTATCGCCTCCGGCGAGACCCTCGCCGACCTCGGCCTCTCCCAGGACACCGTCGTCCTGCGCGGCGCCGCCCTCCAGTGCCGGATCACCACCGAGGACCCCGCCAACGGCTTCCGCCCCGACACCGGCCGCATCAGCGCCTACCGCTCACCCGGCGGCTCCGGCATCCGCCTTGACGGCGGCACCACCCACGCCGGTACGGAGATCAGCGCCCACTTCGACTCCATGCTGGTGAAACTCACCTGCCGGGGCCGCGACCTCACCGCCGCCATCGGCCGCGCCCGGCGCGCGGTCGCCGAGTTCCGCATCCGCGGCGTCGCCACCAACATCCCCTTCCTCCAAGCCGTCCTGGACGACCCCGACTTCCAGGCCGGACGGGTCACCACCTCCTTCATCGAGCAGCGCCCCCACCTGCTGACGGCCCGCCACTCCGCCGACCGCGGCACCAAACTGCTCACCTACCTCGCCGACGTCACCGTCAACAAACCGCACGGCGAGCGCCCCGAACTGATCGACCCCACCACCAAGCTGCCGCCGCTGCCCACCGGGGAACCAGCCGCCGGCTCCCGCCGGCGGCTGGCCGAACTCGGCCCCGAAGGGTTCGCCCGCGCCCTGCGGGAATCCCCCCTGCTCGGCGTCACCGACACCACCTTCCGCGACGCCCACCAGTCCCTCCTCGCCACCCGGGTGCGCACCAAGGACCTGCTGGCCGTCGCCCCCGTCGTCGCCCGCACCCTGCCCGGACTGCTCTCCCTGGAGTGCTGGGGCGGCGCCACCTACGACGTCGCCCTCCGCTTCCTCGCCGAGGACCCCTGGGAACGCCTCGCCGCCCTGCGCGAGACCGTCCCCAACCTCTGCCTCCAGATGCTGCTCCGCGGACGCAACACCGTCGGCTACACCCCGTACCCCACCGAGGTCACCGACGCCTTCGTCCAGGAGGCCGCCGCCACCGGCATCGACATCTTCCGCATCTTCGACGCCCTCAACGACGTCGGCCAGATGCGGCCCGCCATCGACGCCGTACGCGAGACCGGCACGGCCGTCGCCGAGGTCGCCCTCTGCTACACCGCCGACCTCTCCGACCCCTCCGAACGCCTCTACACCCTCGACTACTACCTGCGGCTCGCCGAGCAGATCGTGGAAGCCGGCGCCCACGTCCTGGCCGTCAAGGACATGGCCGGACTGCTGCGCGCCCCCGCCGCCGCCACCCTCGTCACCGCGCTGCGCCGCGCATTCGACCTCCCCGTCCATCTGCACACCCACGACACCGCGGGCGGCCAACTCGCCACCTACCTCGCCGCCGCACAGGCCGGGGTCGACGCCGTGGACGGGGCGGTCGCCTCCATGGCCGGCACCACCTCCCAGCCGTCCCTGTCCGCGATCGTCGCCGCGACCGACCACTCCGAACGGCCCACCGGCCTCGACCTCCAGGCCGTCGGCGACCTGGAGCCGTACTGGGAGAGCGTCCGCCGCGTCTACGCCCCCTTCGAGGCGGGCCTCGCCTCACCCACCGGGCGCGTCTACCACCACGAGATCCCCGGCGGCCAGCTCTCCAACCTGCGCACCCAGGCCGTCGCCCTCGGCCTCGGCGACCGCTTCGAGGAGATCGAGGCGATGTACGCCGCCGCCGACCGGATCCTCGGCCGCCTCGTCAAGGTCACCCCCTCCTCCAAGGTGGTCGGCGACCTCGCCCTCCACCTCGTCGGCGCGGGCGTCACCCCCGCGGACTTTGAAGCCACCCCCGACCGCTTCGACATCCCCGACTCCGTCATCGGCTTCCTCCGCGGCGAACTCGGCACCCCGCCGGGCGGCTGGCCCGAACCCTTCCGCACCAAGGCCCTCCAGGGCCGCGCCGCCGCCAAGCCCGTCGCCGACCTGGGCGACGAGGACCGCGACGGCCTGGAGAAGACCCGCCGCGCCACCCTCAACCGCCTCCTCTTCCCCGGCCCGACCCGCGACTTCGACACCCACCGCCACTCCTACGGCGACACCAGCGTCCTCGACAGCAAGGACTTCTTCTACGGCCTGCGCCCCGCCAAGGAGTACGCCGTCGACCTCGAACCCGGGGTCCGTCTCCTCATCGAACTCCAGGCCATCGGCGAGCCCGACGAACGCGGCATGCGCACCGTCATGGCCGGACTCAACGGACAGCTCCGACCCATCCAGGTCCGCGACACCGCCGCCGCCTCCGACGCCCCCGTCACCGAGAAGGCCGACCGGAACAACCCCGGCCACGTGGCCGCCCCCTTCGCCGGGGTCGTCACCCTCGCGGTCGCCGAGGGCGACGAGGTGGCGGCCGGTGCCACCGTCGCCACCATCGAGGCCATGAAGATGGAGGCCGCCATCACCGCCCCCGCCTCCGGCCGCGTCACCCGCCTCGCCATCAACCGCATCCAGCAGGTGGAGGGCGGCGACCTCCTGGTCGAGGTGGTCTGAACCACGATGGCGTAGGTGCTGGTCCCGGCAGCCGGTCCGCGCGCCGACCGGCTGCTCACCGGGCGCCTCCTCCCCGGGCCGTGATGGCGCGCGACGGCCCCGGACGCCCTCCGTCAGGGGCGCGTCGGACGAGCGGCCGTCGTCGTCAGCCGTGCCGGCCAGGCCCGCCGTTCCCGGCCGCGGGGGTCGTCGACCTGCGTCCACTCGGCGTCGATGCGCATCGTGGCCCGGCGCCCGTCGTCGTACCGGTCCCAGCCGGGGTCGCCGGTCCTGGCGAACCGGACCCATGTCGCGTGCACACGGGCGGCGAGATCCGCGGGGGGCGCGTCGGGGCCCAGGACCGCGGTGGGTCCGTGCAGCTGCGGAAGGTGGGTGACATCGAAGACGAACGGCAGCTCGACCGCGTGCGTGGCGCCGAGTCGTCCGTCCAGGGCGTGGGAGCGCCAGGCGAACTCGTAGGCGTAGGTGGCCGATTCGGGGTGGGCGGCATGGGCGCCGGCCAGGGCCCAGGTGCCCGCGCCGAACAGCGCGTCGCCCATGATGGCGGACCGCAGCGCGCCGAAGGACGCCCCGGGGCGGGTCCCGCGGTACGTCTCCACGAGCCGGGTCGGATCCGGGTGCGAGCGCGCCGCCGCGTCGCCCACGTCCGCGAGGGTCGAGGTGGCGTACTTGCCCACCGGGACCAGATAGAGGTGCCCTTCCTCGGTGTTGGTCCCGATGAGCAGGTCGATGTCGCCGCCGAGGCCGGCGGCGACGGCTTCGGCCGGCTGCGTGTCGAGCACCAGGCTGAACGGGCTGAGCCCGATCAGCGGATCGTGGTGCGTCGCCGTCCGCAGGTCGATGCCCGCGAGCCGGGAGGCGGCCTCGACCAGGCGCTCGTCGGAGAGGTCCGCGAAGGCGTCCACCCGGGGCTCGACGCCCAGGGCCTCGGCCGCCGCCCTGGTGACGCGGGCGGCCTGCTCGGGGGTGAACGCCCCCAGGCCGCTGCCGCTCTGGACGATCGCCCGGCGGAAGAGGCCGGTGGCCTCCGGGGCGGCGAGGACGCCGCCGACGACGGTCGCCCCGGCCGACTGGCCGAAGAGAGTGACCTGCTGCGGATCACCGCCGAACGCGGCGATGTTCTCCCGCACCCACCGCAGCGCGGCGACGACGTCGAGCAGGCCGCGGTTGGCGGGCGCGCCGGGGAGGTCGAGGAACCCGGCGATGCCGAGCCGGTAGTTGAGGGTGACGAGGACGACGCCGTCGCGGGCGAAGGCGGAACCGTCGTACAGCGCGGACCGGGTCGAGCCGGCGACGAATCCGCCGCCGTGGACGAACACCATGACGGGCAGGCCGCCGCCGCCCTCGGCGGGCGTGAAGACGTCGACGGTGAGGTAGTCCTCGCCGCGGCTCCAGCCGGGGCCGAAGTAGGGGGCCATGTCCACGCTGCCGAGCCTGCGCTCGGACTGCGGCGCGGTGGGGCCCGGCACGGTGGCGTCCCGTACGCCGTCCCACGGCTCGTGCGGCCGGGGCGCCGCGAACCGGTCGGCGCCGCGCGGCGGTGCGGCGTAGGGGATGCCGAGGAAGGCGGCGGTGTCGCCTCGGCGCAGGCCGCGGACGGCTCCCCGCGCCGTGGTCACCAGGGGGTCGGGGTGGTGGCTCATGTCCTGTGTCCTTCCGGGGTTCAGGCCCGCTCGGTGTACGGGGCGAACGGGGCCCAGCCCTTGATCGCGAACTTGTCTCCCTCGCGTGCCACCTCGGCGGCGCCGTGGCCGCCCAGGTGCGCGGGGATCACCAGCGCGTTGTTGTCGGCCGCCCAGCCCAGCACCTTGCGGCGGGTGGCCCGGGCGCCCGCGGGGTCCTCGCAGAAGCAGCTGTTGGAGTCGGGTTCGAGGATCTGCACGGGGTGGTGCAGCAGGTCGCCGACGAACACCGCGCGGTCCGTCCCGGAGACGAGGGTCAGCACCGAGGAGCCCGGGGTGTGTCCGGGAGCCGCGTCGAGGCGGAGGTCGGCGTCGATCCGGTGACTGTCCTCCCACAGCAGCGTCCGGCCGGCCCGGTGCACCGGGGCCACGCTGTCCTCGAACACATTCTGGTTGCCGCGGCCGAGCACCGGATCGTGCCCGTTCTCGGGATTCCAGAAGTCGAAGTCGTCCTTCGGCATCAGATAGGTGGCATTCGGAAAAGTGGGTATCCACTGCCGACCGTGCAGGACGGTGTTCCAGCCGACGTGATCGACATGAAGATGTGTGTTGATCACGATGTCCACGTCCTCGGGCGCGACGCCGGCGCGCGCGAGATTGGCCAGGAAGTCCGTTTCGAGGCGGTTCCAGACCGGCGCGTACGGGCGGTCCTTGTGGTTGCCCACACCGGTGTCGACCAGGATGGTCCTGCCGCCGCTGCGCAGCAGCCACGTCTGGATCGCGGAATGGACGACCTGGGTCTCGGAATCGAGGAAATGCGGACTCAGCCAGGAGGCGCCGCCGTTCCACACCTCCTTGGGACTCTCGGGGAAGAACGTGCCGGGCGTCATGTCGACGGAACCGAAGTACTCCCAGATGCGGGTGACGGTGATATTTCCAAGCGTGATCTGATCCACAGAGCGTCCTCGGGAATGTGGGGGCTTTCCCAGGACCGTACGAGCGGCCCCGGCGCGCGCGGTATCCGTCATGTGACTGCACCTGTGCGGGGTCCGGGCACGTGCTCGACCGCTTGTAGCCTGGACGGGCCGGGGCGAGGCGGCTCCGATCGGAATGCCGTATTCCGGGAGACTTCGTGGACGAGCACACAGGCGACCGCGGCGCGGGCATGGCGCCGGAGCAGGATCCGGGGGAGCCGGGTCAGGGGGAATCGGAACCGGGGGAATCGGAGCCGGAACCGGGGGAGCCGGGGCCGGGGGCGCTGATCGTCGGCCGGGACGCGGAACTGGCACGCCTCCATCACGCGATGGACCCGCTGTCGGCCGACCGGGTGCTGATCCTGGCCGGTGAGATGGGCACAGGGAAGAGCGCGCTGCTGGAACACGCGGCGCGCCGGGCCGGGGCAGCCGGTGCTCGCGTCCTGCGCGCCACGGGGAGCGCGTCGGAGTCGGGCCTGGCGTTCTCCGCGCTGCACCAGTTGCTGCGGCCGGTGCCGACCGAGGTGGCCGCCCTGCCGGGGAGGCAGCGCGCCGCGGTGCGGGACGCCTTCGGCGAGGGGCGGGCCGAGTCGGAACCCGATCTCATGCTGGTCGGGGTCGCCGTCCTGAGCCTGCTGTCCGGCCTGGGCGAGCACCGTCCCGTGCTCGTGGTGCTGGACGACGCGCAGTGGTTCGACCGCGCCTCCCTGGACGCGCTGTCCTTCGTCGCCCGACGGCTGGACGGCGAACCCGTCACGATGCTGATCGGTGTCCGGGGCGGCGATCACCTTCCGGGGTTCGACCGCCATGTGCCGACGCTCACCCTGGGACCGCTCGACAACGCCGCGGCCCATCACCTGCTGGACCTCCAGCCGAACAGCCCCGCCGGGCACACCAGGTCACGGATCCTCGACCAGGCGGGCGGCAACCCGCTGGCGCTGCGGGAGCTGACGAGGACAGCCTCGGCACAGGACACCGCCGCGGGGCCGCCGTCCGTGGGTCCGCTGCCGCTCTCCGACCGCCTGGAGCGGCTCTTCGCCGCCCGCCTGGACCGTCTCCCCGCCGCCACCGCACGGGCTCTGCTGCTCCTGGCCGCCATGGACAGCGCCGACGCGACCCTCGCCGGCTCGGCCGGGCTGCCCCGCGCCGAGGACCCGGTCTGGCTGCCGGCCGCGCAGGCCGGGCTGGTCCGGCGCGGTGGCACGGACATCCGGTTCCGCCACCCCCTGGTCCGGTCCGCCGTCTATCAGGCCGCGTCCGTGGACGCCCGGCGCGAGGCCCATCGCGCCCTCGCCGAGGTGCTGCGGGACGAACCGGACCGGCGTGCCTGGCATCGTGCCGCCGGCTGCCCGCACCCGGACGCGGCCGTGTCGGCGGAACTGGAGCGGACCGCGGACCGGGCCCGCCGCCGTGGCGGCCACGCGGCGGCGGCGCAGACCCTGCGGCGCGCCGCGGAACTCGCACCGCGGCGCGAGGACAGCGCCCGGCTCCTGGTCGAAGCCGCAGCGGAGGCCGTGTTCACCGGAGACCTTCCCTGGGTCGAGGACTTGGTCGCCCAGGCACGCGCCCGCACGGACGACGCGACCCTGCTGGCCTCCGCCGCCGTACAGGCCGGACGGCTGGCCGTCCTGACCGGGCGCCACACCGCGGTCTTCTCCCGACTGGCCGACGCGGCCGAGGAGTGGGCGGCCTCCCACCCCGCCGCCGCGCTGGACCTCGTGGTCGGCGCCGCAGTGGTCCGCTTCTACTCAGGAGAGGACACCCAGCGCCACCGCATCCAGGACATCCTGCGCCGCCTTCCCACGAGCGCCGCCCAGACGGGCTTGCGCACCTGGGTGAGAGCCGTGTCGGACCCCTTCGACAACCGCACCCGACTCACCGCCCTGCTACCGCGGTTGACCGCCGAGGCGAAGGAGCGGCCGGAGCGCCTCACCGCCGTCGGCATCATGGCGTGGCTCCTGGACGAGACCCCACAGGCCGTCCGCGCCTTCGACGCGGCCTTCGACCGCTGGGAGCTGCGCGGAGCGCTGCCCGAGGGGCTGGGCGGCGCGGTCGCCTGGGCCTACCTGGAGCGAGGCCGGTGGGAGCAGGCCCGCGAGGCATGCGCCCGCACCACCGCCGTCGGCCGGGCGGCCGGTCTCGACCACGCCGTGGCCTGCGCGGCCACCGTGGACGCCACCCTGCTGGCCTTCCAGGGCGACGCGTCCGAGGCCCGCGCCCGCGCCGAGGACGCGCTCGCGCTGATCGATCCGCTGGAGAGCCGCTCGGTCTCCGTCCAGGCCCATCGTGCCCTCGGCGCCGCGGCTGCCGCGGAAGGCGCCCACGAGACCGCGTACGGCCACCTCCGCAGGGTCTTCACGGCGGACGGCGCGCCCGTGCACTACCACGCCTCCTACCCGGCCCTCGCGGACCTGGCCGCCGCCGCGGTGCGCTGTGGCCGCCACGAGGAGGCCGCCGCGCTCGTCGAGCGCTCGGCAGCCGCCCTGGCGGACAACGCCTCACCTCGTCTGCGGGCGCTGATCAGCCGGGCGCGCGGCCTGCTGGCGGACCCCGAGGACGCCGAACCCCACTTCCGCGCGGCTCTGGCCGATCCGGCCCTGGAGTACTGGCCCTTCGAACGCGCACAGACCCTGCTCGACCTCGCCGAGTGGCTGCGGCGCCGTCGGCGCATCGCCGAGGCACGCGGGCCGCTCACCGAGGCCCTGGAGCTCTTCCGCCGACTGGGCGCGCGGCCGTGGATCGAACGTGCCCGGGCCGAATCGCGCGCCGCCGGCCTCGACGTCACGGACGCGTCCCCCGACGCGCTCGCCGAGCTGTCCCCCCAACAGCGCCAGATCATCCGGCTCGCCGCCCGCGGGCTGACCAACCGTGAGATCGGCGAGAAACTCTTCCTCTCCCCACGCACGGTCAGCTCGCACCTCTACCGCAGCTTCCCGAAACTGGGCATCACCGCCCGCTCCCAACTGCGCGACCTCGTCACGGGTGCCGAGGAGACGTCCACTCCCCGGGCGACGCACTCCTGGTCGCCCGGACCGGCAGGGTCGCGTTCGCCGGCCGGAGGCCCGCGCTGACCGTCGCGGCCCGCTCCTACGGCATACGGACCCGCGGCGTCCGAGGAGAGAGTGCACGTGCGGCACCCTGAGCGCGGCCGGGGCGAGGCCGAGCGGCTGGAGGTCGACGCGGCTCGACGCGCGGGCCGGCGGGGGACGGTGGCGGCCGGTCGTCAGGTTCGGGCGTCGGCCCATGCGCGGGCCCTCTCGACCGGGGACACCCCGTACTCCTCCTCGACGGCGTCGGAGATCAGGTGGCAGAACAGGTAGCGCTGGAGGGGGGTGAGGCCGAGCCGGGCGAGGTGGGCGTAGAGCATGTTGATGGCGAGGCGGTGGGTGAGGAACCAGGGGGATCCGAGGATCTCGGTCGTGTAGCGGCCGGTGCCGAGGAGGATCTCGTGGAAGTCGACCGTGTGGAGTTGCACCATCTCCGGCTCCGGCTCGGCGGCGTCCAGATCGATCCGGCCGTCGGCGATCAGCGGGGCGGCGGTCTCCTTCTGCCGTGCGACGAGCCGGAGCCATTCCCGGACGTGCGGCGGCGAACGGTCCTCGTCGACCTGGGCCACCCGGTCGCGCACGAGCGCGCGGAGCGGTTCGGCCTGCTGCCGGTACTTGGCCTCGAAGCCCGCCCGGACGCCGTCACGGTCCTCGCAGTAGGAGCAGAACGCCTCGGCGTGCGACCGGAAGGACAGGTAGCCGCGCGAGATCGGGGGGACGCTGGTGTGCGCGAAGGCGATCATCAGATCCAGGGCGACCTGGAACAGGCTGAGTTCACCCCGGCGGACGGCCTCCAGGGTCGGGAACGCCAACGCCGTGCTCTGGGCGTGGAAGGTGTCGAACAGATCGATGAGCCGCTGACTGCGGAGAACGTGCCGACGGTCCTCGTACGGCTCGGTCTGGAGGGTGTTGTCCGGGTACCAGGGACGCAGCGGGCCGTGGTCGCTCTCGCGGATGGCGAGCAGCCGGTGCGGCTCGGCGAGGGCGGCCTCGTCCAGGACCGTCGTGGAGGGATGCTCCTTCAGATAGCGGCCGAGCCGCCCGGTGGCCTCGGGCAGGACCTCGTCGTGCCAGACCGCGTCACCGGCCTGGAGGCTGAGCCGCAGATGGGGGCCGCGCCGCCAGTGCCGGACGAAGTGAGGCCGGCGTACCCGGCCGTCCAGATCGGCCAGCAGGGGACGGACGGCGTCGAGGATGAGGTCGTCCTTGGCCTCGTCGTAGTAGCGGATCTGGATGCTGCGCCAGTCGGTCACGGGTTCTCCTTGAGGTGGAGGAAGGCCATCGCGGTGAGGTGGCGCAGGTGCGCTTCCTGCGGACCGGACAGGCCGAGCCGGTTGCAGAGCAGATGGACACAGCGCAGCAGCAGGATCATCACGTCGCCGCTCGGGCCCGGGCCGGGGTGGAAGGACGAGTCGGCGGGCGCGGGGGAGAACCGGCCCCGGGCCTGGAGGACGCGGAGTTCGCGGTGCAGGGTGATGATCGAACGCGCCCACGCGCCGACGAGCCCGTACGCCTCGGGGTCGGCCGTGATCCCGCGACAGCGCGTTGCCTGAGCGGTCAACGCCGCACGCTGGCGGGCGAAAGCGTCCGCCCGCCCGGCCCGGGCCGACGCGTCGCCGTCCCACTGGTCCCGGTTCCGCCGCAGGGCTACGGTGATCCGCTCGTGGTCGGGATCGCAGACCGTCAGCGCGAGCATCAGGGACACCAGTGCGAAACCCAGCCGGCGTTCGGGTTCCCCGGTGCGTGCGAGGACCGCGAGGGCGATACGGCTGGAGTCGGTGAAGTGCCGCTCGACGGCCTCGGTCGCCTCCGGCCCGCCGAACACCGCGTACTCCGGCCGGTACGGGATGACTTCCACACCGTCGGTGTGCCGCAGTCGCCGGTCGTAGTCCGTGAGGTCTTCGGCCCGCGCCAGGCTCTGCGCGGCGCGGGCGTAGCGCTCCGGGTCCCAGCTCTCGGTGGTCGGGTGCGCGGCCAGGTGGTTCTCCAGCGCGCTCCTGGCCCGCTCCTGGACGTCCGCGCCGGTCACGGGCCGCAGCCGCAGCCGCAGATGCGGGCCGCCCTCCCAGTAGCGCAGGAAGAAGAACCCGTCGAGCAGCCGGTCGGTCTCCAGGGAACGGACCAGGGCGCCGACCGCCCCGACGATCAGCAGATCGGTTCCGCCGCGGTGGAAGACGTGCAGCGACGTCCAGGCCGGGGCCATCTCACTCCTCGGGCGCGCTGGTGAGTTCGACGACGAATTCGGTGACGTGACGTCCGTGCTCACCCAGGTCGGTCGCCGCTGTGAACTCGGGGAGCGGTTCGTGGAAGACGACGCAGGCGCCGCTGTCGCGGAGCCGGCGGTCGAGCAGTGTGACCAGCGCGGGATCCGCGAGATCGAGATAGGTCGGCTTGGCGAGCCGGGCCGTCCGCCACGGGTCCTCGCACCACGAGTCGGGATCCAGGGAGGACACGAAGCAGCGGGTCGGGATGGCGTGGTCCCTGAACCACCGGGCGAGGGCCAGCAGATGAGCCGCCTCCGTCTCGCCCTTGGCCCGGCGGGGAACCGCGTCCCGCGGCGCGTACCAGGCGGCACGGGCCACGGCCACCCGTCCGACCTCGACCCGTGCGGTGCGCACCACGCCCTCGGGTGTGCGGGGCGGGGGCGGGGAGAAGATCGCCCAGGTGGGCACGGTGGTGCCCGGCAGGTCACCGAAGAGCTGGAGCAGGAGCCGGGCCGTTCCCGGCAGGAACAGCGCCGCCATCATCCCGGTGTGGAGGGGACGCAGTGCCCGGCGCCCGGCGTCCAGCAGGACGAGGTGGCCGGTGCCGGGATCGTGGCGAACCGCCAGTTCCCGCAGCGGGACCCGGTCGGCGACCGGGCGGCCGGAGACCACCCCGGGGTAGTCGATCTCGTAGGACGCGGCGGGCGAACGCAGATTGACGTTGGTTCCGAAACCCCCCACGATCTCGGCGGTTGTTCCGTCGCCCTGGTCGCCCTGGTCGCCCTGGTCGGCCCGGTCGGCCCGGTCGGCCCGAGGGTGGGCGGGCCCGCTTCCGAGCAGGCGGTGGACGCGGCTGCGCATCGCGCCGTGCCCGACCGCGACACCGTTGAGCACCAGCCGCGTCGGCCGCTCGGCGACCACCTGGACGAAGCAGGCCAAGGACTGTGACGGCTCGCCCGACCGCCAGGAGTCCAACAGGACCGGATCGATCCGGATCGTCCCGTCGGGATCGGGGCGTCGGTCGCGCAGCGCGGCCGAGGCCCGCTCCCGCGCGTCCTGCGACGCGCGGAGTTCCGGGACCACGCTCGGCCCCGTCTCGCCCCGGTACAGCAGAGCGTGCAACTCGGCGGCGGGTGTCCCGGGCGGCGCGTCGCCCGTCCATGCGGCCAGCGCGCGGTGGAAACGTCCGAACGGGACGAGCGCGCCGGTGCCGAACCGCTCGGCGAAGAGCCTCCCGGCGATCAGCCGCGCAGCCGCGTTCTGCTGGAACCCGCCGAGGAACCCGCGGACCGTGTGCAGGTCCGCGATCGCCGGACGCCATGCCTCCGCACCCAGACGCAGAACGGGCGAGTCGAAGACGGCGTTCTCATGGAAGAGGTTCTTGTCCGGCAGCCGGTTGTCCCCGGCCAGCTCCGTCAGCGAGGCCCGGACCTGGCCGTGGACCTCCACCCGGTCGGCGGCGTCCGGGTATCGGTCGAGCGCCCGCCCCACGTCCGACAGCACGCGCGCGACGCGGTGGGGGGCGAGCCGGGACGCCAGGTCGGCCAGAGGACGCACGGCCTGGTCGGCGACCGGCGGATGGACCTCCAGCAACCCCAGCCCGGTCAGCCGATCCAGCACCGGGAGCGGGATCCCCAGCCGGTCACGGACGTCGGCGACCCGGTGCCCGGCCCCGTCGCCGAGGACTTTCACCAGCATCCGCAGATCGTCGGTCGCACCGACACTGTGGTACTGGTCCTCGGTCCGGCTCAGGAACCACAGCCGCCCCTCGTCCTCGGCCAGGCTCGGGTTGGTCCTGATCTCGAACGACCCGGCGAGGTCCTGGTCCGTTCCGGCGAGGTCGGTGAGCAGCCGGCGCAGCAGCCAGACGTTCGGCTCGACCGCGCTGCGCCACCGCCACGGTCCGGACCAGCGAGCCGCCTCCGTCTCCGCACCCCACCGGCCGAGGCCCGTCATGGTGAAGGTCGCGTGGGGGCTGGTCTTGGCGACGACCCGCGCGAGGTACTTGGCCAGGCGCAGGGTGACCTTGGGCGGCGGGACGGTCCCGGGCGGGGACGCCAGCCAGCGGCGCAGCGCCGACGACAGCGCGGGACTGGCCTGGAGCAGACCATGGGCGAACACCTCGGTGGCGACCCAGCGCCGCAGCACCTCGTTCTTGTCCCGCCGTTCGCGCTCCAGCACCTCGGGCAGGCGTGCGGTCAGCCGGTCGAGCCGGTCGTGATCAGCCAGCCATGCCCCGAGCCGGACCGCGAAGGCGGCTTCCAACGGCAGGGCGAGCAGGGCGGCCTGCGGACGGCGTGCTGCGTACAGGGACCGGCGCAGCCCCACCAGCCGCGGCTTCAACGGGCCCGAGGCGAGCCCGATCGGTCCCTCCAGGGCGACCGCCAGATCGCGACCCACTCGGACGAGCCGGTCACGATCCGCGATGATCTCCTGGACCGTGTGCCAGGTGGCCGTGCACCTCAACTCCTCCAGAGCGGACACGGGCAGGGCGGCGATCCTGGCCACCACGACCCCGTCCACCCCCGGCACCCGCGTCACATCAGTCACTGAGACCCGTCACTCCCGGTTCTCAGATGAGGTAGCTCTTACCGGAAGGAGTCCCCGAGGCGCCGATCTCGGTGTTGCCGAGCCCCATCGCCACCGCGTCCAGCAGTCCCTCGGCGCCCGGCAGCTCGACGGACATGACGTCCAGCTCCCCGAGGTCGAGTTCCCGCGGCGTTTCCATTTCGGCCATCTTGTCCTCCTGATGCGTTGACTCCGGGAATATCCCTTCCAGGCAACTACCCAGTGCATGGGGTCCCTTACGCACGGATGCCGCCCTCGCGCCCCCGCCGGTGTGCCCGCTCAGCCATGGCCGTCCCACCGCACAGACAGCTCGGCGGGTTTGCGGAACACCAGGCCGTACGGAGCCGAAGGACGGTCGGGGTTGAGGCGGAGGCCGGGCAGGCGCTCCAGGAGATGTCGGAGCGCTGTCCGGGTCTCCAGCCGGGCCAGATGGGCGCCGATGCAGTGGTGCGGACCGTGCGCGAAGGCCAGTTGCAGGCGCGCGTTGGCACGTCCCACGTCGAACCGGTCGGGGTCGGGGAAGACCTCGGGGTCGCGATTGGCGCCCGTGAGGGAGACGCTGACCAGGTCACCCCGGCCGATCGCGGCGGAGCCGAGGACCGTGTCCCGGGTGGCGTACCGGTCCACGACCGCCGCGCCGGGCTCCAGCCGCAGCGATTCCTCGACCGCCCCGTCCAGCAGCGCGGGGTCGGCCCGCACGCGCGCGAGCTGACCGGGATGGTTCAGCAGATGCAGCAGCGCGTTGGTGATCATCGCCTCGGTGGTCTCGATGCCGCCGAACATGAGGACCGCCGCGTTCGACGCCACCTCGGGCACGGTGAGCCGGCCCGCGGCGGACCCCAGCAGCGAGGCGGTGTCCCGGTCGGCGACGGTGGCCTCCACGGCGGACCGCAGTGCGGCGTAGGCCGCGCCGCCGTCGGCCCCCGCCGGGTGACCCCCGGTGAGGTCCGCGACGGCCCGCACGATGGCGTCGTACCAGGCGAGGACCGTGTCGGTGGTGGTGCCTGCCAGTCCGAGGGCCTCGGTCATCACGGCGACCGCGAGCGGCCCGGCGAAGGCGCGGCGCAGCTCTGCCGCGCCCGCCGGCACGAGGGGGGTGATGAGCCGGTCGGTCTCCTGTTCGATGAAGTCGCTGAAGCCCTCGCGCACCTCCCGGTGCCGGAAGGGCGCGGTGAACGGCTCACGGTGGTGGGTGTGCCGCTCGCCGTCCAGCGACAGCATGCTCGGCCCGACGACCCGCGCGGTGGAGAAGCGGGGATCGTCCACGGTGAAGGTGACCGCGTCCCGCATCACCCGGATCGCGAGGTCACGCCGTGTCACCAGCCAGCCGTTCAGTTCGGGCAGCCACGACACGGGCTCGTGCGCGCGCAGCAGCGCCAGCCGCGGATGCGGGTCCTCGGTCAGTTCGGCCAGGGTGGTCGCGGCACCGAGCGGACACGCCGCGGCGGCACTCATCGGGAACCGGGTGTCGGGTGCTCCATCACGGCTCCGAGGTTAGGGGTCGGCACTGACAGCAAGGGCCCCGGTGACCGCTATGGAACATATGTGCGAACCCCGACGGGCGATTGTCAGTGCCGGGTGTCAGGGTGGGGGAAACAGGATCTGCGAAAGGGAACTGCCGTGATCACCACAGATTTCGTCCCCGGCTCACCCTGTTGGCTCGACCTGGGGGTCCCCGACGTCCGGTCCGCCGCGGCCTTCTACGGCGCGGTGCTCGGCTGGGACTTCGAAGCGATGGGGGAGGGGGACGACTGGCAGGGCGGGATGTTCCGCAAGGACGGCAAGACCGCCGCCGGGCTCGGCCGGCTCACCGAGGAGGGTGCCCGTCCGGCCTGGATGGTCTATTACTCGGTCGCCGACGCCGAGGCCACCACCCAGGCGGTGCAGCGAGCGGGCGGCACCGTGCGCGTGCCGCCGACGGACCTTGACGAGTGGGGCCGCATGGCGCAGTACACGGACCCGCTGGGCGGCCAGTTCGCCGTCTGGCAGGCGGGTACGAGCCCGGGCATCGAAGTGGTCGACCAGCCGGGCGCGCTCTCCTGGACCGAGTTGTACACCACGGACGCCGCCGCGGCGAAGGAGTTCTACGGCAGCGTATTCGGCTGGCAGTACGGCGACATGCAGTTGCCCGGCGGCGGTGGGACGTACTCGCTCATCACCCCGGCCGGTCTTCCGGAGGAGCGTATGCAAGGCGGCCTCATGCAGGTCGACAAGGAGGCCCTCGCCCTGGCCAACGGGCAGCCGTACTGGCACCCGGTCTTCGACGTCACCGACTGCGACGCCGCCGTGGCGAAGGTCGAAGAGAGCGGCGGCAGTGTGCAGATGGGGCCCGACACCGCCGAGGGCATCGGCCGGATGGCGGTCTGCCTCGACCGCTGGGACGCGGACTTCGTGGTGCTCGCACCGGAGCGGAAGTGAGCGCCTGGTAAAGACCCAGCGTTCCCGCACGCTCTCAGCCGGCCCATCCCGGTCGGGCCGGTCCGTCTGATCCGCCCTGAGGGCCGACCTTGAGCGTTCCGGCCTGTCAGCCGAGGATGAACGGCAGCCGTGTGCCCAACGCGCCCAGCGTCGCCCGTTCCTCCCCGGTCGGTGCCCTGCGTCCCGTGCCGATCAGCAGGGCGTCCTTGTCGGAGAACGACGCGGGGAACGGGGCGTCGGCGATCCGCTCCAGCAGGGTGCGGGCCGCCGCCATGCTCTCGGCGGGCGGATCGGCGGCCGACGGCAGATGCGCGATCAGGTCCAGATGGTGGAGGGTCCATTCCAGGACGTACGCGGTGAGGTAGTCGCCCACGGTCAGCACCATGTCCTGGGTGCCGACCCTGGCCTCGGGGTCGGCGAGAGCGGCGGCCCGTCCCGCGGCCGAACCGACGTCGTCCAGATGGGACATGAGCCATCGGGGCTCACTGTACGCCGCCGCCAGCCGGGGGATCAGCGCGTCCAGCGGGTCGTCACCGGTGGGCGGTCGGTCCAGCAGGCTCCAGTACGTCGCCGCGTTCGCCGTCGGCTCGGTCCCGGCGGGGGTGACCAGGGTGATCAGAACGTCCTGCGCGTCGATGACCAGGTGACACACCAGGTCCCGGACGAGCCAGCCGGCACAGCCGGACGGCCGCGCGAAATCCTCGTCGGAAAGCTCGGCCACGGCCGTGCGCAGCGCGGTCCACGCAGGTGAGAAGTGATCCACGCGCGGCAGCGTAGGGCCGCACGGCCACCACGGACAACCGACTTGACGACCGGCCGCACCGCTCCCACCGCTCCCACCGCTCCCACCGGTCCCACCCCTCTCAACGGTCCCACCGCTCCGACCCGCCGACCCGCCGACCGCCTAGAACCCGCCACCGGACCCGGCGCCACCGTCCGTCCCGCCCGTACCGGCGGACCGGGTCTCCCCGATGTCCCCCTCGGCCTCGGGCCTCGCATGCCGTACGGCGGACTTCACATCCTCCTCGGCCTGGAAACGAGCGACCCCCTGTTCCTGGGCGTACTCCGTGACGGCGGCCTGGACGTCGCGGGCGAGGTCGCGCCAGGCGCGCAGCGCCGTCTCGTACGTCTCCGTCTGCTGCTCGGACCACGGTTGCGCGGTGGGCGGCCCGTACTGGTCGCGCAGTTGTTGCACCTGGGTCTGCGCGTGATCGGCGGCGCGCTGCATCTCCACGAGTTCATCGAAAGTATGTGCCACGCGCGGGATCGTATGCATGGTCCGGGTTTGTCGTGGCCGCGACCCGCGAAGCGAAGCCGACGGCACCGGCCCCGGTCCTCCATCCGGCCCTCCCCACACCCTCCTACGCCCTCCCCGCGCTGCCCGGACGGGCGTCGCGCCGCCGTGTCGGACCCGCCGCGCGGAGTTACCGTGAAAGGGCAGGCGTGCGGAAGGGGTTCCATGGAATCGGCCGGTACCACCGGGCGCACCTCCGGTGGGGGGACGGGCACCCCCGTCGCCCCTGACGGCTTCGCGGAGCTTCGGGCACGCGAGTTCGGCTATCTGGACGAGGGCGGCCACACCTATCTCGACCACACCGGTGCCGGACTCCCCCCGCGCTCCCTCGTCCAGGGCAGCGCGCGGAGGATCACGGGCGGACTGTTCGGCAACCCGCACACCGAGAGCCCCGCCTCCCGCGCCTCCGGCCGACTGCTGGACGAGGCCCGCGAGGCGGTCCTGCGGCACTTCAACGCCGACCCCGCCGAATACGCCGTGATCTTCACGGCCAACGCCACCGGCGCCCTGCGCCTGGTCGGTGAGGCGTACCCCTTCACCCGCGCCACCCGGCTGGTCATGTCGCTCGACAACCACAACTCGGTCAACGGACTGCGGGAGTACGCGCGCGCCCACGGGGCGACGACCACCTACGTGCCGGTGAGCGGCCCCGACCTGCGCCTGGACGAGACCCGGTTGAGGAAGGCCCTGTCCCGTCGCCGCCCCGGCCCGACGCGATCCCGTCCCCGCGACGGTCGGCGCGGGCTCCTCGCCTACCCGGCCCAGAGCAACTTCACCGGCGTACAACACCCGCTCGACTGGATCACGGCCGCACAGGCACTCGGTTACGACGTCCTGCTCGACGCCGCCGCCTTCGTCCCGGCCAACTCCCTGGACCTGAGCCGCCATCACCCGGACTTCACGGCCGTGAGCTGGTACAAGGTCTTCGGACACCCCACCGGCGTCGGCAGTCTGATAGCCCGCAGGGCGGCACTCGCCCGGCTGCGCCGCCCCTGGTTCTCGGGCGGCACGATCTACGCGGTCAGCGCCCAGGCCCAGTGGCACGTCCTCGCCGAGGACGAGACCGCGTTCGAGGACGGCACAGTCAACTTCCTCTCCGTCCCCGACGTGACCGCCGGAATCGACTGGATCGACCGTCTCGGCATGGACCGTGTGCACGCCCACGTCACCGGCCTGACCGGTCGGCTGCTCGCCGGGATCCGGGAGTCACGGCACAGCGACGGCTCCCCGATGGTCCGCGTGTACGGCCCCGGACACGCCGACGACACCCGCGGCGGCACCGTCGCCCTGAACCTCCTCGGAGCGGACGGCCGGGTCGTGGACGAACGGGTGGTCAGCCGGGACAGCGCCGCGCACGGCATCTCCCTGCGCACCGGCTGCTTCTGCAACCCCGGCGCCGGGGAGGCCGCCTTCGCCCTGCCGCTGCGCCGGCTCCGCGCGGCGTCCCGGCGGCGACCGGGCACCCTGGAGGACTACCTGGACCTGCTGCGGCTGCCGACGGCCGGAGCGATCCGCGTCTCCCTGGGGGTGTCCTCCCAGCCGAAGGACATCGACACCTTCCTGTCCTTCGTACGGCGGACCTACCGCGACCGGACACCGGGGACCGCGGGCCTGCCGCCCCGCGAGGGCTGCTGAACGCGCGCCACCGGGAAGATTCGGTGGATGCCGGGGACACCGAGGACGCCGGGCCTCACCGTCCGGCGCGGCTCCGGACCGCCCCCTCCCGGCACGTGCGGACCAGGATCACCCACGTCCACGCCAGGAACAGCAGCGCGAACCCGGCGAGGATCAGCCACCCCCGGCTCGCCGGATGCCCGAAGGAATCGCCGTACGACTCCAGCAGCGGCGGCCCCGCCGGTGAGACGCCTGTACGCCACAGCGCCTCCAGGCCCACCCCGCTGCCCAGCGCCTCGAACGCCCAGCGGTTCGTCATGGCCCAGCTGACGACCTCCCCGGCGACCGTCATCCGGGGCACCGGCACAAAAGCCCCCGAGAACAGCACCTGGGGAAAGCACAGGAGCGGCAGCATCAGCGTCGCCTGCGTCGGCTCCGACACGGCCGCCGAAGCGAGCAGCCCCAGCGCCAGCGCGGCGGCGGAGGCCAGCACACTGGTCGCGAACAGCGAACCGTACGTCCCCCATCCCGCGGCCGGCAGCCGGTCCAGCATCCGCAGGACGGCCAGCAGCAGCGCGTCCGCGAGAGCGAGCACGGGCAGCGTCGTCGTCAGCTTCGAGGCCACATAAGGGCCGATCCGCAGCCCCGCCAGCCACTCCCGGCGCAGCACGGGCAACTCGGTGCAGATCTGCAACAGCCCGTACGTCAGCCCGAAGAAGAAGGCACCGAACGCGATCCAGAACATGATCATCGCCGTGGTGGCCGGGTCGGGCGAGGCGGGATCGAACGCGCCCGCGCGGAAGAGCACCGCGAACATCGCCACGATCATCACCGGCGACCCGGCGAGAACGGCGACCGAGAGCCGGTTGTGCACCAGCAGCGCCGTGCCGCGCCGGGTGAGCAGTGCCCACTGCCGCAGCGCGCCCACCCGGGGCGGGCCGGGGGACCGCGGCCCCGGGTCCGGTGCCGGGTGGTGCGCGGGCGCGGGCGGGGTGACCCGTACGCCGTCCGCGACCGCCTCGTACACCTCCTCGACGGTGGTGACGCCGAAGGCCCCGCACAGGGCGGCCGGTTCGCCCGCGTAGGCGACCTGGCCGCCGGAGGACAGGAAGACGACCTGGTCGCCGCGGAGGAGATCGGCGAGGACGTGGGTGGTCAGGACGACGGTGGTGCCGTTCTCCGCGAGCGTGCGCAGGGTGCGCAGCAGCCCGGCACCCGTCACCGGGTCGAGCCCCGAGGCCGGCTCGTCCAGGAACAGCACCCGAGGACGGGTCAGCAACTCCACCGCGATACTCGCCCGTTTGCGCTCACCCCCGCTGAGCGCCCGTACCGGTGTCCCGGCCCGATCGGTCAGCCCGAGGGTGTCGAGCACCCCGTCCACGGTCGCGGCGAGCCGCTCCCTCGGGGTACCGGAGGGCATCCGCAGGCCCGCCGCGTACAGCAGGGTCCGGCGCAGCGGCAGTTCGCGGTGGATGATGTCTTCCTGCGGGACGAACCCGAACTCCGGGCCGGGTGGCCCCGGGGGCGCCCCGTCGTGCAGGACCTCGCCCGCGCTCGGTGTGCTCAGCCCCGCCAGGGTCTGGAGCAGTACCGTCTTGCCGGCGCCGCTGCTCCCGGCGATGACGGTGAGCCGGCCGGGTGCGAGGTCGAGGGAGACCTCGCCCAGCACCCGGCCGGCGCCGGGCACCTCCTGGTCGACGCCGCGCGCCTGGAGGCGCAGGCCCCGGACGGCGGGAACGGTGACATCGAGCGGACGGGTGGGGGGCGTCGACATGCGTGCAGCATGCCAGGCGCCCCGGTCGGGTCAGTAGACGGACAGGCCGTGAACGCTCAGCGCCTCCTGAACCGGCTGGAAGTAGCTGGTGCCGCCGCTCACGCAGTTCCCGGTGCCGCCGGAGAGGATGCCGATCACCTTGTCCCCGGCGTACAGCGGGGCGCCGCTGTCGCCGGGCTGGGCACAGATGGTGGTCTGGATGAGGCCGTACACGATCGAGCCGCCTCCGTAGTTGACCGTGGCATTGAGCCCGGTCACCCGGCCGCAGCGCACCCCGCTGACCGCGCCGCGCATGCAGACGGCCTGCCCGATCGTGGCGTAGGCCGCGCCGGTGATGTCGACCGTGCCGATCGTGCCCGGGTGGGGGACGGTGGTGTTGGTGTAGCGGACCACGCCGAAGTCGTTCACCGGGAAGCTGCTGGCGGTGGCCGGCCCGATCACCGTGGTGAGCGCGGAACCGGTGTACCAGGTGGACAGGCCGGAGGTGCAGTGCCCGGCGGTGAGGAAGTAGTACGTCGTACCGCTCTGCACATTGACGCCGGCGGTGCAGCGCGCGCCGGTCGAGTAGACGCCGTCGCCGCCGGAGACGAGGGGCCGCAGTCGGCCGTCGGCCCGTTCCAGGCGCATACCGCCGTCGGTGTCCCCGGCGGTCTCCCGGAGCCGGGCCAGGTCGGTGTCCGTGACGGTGGCGTCGGCGAGCACACGGGTGGTGCGGGTCTCCTCGTCCAGGACCCAGGCCGTTCCCGGTATCCGCAAGGACTCGACGGCCGAGGCCACGCCCGAGGGCGGCATCGCCGCGGTCCCGGCGGCGCTGGTGCCGGTGCCGGCCAGCGCGAGGCCGAACACGGCGAAGAGGCTGATCAGGGAACGTCCGACGGCGGTACGGCGTGCTCTCGTCACCCAAGTCCCCCCGGGGAAGAAGGCCGGCCAGGCAAGGCGCGGACCGCCGCCCATTGTGCCGACGGGGCGGGGGACCGGGCTAGTGCGTCTTCGGCCGTCCTCCGACCCGCCCTCCGTGGGCGAGGCGCCGCCGTCCCCCTCGCTGCCGGCGGTTTCGCGGGACCGGCGCGAGCGCCTCGCGCCGGCTGGGGACGGCAGTACCAGGCACGCCCCGCCGCCGGCGCGGACACTGGGCCCATGGGACATGACGGCATCGCCTCCGGCGGCAACGCCCTGGGCGACTTTCTGAGGGCACGGCGTGCCGCGCTGGATCCCGGGGCCCTGGGGTTTCCGGACGACGGCCGGCTGCGCAGGGTACCGGGCCTGCGGCGCGAGGAACTGGCCCAGTTGGCGCACATCAGCGTCGACTACGTCGTACGGCTGGAGCAGGGCCGCACCCGCAGGGTCTCCCGGCCCGTCCTGGACGCCCTCGCGGGTGCCCTCCGCCTCGCCGACGACGAACGGGCCCACCTCTTCACCCCCGCCGACACGGCCCCGTCACCCGCGCCGCGCCCGCCCGGCCCCACGGAGGTCGCCCCGCACCTGCGCCGACTGCTCGACGGCATGCGCGACATCCCCGCGATCGTGCTCAACCGCCGGATGGACGTCCCGAACGCCCCGGCCCGCAGGCTGTCGGGTGGCCCGGCCAAGTGGGCCGCCTTCTGCTTACGGTGGCGCCATGAACCGTGAGAGCACCCTCATGCGAGCCATCACCGTCCAGGACCGTGACGCCGGTGTCCGTGGCCTCACCCTCACCGAGCGGCCCTACCCGCACGCCGCCGAGAACGACGTCGTCGTGCGGGTCCACGCCGCCGGGTTCACCCCGGGCGAGCTGACCTGGCCCGGTACCTGGACCGACCGGGCGGGACGGGACCGTACCCCGAGCGTGCCGGGACATGAACTGTCCGGCGTGGTGGTGGAGTCGGGGTACGGCACCACCGGTCTGACCGTCGGTCAGCGGGTCTTCGGCCTGGCCGACTGGACCCGGGACGGCTCACTCGCCGAGTACACCGCCGTCGAGGCCCGCAACCTCGCCCCGCTGCCCGCCGACATCGACCATGTGACCGCTGCCGCGCTGCCCGTCTCCGGGCTCACCGCCTGGCAGGCCCTCTTCGACCACGCCCGGCTCACCACCGGCCAGGCTGTGGTCATCCACGGGGCGGCGGGCGGCGTCGGCTCCCTCGCCGTGCAACTCGCGCGGGAGGCCGGCGCCCACATCATCGGCACGGGCCGGGCCGCCGACCGTGCCACCGTCCTCGGCCTCGGCGCGCACTCCTTCGTGGACCTCCAGGCCGAGCGCCTGGAGGACATCGGTCACGCCGACGTCGTGTTCGACGTGATCGGCGGCGAGATCCTCGACCGCTCCACCGCCCTGGTGCGCCCCGGCGGCACACTGGTCACCATCGCCCGTCCCGTCACCGTCCACCCGGTCGACGGCCGGGCCCTCTTCTTCGTCGTCGAACCCGACCGCGCCCGCCTCGCCGACCTCGCCGGACGGCTGCGCGACGGACGCCTCAAACCGATCGTCGGGGCGGTCCGCCCGCTCGCCGGGACCGCCGCCGCCTTCGCCCCCGAACGGCGCACCCCGGGCAAGACGATCATCCGCGTCACCGAAGACTGATCTCTCCTCCTCGCTGTACAAGATGCACACCATCTCTCGGATGCGGCTGGGCAGATTGAGCATGATGCTCAGCATTCGGCGGCACTCTTGCAGGTGATCCGCGGACCCGCTGTCCTGTGTGCAGCGCCGCCCGCGACCGGGCCCCGTTGCCACCGAAGGGAAGAGGACATGAGCATCGAGCAGATTCTCACCAGCCAGGAGCGTCTGGCCGAGCTGGACCTTCCGCAGCTCCAGCAGTTGGTCGGACTGGTGGAGTACGACGCCCAGGGCGACCCCTTCCCCGTCACCGGCTGGGACGCGGTGGTGTGGACCGTCGGCAACGCCAACCAGACCGCGCACTTCTACCAGTCGGCCTTCGGCATGGAACTGATCGCCTACTCCGGTCCGGAGACCGGCAACCGCGACCACCAGGCGTACGTCCTGCGCAGCGGGGCCATCCGGTTCGTCATCAAGGGCGCCGTCGCCCCGGAGAGCCCGCTGGCCGACGCCCACCGGCGCCACGGTGACGGTGTCATCGACATCGCGCTGGAGGTGCCGGACGTCGACCGGTGCGTCAAGCACGCCCGCGCCCAGGGCGCGACCCTCCTGGAGGAGCCGCACGACGTCACCGACGAGCACGGCACGGTCCGCACGGCCGCGATCGCCGCGTACGGCGAGACCCGCCACACCCTGATCGACCGCTCCCGCTACGACGGCCCCTACCTGCCCGGCTATGTCGTGCGCACCTCCTCCTACGTCAAGCGCCCCGGCAGCCCCCGGCGGATCTTCCAGGCCCTCGACCACGTGGTCGGCAATGTCGAACTCGGCAAGATGGACGAGTGGGTCGACTTCTACAACCGGGTCATGAACTTCACCAACATGGCCGAGTTCATCGGCGACGACATCGCCACCGAGTACTCCGCCCTGATGAGCAAGGTCGTCGCCAACGGCAACCACCGGGTGAAGTTCCCCCTGAACGAGCCCGCGCCGGGCAAGAAGAAGTCCCAGATCGACGAGTTCCTGGACTTCTACCAGGGCCCCGGCGCCCAGCACCTCGCCCTCGCCACCAATGACATCCTCGCCTCCGTCGACGCGCTGCGCGCCGAGGGCGTCGAGTTCCTGGCCACCCCCGACTCGTACTACGAGGACCCGGAGCTGCGGGCCCGTATCGGCGAGGTCCGCGTGCCCATCGAGGAACTGCAGAAGCGGGGCATCCTCGTGGACCGTGACGAGGACGGCTATCTGCTCCAGATCTTCACCAAGCCGCTCGGCGACCGCCCGACCGTCTTCTTCGAGCTGATCGAACGCCATGGCTCCCTCGGCTTCGGCAAGGGCAACTTCAAGGCGCTGTTCGAGGCCATCGAGCGCGAGCAGGCCCGGCGCGGCAACTTCTGACCGACGCCCGGGCGGGGCCCGGCGCCACCGCGACCGGCCCCGAGGCCCCTACGGCCGACCGCCGACCGGCGCTGGATGACCGTCGGCCCCGCCCGCGTCACCCGAACGTCCCGCCCCCGCCGCCCTCACCCCGAAAGTCACCCCATGACCTGGCTCGACCTGCCGTCCGACGATGTGTTCGGCCTCGACAACCTTCCCTACGGTGTGTTCGCTCCGCCCGGCGGAGCCCCCCGCGTGGGGGTCCGCGTCGGCAACCAGGTGCTCGACCTCGCCGCGGCCCTGGACGACCCGGTCTTCGCCCGCCCCACCCTCAACACCTTCATGGCACAGGGACGTACGGCCTGGTCGGCGGCGCGGGCACGGATCCGCGCACTGTTCACCGGTGAGGAGCGGCGCCCCGCCACCGAGGCGGCCCTGTACCGCCTGGACGAGGTCGAGTCGAGACTGCCGTACGAGGTCGGGGACTATGTCGACTTCTACGCCAGCGAGCACCACGCCACCAACCTCGGCCGCCTCTTCCGGCCGAACGGCGACCCGCTGACCCCCAACTGGAAGCACCTGCCGATCGGTTACCACGGCAGGTCCGGCACGGTCGTGGTCTCCGGGACCCCGGTCACCCGCCCGCACGGCCAGCGCAAGCCCCCCGAGAGCGCGGTCCCGGAGTTCGGGCCCACCCGGCGCCTGGACATCGAGGCGGAGATCGGCTTCGTCGTCGGCACGGGCTCAGCGCTCGGCAGCCCGGTCCCCGTGGGCGCGTTCCGCGACCACGTCTTCGGGATCTGCCTGCTCAACGACTGGTCCGCCCGGGACATCCAGGCATGGGAGTACGTACCCCTGGGACCGTTCCTGGGCAAGTCGTTCGCCACCTCCGTCTCCCCGTGGGTCGTCCCGTTGGAGGCCCTGGACGCCGCCTGGACCGAGCCGCCGCACCGCGACCCCGAACCCCTGCCCTACCTCGCGGACCAGGGCAAGGACGGGCTGGACCTGGCGCTGTCGGTGAGGCTCAACGGGCAGGAGATCTCGACACCGCCGTTCGCCTCGATGTACTGGTCCGGCGCCCAGATGCTCGCCCACCTCACCGCCAACGGGGCCTCCCTGCGCACCGGCGACCTCTACGCCTCGGGCACGGTCAGCGGTCCCCGGGCCGGCGAGGAGGGCTCGCTCATCGAACTCACCCACGGCGGCAGCCGGCCGCTCGCCCTGCCCGGCGGACAGACCCGCACCTTCCTGGAGGACGGCGACGAGGTCACCCTCAGCGGCACGGCCCCCGGTGCGTCCGGCGGCCGGATCGGCCTGGGCGAGGTCACCGGCCGGATCCACCCGGCCCGTCCGCTCTCCTGACCCCGCGCCGTGCGACCCTCGGTGACGCGGGGGGCGGTGACGCGGGGCGCACGGGTTGTTGCGGGCGCCACTGAATACAATGTATACGTTAGATATGCTCTCTTCCGGCAGCTCCTCCGACGAGCGTCCAGGGATCCACAACCAGGCCGAGGTCGCCTACCGAAGGCTGCGGGAGCGGCTGGTGGAGGGGCACTACCGCCCCGGCGACCGGCTCACCGAACTGGGCCTGTGCAAGGACCTGGACATGAGCCGGACCCCGGTGCGCGAGGCGCTGCGGCGGCTCCAGAGCGACGGTCTGGTCGCCTCGACGGGCAGGGGAGTGGTCGTCAGTTCCCTCACCCCGCAGGAGATGCTCCAGGGCATGCAGCTCCAGGCCGCGTTGGACGCGCTGGCGGCCCGCCTCGCCGCCACCGCCCAGCGCGACGGGCGGCTCTCCCCGGCCCAGCTCGGCGAGTTGAAGTCCGCCGCGCGGGCCGTGGAGGAGCGGGGCGAGGCGGGCGACGCCGACGGCGCCTGGCACGCGAATCTGGCCTTCCATATGATGCTGGCGCGACTCGCCGGCAACCCGCTGCTCACCGACGCCCTCGATCGGATCTGGGCGCGGTTCGCGGTCGGCAGCCGGTCCAACATCAGACGCCGTACGGACCTCACCACCCGCGACCACGACGCGATCGTCGGCGCGATCCTCGACGGCGACCCCGAGCGCGCCGCCGTGGCGGCCACCGAGCATGTGCACGAGGCAGCCGCGATGTACGGCCTGGAGGACCCCGTCACCTGAACCCGGTCGACGCGAACGGCGCGGGACGGATGCATCCGTCCCGCGCCGTTCGCATACCCCCACGCCGGGGACGGCGGATTTCCCGCCACCTCTTGCGCGATGTCTTGCCGACCCTTCATGTGCAATGTATACATTGCACATGAAGGCGGGGTCCGCAGCCCCGCCCGACCGGGCGCCGCGCCGGCTGTCGCCGCCCCGACACCCCACCCAGGGCTGAGCCGCTCACCACCGCACCGTACCGAGGGGCTGTCCGAAGGCACCGCCACAACCATCACCTACCGAAGGTGGGACCCATGCCAGGAACCGGCCGAGGCGGACGGCGCATCGCCGCCCTCAGCACCACCGCACTCCTGCTCGCCACCGCCGCCTGCGGCTCGGGCTCCGGCTCGACCAGCGGCCCCATCACCATCGGCATCTCCCTGCCGCTCTCCGGCCCCGTCGCCGACGCCTCCGAACCCGCCTACGAGGGCTACAAGGTGTGGGTCGAGCAGCTCAACGCCGACGGCGGACTGCTGGGCCGCCAGGTCGAACTCAAGGTCCTGGACGACGGGTTCGACCAGAACACCGTCGTCAGCAACTACAACCGGCTGATCAGTCAGGACCGCGTCGACCTGCTCCTCGGCACCTTCTCCTCCAAGCTCAACCTCCCCGCCTCCTCCGTCGCCGAGCGCCACAAGATGCTCTACGTCGAACCCTCCGGAGGCGCCGAGGAGATCTTCAGCCGCGGCTACGAATACCTGTTCTTCGCCCAGCCCAGCACCTCCCTCGACCTGCCCGAGCAGTTCCTCGACTACATCGGCTCACTGCCCGCGGACCAGCGGCCCGAGACCGCCGCCTATCCCACCCAGGACGACCCCAACACCGATGTCACCATCGAGGAGTTCCGCAAGGAACTGACCGCGCTCGGCGTCAGGTCGGTCTACGACGAGAAGTACGCCCCCGAGACCGTCAACTTCGACCCCATCGCCAGCGCCATCGCCCGCGCCGAACCCGACCTCGTCATCCACGGGGCGGTCGCCGCCAACGACGGCGCCGGACTGGTCAAGGCCCTGCAGAAGCAGGACTTCAGCCCCGAGATGATGTTCCAGACCAACGCGCCCAGTCTCGTGGGCTCCTACCCGCAGGCCGTCGGTGAGGAGAACACCGAGGGCATCTTCACCACCACCGCGTGGAGCCCGAAATCCACCTACCCGGGCAACGCCGAGTTCGTGAAGGCGTACACCGACTCCTACGGCTCCCCGCCCACCGACGACGCCGCCAACGCCTACACCGCGGGCCAGGTCCTGCAAGCCGCCGTCGAGAACGTGGGCAGCCTCGACCAGGACGAACTCGCCGACTGGCTGCACGCCTCACCCGTCTCCACCATCGTCGGCCCCCTGCGCTGGGACGAACGCGGGGTGCCCGAGGGCGACATGCTGCTCGCCCAGTGGCAGAAGGGGAACCTGGAGTTCATCCTCCCCGAGGGCCAGCAGACGGTGGAGCGGGCGGTCAACCCCAAGCCGGGGTGGTCGTAGTGTCGACGTTCCTCCAGGCGCTCATCCTCGGGATCCTCATCGGCGGCGTCTACTCCCTGGCCGCCTCCGGGATGAACCTCGTCTTCGGAGTCATGCGGGTGATCAACATCGCCCAGGGCAGCATGCTCATCCTGAGCGCCTACCTCACCTACTCGCTCTGGGAGGCCACCGGCCTCGACCCCCTCCTGCTCACCGTGATCACCACGCCGTCACTGCTCGTCGTCGGCTGGGTCACCTACTACCTCTTCATCGAACGCTCCCGCACCACCGACCCGACGATGGCACTGGTCACCACCTTCGGCCTCGGCCTCATGGTGAAAGGCATCATCGCGCTGATCTGGGGCAACGCCCCCCACTCGGTGACCCCCGGCTACGCCAACGAGTCGTTCACCGTGTTCGGGCTGCGCTTCCCGCAGGCGCAGGTCTACGCCTGGCTGGTGGCCGCCGCCGTCCTCGCCTGTCTGTATCTGCTGCTGCGCCGCACCTGGCTGGGACGGTCCATCCAGGCCACCGCGTCCAGCTCCGAAGGGGCCCGCCTCATCGGCATCGAGGTCCGCTCCACCTGGGCCGCCTCCTACGCCATCGGCGTCGCGGCGGCGGGGGCCGGCGGCTCACTGCTGAGCGTGCTCTACCCCTTCATGCCCAGCTCCGCCGACCACTGGATCGGCCTCACCCTCGCGATCATCGTGCTCGGCGGCATGGGCAGCCTCCCGGGCAGCGTCCTCGGCGCCCTCGTCATCGCCGTCGCCGAATCCCTCACCTCCACCTACGTCTCGCCCGACTGGGCGGTCGCGGTGCCCTACATCGCGATCATCGTCGTGCTCCTCGCCCGTCCCCAGGGGCTGCTCGGCACCCGACTGCGAGAGGACATGAGCCGCGCATGAGCATCTCCCGACCCCGGGCCGCGATCATCGGCGCCGCCGCCGTCACCCTGGCCCTGTTCCCGGTCGTCTCCTCCAACGCCTACTGGCAGAACATGGCCATCATGGCGTTCCTGCTGGCCATCATGGCCACCAGCTGGAACATCATGTCCGGCTACGCGGGCTATGTCTCCCTCGGCCAGAGCGCCTTCCTCGGCATCGGCGCCTACACGACCGCCCTGCTCTCCCTCCACACCGGGATCGACCCCCTGCTGGCCGCACCGCTCGGCGGGGTCGTCGCCGCCGTCGCCGCCCTCGGACTCGGCCTCACCGGCCGCCGCACCCGAGGCGTCGCCTTCGTGATCGTCAGCTTCGCGTTCCTGGAGTTCACCGCCCTGCTGACCGCCAACTGGTCGTCCCTCACCAACGGCAACCACGGACTCAACCTGCCCCTGCCCACCTGGGACAGCGCCTACCTGAACTGGCCTTTCTACTACTACCTGCTGGTCCTGCTCGCCCTCACCGTCCTCGCCTCCTGGGCGATCCGCCGCTCCCGCTTCGGCATCGGTCTCATGGCCATCCGCGACGACGAGTCCAAGGCCGACGGCATCGGCGTACGCACCGACCGCTACAAGATGTTCGCCTTCGCCGCGAGCGCCTTCCCCATCGGCGTCGCCGGCGGCATCTACGGCTACTACATCGCCTTCCTCGAACCGGCGTCCATGTTCGACATCGTCATCGCCATGCAGATCGTGCTCGCCGCCCACCTCGGCGGCGTCGGCACCCTGTGGGGCCCCGTCCTCGGCGCCTTCCTGCTGGAACCGCTCAACCAGTTCACCAACCAGACCCTCAGCGGCCCCGACGCCGGCTCCTGGCGACTGATCATCTACGGCGCCCTGCTCGCCGCGATCGTCCTGTTCTTCCCGCGCGGTGTCCTCACCGAAGCGGCCGACCTGCTGGCCCGGCTGCGCCGCACCGGCCCCCAGGCCGGTGTCCTCACCGAAGCGGCCGACCTGCTGGCCCGGCTGCGCCGCACCGGCCCCCAGGCCCAGGCAGGCGCCCGCCTCGCCCCCCTCTCCGGAGCCCCCGGAGCCCCCGGAGTCCCCGGAGTCCCCGGAGTCCCCGGAGCCCTCGCCCGCCCGCGCACCGACCCCGACGCCGCCCCCGCCCCCGCCCCGCACGACGACCGCACCCCCCGCGCCGACCCGACACCCGCCAAGGGCCCGGCAGCGCACGACGGCCGCGCGCCGCACCACGGCCCGGCCCCGCACCACGGCCCGGCCCCGCACCACGGCCCGGCCCCGGACGACGGCCCGCTCCTTCGGGTCGAGGGACTCTCGAAGGCGTTCGGCGGAGTCCAGGCGGTGGACGACTGCACCTTCACCGTCCGACGCGGCTCCATCACCGGGCTGATCGGACCCAACGGCTCCGGCAAGACCACCGTCTTCAACCTCCTGGACGGCAGCCTCGCCGCCGACAGCGGTACCATCCATCTCGGCGGACACCGGCTCGACGGCATGCCCCGCTGGCAGCGCGCCCACCACGGACTCGCCCGCACCTTCCAGGCCACCCGAGTCTTCCCGCACCTGACCGCGCTGGAGAACCTCGCCGTCCCCAGCCGCACCTTCTCCACCGCGCGCCTCGCGGACTCCGCCATCAGCGGCAGCACCGCCGAACGCGCCCGCGCCTGGCTCGACTTCGTCGGCATGGGCGCCTACGAGGTCCACCAGGCCGGCGGCCTCTCCTTCGGCCAGCAGAAACTGGTGGAACTCGCCCAGGCGTTGATGCTGGAACCCGAGATCCTGCTCCTCGACGAGCCCGCCGCGGGCATCAACCCGACCCTCGTCGAACGCCTCGCGGACACCGTCCGCACCCTCAACGCCGCCGGCACCACCGTCGTCGTCGTGGAGCACAACGTGCCGCTGGTGCTGTCCCTGTGCGACCACCTCCACGTCCTCGCCCAGGGCCAGGTCATCGCGAGCGGCCCGCCCAGCCGGATCGAGCAGGACCCCGCCGTGCTGGAGGCATACCTCGGCGACCACACCCGCACCGCCACGGGAGCAGACGCATGATCACCCTCAACGGCCTGGTGGCAGGCTACGGCAAGGCCGGTGACATCCTGCGCGGCGTCGACCTCACCGCACCCGCCGCCACCATCACCTGTGTCGTCGGACCCAACGGGGCCGGCAAGTCCACCGTCCTCAAGGTGTGCAGCGGACTGCTGCGCCCCCGCGCCGGCCGGGTCAGGATCGGCGACGACGACATCGGCGGACGCAGCCCCGCCGACATCCTGCGCCGAGGCGTCGTCCAAGTCCCCCAGCACCACGGCCTGTTCCCCTCCCTCACCGTCCGCGAGAACGTGATGCTCGGCGCGTACACCCGGCGCGGCGAGAAGGAACGCAACCGCCGCCGCTACACCGAGATCACCGAGATCTTCCCCCTGGTCGCCGAACGCGCCGGGGACAAGGCCGCCTCGCTCTCCGGCGGCCAGCGCCGCACCGTCGAGTTCGCCCGCGCCCTCATGCTCACTCCCCGGGTCGTCCTCCTGGACGAACCCACCCTCGGCCTCGACCCCAAGGCAGCCGCCCAGCTCGCCGACGCCATCCGCGCCCTGCGGGACGCGGACGTCACCGTCCTCATGGTCGAACAGAACGTCCGCTTCGGACTCACCCTCGCCGAACACGCCGTCGTCATGGAGAGCGGACGCGTCCTGCACTCCGGCGACGCCAAAGCGCTCCTCGCCGACCCCGACATGGCCCAGCTCTTCTTCGGCGCCGCCCCCGCGAGCCACCCCCGCCCCACCCCCGCGCCCCCCGGCAGCCCCGACGGAGACCCCTCGCCGTGACCGACACCCACCCCACCTCCCTCCTCACCCTCGTCCAGGACATCCCCGCCTCCGGCGCCCGGGCCGTACAACCCCTCAGCGTCGACGGCACGGACCTGCTCGCCGTCCCGCAACTCGCCTACGACATCCCCGGCGCCCCCGCCCACATGAACGGCGGCGACAGCGAGACCGAACTCCTGCTGCTGCGCCGCGACGGCGACCGGTTCACCCCCTGGGCCACCCTCCCGGCGCCCGGCGGCGAGGACGCCGAGTCCTTCACCATCGGCGACCGCACCTTCCTCGCCGTCGCCAGCATCCGCTCGGGCGCCGGGCCCTACGACTACACCGTCCCGTCCGTCCTCCACGAGTGGACCGGCGACACCTTCGAACCGTTCCAGGTGTTCGACGGCTTCGCGGCCAAGCAGTGGCGGCACTTCACCATCGGCGACCGGCACTTCCTGGCCCTCGCCCAGGGGGTCGCCGTACCCGGCCACGAGGACGACAACCGGCCCTCCCTCATCCACACCTGGGACGGCACCCGCTTCGTCCCCTTCCAGGACATCCCCTCCCGATGGGCCTACAACTGGCATCCCTTCACCGTCGGCGGGCACACCTTCCTCGCCCACGCCGACCACGTCGACCCCAGCGTCCTGTACCGCTGGGACGGCGCACGCTTCGTCGCCCACCAGGAACTCGCCGACCGCGCGGGCCGCGCCTTCGCCACCTTCACCGACCCGGACGGCGAGGACACCTACCTGGCCGTCGCCCGGATCGACGACGGCTCGCGACTGCTGCGCTGGGACTCCGCCGCCGGACGCTTCGTGGACCATCAGCGCCTCACCGGAGCCGGCGCCCGTGAACTGGCCCTGGTCCGCACCGATCGCGCCCTCTACCTGGTCCGGGTCAACTTCATCCACGGCACCCCCGCCGACCCCACCGCCGACCTGACGTCACAGATCTACCGCTGGGACAAGGACCACCTGGAACTCGCCGAGGAGTTCCCGACCACCGGCGGAACCGACCTCGCCGTACTCGACGGAGCCCAGGGCCCCCTGCTCGTCCAGAGCAATGGCCTCAGCCCTGACCTGCGCTTTTCCGCCGGTGTCCGCGTCTACCGGTTCACCGACCGATGACCCGCACCTCCCGCCCGACGGCCCCGGGGCCCCCGGTGTCCCCGGCGCCCCCGGTGTCCTCGCCGGTGCCGGGCAACCGGGGTCCGGGCGTCCAGGGTGTCCCAAGGAGAGATGACATGTCCCACCACGAGAGCCCCGAACTCGTCGACCTGTTCACGACCTACACCGCGGGCCCCGACTCCATCGGCGCCCATCTGCGCGCCTGCGCCGCCCGCGCCCGGGCCCGCGACCCCCTGCTGGTCGTGACCGGAGCGGACATGGCGCTCTACCCCGGTGACGGCTCCCCGCCCACCGTGCTGCCCTACCGCCTCAGCAACCGGGGCTTCAAGGAACTCGCCGCCGTCTCGCACCTCGCCACGGCACTCGCCTCACTGGTCGAACTGCACCGCCGCGAACCCGACGGCACCTGGCGCCGGGACGCCGAACTGCTCCTGCGCCAGACCCGGCGCGCCCGCGCGGCCAACACCACGGAACTGTGGCGCGACCGCATCGCCGCCGTCGCCTTCCGGGGCCGCGAGGAGGCCATCGCCGTCATGGTGGACTACGCCTGCGCCCTCACCGAGCGCTATCTGGTCCGAGCCCTGGCCGACCCGGCCCACCTCAACCACCAGACCCTGCGCGAGACCTACCTGGAGGACGGCCACCCCGACGTGCCGGTGTCCTTCAACCGGATCATGGTCGCCACCTTCTATCTCGTCGGTCTCGACATCTCCCACCGGCTCATCACCTGGCTGGACGAACGCCGCATCGACTGGACCCGCGCCATGGTCGTCATCGTCGGGCAGATCGGCCGCCCCACCGCCGGGGTCACCTGGCGCACCAACAGCGTCGCCGGTCTCGTCCTGGCCGCCGCACGCGGCAAACTCCCGCTCAGCCACCTCTACATCGCCCCGCACGCGGCCGGCTTCGCCACCCCTGTCGACGGCGACCTGTGGGAGGTCAGGGCCGTGGAGGAACAACTGCGCCAACTCTGGGCCGGCACCCGCGTCACCGTGGAGCTGGGCGCCGCGATGTTCGAGGGCTACCCCGCGTTCGACCCCGGCGACGACGACGTGGTGCCGGGCACCCGGACCACGGCCCCCGCCGGACCCGCCGGACCCGCCGGACCCGCCGGACCCGCCGGACCCGCCGGTCCCGCCGGTCCCGCCGGACCCACCGGTCCCGCCGGTCCCGCAGGTCCCACCGGACTCACCGGACCCTTCGTCGACCTGCCCGCCGACGGATCCGCCGGGGCCGTCACCGAACAGCCCGGCATCCGCTCCGCCGACGACTGGTACTCCCTGGTCACCCGGCTCCGCCTGGTGATGGAGGACCCGCGCCAACTCCTCTCCGGCGCCGTGACGGACTACGCCGCCCAGCAGCTCATCGCCCACGACAACGACCCGCTGGCGGTCACCGTCCCCGGCCTCGATCACGAGCCCTATCCGGCCTTCGGCACCACACCCACGGCGGCCTGACCGGACCCTGTCCGGATCTGCCCGGACCTCCCCGGACCTCCCTGGAAGGGACACCACGATGACGACGACCCCACCCCCCGCCCCGGGGTTCCTCCAGCGCCTGCACTCCGGCGAGCCCACCCTGATGCTGACGCTGCGCACCGCCCGCACCGCCGACGTCGTCCACATCGCCGCGTCCAGCGGGCACCACAGCGTCATGGTGGACCTGGAGCACTCCACGATGTCCACCGACACCGCCGCGCATCTGTGCGCGGTGGCCGGCGGCCTCGGCCTCACCGCGCTGGTACGCGTCCCGGAGCGCGAGTACGGCATGATCGGCCGACTGCTCGACGGCGGGGCGCACGGGGTGATCGCCCCGCGGATCGAGACCGCGGAGGAGGCCCGGCGGATCGTGGGCGCCTGCCGCTTCCCGCCGCGAGGGCAGCGCTCGCAGACCAACATGCTGCCGCAACTGGGCATGCGGCCGACCCCGGCGGCCCGCATGAACCCGGCGATCGACGCGACGACGGTGGTCCAGATCCTCCTCGAAACGCCCGAGGGCGTCGCCAACGCCGACGCGATCGCCGCACTGGACGGTGTGGACATGCTGGCGCTCGGCGCCAACGACTTCACCGCCGAACTGGGCGTTCCCGGACGGTACGACGACCCGCGCGTACGGCAGGCCGTGTGGGAACTGGCCGAGGCGTGCCGCCGCCACGGCAAGTTGATGGTCCTGGGCGGCATAGGCGACCAGAAGCTGATGGCCGACCTGGTGCCGCTCGGCGTGTGCCCGCTGCGGATCACCGGAACCGACACGGCGTTCCTGTTCGAAGCCGCCACGGTCCACGCCGGCCGCGCACTGGACGCCCTGCGTCCGCCCACGTCGTCCCTGTCGTAGCGCACAGAGAGCGAGCCCCACCATGGCAGCCGACCTGCCCCAGCCCACCCCCATGCGGGACGCGGAGACCGTCACCCCGCCCGACTTCGCCATGCCACCGGGCAGTTGCGACACCCACTTCCATGTCTTCGAGCCCGGCTACCCGGTCGCCTCCGACCCCCTCTACGGGTTCCCCGACGGCACCCTCCAGCAGTATCTGAAGCTCACCGAGCGACTCGGGATCGAGCGGATGGTCCTGGTCCAGCCGACGTACTACGGCAACGACAACAGCCTCCTGACCGAGGTGCTCCGGCAGATCGGTCCGCGCTGCCGCGGCGTCGTACGCATCGACGACCAGGCCCCCGACGCCGAACTCGACACCTACCACCGGCTCGGCGTACGGGCGATCCGCCTCGACCTGTTCGCCCGCGCCTCCTGGCCTCTGGCCGACCTCATCGCCTACATCCGGGCGATGGCCGACCGGGCCCGGCCGCGCGGCTGGCACCTCCAGTTCTACACACCCGGAACCGTCGTCCGGGACCTGCTGCCCTTCTTCGCCGACTTCGAGGACACCTATGTCATCGACCACATGGGGTACATGAAGGAATCCGACGGTCTGACCGAGGCCGATCTCACCCGGTTGGTCCGCGTCCTTGACCACGGCAGCGGCCACATCAAACTGTCCGCCCCCTACCGCCTGGTCGGCGCCAGGCCCCTCTCCTCGCTCACCCCGCTGGGCCGGGCGCTGGTGGCCGCCCGCCCCGACCGTCTGATCTGGGGCTCCGACTGGCCTCATCTGACCGACGGCCAGCGCGACACCGGCCAGTACCTCAATCTGCTCCCCGCCTGGGCCCCCACCGCCGAAGACCGCCACCACATCCTCGTGGAGACCCCGCAGCGCCTCTTCTTCACCGACTGACACCCCGCACGGAGAGCGGCCGAGAGCCGCTGATGAGCCCGCTGACCGCCGGCGCCCCCTGCCCCCTGCCGGGACGGGCAGGGGCAGCGCCTCCCGCCCTGGGTACGCGAGTTCCGGCGCTCCCTGCCGATGCTGCTCGACGCCCTGCGGGGGTGACACATCCCCCTCGGCGGCCGGGAACACCACGGACTCGCCCGGGGGCCACTGAAGGCCCTGAACGCCGTACGCGCCCGCCACGGGACGAGCGGTGCCCGGCACCCGGAGAACCGAATCTCCGGCCGGGACCGCCCACCGAGGTGACGGGCGCGGGGTACGGGCTGCTCACCGGGCGCGAGCGGGGAGGGCCGCCGTCAGAGGCGCGGCCCGCCCTCGGACGGCCGGGGCCCCTCCGTGGAGGCCGGAGCCGCGGGCTCCCCCGGGATGATGTGAGGCTCCGCCGCCTTCGGCTCCGGCTCCTTCATCGCCCGGCCCTCCGCCTTGAGGATCCGGGCCGCCTTCCCCGCGGAACGTGCCAGATCGGGCCCCTTTTTGGCGGCGATGACGGCTATGACGACGATGAGAATGATCGCCAGTTCACTCAACCCGAACATAAGGACCCTGCTCCCGGTCAGACGTTGACACCGAAGTCGGCGGCGATGCCCGCCAGTCCGGAGGCATACCCCTGACCGACCGCGCGGAACTTCCACTCGGCACCATTGCGATAAAGCTCACCGAAGACCATGGCGGTCTCGGTGGCCGCGTCCTCCGAGAGGTCGTAGCGCGCGATCTCGGCGCCGCCCGCCTGGTTGACCACCCGGATGAAGGCGCCCCGGACCTGGCCGAAGCTCTGGCCGCGGTTCTCGGCGTCGTGGATGGACACCGGGAAGACGATCCGCTCGATGTCGGCGGGGACCCCCGCGAGATCGACCTTGACCACCTCGTCGTCGCCCTCGCCCTCACCGGTGAGGTTGTCACCGGTGTGCTCGACCGAGCCGTCCGGGCTGGTGAGGTTGTTGTAGAAGATGAAGTGCCGGTCGGAGAGGACCTTGCCCGCGGTGTCCAGGAGCAGGGCCGAGGCATCGAGGTCGTAGTCGGCGCCGGTCGTGGTGCGCACGTCCCAGCCGAGCCCCACCAGAACCGCCGTCAGACCCGGCGCCTCCTTGGTGAGCGATACGTTGCCGCCCTTGGACAGGGAAACCCCCACAGTTGTCCTCCTCGTTTCGGGACGAAATTCGACGGTGTGACCGCAGAAAACTCTACATCACTGTAGAAATATGTGGGGCGCGGAGGAGCGCCGAGTGTCCTTACGATGGACCGCTCACGTAGCGCAGACCAGCGGAAGGGAGACATCGCGTGACGGATCACCGGAGACCCCGGCGACGGGGACAGGGCGAACTGGAGGTGCAGGTCCTCTCCGCCCTGCGTGAGGCGGACGGCCCCGCCACCGCCGGCTGGGTGCAGGAGCGGCTCGGCGGCGACCTCGCGTACACGACGGTGGTCACCATCCTGAGCCGGCTGCTCGCCAAGGGCGCGGTCACCCGCGAACGCGAAGGGCGGTCGTTCGCCTGGACCCCCGCCTCGGACGAGGCCGGACTGGCCGCCCACAAGATGCGCAAGGTGCTGGACGCCTCACGGCAGGACCGGGAGGCTGTGCTGGCGAGCTTCGTCACCGCCCTCGAACCCGAGGACGAGCGGCTGCTGCGCGAACTGCTGGGCCGGAACAGGGACGAAGGGGAAGGCTGAGGCCGCATGGGGGTGTTCGTCTTCCTCCCGCTGGTGCTGCCCCTGACGGCCTGGCCGATCGCGCGCCTGGCCGAACAGCATCTGCACCCGCGGGTGGCCACCCGGCTGCTGACCGGCGTGGCCGGAGTGATGGCGCTGTGCAGCACGGTGTGCCTCGCGCTGCTGATGGTCGTCGGCACCGCGCAACTGCCCGGCAACCCGCTGCCGGACGCCTGGTCCGACCCCGAGGTCCGCGCGGCCGTCCCCTACGACGAGGTGGCCGGCCGGGCCGCCATCCCCGCGCTGCTGGCCGTGGCCGTGGCATGCGGCCGTACGCTGGGGCGCCACGGCAGGCTGCGCCGCCGCTCCCACCGGGCGCTCACCGGACTGCCCGCGACACAGGTCGCCGTGCTCCCCGACGACGCGCCCTACGCCTACGCCCTGCCCGGCGGGCCCATCCGCGACCGGATCGTCGTCACCACCGGCCTCCTGCGCACCCTGGGCTCCGCCGAACGCCGGGCCCTGTTCGCCCATGAACGCGCCCACCTGACCGGCCGCCACCACCGCTTCCTCCTGGTCGTCGCGCTCGCGGCCCGCGCCAACCCGTTCCTGCGCCCGCTGCGCACCGCCGTGTCGTACACCACCGAGCGCTGGGCGGACGAGGACGCCGCCCGCGCCGTCGGCGACCGCCGGACCGTGGCCCGCGCGATCGGCAAGGCCGCGCTGGTCTCGAAAGCCCCGAGGGGGGCAAGAGGGTCGGGCGGGGGCCCGCTGCCCACGCTCGCGGGCTTCGCGTCCCCCGGCCCCGTCCCCCGCCGTGTCGCCGCCCTCCTCGGCTCCGCCCCGGTGCCGCGTACCTGGCCGTCGGTGTTCACCGGCGTCGGCGTCGCAGCGTGGACCGCCGCCGCCGGTACGGCCGTGTCGGCGATGGCGTCCGCCAACTCGGCCGTGACCCTGGTCGTGATCCTTTACGCGGCGACGCCGCTGTGAACCGCGCCGCGCGCCGGACTCAGAGGTCGAACTCGTGCGGCGGCAGGTCGAGCGCGTAACACGCCTCCCGTACGACCGCCCGCTCGTCCTTGTCGAAGTCGCCGTCGGCGCCGCCGATCACGATGCCGATCTGGACGACGGCCCGCGCCTCGGCCGGCTTCTTCTTGGCCTTGGCGATCTCCTGGAGCACACTCACCTTGCCGAACGCGAAGTCGGCGGCGAGCTTGTCGAGGTTCTCCTCGAAGCGCTTGCGCAGCTCCAGCGCGTCGAAGTTCTGGAGCACCTCGTTGGTGGCGATCAGCTGGGCCACGCGCTGGCGCTCGGCGGGGTCCACCGTGCCGTCGGCAGCCGCGACCAGCGCGCACATCGCCATGCTCGCGTCCCGGAACGCGCCGCTCTTGAGGTCGTTCTTCTTCGCGGTGAGCTGGGTCTGCATCTGCGACGCGGACTCCTTGAGGCGGTCCCAGAGGGCCATGTGAACTCCGTATGTTGAGCGGAAGGTGCGCCCGGACCACGGAGGTCCGGGCGTGCCGTATCTTCTACAGCTCTGTAGAAGATAACAGCGAAGCTCACCGCAGGCTCACTCCTCCTCGGCGTCGCCCTCGAAGAAGTCGCCCACCTCGTCCACCACCTCCGCCGCGACCATGCCGCCCACCACGCCGACCGCGAGCCCGGCGGCACCGGCCGCGACGACGGTGCCCATGCCCGGACCGGAGCGGTGTCCCCCCTCGTGGTGAGTGCCGTGGGAGGGGTCGTCGTGGCCGTGGGCCGCGCCATGTCCCAACCGGTACTCGATCAGCTGCCGGATCCAGCCGTCGACCTCGGCGTTCCAGTCCCGCGCGTCGTGGTGGCCGACGGTGAAGCGGGTGAGGGTGTCACGGCCCTCCGAGAAGAGGCCGCCGCGCTTGTCGGCCTCCAGGACCACGTCCATCCCGGCCGGGGACGCGAGGAAGGTCAGCTCGATCTCGTTGACCTGGTGCGCGTACTGCGCGGGCGGGGTCAGCTCGATCTCCTGGTAGAAGGGCAGTCGCTGACCGGTGCCGCCGATCCGCCCGTACTCCAGGTCGGCCGAGCGGAAGCCGAAGCCGAGCTGCCCGAGGGCCTCCAGGACCGCCTCCTGCGCGGGCAGCGGGCCCACGGTGAGCTGATCGAGGTCGCCCTTGTCCTTGGCCCCCGCCACCGCCAGCTCGGTCCGCACCCCGAGCACGATGCCGAGGGGCTGGCCGTACAGCTCGGTGACAGGGGTCTCCCAGTGCAGCGGCAGACTGAACGGCACCGCGTGCTCCGCGCCCGTCCCGAGCCGGAAGCCGCCGCCGACGGTGAACCGGTCGAAGGCGACCGTCCCCTCGCTCTCGCCCTCGCCGTGCTCCGCCTCGACCCGGGCCACCAGCTCCAGGGTGATCTCCTCGATGTCGAAGTCGGAGTCACCGCCCTTGAGGCGGACCTCGCCCGCCAGACTGCCGCCGGGCGTGGCCGGACCCGACCGAAGGACCGTGTCCACCGTGGGCCCGCCGACACCGAGCGAACCGAGCAGCCGTTTGAACACCATCGCGGCGTCCACTCCTTTACCTGCGTCCATGTACTCGCGTACGTCACACGGGGCGACCCGGCCGTCCGGGCGCCCTCTACAAGCGAGTAGAAGCTTAGGGCGAGGAGAGCGCGGAGAACGCGAGGTGACCGACCGGCACGGGTGATTGTCCGAAATCCGCCGCCGGACGGCCCCTTCATCGAGGTGTCAGCCGCACCACCGGGTACTGCCGCTCGGACTTGCTCTGGTACTTCGCGATCCGCGGCTGGGCCGCCGCGATGAGCCGCCACGCCTGTTCCCGGTCGGCGCCGTCGAGCACCTGAGGGGTGACCGGCACCTGGCCCCGACCGACCACCTCGACCGACGCCCGCTCGGGGTGCGCCATCAGGTTCTCGTGCCAGTCCGGGTGCCTGCTGCCGCCGCCCGAGGCGACGACCAGCCAGGCGTCCGCCCCGTCGGCGAAGTAGGCGACGGGCGTCTCCCGGGGCTGCCCGCTGCGGCGCCCGACCGTGTTCAGCACCAGCACCTCCATCCCCATGACCGCACCCCGTCCCCGCCGCACCTTGCGGATCACCCGCGCGTTCGCCTTGTGCTGCATCCACCGCGAGAGCCCACCGGGCGCACCTGCCTTGCCCTTCCCCGCCTGCTGTTCCTGACTCATTCCGGGTCACCTCCGCCGACTGTCCTGCGAACCTTGACTCACAACGTAGGAGCGGTGGGCCCGGTGCGCTTCTCGATTCCTGACGGGCCGGTGCCGCCCCCGGTCGCCGCGGTCACGGATCACCGGACCGTCGCCGGCACGGACAGGGGTGGTGACCGCCCTGTCCCCTGGGCAGATGTCCACGGACGGCGGAGCCACCCATGCGTGGCCCCGAGGGCGCACGGCGAGGAGAGGACGGGGGGCCGATCGGGTTGTCCTCGGACGAGGTGCGGTACCGGAAGCTGATGCACCGTGAGTTCGTGTGGTGGTCCGTGACCACGGTGTCCAGGACGAACGCGTGGACACCCCCGTCCCACGCCACATTGACGAAGCCGACGAGTGTGCCGTCGCCCCCACGCGCACAGACCCAGCCCAGACTGTGCCGCCGCACCTGCGTCAGCCGGTCGATGTTCAGCACCGCATGCCGGAACCCGTCCGCGTGCAGCACGTTGACGTCCGCGTTGTCGAAGTCGCCGCGCCATGCGTAGGTGATCGTCATGGCCGCGAGCGTAGAGGACCGACCGATCCGACCGGCATCAGAAAAAGTGGGGGTGGAGCCGTCGCGGCTCCACCCCCACTCAGGACACGCCCGGAGCCACGTCCGGTCCGGGTCAGTCGTCGAACGTCAGCCCGTGACCGGCCGGGAACAGCACCCGCGCCGGGTCGTCGGCCCGCTGGACCGGCACCGGCAGCTTGCCGCGCGGGTCGACCCGGCCCGCGATCACCCGGGCGGCGGCGCGGAGATCGACGTCGGTCCAGCAGTAGGTGGCGAGCGAGGCCCGCACCCCGCTGAGCTGGGCGATGTCGTACGGGTTGCGGACGGCGACGTGGATGACCGGAACACCGGTGGCGACCAGCCGGGCGACCAGGGTCCGCTGGGTACTGGTGGCACCGACGTTGTCGGTGGCGACCACGACGGCGTCCCGGCCCTTCGCCGCCGCGACGGCCGAGTCGATCGTCGCCGCGTCGGGGGCGCGACCGGTGACGATCTCCGTCGTGCTGAAGCCCAGGTCATCGAGGGCCGAGGTGAGCGCCGGGAGCGCGAACCGGGTGTCGTCGGCGGGGAAGACCGGGTTGGCGCCGACCACCAGCAGCTTGCGCTGACGGCGTCGCAGCGGCAGGAACTCGTCCTTGTTGACCAGCAGGGTGGTCGTCCGCTCGGCGATCCGGTCCGCGGTGCTGAGGTGCTTGCGGGCACCGACGACCCGGTCCACCTCGCGGTGGGAGACGTACGGGCTGCCGTTGAGCAGACCGACCTTGTCCTTGAGGCGCAGGATGCGCAGCACCGACTGCTCGATCCGCTCCTCGGTCAGCTCACCGCTGCGCACCGCGTCGACCACGGCGTTCCAGGCCACGCCGATGTTCGGCGGGAAGAGCAGCTGGTCGACGCCGGCCTTGATCGCGAGCACCGGCACCCGGTCGTCGCCGTACTTGGTGCGCACGCCCCGCATGTTGAGGGCGTCGGTCACGATCACGCCCTCGAAGCCCATCTCGCCGCGGAGCACCCCGGTGAGGATGGTGGGGGAGAGGGTGGCCGGATCGTTGCTCGGGTCGAGCGCCGGGACCTGGAGGTGGGCGGTCATGATGGAGTCCACACCGGCGGCGATCGCGGCCCGGAACGGCGGGGCGTCGATCCGGTTCCACTCCTCGCGGGTGTGGGTGATGACCGGCAGCTGGGTGTGGCTGTCCTCACCGGTGTCACCATGGCCCGGGAAGTGCTTGGCACAGGCGACGACCCCGGCGCGCTGGTACCCCTGCACCTGGGCGGCGACCAGCTTGCCCACCGCGTTCGGGTCGGAACCGAAGGAACGCACGTTGATGACCGGGTTGGCCGGGTTGACATTGACGTCGGCGACCGGCGCGAAGTTCTGGAGGATACCGAGGGCGGCCAGTTCCGTACCGGCTATCTGGCCCGCCGTACGCGCGTCGGAGGTGGAGCGCCCCGCGCCGAAGGCCATCGCGCCGGGCATCTGCGTGGCCGGGCTGCCGATCCGGGTGTTGGCGCCGTGCTCCTGGTCGATGGAGATCAGGGAGGGGATGCGGGCGGGCAGGGCGAGCGAGGCCCGCTGGATCCCATTGGTGAGATCGGCGATCTGGTGCGGGTCGCGGATGTTGCCCGCCCAGCCGCTGAAGTAGATGACACCACCGAGTTGGTACTTGGTGACGACCTCGGCGGCGGTTCTGACGCCCAACTCCCTTAGATTGGAGTCCACATGATTCTGGTCGGGGTTGTCGGCGGAGTGGCCGTAGAAGTAGGCCGTGAACAATTGGCCGACCTTCGCCTCCAGGCTCATCTTGCCGATGAGCGCGCGGAGGCGGGCGTCCCGGTCGCTGGGACGCTCGGTGGCGGCGAGGGCGGGAGCACTGGACGCCCCCACGGCTGCGGCGCCCGCGACCGCGGTCGCGGAGGCGAGCAGGGTACGCCTGGACAGACTCCGGTCATGCATGCGGAGGAGCTCCTTCCGGCCATGCCCGTCAAGGGAGTTGGCGCAAATTTGAACTACACCTGGACAGCCGGAAACGTAGCTGTGGATCACTCTCGCCACAAGAGGTCTAGACAAAAAAGGTCTAGACAAGATTAAACAGCCCTGCCGTGACCAGGGAGTTCGTCCAACGGGCTTTCGGCCGTTGGGTGTGACCGAGGTGATCGAGGCCGGGAACGCACCAGACTCGTGCCGGGCCCGGCGACGGCTCACCCCCTCGGTGCATCCGCGGCGGGTTCCTCGTCGGGGTGGAGTGCGTCGAGGACGAGTCGGAGGCCGAAGGCGAACTCGTCGGTGTAGTCGTAGCCGGGACGCAGGACATGCTCGGTGGCCAGTTCGGTGAGGTGGGGGTACAGGTCGGCGGACATGTTCCGCGCGATGGCCCCCGCCACCTCGTCCTGCTCGGCCGTACCGGTGAACGGCAGGCTCACCTCCTGGAGGACGAAGCCGTACAGATAGCTGTCGATCAGCGAGACGGCGTGCGCGGTCATCGGGACGGAGAACCCGGCGGTCCGCAAGGTGCCGATGACCGCGTCGTGGTGGCGCAGTGTGGCGGGTCCGGGCCGGGAACGTGAGTCCATCAGGCCGATGGCCCACGGGTGGCGCAGCAGTGCGGCACGGGCGGAGTCGGCGCGGTGGCGCATGGCGCTCTTCCAGTCGGTGTCGCGTGGCGGCACATCGATCTCGGCGAACACCGCGTCCACCATGCCGTCGAGGATGTCCTCCCGGCCCGACACATGGTGGTAGAGCGACATCGCCTCGACCCGGAGCGGCGCGGCGATCGCCCGCATCGTGAGCGCGGCCGAACCCTTCTCGTCCGCGACCGCCACGGCCGTACGGATCACCCGCTCACGGCTGAGCGGCGTGCGTGCGGAGGCCGCGCGCCGCCCTTTGCCTCCCTCGCCCATCTGCCTCTTCCCTTCACCCGCTTGTCAGCCTTACGCCATAAGGCTACCGTGCCTTACAACATAAGGTGAGCAGGTCGGCGAGGGGAACACACCATGAGTGCGCAACGCATGAAGAAAGTCTGCATCGTCGGGGCGTCAGGAAAGCTCGGGCAGTACATGGTCCGGCACGCGCTGGAGCGCGGCTACGAGGTGGTCGGCGTGTGCCGTGAGCGCAGCGTGCCGAAGCTGGCCGCGTTCGAGGATCGGATCACTGTCGTTCCCGGTCCCACCAACGACCCGGAGGTGATCCGGCGGGCGGTCGACGGCTGCGACGGGGTGCTGACGGTGCTGGTGCCCTGGCGGGTGCAGCAGTACGCCTCGGGCACGGCACAGGCGGTGCTCGACCACGCGCGGCCCGGTGCCCGCCTGGTCTTCTCCTGCGGCTGGCACATCACACGTGACGGCAAGGACCGGTACTCGCGGCTGTTCACCCTGGGCCTCAAGGCGGCCACCGTGATCGGCAAGCTCCTGCGCGCCGCCGAGATCGACGACCAGGTGGAGGCGTGCCGCCGGGTGTTCGCCAGCGACACCCGGTGGACCGTCGTACGCGGCAGCGACCTGGAGGAGGGCGAGAGCGAGGGACTGCCCGTGTGGAGCCGCCATGTCGGCGATCCGCTGCTGGCCGGCAACCTCACCCGCCGGGTGGACTTCGCCCTGTTCATGGTGGCGGCCCTCACCGACGACACCCTGGTCCAGGAGGCCCCGGCCATCGTCGGCTGCCGGACCCCGGCCGCCCTCGCCCACGCCGCCTCCTGACACCCCCGGACAGGAGCGCGGGGTCACGACGCCGTGGTGGGCGGCGGGCTCCAACGGCGGTTGGGGGGAACGGTGTTGGAGACGCCGTAGTCCTTCTTCAGCTGCTCCGGAATGGCGTAGTGCATGATGCGCCCGCGCGTGAGGGTGGACAGCTCCAGACGGGCGGTGAGATGGCCGAGACGGTCCAGCGCCCAGGCGGCGAAGGGGGAGTGGTCCTCGATCGTCTCCAGCACGCCCAGGAGATGCGGCGCGGCCTTCACGGGGGTGTCCCACGCGGTGCGCGGCACCTCCAGCCAGTCGGCGCAGATGTCGCCGACGAGATACCGGATCAGCGCGGAGACGAGCGGGTCGAAGAACGTGCCCGGCACGACCTCCTCGTAGAGGTCGATGAGCTGACGGGTGAGGTGGGCACCCTCCGGGGACGGACCCATGTGGCGGGCCAGGTAGCGGTCCAGGAAGCCGCGGGCGTCCTCCAGCGTCTTGGGGACCGCCTCCTGGTCGACACCGAGCATCGCACCGACGACCCGCCAGGCGTAGTAGTACGCGTCCGCGCCCTCCTGCGACATGTGGATGCCGAGGCGGTGCAGGCTGTCGAGGACGAGCAGGGAGAAGAACATCTGCCCGCAGATCATGTCCTCCTGACAGATCGGCGTGCCCAGCGTCCCGACGTCCCACCGGTTCTCCCGGACGAGGTGGTGGCGGATGGACGCGTGCAGAAGGCGCACCTTCTGGGCGGCGGGCACGAAACGCCCACCGGCCTCGAATGCCTCCGGCTGCATCAGGTAGACGGTGAACTGGCCTGTCTCGGCCATCCGCTTGGACGGGTACTTCAGCCCGTGGGTGGCGGACAGGAGCTTCGCCATGTGCGGGACGACGTAGCAGGCGGGCATGGAGGCGAAGGACAGCGCGGTGGAGATGTGTACGTTGTTGTCGATGAAGAACAGGCGGGCCTTCTCCATCTCCGCCCAGTCCACCCAGTCCGGCGGATGCCGGGTGGCCTCCAGGTACTCCCGGGCCACGTCCGGCAGCCCGTCGGGCAGCGGAGCGCCCGCGGTGGACATGAAGCGCATGAGGGTGTTGAACGTACCCACCTGTCCCTGCTCGAAGAGCGCGGCGACCGTGGCGTCCGCCAACTCGTCACCGGCGTGCCGCAGCGGGGCTGTCGTTCCGTCTGGGTCGGTCATCGCGGGCTCCTTGACTGCTTGGTCGGGTGCGGAACTGCTGGGGTGGCGAGCGGAACTGCTGGGGTGGCGTGGGGAACTGCTCCGGTGGGGCGAGGAACTGCTGGGGTGGCATTGGGAACTGCTCTGGTGGGGCGAGGACCGCTGTGGTGGGGTGGGGCGAGGTGGCTCAGGATCGGCGGTGGGCCGCCGAGGCGGCGAGCGAGGTGAGCGCGGTGGCGGCCTGTGCGGGCAGTCCGAGACCGTGGAGGGCGGACAGCGCCTCTTCGACCCGGTCGCTGATCATGTCCTCGATCCGCTCCGGGGCCTTGAGACGCCGCATCGTCTCGCGGACGGTGTCGAGCGTCGTCTCGTCCTGGCGGCGTCTGCCGAGGAGCGCCCGGAGCCGACGGCGGTCCTCGCCGTCGGCGAGACGCCAGGTCTCCGCGAGCAGGGCGGTGGGCCGATGCCCGCGTACGTCGTCGGCGTCGGCCTTCCCGGTCTGGCCGGGGGCGGAGAACAGCCCGAGCAGATCGTCCCGGAGCTGGAACGCCTCGCCGAGCGGCAGTCCGTAGGCGCGGTATCCGTCCCGCAGCCGCTCACCGGCACCGGCGAGGGCCCCGCCGATGAGGAGCGGCTGTTCGACGGTGTACTTGGCGGTCTTGTACCGGATGACCTTCAGCGACGCCGCAGTGTCGGGTCCGCCGCCGGTGTGCAGGATCTCCAGGCACTCGCCCGCGATCAGCTCCCGCGCCATCACCGACCACAGCGGGCGGGCCCGCGCCAGATACGCGGCGGGCAGCCCGCTGGCGGTGAAGAGCTGTCCGGCCAGCGCCATCAGCAGATCGCCCACCAGCATCGCCAGGGACCGTGCGGCGGCATCCGCCCGCGGTCGGCGCGCCAGGGCCGGACGGAGGGCGACATGCGCGGTGGCCCGCCCGTGCCGCAAGGGACTGTCGTCGATCAGGTCGTCATGGACGACGGCCGCGGCGTGCACCAGCTCCATGGAGGCCGCCGCCCGCACCAGGGCCTCGCTGTCGGGCTGTCCGGCGGCCCGCCAACCCCAGTAGCAGAACGCCGCCCGCAGCCGCTTGCCGTTCGCGACCGCCACTTCCACCTGCTCGGCGACAGGGGCGAGGAGCGGATCGATCGCGGCGAGCTGGTCGGCCTCCTCGGCGGCGAACCGGTGCAGCACCTCGTCCACGCGGGCCTTGAACGCGGCCGGTTCCCACCGGTCAGTCATCGCCGCCCGCCCGCCGCTCCACCGCGACTCGGGCGAGCTGCTCCAGATAGGCCGGGGGCGTGGCGGTGTACCGGTCCAGCGTCAGCCGCCCGCGCGCCATGAGGTCGTGCTCGGCCTGTGCCGCCAGTTCCGCCGTGTCCGACCTGCCCAGCAGCCCTCGTACGGTGCCCACGGCCGAGAACACCGTACTCACCGCCAGATCGGCCAACCCGGCCACCAGCAGTACCGCTTGCTCCTCGGGTCCCCCACGCCGTGCTTCTTCTCGTGTCACGCTCTGCCCCCAGCCCCTACCAGGTCGAAGCGGCGCCGATCACGCACCGCTCCTTGAGCTTCGGGCCCGGGGAGAGGCGAGCGGGGGAGAACTCACGAACGGCCTAGTACTTCGTGCGTCCGTGCGAATAAACTCCGCGTGCCCGCCGACGCTGTCCCGGCGCTCAGCCCCAGGCGAGCCGCGACCGGTGGGCCCAGTAGGCCGCCGGGGGCTCGGCCATCCCGTCCAGCCGCTCCCACTGGGCCTGGTCGAGCCGAACCCGCCCCGCCGTGAGATTGCTGCCGAGCTGGGCGACGGTGGCGGCCCCGGAGAGTACGACGTCCACCCAGGGCCGCGCGAGAACCGCGGCGAGCGCGACCGCGTCGCACGACGTGTCCACCGCCCGGGCGACGTCGCGCAGCGCCTGCGTCTCCGGGGACACGGTGTGCGGATCGGCGAGCCGCCCGTTGGCCAGCGCCTCCTTGACGATGACCGCGCAACCCGCGGCATGCGCCTCCGCGAGGGCCTCGCCCGCCGAGGGCTCCAACAGGTTGTAGGTGCTCTGCACACTGTCGAACAGCCGCCGTCCGCCCACGGTGACGGACAGCGCGGCGCGGACGGTCTCCGCCTGAGCGGGCCCGCTGGTGGACAGCCCGACGGTGACGCCGCCGTCCGCCAGCTCGGCCAACCGCTCGTGCAGGGCGGTGTCCGTCAGCGCCGGGCTCTCCGGGGTGACGGAGTGGATCTGATACAGGTTCAGCCGGTCGCCGAGCAGGGCACGACTCTCGGCGACCTGACGCTCGTACGAGGCGACGCTGTGGTCCTTCACCTCGTGCACGTCCGCCTCGGTGCTCCAGCCGGCGGTGTACGTGTAGCCCCACTTGCTGCCGATCACCACGTCCTCGACGTCCGGACGGGAGTCGAGCCACCGCGCGAGAAAGGTCTCGGCCAGCCCGTACGACCGAGCGGCGTCGAAGTAGCGCACGCCCTGGGCATGGGCCGCGTCCATCAGCTCGAAGGCCCGCTCCTCCAACGCCTCGACCGAGCGTACGGCGGGCAGGTCCCGGTCCCGCCCCAGATTGATGTAGCCGGGCCGCCCGACGGCGGCGAGTCCCAGCCCCATACGGAGAGGTGAGGCGGTACGGAGAGTCGGACTCATGGGGGCCCTTCGGTCGGGGCGTCGCCCTCACATCGGCGCGCGCACGGGAGAGGCACCAGCCTGCCTGTTCCTGAGCGTTCCCGTCGGGATTCGGCTCCGGTCCCGCGAGGCCCGCCCGGGCACGGCCCTTGGTCACGCCGAAGGATCCACGGCGGAGATGGCTCGAATTCGGGGTGTCGGTTGTAGCATGGTCTAGACCTTCTAGACCCTCTTGGGAGGGGGCCTCGGGCCCGGGCGTGGCCGTCAAAATCCCCGAGGCGCGCCGATCGCCGAGCGGATCTTCACGAGATGCGCACATTATCAGCCGGATGATCCGGAAATCAGCCAATTCATCAGGGAATGCGGACTTCGCGGTGTAGTGCCCGGTGGGTCCGGACAGTCTTCCTTCAGCCATCGGGGGGTATGGCCCCCGATGCATCTGACGAAGTGGGAGGGCTCGACGTCATGTCCCTGCGCAAGATGTTCGCCACCGCGGCTGTGGTCGGTACGGTCGGTGTCGCCGGACTGGTGGCCGCCCCGGCGGTCCAGGCGGCCGAAGCGGCCCCGACGATATCGGCCTCCGCCGTCGGCCCGACGGCGTGGATTCCCTGGGGTCAGTACGCGGACGCGACCAGCTGCAACCACGCGGGTCGGTGGGCGGTCTCGAACGCCGGTGCGAGCAACTACACCTGCTCGCCCAACGCGTCCGGTCTCTGGGACCTGTACATCTACCGCGTCTGACATCCCGAACCGGCCGGTCGTGCGGCCGACTCCAGGCATCCCGGCTGCGAGCGCTCGCAGCCGGGAGTGACGCACGTGGTGCCGGGGCGTCGTTGTGTGACCGCTCACAGGTGAGCGCTGTTGTGTCAGCGCTATTACATCGGTGCTGTTGTATCGGTCCTGATATTTATGGGCGCTGATACATGAGCGCTGATACATGAGCGCTGATATATTAGCGCTGTGACAAACGTCGACCCCACAGCCCTGCCCGACCCCTGGCATGCGCTGCACGAGCTGCTGGCCGCCCTGGACGCCGAGATCGAACAGGTCTATGTGGAGCGCGGGGTCACCGGAGTGCGGCCACGGTTCGCGTATCCGCTGATCCGTCTGGCCCACACCGGCCCCCTCACGATCCGCGAACTGGCGACGTCCCTGCACCGCTCGCACTCCGCGCTCAGTCAGACGATCGCCGCCATGCGCAAGGAGGGCCTGGTCACCTCGGAGCCGGGACCGGACGCCCGCACCCGGCGGATCGACCTGACGGACCGCGGCCGGGCCCTGGTCCCCTTCCTGGAGGCCGAGTGGCGCGCCACGCACGCGTCCCTCGCCGAACTCGACGCCGAGGTCCCGCACCCCCTGACCGAGGTGGTCGCGGACCTGCGCGGGGCACTGGAACACCGCTCCATGCGCCGGCGCATCCTCGACCACCTGGTCGAGCCGCCGCGATGAGGGCACGCGTCCGCTTCCTCGACACCCGCCCCCTGCGCTCCAGTCGCCCCTTCCGCGACCTGTGGATCGGCACCTCGATGTCCCAACTCGGCGGCCAGACGGCCAACGTGGCGGTGCTCGCCCAGGTCTGGGAGCTGACCGGCAGCCCGATCGGCACCGGCGCCATCGGACTCGCGTCCGGCCTGCCCCTGCTGCTGTTCGGACTGCTCGGCGGCACACTGGCGGACGCCGTGGACCGACGGGCGGTGGTACGGGCCACCACCGCGGGCCAGTTCGTGGCGGCGGCGGGGCTGTGCGCGCAGGCCCTGGCGGACAACCGGAGCGTGCTCCTGCTGCTCACCCTGGTCGCCGCCGGGTCCTCCTGCAGCGCGCTCGGCGCCCCGGCCCGCCGTACCTTCCCGGTGCGGCTGCTGCCCGCGGACCAGGTCGCGGCCGGCCTCGCCCTGACCAACCTTTCCTTCCAGGCGGCGATGCTCGCCGGACCCGCGGCGGCCGGCCTGATCATCGCCCACTGGGATTTCCCTGCCGCCTACGCCGTACAGGCGATGGCCGTGGCGATCTCGATGGTCGCGGTGATCCGACTCCCGGCCATGAAGCCGCGGGGGACCACCACGGACGACGGCACGCGCCGCCCCCGGGCGCAACGCGGCGGCTGGTCCGTCGTCCTGCGCCGCCCGACCCTGTGGGGCTCGTTGGCCACCGACCTCTCCGCGACCCTGCTGGCCATGCCGATCGCGCTCTTCCCGCTGGTCAACGAGGCCCGCTTCGACGGCGACCCGCAGACGCTCGGACTGTTCCTGTCGGCCGTCGCCGTCGGCGGCATCACGGCCGGCCTGCTCTCCGGCACGGTCACCCGCTGGCGCCGCAGCGGCCTGGTCCAACTGACCGCGGCCTGCGTCTGGGGCCTGGCCCTGGCGGGGTTCGGCCTGGCCGGGCCCCTGTGGCTGACCCTCGGCTGCCTCGCCGTGGCCGGCGCCGCCGACACCGTCTCCGTGATCACCCGCAGCGCCCTGGTCCAACTGGAGACACCGGACGCGTACCGGGGCCGGGTCTCGTCGGTGGAGCACGTGATCGGCGTCGCGGGACCGGAACTCGGCAACTTCCGCGGCGGCCTTGTCGCGTCCGCCACCTCCGCCTCCTTCTCCCTGGTGACCGGCGGACTGTCGGCCGTCCTGGCGATCGCCGCCGTGGCCGCGGCCAATGGCCCGCTGCGGGCCTACCGCACCCCGACGCCCACCGACGCCCCGCCCATCGACCCCCCGCCTGCTGGGCCGCCACCGCCCACCGAGGCAGTGAAGGCCGTCGGCCAGTAGGAGGGCTGGACGAGGCCGTCGGCCCGACCCGCGATGAACTCCCGGCCCGTACCCCGACAAGGGACGTCCGTAGGACGGGGCCCGCGCCCGTGGTGAGCGCCCCGGCGACACCGCCCCCCGCCGGCCCCGGCCCGCACCGCCGCGACGGCCACAACGGCCCCCGCCCGCCCCGGCGGTGACGGCCTGTCCCGTGCCCCCGGGCCCACGCCTATGATCACTGGGCCGACCGCCCGAGCGGTGGCGATCGCCGTCCCGGACCGAGCGGTACCGCGACGACGCACGGGACAAGCCCGGCCCCTGCTCGGACGGGGGTCGGACGGGGAAGAAGGGTGGGAGCCCAGCGTGGGCAAGGGTGGGGAGTCCATACCGGACGAGGAGTGGGAACGCTTCCTGCGAGAGGCCGAGCCCGCGCCCGGCACCAAGGGCGAGGAAGTGCCCGAGGAACCGTCCGCGCGCGCCCGGATGGTGACCCGGCGGCTCCAGGAGCGCAGCGGCCCGCCGGAGCCGTGGCGCGGTCACCAGCCTCCCCGGCGCCGGGGAGGCAAGGGCCGGTACGTGGTCGGCCTCCTGGCCCTGGCCGCCGTACTGGTCGTGGCGCTGGATCCCGGACGGGTCACCGGGTGGTTCGGGGACGAGGACCCAGGCGCCCCGCTCGCCGCGGAGTCGGAGCACCCGGACCAGGATTCACCCCCGGGAGACGGTCCCGAGGTCGACCCCTACCACCGGAGCGAGTCGATGGAGACGCGGATGCGGGAGTCCGGTGACGCGGGATGCGGGACCGCCACCCGCTTCTGAGACGGCCCGGCGGGCCGTCCGGCCGGACGGCCGTGCGTCTCCCGTACGGCCTCCACGGTACGCTCGGGCGCGTCCTCGGCGGTGATGTCGGGGGCTGGAGGCATCGGTGAGGACCCCTGACCCGTCCCGAGGTGCCCGCCTGGCGGCCCACGGCGCCGTCGCCACGTCGCTGGCCCTGTGCGGCGACCGCAGACTCCGCGAACTCCTGGACGCCGCCACCCCGATGGGCTCCGGCATCGGTGGGCAGACGGCCCTGCTGGAGGTCGAGGGCACCCCCGTCTTCGTCAAACAGGTACGCCTCACCGATCTGGAGCTACGGCCGGAGCACCTGCACTCCACGGCGAATCTCTTCGGGCTGCCCCTCTTCACCCACTACGGCGTCGGCACGATCGGCGGCCCGGGATTCGGCGCCTGGCGGGAGCTGGCCGTGCACACCATGACCACGAACTGGGTGATCGCGGGCGACCACGAGGGCTTCCCCCTGCTGCATCACTGGCGGGTGCTGCCCGACCCCGGCCGGCCGCTTCCCGAGGAACTGGCCGATGTGGAACGGGCCGTCACGCACTGGGGCGGCGGCCCGGCCGTACGCCGCCGCATCGAGGCCCTCCGGGATTCCTCGGCGAGCCTCACCCTGTTCCTGGAGTACGTCCCGCGGAACCTGCACGACTGGCTGGGCGTCCGGATCGGCGCCGACGACGGGACGGCCGCTCGCGCCTGCGCCATGGTGGTCAGCGAGCTGACGGCCGGCGTCTCGTTCATGAACGCCCGCGGCCTGCTGCACTTCGATGTCCACTTCGAGAACATCCTCACCGACGGCCGACGGCTCTACTTCACCGACTACGGCCTCGCGATCTCCTCCCGTTTCGACCTCGCGCGGGACGAGGCCGACTTCGTCGCCCGGCACGACACCTACGACCGCTCCTACGCCGCCACCCACCTGGTGAACTGGCTGGCCGTCGCGCTCTACGGGCACGGTCCCGAGGAGCGCCGGGTGTTTGTGCGCGCCTGGGCCCGGGGGGAGCCGCCGCAGGGGATCCCCGCGTCGATCGCGGCGACCCTGGTCCGGCACGCGCCGATCGCCGCGGTCATGGGGGACTTCTCCCGCCGGTTCCGGCAGGAGAGCCGGACGGTCCCCTACCCGCTGGAGGCCATCCGCCGGATCGAGGCCGAAGCGGTTCTCGGTCCGCACCGGTGAGCGGTCCGGCATCGGGCCCGGTCCGATTGTCAGTGGTGGCTGCGAGGCTGTGCGGATGGACCGTGATGATGAGCAGCTGCTGCGCGGCAGGGTCTACGGCGCGGATCCGCGCAGCCCGGGCCCGGTCGAGGGGCAGCGCTACGTAGAACTGGTCGGCGGCCCCCTGGACGGCCTGCTCCTGGACATCACCGGCTGGACCCGGACCGAGCGGGACGCCGGTGCCGTGCTCCGCACGGAACTGGGACGCTTCGGCCCGGGCGGCCGGGCGCTGTACGAACCCCGCCCGGACGATCCGGACCGCTGGGACTGGGTCGGCGACAGCCCCTGACCGCCCCGCCCGCATTCCCGGAAGACGCCCGCGTGGGGTCGCGGCGGACCATCCCTTCGGTACGCACCACGAGCAAGCGGCTCGGACTCCACCACGGGAAGAGCGACTACCACCCCCGACCGCCGTCACAGTCCCACCTCTCCCCGGACTCGCCCGCCTGGAATTCACCGGGGAAGAACCCGATTGTTTCTCGTCGGCAGCGCTGAATCCCGAAGCGGGAACGGGCTGTTGTTTCGGAATTCAATTCGGTAGCTTGCCGGTGACGCCCGCCGCGCAAGTGCGGGATTTCGGAGGACAGCGCAATGGGAAAACAGGGGCACACGTGTGCCGAAAACCAGGGCGGACCCGCTCTCGTACGGGCCCGGGGCCTGGTGAAGCGCTTCGGTGAATTCACCGCGGTCGACGGTATCGATTTGGACCTGCACGCGGGAGTCGCCTTCGGCCTGCTCGGGCCGAACGGCGCCGGGAAAACAACGACCATGCGCATGCTGAGCTGTGTCAGCGTACCGTCCGGCGGCGAACTCAGGATCCTGGGCCGCGATCCGGCCCGCGAGCAGACCCGGATCCGCGAACGGCTGGGAATCTGCCCTCAGACGGACAATCTCGACCTGGATCTGACCGTTCTCGAAAACATCACCACGTACGCGCGGTATTTCGGCATGTCCCGGAGACGGGCGCTCGACAGGGCGGCCGAACTCCTGGAGTTCGCCCGGCTGGAGGACCGGGCCGGGGACCGGGTGCAGTCCCTGTCCGGAGGGATGAAGCGCCGCCTCACCATCGCCCGCGCTCTGGCGAACGAACCCGACATCGTGCTGCTGGACGAGCCGACCACCGGACTGGACCCCCAGGCCCGGCACCTGCTGTGGGAGCGGCTGTTCCGGCTCAAGCAACGCGGCACCACCCTGGTGATCAGCACCCACTACATGGACGAGGCGGAGCAGTTGTGCGACCGGCTCGTGATCATGGACGGTGGCCGGATCGCCGCCGAGGGATCGCCGCGGGAGCTGATCGCGACGCATTCCAGCCCCGAGGTGGTCGAGCTGCGCTTCGGCTACGACGCCGCTGACACCTACGCCGGAAGGCTGGACGGCATCGGCGACCGCGTCGACCCGCTGGCGGACCGCGTCCTGGTCTACGCCCGGGACGGAGACGCGGTCGTGGACGAAGTGCACCGGCGCGGACTGCGACCGGCGAGTGTGCTGGTACGCAGGTCCACACTCGAAGACGTCTTCCTCCGGCTCACCGGCCGGGCACTGGTGGAGTAGCGATGGTCCAGCCCTCCCTCGCCGTGCTCGAACGGCACCTGCTCCTGTACCGCCGGCTCTGGAAAGCGTCGGTGTTCTCCTTCTTCGCCCTGCCCCTTCTGTTCCTGGTCAGCATCGGCGCCGGGGTGGGCGGCTACGTCGGTGAGGTCGACGGCGTCCCCTACCTGGACTGGATCGCCCCGGGCATCCTGGCCGCGACGGCGTACCAGATCGCCGCCAACGAGTCGACGTACGGCGTCCTCAGCGAATTCGAATGGGTCGGCGGCATCCACGCCATGCGCGGCACACGCGTGACGATCCGGGACATGATCGCCGGCTGGCTGCTGTACCTCCTGTGCGTGGTGACCCTGTCCGTCGCCGCGTTCCTGGCCATCGCCTGGACCTTCGGCGCGCTGCACTCGCCCTGGGCACTGACCGTGCCCCTGGTGTGCGCGCTGCTCACCCCGGGCGCCGCGGGACCGACCATGGCGTTCGCGGCGTCCATCCGCAACGACGGCTACTTCGAACTGCTGATCCGCTTCGTCGTCATCCCCACCACCCTGTTCGCCGGAGTCTTCTTCCCCGTCGGTGAACTCCCCGACGGCTTCCGGCAGCTCGCCCACGCCTCGCCGCTGTGGCACGGCGTCGAGCTGTGCCGCGCCGCCAGCCTGGGAACCCCGCCCGCCTGGCCGGTGGCCTGGCACATCGGATACCTGCTGCTGTGGGCGGTGGCGGGCTGGATCTGCGCCGAGGCGGCCTTCCGCCGTCGGCTCGCGAGCTGAGAGAGGCACCATGCTCACCCACGCCGTCGCCGGACGCTTCTCCGCGCACCGGTCCGCCGCAGTGGTCAGACGCAACGCACGAGCCATGCAGACCGGGCCCTCGGCCTGGCTCCTGGTCCTGGCCGGCCTGGTCGAGCCATTGTTCTACCTGCTGTCCATCGGCCTCGGGGTCGGCAGCCTCATCGCGAAGGACATCGCCTACCAGGGACACCGGATCCCCTACGCCGACTTCGTCGCCCCCGCCATGCTCGCCACCTCGGCGATGACGGCGGCGTTCTCGACCGTCACCTTCGCCTTCTTCGCGAAGCTCCGGCAGTCCAAGGTGTACGAAGCGGTCCTCGTCACCCCCGTCACCCCGGCGGAGGTCGCCGTCGCCGAAGTGGTGTGGAGCGCCCTGCGCGGGGCGGTGTACTGCGGGCTGTTCCTGGTCACGATGGTGCTCCTGGGCACGGTCACCCCCGGCTGGGCGCTGCTCGCCCTCCCGGCGTCCGTCCTGGCGGTGATCGCGTTCGCCGCGCTCGGTCTGGCGGCCAGCACCCTGATGCGCGGCTGGCACGACTTCGACGCGCTCACCACCGCCCAGATGGCACTGTTCCTGTTCTCCGGAACCTTCTCGCCCGTCCAGGACTACCCCGGCGCCGCACAGATCCTGGTCGAGCTGACCCCCCTGTACCACGCGGTCGAACTGCTCCGCCGCATCTGCGTCGGCGACCCCGGCCCCCACCTGCTCTGGCACGTCGGCTACCTGCTGGCGATCACGGGCCTGTGCCTGACGTTCGCCGCCCGCCGCATCCACGCCCTCGTCCACGACTGAACCGATGCCGTCGGGACAACCGGCCCCCGGTGCGCGGATGCGACCGCTGTGGCACATCCGCGGACCGGCGTGGACGGCGCGCGCACGAGGCGGGGAATGATCCGAGAGGCACCCGCACGCCCTGTCGGCAGCCCAGGAGTCACCGTGATGATAAGCGGACCTCAAGTGAACCAGGCGTCACCGCACCTCCGCGCCGCGGCCCGGTGGCGAGGCGGTGGAAGGAGTCCACCTTGTTGCTTCTCATCTCACCGGACAGCGTCGAAGAGGCTCTGGAGTGCGCGAAGGCGGCGGAGCACCTCGACATCGTGGACGTCAAGAAGCCCGACGAGGGCTCCCTCGGAGCGAACTTCCCCTGGGTCATCCGGGAGATCAGGGACGTGGTCCCCGCGGACAAGCCGGTCTCCGCCACCGTGGGGGACGTACCGTACAAGCCCGGCACGGTGGCCCAGGCCGCGCTCGGCGCGACCGTCTCCGGCGCCACGTACATCAAGGTCGGCCTCTACGGCTGTACGACGCCCGGCCAGGCCGTCGACGTCATGAGCGCCGTCGTACGGGCGGTGAAGGACCACCGGCCCGACGCGCTCGTGGTCGCCTCCGGTTACGCCGACGCCCACCGGATCGGCTGTGTCAGCCCGCTCGCGCTGCCCGACATCGCCCGCCGCTCCGGCTCCGACGCGGCCATGCTCGACACCGCGATCAAGGACGGGACCCGGCTGTTCGACCACGTTCCGCCCGACGTCTGCGCGGAGTTCGTCCGGCTGGCCCACGCCTCCGGGCTGCTCGCCGCCCTCGCGGGCAGTGTGCGGAAGGAGGACCTCGGCGCACTGACCCGTATCGGCACCGACATCGTGGGGGTCCGCGGCGCGGTCTGCGAGGGAGGCGACCGGGACGCCGGACGGATCCAGCCGCGGATGGTGGCGGCGTTCCGGGCCGAGATGGACCGCCACGCCCGGGAGTCCGAGGCCACGGCCGGCGTCGCGAGCTGACCGCCGCATGCCGACCGGCCGGCCCCGCCGCGCACCAGGAACCCGCGCGGCCTGCTTCGCCGTCCTCGACCCGGCGACGGGCGAGCCGTTCGAGGACGCTCCCGATCAGCGACCGGAGGAACTGGACGCCGTCGTCGGCCGGGCGCACACGGCCTGGCACGACTGGCGTACCGACCGGGCCGCCCGCACCACCGCGTTGCTGGCGGCGGCGGACGCCGTGGACACGGCCGCGGCCGAACTGGCCCCCCTGCTCACGCGGGAACAGGGCAAGCCCCTGGCCGAGTCGTACGCCGAGATCGCCCGCACCGCGGCCCGGCTGCGCTACTTCGCCGAACTGGACCCCGGGACCCAGCCGATCACGGACGGCCGGCCGGTGCGCAGCGAGATCCGCTGGCGGTCCCTCGGGCCCGTCGCCGCGATCGTGCCGTGGAACTTCCCGCTCCAGCTCGCGTCGGCGAAGTTCGCGCCCGCGCTCGCGGCGGGCAACACGGTGGTGCTCAAGCCGTCCCCGTACACCCCCCTGGCCACCCGGCTCCTGGCCTCCGTGCTCTCCGCCGCCCTCCCCGAGGACGTCCTGACGGTCGTCACCGGCCGGGAGCCGCTGGGCGCCCGCCTCGCCTCACATCCAGGCATCCGCCATGTGACCTTCACCGGATCGATCCCCACGGGCCGGGCCGTCGCCCGCGGCGCGGCGGCCACCCCGGCCCGGGTCACCCTGGAACTGGGCGGCAACGACGCCGCCGTCCTCCTGGACGACGTGCGGGTGGAGCGGATCGCCGACCGGCTGTTCTGGGCGGCGTTCCGCAACTGCGGGCAGGTCTGCATGGCCGTCAAACGCGTCTACGCCCCCGCCCGGCTCCACGCCCAGGTGGTCGAGGCCCTCGCGGAACGCGCGAGGACCACCGTCGTGGGCGCCGGACTCCACCCGGACTCCCGGCTGGGCCCGGTCAACAACGCCCCCCAACTGGCCCGGGTCGAACACTGCACGGCCCAGGCCCTCGCCGAGGGCGCGCGAGCCGCCGCCGGCGGACACCGACTGGACGGACCGGGCTACTTCTTCGCCCCCACCGTCCTCACCGACGTCCCACCCGACAGCCCCGTGGTGAGGGAGGAGCAATTCGGCCCGGTCCTGCCGGTGCTGCCGTACCGGAACCTCGACGAAGCCGTCGCGGCGGCCAACGGCACCGGCTTCGGGCTGGGCGGCTCGGTGTGGGGCACCGACCTCGACCGGGCCGAGGCGGTCGCCGACCGGCTGGAGTGCGGCACGGCGTGGATCAACCACCACGCCGAACTCTCCCTCGCCCAGCCCTTCGCCGGCATCAAGGAGAGCGGTGTCGGAGTCGCGGGCGGCCCGTGGGGGCTGTACGGCAACCTCACTCCGTTCGTCGTGCACCGCCCGGAGGAGCCATGACCCTGACCTTCCGCGCCGCCGTGCTGCGTTCGTACGAGGCCAAGTTCACCGTGGAGGACGTACGGCTGAACACCGGGCCGACCCACGGTGAGCTGCTGGTCAGGATCGCGGGCTGCGGGATGTGCCGGACCGATCTCGCGGTACGCCGCTCGGCGGGCCGCTCGCCCCTGCCCGCGGTCCTCGGCCACGAGGGTGCCGGGACCGTGGTGGAGACCGGCGGACCGGACACCGGGCCACGCGTCGGCGACCACGTCGTCCTGAGCTTCGACTCCTGCGGACAGTGCCGCAACTGCCTGCGCGCGGCCCCCGCCTACTGCGACTCCTTCGCCGCCCTCAACCTCTTCGGCGGACGCGAGGAGCACCCGGCACGGTTCACCGACGCGACCGGGGGAGCGCTGGCGCCCCGATGGTTCGGCCAGTCCTCGTTCGCCGAGTACGCCCTCGTCCCGGCCCGCAACGCCGTCGTGGTCGACCCCGCCCTGCCGGTCGAACTGCTCGGCCCGCTCGGCTGCGGCTTCCTCACCGGCGCCGGGGCGATCCTCAACACCTTCGGCGCGGGCCCGGGCGACACCGTCGCCGTGCTCGGCGCGGGCCCGGTGGGACTGGCCGCGGTGATGGCGGCGACCGCGGCCGGAGCGGTGACCGTGGCCGTCGACCGGAACCCCGTACGACTGGCCCTCGCCGAACGCTTCGGCGCGACCCCGCTGCCCGCCACCACCCCCGCCCTCCCCGACCGCATCCGGCGCCTGACCGACGGAGGCGCCCGGTACGCCCTGGACACCACCGCCTCCCCCCACCTCATCAACGACGCGCTACGCGCCCTGCGTCCCACCGGCCACCTCGCCCTGGCGGCACGGCTCCACACCCCGCTCTCCCTTGAGGTGGGCACCCTGGACCGGGGCCGCGGGATCTCCCACCTCTGCGAGGGGGACGCCGTCCCGGGTGTGCTGATCCCGAGGCTCACCGCGCTCTGGCAGGCGGGACTGTTCCCCTTCGAGCAGCTGATCCGCACCTATCCCCTCGCCGACATCGACCGGGCGGAACAGGACTGCGAGGCGGGCCGAGTGGTCAAGCCCGTCCTGCTTCCCGACCGCACCGGCCACCCCCACGACTGACCGCCGCCCGACGCCGCCGCTACGAGCGCGGTTTGTCCGCGAACACCCACCGATTGCCCTCCAGGGCGTCATGCGGCTCGGGCAGCGGGCCACGCCCGTGCCGCTCGGTGAACTCGAAGGGACTGTGCACGCTGGTGGACCAGCCCCGGCCCGCCAGATCACCCGCGGAGTCAGGACGCTGCTCCAGGGCGAAGAGGCCGATCAGGTCGATGCCGATCTGCTCTCTGGTCGCGGTGTAGATCGAGCTGTCGCGGAAGGCCGCCAGATCCTCCTCCAGCTTGGCCTCGTAGGCCAGGGCACTGCCCTCGGCGCTCAACCGGTCGATCAGGCCGATGAGCTGTGTCTCGGCACTCCGGGGAAGGTAGAACAGCACCCCTTCGACCAGCCACACGCTCGGCGCGGACGGGTCGAAACCGGCCCCGGTCAGCGCCGTCACCCAGTCGTCGCGCAGATCCGCCGGCACGGCGACACGCGCTGCCTTCGGCTCGGCCGACAGCCCGGCGAGCACCTCGTGCTTGAACGCCAGGACGCCCTCCCGGTCGACCTCGAAGACCACACACCCCTCCGGCCAGCCGAGCCGGAACGCACGGGTGTCCAACCCCGCCCCGAGCAGCACCACTTGGCGTGCCCCCGCACCCGCCGACCGCAACAGGAAGTCGTCGAACACCTTCGTCCGCAGTCCGAAGTACCGCGCGAACCGCCCCCACAGCGGGTTCGTGTCCCCGCCCGGAACCTGATGCGAACGGACCGGCCACCCCGCCGACGCCGGGGCCGCGCGCACGAAGTGCTCGGCGAACCTGTCCTGCGCCAGGCTGTCGTCCCGGTGGGTCTCGATCGCCCGCGCGGCGGCGACCAGCAGCGCGGTCACCCCGACGCCCCCGTCCACCCCTTCCGCACCTGAGTTCCGTCGAGCCGTGTCGACCATGTGTCCTCCCGTGACACCAGCGCAGAGCAACCCGGAAACCGGCCTCCGCAGGGGCAGCGCCGATCCCCGCCGCGGAAGCCTCCCCACTGTCCGGCCACCGGCCGCGGCACCAGAGGGCAACCCCACCGCATTCACCCGATCTGATGAGGGCCCGCCGGACGTGCGAAGACCCGCCGCTCGCACAACCCTCCGATCAGCGACGCCGACCGGGCGAAGAACGGCCACACAAGGCCGAACGCCTCCCGAGCCCCACCCCCACCGAGGAATGATGCTGCTACGCAGTCGCCGCCCGCGGCGCACCGCTGCGTCTGCCGTAGGAGCACCCGCGCATCCACAGGGAGTCGACCCATGCAGACCAGCGCGGCGGCCCGGCGCTCCGGCGACCCGGCGCTCCTCGCACCGCTTCCCGGCTGACACCGTCGCATCGAAGGGACTGCCATGGCGTATGAACACTCCGCACCCGAAGACACCACGCCCGTACACACGCTGCCGCACGTACACACGCAGCACCACCACACGGCACTGAACCACTCGGCCGACGGCACAGCCCCCGACCCCGGCGGCCCCGGCGCCCGCCGGGAGCAAGCGGTGACCGACAAGGCGGTGACCAGTTTCGCCACGGCGCACGACGAGCGACTGCGTGAGGTGATGCAGGCGCTCGTCCGGCACACCCACGCGTTCGTCCGGGAGGTCCGGCTCTCCGAGGACGAATGGAGGCAGGCCGTCGCGTTCCTGACCGCGGTCGGGCATACGACGACGGCCACCCGCCAGGAGTTCGTGCTCCTGTCGGACGTGCTCGGCCTCTCCATGCTCACCGTCACGGTGAACGACTCCGCACCTGACGCGGCCCCGGTGCGGGACGGGGTCAGCGAATCGGCCGACGCCACCGAGGCAACAGTCTTTGGACCCTTCTTCCTGGAGGACTCGCCCGGTATCGAACCCGGCGGGGACATCGCCCGAGGTGCCGTCGGCGAGCCGGCCTGGATCAGCGGCACCGTGTCCGACCCGGGCGGCCGTCCGATCGCCGGGGCCAGGATCGAGGTCTGGGAGGCCGACTCCGACGGGATGTACGACGTCCAGTACGACGGCGGCCGTCGCGCGGCCCGAGGGCACCTGCACACCGACGCCGAGGGCCGCTACCGGTTCTGGGGGCTCACCCCCACGCCCTACCCGATCCCCGCCGACGGGCCCGTCGGCCGGTTGCTGGACGCCGCCCGACGTTCCCCGATGCGGGCATCCCACCTGCACTTCATGGTGACCGCGTCCGGGTTCCGCCGACTCGTTACCCACATCTTCGTCGCCGGCGACCCGTACCTCGGCACCGACTCCGTCTTCGGTGTCAAGGAGTCACTCGTCCACGACTTCGTACGCCATGAACCCGGTACGCCGACCCCGGACGGCCGGGTGATCGCCGGAACCTGGACGTCGGCGGTCTTCGACATCGTCCTGCCGGCCGAGGAACCCTCCCACTGACCTTCGCGGACCGCCCCTGACCTGGCGAGACCCGGCAAGGCGCACCGGCCGTCCCGGTACGGCCCGCTCCCCGTGGACGCCGCCGAACTGCGGTGCCCCGCACGGCACTTCACGTCCTGACGCGCGGCGGCCGAGTGCTGCGCGGGGTCTGGACAGCCCTCCGAGAGCGTGCTGTCATACCGCTGTCAGCGAATTTCTAACGTTGAAAGGGCCGTGTCGCCGAACCTGCCCCATCCGGTGTGCAGCTCTCACCCCGCGGGCTTCCTCCCCGAACCCCGCGCCTCTGCCCCGGCGGTCGGACCCGGTCACGGCCTCTGTCCGAGGAAAGGTTCGATGACACGACACGACACCCGCCCCAGAGCCGGAAGCAGCGCCCACGACAAGACCGGGAGCCGGGTCAGGGTCCGCGCCAAAGGCTGGGCCAGAGCGCTGGCGTTGTGCGCCGCCGCGGCCCTGCTACTGCCGCCGAGCGGGATGCCCCCCACCGCGTCAGCAGCTTGACGCCCCGCTTCTTCGCCTCGTCCTTGATGGACCGGGTCTCGGCGATACGGAACGGATTGGCCTCCTTCTCCGACTGGGAGGTGCACGCAGTGCGCGGAACGCCGGGAGTGGCCCGGGCGTCACAGGACCGGGCTGTGCGGGGCCGGACGGGGCGGGGCGGGATGGGGTGGTGCGGGGCGGGGCGGGGTGGAGTCACCCGCGTCGGTGCACGGCTGACGCCCGCCCCAGGGTGCTCTCCCGCTCCACCAGCCGGTAGTCCGCCCAGACGCGGTGCGGTTCGGACACCTCGTCGCCGCCGAGCCGGGCCAGCACCGACTCCACGGCGAGCCGGCCGATGGCTTCCTTGTCCGGCGACACGGAGGTGAGCGTGACCGCGCTGAAGCGCCCCTCGACCACATCGTCGAAGCCGACGACCGCGATGTCCTCGGGAACACGCAGGCCCCATTCGAAGAGCACACGCATCGCGCCGATGGCCATGGGGTCGTTGTAGGCGAAGACGGCGTCGGGGCGCCGTCCGGAAGCCAGAAGGCGGCGCATGGCGTCGGCTCCGTCCGCGTGCCCCCAGCCGTCGGTGGCGGCGACGAGCCCCTCGTCGGCCGGGAGACCGGCGGCGGCCAGTTCCTCGCGCCAGCCGCGCACCCGGAGTTGAGCGGGCCCGCTGCGTCCGCGCCGGGCACCGATGAACGCCACCTCCCGGCGCCCGAGTCCGACCAGATGCCGGACCGCGGCCCGGGCGGCGGCGACGTTGTCGATGGCGATGTGGTCGTACGGCAGGTCGTAGTCGCGTTCGCCGAGCAGCACCAACGGAACGTTCTCCGCGCGGTCGCTGAGGTCTTCGGCCTCCAACTCGATGGGGCTGAGGATGAGCCCGTCGATGACCCGCGCCCGGAAGCCCTGGCTGACCAGGATCTCCTGCTCGCGACGGCCCCCGGTGTGGTCCAGCAGCACGATGTACTCGTGCGCTGCCGCCGCGTCGATGACGGCCGCCGCGAGTTCGGCGAAGTAGGGGTTGCCGAGTTCGGGCAGGGCGAGCGCGATGATGCCCGTACGGCCTTTGCGCAGATGCCGGGCGGCCAGGTTGGGGCGGTAGCCGAGCGCGTCGAGGGAGCGCTGGACGCGCTCGCGCATGGCGGGGGTGACGTGCTGGTAGTTGTTCACCACGTTGGAGACGGTCTTGATGGAGACCCCCGCGTGCGCGGCGACGTCCTTGAGGCTGACCCGCACGGCATTCCCCTTTTTCGGAGTTCCGACCGGTCCGGTCGGTGCGGGTACGGGGGTGTCATCGCCCTTGTCGCGGACCGCGCTCCGACTCCCCGCACGTGATCTTTACAACGGTATACAGGCGCCCGCGCCGCACTGACAAGCCGCCGGTCGACAGTCCCCGACGCCGGTCACCGGGCCGTGGAGCGGCGCCCGGACGACCGACATCGTGGGGGACTGAGGGACTGAGGGACTGAGGGACTGAGGGACGGCACGGATGGCACGGACGGGAGAAGTCTGCTCCGCGTACCCGTCGTCGGTCGAGTCGACGGGGCCGGAGCGTCATCGACGCGGGCTCGACGGTTCTCGTGGCGACCGAGGATCGCCGCGCTGCTTCCCCTCGGTTTCCTCTCGCCTTCCTGGCGCTTCCTAGCCGTTCCTAGCGCTTCTTCGCGGGGCCGGGGGTCGGTGACTGGCGGGTCGGGGCGGGGTGTCCGCGGAGGGTGTCGAGGAGGCGCTGGCCCCGGCCGGGTTCGTAGGCGGGGCCTTCCAGCCGGAGCAGAGAGTTGTTCCGGACGACGGCGTAGGCGAGGGGGACCGGGGACTTCGGGAGGGTCACCGGGTGGTGGCCGGACGGCAGCTGAAGCCGCGCGGGCAGCCGCAGGGAGACGGTGTCTCCCTCGGGGACGAGTTCGGCGTCGACCTTGAGGTCCGAGACGCTCACTTGCAGGCGTGCGGTGGAGGTACCGGCGGCGGCCGTGATGCTCGGCAGGGGGAGCGCCTGGTTGGCGCGTGCGGCGTTCTCCGGCGCGACCTCGGCTATCTGCGGTCCGAGTCTTCGCTGGCGCTCGTCGATGTCGAGGGCCAGCTGGTTCTTCACGGTCCAGTAGGGAAGGGCGAGTCGACCGCCGGTGAGGGCGGGAGGCGCGGCCGGGGTGCCGGGGGTGTGGTCGCCGGTGATGCGGACCATCCGGTCGATGCCCAGCAACTGGACGTACGCCCAGACGTCGTGCACCGCACGTGGCAGGGGGCGGCCCCCGGCCAGGCGTTCGGGGTCGAGGCGCAGCAGGCCACTGGCGACGAGCTGGGACCGGCCCGCGCCGAGGGGACGCAGCCGCACCTCCATCTCGCCGTCCGGGTACCACCAGTCCTGGCGGTCGCGGTCCTTGACCACCAGCTCGGCATAGGCCAGGCGGAAGGGGTCGCGGACCTCCCAGCCGTCCTCCGTACCGGGTACGCCGTCCAGCAACTCCGGGTCGAGGAGGAGCTGTGTGTCCCGCTCGACCAGAGTGAGGGGCCGGCCGTCACCGCGCAGCAGGCTGAGCGTGATGTCGGCGACCAGGCTGCCGCCTTCCCAGCGAGGGGCGCCGACCTCGCTGTGGGCCTTGACCTCGCGGACGCGTTCGGCGAGCGCGACCGCGGCGTCGTAGTCGTCGCGTTCGAGGAATTCGGCGCGGAGCCGGGAGACGGCGGAAAGGCCGTCACGCACGGCGGCCGGGAACTCGCTCATCGCCAGTTCGCGGGCGGCCTCGAAGCGGGGACGCTGCTCGGCCGGCTCCTCGCGGAGGATCTCGGGTTCCCGGGTGCGGCCGAGGATCTCGACCTGGTAGAGGCGGTGCAGGAGACGGTTCTGGAGGGCGTCCAGGTCGTCGGACGGGGTCGTCCCGTCCTTGATCTGGCGGGTGATGGTGCGCAGATTGGGCCAGAAACCGTACCGCGGGTTGAACCGGTGCCGGGTGTTGTTGCCGCCGTCGTCCCGCCGCATCCAGTAGTAGCAGGGGTAGTCGGCCAGGATCGAGATCCGCTCGGCCTTGAGGTAGGCGGCGGTGACGAAGAGCTGGTCCTCCATGAACCAGGGGCCCTCCGGGAACCGGAGGCCGTACTGCTCGACGAAGGCACGCCGGAACATCTTGTGCGGGGTCAGGCTCTGCATGAGCTCGTCGTGGTCGACGGTGCAGGCGTCGACCGTGTGCCGGAAGATCCGGCGGGGGCGGACCATGGTGCTGGACATCTTGCCGAGCACCACGTCGGCGTCGTTGCGCTTCGCGTGCTCGTACAGCCGCTCAAGCGCCTCCGGCCCGAGCGTGTCGTCGTGGTCCACGAACTGGATGTACTCGCCGCGGGCATGTCGTATCCCGAGATTGCGTGGCGCACCCGGCCAGCCGGAGTTCGGCTGGGAATGGACCCGCACGTTCGGGTGCTGACCGGCGAGCTTCTCCAGCCGGCCCGGTGTGTCGTCCGTCGACCCGTCATCGACGTAGATCACCTCGTACTCGTCCGCGGGCAGGCTCTGCCCCAGCAGCGACGGGGCGCACTCGTCGATGTATTTCCCGGTGTTGTAGACGGGGACGATCACACTGACCTTGAGTCTCGGCATCTCACGAACTTTACCCGGGGAGACCCGCCCCTCCTGCTCACTCTCCACCGGTGACCAGGAATCCGTAGGAGAGTAAAGTAGGGGACTCGGGCGGTGTATTTTTCGACATTCTCGATGGCCGAGGGTCTGCTGGGGAACGGGAGACAGCATCTGATGGGGACCGGAGAGCAGTTGGAGGGCCTGCCCGAGGACTCCGATCTCAGGCGTGCGGACTCGCTGGCGCGGGAGGTCTTCTCGGAGGTCGCCAACAAATGGGCGCTGCTGATCATCGAGGCGCTCGGTGAGCGCACGCTGCGTTTCAGCGAGCTGCGCAGGGAGGTCGAGGGCGTCAGCCACAAGATGCTCACCCAGAACCTGCGCATGCTGGAACACAACGGGCTGGTGGACCGCGAGGTGTTTCCGACGGTGCCGCCGAGGGTCGAGTACACCCTCACCGAGCCGGGGCGGGCGCTACGGGTCACGGTCGACGCCTTCTGCGACTGGACGCAGCTGTACCTCGACCGGATCGAGGAGGCCCGCCGCCGCTCCGGCTCCTGATACCCCGGGGGCCGCCGACCCGTGGAACCCCGTACCTCACCGCCCCGTGCCCCGTCCGCGCCATCGCCGCGCACCGGCCGCCGGGTCCCAGGCCGCTCCCCGCCCCCAGGTCACCGGGTAGCAGGCCAGCCCGATGAGGACCGCCGTGAAATGCCCGACGTCGGTGAAGGTGCGCCCCGTGAACAGGGGCGGCACGTAGACGGCGAGAACCCCGGCCAGATACACGTACCGCCACGGGGCGACGATCCGGTACGTCAGCACCGCGACCACGCCCGCGAGGGCGTAACTCACGCCCACATCGAGCGTGTTGACCGCAGAATGAGGCGCCAGCCCGTGCCGGATGCCCCACGCCAGGACGCCCTCGCTCATGTACGTGGCCAGCACATGCGCCGTCAGTGCCACCAGCAGCCACCGCGCGGTGCCCAGCCAACGCTCGGCCTGCGCGTGGAACACGCTGTACAGCACGGCGTACGACAGCCAGCCCCCGCCGTCGATCCAGAACGCGCTGGAGATCAGGACCCGGATCGGGTTCGTCGTCAGCTCATGGATGTTCGTGGAGCGCTGCCGCAGGAAGTCGTTCTCGAAGTCGGACGACATGTGGTGCAGGAGAACGGTGGTCACCAGGAGCGCGGCGAGCCAGATGTACGTACCGGGCGCCGCGCGCACATACCCGGCCACCGCCCGCCCGGCCCGCCGGAGCTGCGTTCGCATGCCCTGATTCACCCACGGGACGCGCACGAGCGCGGTGACCGACACCCCGGCTCCTCCGAGGCCGCCGGCCGGCCGAGCCCGTAGCGTCCCGCTCCGCCCCGCGTCGCTCCGCACCACCGCATCGACCGGGACGAAAGCCCTTCCCCCTGCGTCACCGGCCCCCGCCGACCGGGATGCGCACCCGTCCGCCGGCGACGACCGCGGTCGTCGCGGCAGTGGTCCTCACTGCCCGTGGATGCAGGTAACGGGGTCCCATGTGTTGCTGATCACGGCGTCGAGCCGCTCACGCGCAGCCATCAGGTCGGTGATCCGCTGGTCGATGCGGACCCGTTCGGCCTCCAGCCGCTCCATGAGGGCCGGGGACGCCTCACCCGACTCCACGCACGGCAGCACCTCACGCACCACCCTGCTCGGGAGACCCGCGGCGTACAGCTGTTGGATCAGCCGGACTCGGCCGACGGCGGTGTCGCAGTACCGCCGCTGGCCGCCGGGGCTGCGGCAAGCCTGGAGAAGATCCTGTTCCTCGTAGTAGCGCAGCGCCCGGACACTCACTCCCGCCCTGGCGGCGACCTCACCGATGCGCACCGGTCCCCCTTCGTCCGGGCGGCCCGCCCGACTTGCACCTGACGCCAACGTCAACTTTTAGCGTAGTCGGCGTCGGCGTCGGCGTCGGTGTTGGCGTCGGCGTCGGTGTTGGTGTCGGCATCGGCGTCCGGCGGACATTCCCCCCACCGATCTCACGAACGGCCGTACGGGCCATAGGGAAAGGCAGAACGCTATGCGCGCAGTCCGATATCACGAGTACGGCGGTGTGGAGACCCTCGTGGTCGAGGAGGTGCCGGACCCACATCCCGGGCCCGGTGAGATCCGCGTCCGCGTCACGGCGGCCGGCGTCAATCCCGTGGACTGGAAGGTCCGTTCCGGCGCGGTGCGCGAGGTGTTCCCCGTGGACCTGCCCGCGATTCCAGGGCGTGAAGTCGTCGGCGTGGTGGACGGGATGGGCGAGGGTGTGCGGGGGGTCAGCGTCGGTGACCGGGTCTTCGGGCTGGGCGGCATCACCGGCGCGACAGCGGAGCTGGTCGTGCTCTCGGCCTGGGCCCACGCGCCCGCAACCTGGACCGACGAGGAGGCGGCCGGCGCCGCTCTGGCATCCGTGACGGCGATGGGCGGCCTGGAGGTGCTCGGTCCCCTCCAGGGGCGCACCCTCCTCATCGAGGGCGCCGCCGGAGGCGTGGGCAGCGCCGCGGTCGAGATCGCGGTGGCCCGGGGTGCCACCGTGATCGGGACGGCCGGCGAGCGCAACCACGCGTTCCTCACCTCCCTCGGAGCCGTTCCCACCACCTACGGCACCGGCCTCGCGGAGCGTCTCGCCACCCTGGCTCCGGACGGTGTCGACATCGCGCTCGACACCGCGGCGTCCGGGTCCCTGGCCGATCTCGTCGCGATCGTGGGCGACCCTGCCCGCGTCTCGACCATCGCCGACTCCCTCAACGCGCCCCTCCTGGGTGTGCGTCTCGCCCACGCGGTGAACGACTCCACGCTCCTCGCCGAAGCGGCCGAACTCGGCAGGCAGGGCCGCTACACACCGCGCATCGAGCGGACCTACCCCATCGAACGGATCGCGGACGCGCACGCCCACTCCGAGCGCGGACACACGCGGGGGAAGGTCGTCGTCCGCATCTGAGCCCGTCCAGCCGTCGAGGGTTTCCCACGGCGCCGACCGCGGGGAGCCCGGCCGCTCCCTCGCCTCCGCCGCGCGGCACCACGAGGGACGGCCGCGCGTTTGGCCGGAACGAGCGTCGCCGCGTACCCCTGAGCGCGGACATACTCGCTTCGGCCTGGCCCTCCTCGCTCGCTCTCGGGCCTCTCGCACGTGTGGGAACAGTTCTCCCGACCTGGAAAGCGTCGATGAAAGGATCACCCATGCGCCCCAGAATCGCCACGGCCGCCGGTCTCGCCCTCGCCCTGGCCATCAGCGGACTCGCCCTCGCCCCGTCCGCCGTGGCCGCACCCGCCGCGTCCTCGGCCGCACCGAGCGCGACCACCCTCGCACCCGGCTTCTACGCCGGCGGCACCTGGCAGCTCCACCAGAGCAACGGACCCGTGGTCACGGTCAACCTGACGCAGGACAGCAGCGGGCGGCTCTACGGCAGCGGATACTACGGCGGTACCTCCGGAACCATCGAGTACGGCGCGGTGGTGGACGGCACGTCCATCACCTTCGTCCTGAGCTGGTCGAACGGGGCCAGAGGCAGATACACCGGCAACCTGGGCGCCGACCGACGGCTCTCCGGCATCACGTTCGACCTGAACCGCCCCTCTAACCAGGCGTCGTGGTCGACCACGCGCACCTTCTAGACCGTCGCGGGGCGGGACGCCCGGACTGGGGAGGCCGTAGGTGTCCTCACGCCCTCCCTTCCGGTGCGTCCCCGCAGTTGTCCGTGGCGACCGGAACGTGAGACCCGTCGGGGCGTCGAAAGAGGTCGGACAGGAAGAGATGACAGATCGTATGCCCGAGGGTCCACTGGTGCGGGTGACGGAACGGAACCTTCGTTCACGGCACTCCCTCCCACGACCCGATGGGGATGATCTCTTGCTCACCGACCGATCCGCCTCCTCCGACTGTCCCGACGAGCCCAGGCTCAGAATCGGCGAGCGCAGCTTCCGCTCCCGGCTCATCGTCGGCATCGAGCAGTACGAGTCCGTGCCCGCGGTGGAGGACGTCCTGACCGTCACCGGTGCCGACGTCTTCATCACCACGGTCGATCCCGATGATCGCAGCGGCCTGCTGCTCTCCGACCCCGACCAAGTCCTGGACCTCGACCGCCGCGACCACCGCCGGGCGACTCGTGCACGAGTCGGGCCCGAGCCGGTGTCTCGGCGCCGGCTGGGCGTGGAGCCGATCGTGTGCGGCGCGCGGTCGGTGGGCGACGGGAGGAGATGCACGGTGATCGGCTGTGTGGCGGCCGTCTCCACGGAGGGGTTTCCACGGTGGCATGAAGTCCGTGGGGGGTTGCCCCGCACGCCACGGTGTCAGCGACACGGGTGCGCGCGCGGTCGTGGGCCGCGCTGTCGTCCGAGACGCTCACGCCGGTTGCCGTCTGCTTGGTACGACGATCGTCTGGTGGATGCCGGTGTCGGGCTGTCTGAGGTGCCGCGGCAACGGTGCCGTGTCGCGGGGGAGGTGAGCGGTCCACGGCTCCGCCGCGTTCGTCGGGTCGTCGTGCTCGGCCGTGTCGACCAGGACAGGGGTGGTCTCTTGCTCCCGCGATCGGCTCGGTGTCGACGCGAGTTCGTGGACGGGCAGCGTCGGCGGGGCGATGGTGACTGGCGCCGCCGGTGGAGCCGGGGTTCCGGTGACCAGGGAGGCGATGAGGCGTCCTTCGGATGCGTCCTTGCCAGTGTCGGCGAGGCGCTCGGTGGCCCCCGCCGTGCGCAGGTTCGACGCCGCAGACGTACCGACGACGCACCCCCGTGCCGACGGCGAGTGCCGAACGCACCCGCCTCAACCGACCTTCGGACCCCAGGGGCGGACACGGACCGCCACGCGGTGGAGTCGGTGTGGGGGGAGCGGCCGGGGCCGACGCCGCCTGCGCACGACGCCTGTTACCTGGGCGGCATCCGCCTCGCCTGCGCCGTCATCGATGAATGCGCCGACATCTGAGACCCATCGGTACTCGGGCGACGTTGCGTACGCCTCGGAGGAGCCTCGCGTCAACGGCCTCCTCCAGGACTGGGCGCTGAACCCGGAAGGCGAGCTGACCGAGCGGGTGCGGCAGGACCTGGACGCCGTGCTCAGCGCGTGGCGCGGCCCGGTGGACGCCCCCTGAGCCACCGGCCGCGCCGGTCGGACGCGTGAGCACCCGAGCCCACGCGGAATCCGATCGACCACCATGGATCCGATCACGTGAGTGGAGATGACACACGATGAAGCCCTCACTCGAAGGCAAGGTCGCAGTCGTCAGCGGAGCGACCCGCGGTTGCGGGCGGGCGATCGCCGTCGAACTCGGAGCACTGGGAGCGACCGTGTTCGCGGCCGGCCGCACCACCCGCGCCCGTCGCAGCGAGATGAACCGGCCGGAGACCATCGAGGAGACCGCCGAACTGGTCTCCGAGGCCGGCGGAACGGGCGTGGCGGTCCGCTGCGACTTCCTCGACCAGAAGGACGTCGACGCCTTGCGCGACCGGGTCGTCGCCGAAGCAGGCGGCACGGTCGACATCCTCATAGACGACGTGTGGGGCGGGGATCCGTTCATCGACTGGGACACACCGTTCTGGGAGCAGGACATCGAACGGTCCGTTCGCGTCTGGCGAGGCGGCCTTGAGACCCATCTGCGGACCCTGCACGCGCTGCTGCCGTTGGTGACGGCCGCGCCGGGCGGCCTGGTGGTCGAGGTGACCGACGGCGTCTCCGACGGCAACTCCGGTTCGCTGGTGTACGACCAGGTGAAGGCGGGCGTACGGCGTCTGGCCTCGGGGTTGTCCGAGCAGTTGCCGAGGCACGGGACCACCGCGTTCGCGGCCACCCCCGGCTTCCTCCGCTCCGAGGCGATGCTCGACCATTTCGGGGTCACCGAGGACACCTGGCGCGACGGCGTCAAGAAGGATCCGCACTTCGTGCTCTCGGAGACCCCGCGCCTGCTCGGCCGCGGTATCGCCGCGCTGGCCGCGGACGACGGCAAGGCCCGCTGGAACGGCCGTGTCGTCACCTCGTACGCCCTCGCCGACGCCTACGACCTGAAGGACGTGGACGGTACCCGACCCGACTGGCCACGCTGGCTGGACGAGGTGGTCGCCGGCGGCCTGGACCCGAACACGGTGGACCCCGCCGAATACCGCTGAACCCACCGTCGACCCGCCGACGGAACCACCCGAGTACCCCGACCTCGCGTCGGGCCCCTCTTCCAGGCGACGGTGCTGTTGGCGGAGGACGACGACAGGGCGCCGGTCCGGTTGGTGGTCCGCGTGCACCACAGTGTGGCCGGCCTGTGGAGCGTAGGCGTCCTGATGCCGGAGTTGTTCCGGCTCTACGCCCAGGACCCCGCGCTGCCCCCGGCGACCCCCTGCTCCACAGGCCCGCGGTGCCCCAACGCCTGTAGCGCGCACGGCACTTCTGGGCGGACCTGTGGGCGGACGGGCACGTGACCACGAACCTCCCGCGCGCCACCGCGCCCCCCCCGCACCACCCGGCAAGTCCCGATCCGTCCGCCGGGTCCCCGTCGACCTCGGGGAGAGGCGCACCACGGCCCTGCGCGCCTTCGCCAAGGACGGCGGAACGTCCCGCTACTCGCTGCTGTTCGCCGTGCAGGCCCTCGCACTCGCCTGCTTCGGCCACACCTCCAGGACACCCTTGTCCGTGTCCATGAACGCGCGCACCGGTGCCGACAGCCGGGCCGTCGGCTATGGGCTCTCCACCGCTGTCCTGCCCGTCGACCGCGTCAGGTACGGCCCGCGACCACGTTCGGCGTGTCCCTCACCTGCTCCGTGGGGCGCTCGCCCACCGGTGCCTCGGCCGTCCGGACCTGGTCGCCCCGGACACCGGCGAGACGGGCGTACGCATGCCGGCGCCGGAAGCCACCCTGGCCGTGTCCTAGGACCCGCCGGGGACCGAGGGCGTGGGCTCCGCGCTGCTGACCCGGGCGGACATCCCGCTCGGCGGACTCACGGAGCGGACGGTCGTACCGCCCGTCAGCGTGGGACCGTGGCACCTGGCCACGGCACTCCCCGACGACGCCGGGCGACGCAGGGCTTCATCGACGGCGACCCGGCGCACCACCCGGCATGGCTTGCCGAGCGCCTCGCGGACCTGCTGCCCGTGGTCCTCGACGCCCTGATCACCCACCCCGAGAAGTCCTGGCACAGCTTGACATCAGCTCCCCGGCCCAGCGGGAACCCCTCGACCGAATCACTCTGGCCCACCGCACCACCGAGGTCGTCACCGGCGCCCGCTGCGCCGCCGTGATCACCGACGACAGCACCCACGACCAGCCGTACCCTGCCCAGTCGGCCGGACACACCGCCGCTCCCCGGCATGGAACCGTCCGTCGGCCCCGACGACCCGGCCTATCTGATGTTCACGTCCGACTCGACCGGCCGCCCCAAAGGAGCTGCGATCGCCCACCACTCCGCCGTCAACCTGATCCGGTCGGCCGGTCCGCGGGCCCTGCCCGGGTGTCCGGCAGGGCCCGCGGACTCACACGGGTGGGGTCAGCGCGGTCAGTCGGTCCGGGTCCCCCGGTAGGCGACGGGTCCCTCGTTCGGGAACTGAGCGGTCCCCTGGAACGAGTCGCCGTTGTCGAAGAAGGTGACGCTGCCGTTTCCCGCGTCGCCGGACCAGGTGACCGTCGTTCCGGTCGGGGGAGCACCCTCTGAGGGAACGGCATCCGAGCGGTTGGCGATGGAAAGGCTCAGCGGCTGGTCCGGCTGCCATCCGCCGCCACCCGTGTGAATCTCGGTCTGGTACGTCGCCATGTCTTCTCCTTGTGTCCGGCACGGGCTCGGCTGGGTCGGCGCGGCCCGGGGAGCGGACGCCCCGCCCCTGCACCACACTCACGTACCCAAGGACCCACGGGCATCGCCTCCGGACCGAAACCACCCCTTCTGCTGATCGGCTGCCTCACCTGTGCGGTTGCGCCGCCGGGCACGGACGCCGCCCGGCACGGGCACCGGGCATTGCCGAGGCGGGGTCAGGGCAGCAGCCGGATACGGGCCGTGGTCGGCCGGCCCGGTTCCAGGGTGATCGGCGGGTCGGTGTGGTTGCCCCATGCGAGGTCCGGGTAGGTGAGTCCCGCGTTCACGATGAGGTCCACTCCGGACGTCGGTTCGTACAGGTCGGCTTCCAGTGTCTCGAAGGCGTCGAAGGACACGTACGCGTCGGTGGCGGAGGCGTTCTTGTCGCCGGTGACCCTGACCGTGACGGTGTGCTCGCCGTCCCTCAGGTCCGTCCGCTGGAACACCTTCTGCTGGTACTGCTTGCTTCCCGCGTGGAGGTCCACGCGGACCGGGCGCCCGCCGTCGACCGTGATCTCGGCGATGCCCTGGTTCGGACCCTTGGGGCAGATGACCCGGATGCCCGTGCCCCGGAAGGCGGTGGTGGCGCTGTCGCCCGCCGTCCGGCTGTACGACTCGGTCCGGTTCAGGTCGCCACCGGTCCAGGGCTGGGACGCGTCCGCGTGCGTCCACGTGCCGTCGTAGGCGATGTGCTGTGAGGTGTCGTCGATGAGCGGGTCGATCACGCGGAACGCGTCGACGAGGGCATAGGCGCCCTTCGTCCACTTGCCCTTTTCTCCGGTGCACTCGACCTTGATCGTGTGCCGGCCGTAGGGCAGGGGCGTACTGCGGAAGACGAGCTGGGCGGGGGACTTCCCGGGGCCGTAGAGGTCGATGGAGCGGGCGGGTTCCCCGTCGATGTACACCTTGACGATGCCCAGGTTCTCGGCCAGGGCCGAGTAGAGGCCGACCCCGGTGCCGGTGAACGCCAGCTCCGCCGTCGCCCCGGCCGCGTCGGTGAAGGACTCCGTGCCGAAGAGGTCTCCGACGGTGTATCCGGCGCTGATGTCGGCATGGGTCCACGCGCCCGTGTACACGATGTCCGGCGACGTGTCGTCGACGAGGGGAGCCTGGGCGGGGGCCAGGCGGACGCCGTCCCGGCCGCCGGACTCGACCTGCACCCCCGGACCGGACGCCCCCGCGGTGGCCTTCGCCAGCCGTACGTTCGCCTTGGCGCTGCGGAAGTCGTTGGTCCAGTGGGTGGCGCTGTCCTTGCCGTTCAGGAAGTAGCTGTGGGTGTCATGGGCCCAGGGCCAGGCCGGTCGGGTGCCGTAGCCGTCGGTGCCCGATGTCCGGGTGCGGGCCGCGGTGCCGGAGGGTCGTCCGATGTGGTCGTCGGGGTACACCGTCCACTGCGCGTCCCGGTCCCACGTCAGCGTGTCCGTCCTGGCGGAGAGGCCGAAGCGGATACCGACGTCGGTGACCGGTGCCGAGGGCGGGTTCGCGATCGTGTACGTCGTGGTCAGCAGACCGCGGCCGTCCACGGACAGGACGATCGTGGTGTCCAGGGCGCCGAAACGACCGGTCAGGGTGACGACCGCCTGCCCGCCGTCGGTGGTGACGGTGGCGGATGTGCCGGTCCACCGGCCGGGAACCGCGCGTGAGAGCACCAGGTCCGGGCCGCCGCCGAGGACCTTCCTGCCGCCCGCGGTGGCCTCGGTGAGGCGGGCGGTCCCCTTGTCGAAGGCGACGGTGAAAGGCGAGTCGACACCCGACACGGTGATCGTGTCCGTCGTCTCCCGGACGGCGGGTGCGATGCCCCCGGGGGCGGGCAGGGGCGGCGCCTTCCGGGTGTTGAGCCACAGCCGGTACTCGTCGACGAGCGCCGCACCGCGGCGGAACGTCAGCTGAAGTGTGTCACCGGAAGCCCAGGCCCCGGCCGGGACGGTGAGGATGCCGGCCTGTCGTTGCGGGATACGCACCTCGGTGAGGGTCCCGGACCGTGTGCCGATCCTCCAGGTGATGGTCAGCTCGCCGAGGTCGCTGTGGTCGTACCAGTTCTGGACGGGGACCGGTATCGCCGCTCCTGGGGTCAGTCCCGACAGGACGCCGTCGGTGATCCGTACCGGGGAGAACGCCTTCTTGGTCAGCCAGAACTCGGGCTTGGGCCGCCGCCACAGGTCGATGACCCCCCACTCGCCGTAGCCGACCGGCCCGGCGGGCAGGTGGAACACCTCATCGACGGCCGCCCAGACGGCGCCGCCGACGACGCCGTCCGTGGTGCGGAACTTCTCCGCGAACCTGTCGATGCTGCGGCCCCAGACGTCCCGCACGCCGGGGTCGGCTGCCAGCGTGCCGACGTTGTAGCACGCGACGTGGGCGAACTCCCCGTACTGGATGGGCTGGTTCCTGTTTCCGTTCGCGTTCCCCGGACTGGGGTAGTGGCCGGAGTAGATGTCGGTCTGGTCGCCGCCGTTGTGCTGCTGGACATCCTCGAAGACCGTCGGGCGCGAGGCGTCGGTCTTGTGCGCGTAGGTGTTCTCCGCGGCGAAGTTGCGCCCCATCCCGCTCTCGTTGCCGACGGACCACTCGATCACGCTCGGGTGGCTCCGGTCGCGCTCGATCATCTCGGCGAACTGCGTCATGTACTGGTCGGTGTAGGCGGGGTCGTCGACCGTGTGGTACTGGAAGCAGACCGGCGCCTCCTCCTCCACGTAGAGCCCGATGCGGTCGGCCGCCTCCAACAGCGCGGTGGTCGGCGGGTAGTGGGAGGTACGGATGAGGTTGCAGTTCGCCTCCTTGTAGAGCCGGACGGTCTGCTCCTCCGTGGCCGCGTCCGCCGACCGGCCCCGTGTCCCGGTCATGCTGTGGTGGCAGACGCCGAGCAGGTGCACCGGCTTGCCGTTGACGAGCAGTCGGTTGCCGTCCACCTCGACCTGTCGGAAGCCGATGGCCCGCGACACCGTCTGTGTCACACCGTCGGCGGTGAACGTCGCGCGCAGGGTGTAGAGGTTCGGGTGCTCCGCGTCCCACTTGAGCGGCGCCTTCACCGGGATGGCCGCCGAAGCCTGGGGAGTCGTGGCCGACAAGGCGATACGGGACGGAGTGAGGCGAACCGACCGGCCCGCTGCGTCGGTGAGCCGGAGGTCGACGGTGCCGCTCCCGCCGGCCGACAGCGCGGCAGCGGCGGTCACGGTGAGCGTGGCGTCGGTGTAGGAGGCGTCGAACGTCGTGTCCACGTGCAGCCGGGTGAGAGGGGAGACCGGCAGCGCCACGAGCGTCACATCGCGCAGGATCCCGCCGATGGTGTGCTGGGCGTACTCTGACTGGCCCGAAATGCTGTCGGGACGGTCGGTGACGCCCAAGGTCACGGTCGCCCGGGCGCCCGGCGTGACCAGCGGGGTGATGTCGGCGTACCAGGTGGTGAAGCCGCCGTCATGGGTCCGGACAGCCGTGCCGTTGACCCACAGACGGGCGAAGCTGTAGACGCCGTCGAAACGCAGCAGGATCTTGCGGCCCGCGAAGTCCGCGGGCACGGCCACCTCGACGGAGTACGCGCATTCGGTGCCGGAGGGCACGGCGTGGCCCTGCAGCGCGGGTTCCCCCGGAACGCTGATCTCGGCCCAGGAAGAGGCGTCGGTGCCGTTCGTCCAGAAGGACGCCGGCGGTTCGGTCGTGTACCGCCAGCCGGAGGCGAGGGGGATGCGTGGTCTGGCCACGCCCGAGACGGTGTCGGGAAGTGGCGGAAGGAGAGGCGGCGCGGTGGCCGCGCCCGCCGGTCCGGCGAGGAGGGTGTCCCCGGCGACGGCGATGACTCCCGCGGCGGCGAGTCCCCTGAGCGCACTGCGTCGGGAGAGCGGCTCGGACGTCGTCGGCTCCGGGTCGGGGGAAGGTGTCGCGGTGTGGCGCGGGGGAGGGGTCACGGTCCGACCTTTCTCGGCAATCAGGCTTCGGCCACGAAGGAGAAGGATCTTGCGGCGGGCGGCGGGCGGCGGGCGGCGGGCGGCGAGCGGCGAGCGGCGGGCGGCGAACGGCGGGCGGCGGGCGGTGTGTCCACGTCCTGCGACCCGCACCGCCGCGCCCGTCGCTCGGCAGCGTCTGTGAGCCGTCGTCGTCGCGGCGCGTCGCGACGATGCCAGCGGGATTCGGTGGTGCGACTGATGCAGTGTTTACGTAAACACTGCAGTGACGTGATGAGTGTGGAAGCACGTCCGCGGACATGTCAAGGCTCGGGTGGTGCCCCTCGTGGAGGGCACGGCCGCGGCCTGTCGGGCGCGGCAGCCGGGTGCGCGCGGCCGGTCGGCAGGGCCTTCGCCCGGTCGATCCGACGGCGTGTCACGTACACCGTGGGTGAGAGGCCCGGTGATTCGGCGGGCGGCGGCCCTGGTGCGGGTGTCGCGGGACGCCGCCGACTCCCGGGCGATGGCACCGATCCGCACCGGACCGTCGACGGGGTCGAGCGGGTGCAGGGCGCGGTGGCCGTCAGTTGGGGGCGCGGCGGTCGATGTCGTACCGGGCGCGCCTTGGATCTGTGGACCTGCGCCGACCGCCGGCCCTGGATCGTGGGGGGAAGCGCCGCCGAAGGTGTTCACAAGCGCGCAAGCGTTCAACGCGTGCACACGCTTCTTCTCCCCAGGGGGTGTTCCCGGTGAAGCCGAGGCAAGTAGTACAGAGGTACGTGCCGACGCGCCACTGCTTCCCGGACAGCCGGGCTGTGCGCTGGGACACCCCGTACACAGGGGTGCGCCGACACGGGGAGCGAGCGCTCGGGCCGTCATGGCCGTGAGGGCGCGCTGTCGGCCCGGCGCCGCCGGGTTCGCGCATCGGGCCGGCTGCCGGCGGCTCGTCGCGGAGTGAACGGACATCCACCCGCCTGGAGAAGAAGCATGGTGTTGACATCGATCACAGCGTGGACACCGGCCACGGTGTCGGCTCGGGCCGCGGCACGGATCATGGCGTACGTCGCCACGGGGAACGCGCCCGGTAGCGCCACCGGTGGTGGCTGTTTCAGGCCAACATCGTCTCCCGTACCGCGTACCCGTGCTTCTCCGGGTGGCCCGCCACCGGTGACACCGAGTCACCGGGGTGAGGGTGGTCGCGGGCCTTGATCCACGCCGTTCCGCTCTCCGGCGGAGATTCGGAAATCCACGCCCGAAGCATCAGTCGCCGGAGCTGGGCTGTGCGTCGACCTCTTTCCACGGGTCGATGTCGACCGCGGTCCCGTTGAGCAGCCCGGCGACCATCACGTAGTAGCCGACAAGCATGATTAATTCTGTCAGCTGACGTTCCGGATACCGGATGCGTGCTGCCTCGAAAACGTCGATTTCAATCGTCCTGGAAAGGAGGAGACTGCTGGCGACAGTGAGTGCGGAGATCTCCGCTTCGTCGAAATACTCACCGCCATGGTGCCCGGCGGAAATCGCGTCGAGTTGCGTCCGCGTGACTCCGGCATCGAGTGCGATCGGTGTGTGCTGTACGGCCATGTACGCGCATTCCGTTTCTGTGGCCACAGCCATGATGACCAATTCACGGGTGCTCGGTGACAAGGAGGACCCGGTCAGAAGTATGAGGCCGAGATCCGCGGTCGGGCCGACCAGATCGGGAGCGTGGGAGAGCATCTTGAAGACATTCAATGGAACCGGAAGCCGGCTGACGACGTCCGGCAGCCTTTCCGGGTAGGGGATACGTGCCATGTTCTCGCCCGCCTCTTCTGTTCGGTCGGATTCTGTTCGGTCGGATCAATCGTTCTGCCGCTCGTCACATCCGGCGTCGCCGTCCGCTCGCGGCCTGTCGTCCGGCGCGCTGGGGCCGCTGGGGCCGGTGGGGCCGGTGGGGCCGTTGGCGCCGGGCCTGGTGCTCGGGCCGCCCGGTGTCCCCGTCCCTGTAGCGGCGCCGATGGCGGTCGGCGGTGACGGTCGCTCCCGCCACCGCCGCCCCTGTCCCGTCTTCCGGGCCGGGCCTTCGTGGCCTTCGTCAGGTGACGATGAAGCCTCGGTAGCCGTCGTCGGCGACGGCATCGCACGTGTCGCGGTAGCTCTTCAAGCCGCCCGGGTAGGGCATGAAGACCCGGGGCTTCCCCGCGACATTGGCACCGGTCCACCACGACGCCGCGCGGGGCAGCAGGGTCGCCGCGCTGAGCGCGTCCACGTGGGCCGTCCAGGCCGTCTCCGCTTCGTCGGCCGCCTCGAGGGACACAGCCGCGCGCCGGGACAGCCACTGGATGGCGTCGGCGATCCAGTCGACGTGCTGCTCGATGGAGACGATCATGTTGCTGAGCACCGAGGGGCTGCCCGGCCCGGTGATCAGGAACAGGTTCGGGAACCCCGCGACAGCCAGACCCAGGTAGGTGCGGGGGCCGTTGGCCCAGGCCGCCCGCAGTGTTCGGCCCGCGCGCCCGCGGATGTCGAGGGCGAGCAGGGCACCGGTCATGGCGTCGAAACCGGTCGCCAGGACGATGCTGTCCACCCGGTGTTCGTCCGCGGTGGTGACGATGCTGTTCCGGGTGACGCGGACCAGCGGGCTGGAGCGCAGATCCACCAGCGCGACATGGGAACGGTTGAAGGTGTCGTAGTAGCCGCTGTCCAGGCACAGGCGCTTGGTGCCGAAGGGATGGTGTCGCGGCGTCAGCCGATCCGCGGTGGCCGGGTCGCGGATCGCCTCACGGATACGGGCCCGGACGTAGTCCCCGGCCGTCTCGTTCGCCGATTCGTCGGTGATCAGGTCGCTGTAGGTGTCGGAGAAACCGAACAGGCTGCCCGCGTCCCACGCGGCCCCGTAGCGCGCCGCACGCTCCTCGGGGCTCGCGGCGAGGGCGGAGCCACTGGGGGTGTCCGGGGCCTGAGGGACACCGAACGCGGAGTTCCGGGCCAGCTCGCGAAGGTGTGGATAGCGCTTCTTGACCCGGGTCAGCTCGGCCGGGTCCAGCGGCCGGTTGCGGGCGGGCAGCGAGAAGTTCGGCGTGCGCTGGAACACCGTGAGCCGCGCGGCCTGGTCGGCGATCAGCGGGATCGCCTGGATGGCGGAGGAGCCCGTACCGATGACGGCGACCCGTCGGCCGCTGAAGTCGACGCCCTCGTGCGGCCAGCGTGCCGTCCGGTGGACGGAGCCGCCGAAGTCGTCAAGTCCCTCCAGACCGGGCGATTGACTGCGGGAGAGACATCCGGTGGCCATGACGCAGTACGAGGCCGTCAGCGTCGTTCCGTCGTGCGTGCGGATCCGCCAGCCGCCAGCGGCCTCGTCGTAGTGGGCCGCCGTGACCCGGGTGTTGAGGCGGATGTCCCGGCGCAGATCGAAGCGGTCGGCCACATGCTCCAGGTAGCGCAGGATCTCCGGCTGGCCGGCGTAGCGCTCGGTCCATTGCCACTCCTGCTGCAGCTCGGGGCTGAAGGAGTAGGAGTAGAACACGCTCTCCACGTCGCAGCGGGCGCCCGGGTAGCGGTTCCAGTACCAGGTGCCTCCCACCCCGTCGGCCGCCTCCAGGACGAGGGTGCGTGCTCCCAGACCGCGCAGCCGGTGCAGCGCGTACAGCCCGGCCAGACCCGCGCCGACCACGATGACGTCGTACGCACCGGCACCCCGCGCGGGCCCCGGGCGGTTGAGTCGATCCTCACCGGACATCGGCGGAACCTCCTCCCGGGACAGGGCGGACGGCCGCCGGCCCACACCGAGGGTCAGGTTCGCGCAGCGGGCCCGGCCCGTACAGACGGTCAGGCTCGTGGAGAGGGTCCGGCCCGTACAGAGGGCCCGGCCCGTGCACATCGACGGGGCCCCGCCCCTCACCTGAACCCTGTCCCTCACCCGAGCCCTGTCCCTCACCCGAGCCCTGTCCCTCACCCGAGCCCTGTCCCTCACCCGAGCCCCGCCCCTCACCGGCGCTCTCTCCCTCACCGGTGTGCGCGGACCGGGCCGGCAGACGGGCGTGGATCCTCTCGACCACATGGTCGAGCGCGCGTTCACTGCCCGGCAGCAGTCCGATCATTGTGAAGAAGCCGTGCATCTGGCCTTCGAAGCGGCGCAGCCCCACCGGAACCCCGGCCTCGCGCAGCCGCTCGGCGTACGCCTCCCCCTCATCGCGGAGGACGTCGTGCTCGGCGGTGATGATCTCGGCGGGGGCCAGGCCGGAGAGGTCCGCGGCACGCAGGGGGGAAGCGGCCGGGGTCCGGCGCACTGAGGCGTCGGGGACGTAGCAGTCCCAGAAGCGGATCATCAGGTCGCGGCTCAGCAGGAGCTGGTTCTCCGGGTCGCGGTAGGACGGGGTCTCCGGATCGCAGTCCATGGCCGGGTAGACCAGGATCTGCAGCGCGAGGGCCGGACCGCCGTCGTCGCGGGCGCGCTGCGCCACCACGGCGGCGAGGTTCCCGCCCGCGCTGTCCCCCGCGACGACAAGCGGCACCGGCCCTCCCGCGATCTCCGTGCGGTGGGCGTCGGCCCAGCGCAGGGCCGCTACGCAGTCGTCGACCGCGGCGGGGTGGGGGTGTTCGGGCGCGAGCCGGTAGCCGGCCAGGACCACGGCACAGCCGCTTCGCCTGGCCAGCGCCCGGCCCAGCGGTTCGACGTCCGCCGGCTCACCCATGATCCAGCCGCCGCCGTGGAAATAGACGATCACGGCCCGCGGATCTTCGTGCGGAATCAGGATCCTGAGCCGCAGACGGCTCCCGGCAGGGCCCGCTTCCATGTCCCGCGTCTGTGCCATCGGAGGGCCGGCGGGCTGCTGCATTTCTTTCCGTAGAAGGACGCTCTGGCGCCTGGCCGCTACGGGAGTACATTCATCCAGGGCCCTTCCCCCGATCCGGGCCATCATTCCAAGAAATTGTGCTGTTGCTTGGTCGAGAGCCATGAACACCTCGCTGTGATCGGCATACGATCTTTCTCTTTGGACGCTAGGAGAGGTTCCGCTTCCGGTCAATGCAACCCCATGCTGATTCGGGCGCATGAATGCCGTACTGAATTCCTGCGGTGTACCAGAAATATGCGCCTCAATAGCGCCGCCATGCGCCTCTTGCATTGATGTTCCGGGCTTCGGTTTCATGTAGGGATAGGGCCGTTCAGCGCGATGGATCCCCGCCGCATCCCGCTGGGCGGTCGGCCTCCGGATCGTATTCGGACCGCCCTCGTCGCTCACATACGTCAAATACCGGGAGAAGTCATGTCGCATTTGGTCAAGGAACACGAATCCGCTCGTTCGGATTCCCTCACGGCGTCCCCCGTGGCCGTGGTCGGCGCGGGTTGCCGACTTCCCGGCGGCGTGGATTCGCTCGATTCGCTATGGCGATTACTGCTCGAAGAGAGGGACACGGTCGGTGAGGTCCCGCCGGACCGGTGGGGGCCCGACGCCGTGGCGGGAGTGACTCCTGATGTGGCCGAGCGGATGCGGTGGGGCTGTTTCCTCGACCGCGGACTGGCTGATTTTGACCCCTCGTTCTTCGGGATAAGTCCGGAGGAAGCCCCCTGGGTCGCACCCGAGTACCGGCTCTTCCTCGAAGTGGTGTGGGAAGCCTGTGAGAACGCAGGGTTCCCCGTGCAGGACCTGCGGGGGACGAGGACCGGCCTGTTCGCCGGTGTGTACGGCGTCGACTACGTGCTGCGCGCGCTGCGCCCGGTGGACGAGATCAACACCTACTACGGTCTGACGGGCGCGCACGGCACCATGGCCGGACGGACCGCGTTCCTCCTCGACCTGCGGGGCCCCGCCCTGGCGGTGGACACGGCCTGCTCCTCCGGCCTGGTGGCGCTGCACCTGGCCTGTCAGAGTCTGCGCACCGGGGAGTGCGATCTCGCGCTGGCCGGCGGGTCCCAGATACTCAGTGCCCCCGAGACCATGCTGACCCAGGTGGGTTGGGGCATGCTCTCGCCGACCGGGCACTGTCACTCCTTCGCGGCGGACGCCGACGGCTTCGTCCGGGGTGAGGGAAGCGGGGTCGTCGTCCTCAAACGGCTCGCCGACGCGGAGGCCGACGGGGACCGGATCCTCGCCGTGCTGCGCGGGTCGGCCGTCAATCAGAACGGCCGCGGGACCCGGCTGACGACCCCCTCGCAGCGAGCCCAGGAGGACGTGTTCCGGCAGGCCCTGCGGCAGGCCGGGGTGGACGCCGCCGATGTGGGCATGGTGGAGGGGCACGGCCCCGGCACCCCGGCCGGCGATCCGGTGGAGTTCGCCTCCACGGCCGCCGTCTACGGACAGGGCCGGGGACGGTGCGCGCTGGGCTCGATCAAGTCGAACATCGGGCACCTGGAGCCGATGTCCGGGGTCGCGGCGCTGCTCAAGGCGATCGTGAGTCTCCGCCACGGCACGGTGCCCGCCTCCTTGCACTTCACCGGGTGGAACCCCCAGATCGAGGCCGCCGGGACGCGGCTCTTCGTACCGACGCGGGCGACCGGATGGCCGGTGGAGGGGAACACCCGGCTGGCCGCCGTCTCCGCGTACGGACTGGGCGGCACCAACGCCCATGTCATCGTGGAGCAGCCACCGACCCCGGCGGACCTCCCGCCCGTTCACGTACCCCCGGGCGAGCCCGCCGAGCAGCGGACGGGAACCACGGCCGGCGACGGATCCCGGCCGTACGTGGTGCCGCTGTCCGCCGGATCCCAGGAGGCCCTGCGGACCGCGGCCGGACGGCTGGCGTCCTGGCTGGACGGCGACGGAGCCCGGGTCCCGCTCTCGGACGTCGGACACACACTGGCCGTACGCCGCTCGCACGCCCCGGCCCGGCTGGCGGCGGTCGCCACCTCGCGCGCCGAACTGACCGCGGCCCTGGCCTCCTGCGCCGCCGGCGATCCGGCACCCGGCGTCCGGACGGGGCAGGCCGCACGCGAGGCGGGCCCAGGGGCGGTGTGGGTGTTTTCCGGCCAGGGCTCGCAGTGGGCCCGTATGGGCCGCGGACTGTGGGGGCACGACGCTGCCTTCACCCGCGCGATCGAGGAACTGGAACCCCTCATCCTCAAGGAGTCCGGACTGCTGGTCTCCGAGGTACTGGCCGCCCCCGAGGTCGTCACCGGCATCGCACAGGTGCAGCCGGTGCTCTACGCGGTACAGGTCGGGCTGGCCGCGATGTGGCGCGGGCTCGGACTGGAACCCGCCGCGGTCATCGGCCACTCCCTCGGCGAGGTCGCGGCAGCCGTCGCCGCCGGGGTGCTCACCGCCGAGGACGGCGCGCGGGTGGTGTGCCGCCGCTCCCGGCTGATGGCCCGTATCTCCGGACGAGGCGCGATGGCCTCCGTGCAACTGGGCCCCGGTGAAACCGAGGCGGAGCTGACCGCGGCGGGCGCGGCGGCCTCGGAGGTGGGTGTGGCGGTCGACGCCTCACCGTCGTCCACCGTCGTCGCCGGAGACACGGAGCAGATCGAGGCGCTGCTGGCACGCTGGGAGACGGCAGGGGTCAGCGCCGCACGAGTGGCCGTCGACGTGGCCGCGCACTCCCCGCAGATCGATGCCATCCTCGGCGACATCCGCACCGCCCTCGCCGACCTGGAGCCCCGACCGGCCACGATCCCCTTCTACAGCACCGTCCACGAATCGCCCCGCACCGAGGTGACCGGCGACGCCGCGTACTGGACAGCCAATCTGCGGCAGCCGGTCCGGTTCGCCGGCGCGGTCGCGGCAGCGGCGGCGGACGGATTCCGCATGTTCGTCGAGATCTCCCCCCACCCCCTGCTGGCCACCCCCCTGCAGCAGAACCTGGAGGCGGCGGGCGCCACCAACCCCCTCGTGCTGCCCACCCTGCTGCGCGAGCGGGACGAACTGCACACGGTCGCCCTGCACTTGGCCGAGGCACACTGCGCGGGATGCCCGGTCGACTGGAGCCGCCTCCACGGCGACGGGGCCCTGGCCGACGTCCCGGCCACCGTGTGGGAACACGGCCAGTACCTGCTGGAACGGCCCGTCGTGCACAGCCCCGGCAGCGAGGGAAGGAGCGGTCACCCCCTGCTGGGCGCCCCGGTGCACGGACTCGACCCGGGAGACGACCGGCACTGGTGGCAGCCGCGCCCCACCGTGGCGACCCTGCCCTGGCTCGCCGACCACCGGGTCGAGGACGTACCGGTCCTGCCCGGGGCGGCGTTCTGCGAGATGGCGTACGCCGCCGCCCGCGACCTATGGGAGGCCGAGCCCACCGAGGTACGCGCCGCCGATGTGGAGCTGCTGCGGCTGCTGCCGGTGGCCACCGAGAGCGAGCTGATCGCCACGGCCGACCCCACCGAGACGGGCGCGGTCCGCTGGGAGCTGGCCGGCCTGGACCCGGAGGGCAACCGCACCCCCTACGCCACCGCACTCCTCCACCACCGGCCCGACGACGACCCCCCGCCCCGCCACGACCCGACCGCACTCGCCTCCGCCCATCCGCGCACCGCCGACGTCACCGCCTTCTACGCCGGTCTGCGCGAACAGCACCGCATCGAACACGGCGACGCCTTCGCCGGACTGACGGCTCTGCGGCTGGCGGCGGAAGGCGCCGAGCCGAGCGCCCTGGCCCGTATCGAACTCAACGACTCGGCCTTCACCAGGGCCCACGGACTGAACTGGCATCCGGCCCTGCTCGACAGCTGTCTGCAGACCCTCGCCGCCCTCTGGGCGGACACCGTGGACCTGGGCGAGGCCCTGTCACTGCCCACCCGCGTCGGTGCGGTGCGGGTACACGCGGACACCTCCCGGGGCACCCACTGCCTGGCCCGCGTCGACACAGCCGACCAGGAACGGTGCGTGGGGCGCCTCTGGCTCCTGGACGACGAGGGCCGGACCCTGGCCGAGGCGTCCGGCGTCGTCTTCAGCAGGGTCGGCGAGATCAGCGCCGACCAGCGGTTCGACGACCGTTTGCTGCGCGTGCACTGGCAGCCGCAGCCCCTGCCCGCCGAGCCGCCCGAGACCCCCGCGCGAGGCCGGTGGCTGCTGCTCACCGAGGACGCCGCGGACCCCCTCACCGAACAACTCGCCGACCTGCTGCGGATCAGCGGCGGCGACTGCACCGTCGCCCCCGTCCCCACCGACGCGGAGAGCATCGACACCGCGACCACCGGGCACATGGCCGATCCGGACCTCGTCGGCGTGGTCGTCATGGCCGGCGACGACACCGGCACCGTACCGGACGCGGCCGGCCTCCACCGCGCCCACGACCGCGTCCGGCGCCTGGCCCTGCTGGTCAAGAACCTCGCCCGGGAGACCGGGTCCGCCCGCCCCCGGCTGTGGGCCGTCACCCGCGGCGCACAGGAGGCCCTCCCCGGCGACCACGTGAATCCGGCCCAGACCGGAGTCCAGGGCCTGATGCGCGTGCTGTCGTACGAGCACAGCGAACTCTGCCCCACCGTCATCGACCTCGACGACGACACCGGCGCCGCCGACCTCGCCGCCGACCTGCTGGCCGGATCCCGCGGCGACGACGAACTCGCCTGGCGGGCCGGAACCCGCTACCGGGCCCGCCTCGGCCTCGCCCCGATGAGGGACGACGAGCGGCACACCGTACCGTGCCACGCCCCGGACGACGGATACGCACTCCACCTGCGCCACCCCGGCGACCTCGACTCCTTCGAACTGGTCGAGCGACCGCGCCGCACACCCGGCCCCGGCGAAGTGGAGATCCGGATCGCGGCGAGCGGACTGAACTTCCTCGACGTACTCGTGGCCATGGGGCTCTACCCCACCGAGTACGGCATCGGCATCGACTGCGCGGGCACCGTCACCGCGCTCGGCGAGGGCGTGGACAGCGCATGGCTGGGCCGCCGGGTGGCGAGCATGGTCGGCGGCGGTGGCGGCCTCGGCTCCTACGCCACCACCAGGGCCGACTGGCTGCTGCCGATACCCGACACGATGAGCCTGGAGGCCGCCGCCGGGATGCCCGCCGCCTACGTCACCGCCTGGTACTCCCTGTGCCACCTGGCGGATCTGCAACCCGGACAGACCGTGCTGATCCATTCCGCGACCGGCGGCGTCGGCCTCAGCGCCCTCCGCATCGCCCAGGCCCGCGGAGCCACGATCCTGGCGACCGCCGGCACCGAGAAGAAGCGCCAGTACCTACGCGAACTCGGTGTCACCACCGTCATGGACTCCCGCTCGCTCGCATTCGCCCAACAGGTCCGCGAGGCCACCGACGGGCGCGGCGTCGACGTCGTGCTCAACTCCCTGACCGGCCGGGCCCTGAGGACCGGCCTGGACCTGGTGGCACCCGAAGGACACTTCATCGAGATCGGCAAGCGGGACATCTACGCGGACACCCGCGTCGGCCTCTACCCCTTCCGCCGCAACATCTCCTTCCACAGCGTCGACTTCGCGCTCCTCGCCGACCTCCACCCCACCCTGGTCGCCCGGCTGCTGCGGGAGATCTCCGCGGCCCTCGACACGGGCGAGATCGACGCCCCGCCGCACACCGCCCACCCCGTGGAACGGGCCACCGAGGTCTTCCGGACCATGGCCAACGCCGAACACATCGGCCGACTCGCCCTCACCTGGCCGGCCCACGGCACCGTCACCGCCGTGCGACCGCCCGCCGACGTACCCGTCGTACGCACCGACGGCAGCTACGTCATCACCGGCGGCCTCGGCGGACTCGGTCTGCTCCTCACCCGCTGGCTCGTCGGTCACGGCGCCGCCTCCATCGTGCTGTGCAGCCGCTCGGAACCCTCCGAGGACACCCGGGAACTCCTGGACGAACTGCGCGAGAGCGGTACCCGGATCGTCACCGTGCTCGGCGACATCGCCGACCCCGGCACAGCGGAACGCATGGTCGCCGAGGCCACCGCCGAGGGCCACCCCCTGCGCGGCGTGGCACACGCGGCGGCCGTCGTCGAGGACGTCACCGTCGCGGAATTCGACCCCCGGATCCTCGACAGGGTGTGGCGCCCCAAGGTGCTCGGCGCCTGGCGGCTGCACGAAGCCACCCGCGACCACGCGGTGGACTGGTGGACCGGGTTCTCCTCCATCGCCTCCCTGTACGGGTCACCGGGCCAGGGCTCCTACGCCGCCGCCAACGCGGCGCTCGACGAATTCTGCGCCTGGCGCCGCGCCCAGGGCCTCAAGGCCACCAGCGTCAACTGGGGACTGTGGGCCCGGTTCGGCAGGGGCGCCGCCCTGGAACAGCGCGGCTACTCCATGATCGACCCGGCCGAGGGCATCCACGCCCTGGAGTCGATCCTGCGGCACGCAAGGCCCCGCACCGGCTACGCGCCCCGGGACATCTCCCGCTGGCTGCAGAACTACCTCACCTCGATGGAGACCACCTTCTTCGCCGACATGACCGACGTTCAGCAGGCCACGAACACCGCGGCCGAACAGGAGATCCTGGTCCAGCTGCGCCAGGCCGACGACCAGAACAGCCGGCTGCGGCTGCTGGAGCGGCACATCGCCGACAACGTCGCCACCATCCTGCGCATCAGCGCCGAGAACGTCAGCCCCGACGACAACCTTGCCTCCCTCGGCCTGGACTCCCTGATGGCCCTCGAACTGCGGACCCGCCTCGAACACAGCCTGACCATCGACATCCCCCGCACCGTCATCTGGACCTCGCCCACCATGGCCGCCCTGGCCGCGCAGATCGAGACCTACCCCGAAGCGCCCTGGGCCGGCCCGATCCCCCACACGGAGTCGTCATGACCGACCACCGCCGCTACCGGCTCATCGGCGGACCACCCGAACTCGCCCGCAACCCCGTCCCCCCGGTCCGCCGGGACCTGACCCGGATGACCATCCCCTGGCGCAACGGCTACGAGCACTACGAACTCGACGAAACGACCACCCGCACCTCGACCCGGCCGGTCTACCGGTGGATCTACAGCACCAAGATCGCCGAGTAGGACACCCGCACCCCCTGCGAGTAGGACACCCGCACCCCCTGCGAGTAGGACACCCGCACCCCAGCGAGTAGGACACCCGCACCCCCACCGCCCACCAAGAGAGACAACGAGGGGAGAGACCATGCCCGACACCCACCACGGATTCACCAGGCTCCCCGCCGGGCGTTTCCACTACCAGCACTGGGCCGGCCCGGACACCGATCGGCCCCCGGCCCTCCTGCTCCACGGCGGCACCGCCAGCACGGAGACCTGGCGGCACATCGCCCCCGCGCTCGCCAGGACCCGCACCGTCTACGCCCTCGATCTGCGCGGACACGGCCTGAGCACCAAACCGGCGCGCGGCATGTACCACCTGTGGCGGGCGGCCGACGATGTCACGGACCTCATCACCGACCTGGGCCTCGAACGCCCCCTGCTCGTCGGTCACTCCTGGGGAGCCGCCATCGCCCTCGTCCTGGCCACCGGCCGCCGCACCCGCGGGCCCGTCCCGCACCTGTCCGCGCTCGTCCTGGAAGAACCCCCGCCGACGATGGCCTCGCCCGCCATGGCCGCCTTCGCCGAAGCCGCCGCGGAACTGGCCGGCGGCCCCGAGGACCGCCTCCGGCACATCATCCGGACCGCCGGCCCCCGACGCTCCGAGGGCTACGTCCACACCCTCACCCACGGGCTGCACCACACCACCCCCACCGCCGTCCGCGGCCTCATCGCCGACGGCGCGGACCAGGGCGATCTCCTCCCGCTCCTCGCGGCCGTCCCCGTCCCCGTACTCCTGCTGCGTTCCGACCCCGCCGTCCGCAGCGAACTGGACACCGCCGCCTGGCGGCAGGCCCGCCACCACCTCCGGCCGGACGGACGCATGACACAGATCGCCGACGCCGACCACGACATCCACCGCACCCACCCCGAGCAGTTCCTCGCCGCGGTCGAGGAGTTCACCCGCACCACGGACGGGACACCGCGCACACCTGCCCGGTCGCGCCTCACGGCGTGACGCGCGGCCACAGAGACCTCGGAGGAGCGACAGACCTCCTCCGCCGACGCACCACCACAGTGAAAGGAGAGCAGCATCATGGATCCGACGGACACAGTGGAGGGCCGGACGGACTTCATCGAGCGGGGGGTGGAGACCACCAAGACCCGCGACGTGGAGGCATACGGAAAGCTGATCGCCGACGACCTCCAGTACGAGGACGTCGCCTCCGGCACGGTCCTTGAGGGCAAGGAAGCCTTCCTCGACTACTACCGGGGATGGCTGCGCACCTTCCCCGACTTCGAGATGACGACCTTCGCCTCCGCCATCACCAGCGAGATGGCGGCCGTGCCGTGGGTCATCACCGCGACGTTCGGCGATCCCCTGCCCGGCCTCTCCCCGGAAGTGCCCCGGGGGAGCCGTGTCACGCTCAAGGGAATCTCCACGGTGGAGTTCGCGAAGGGTGACCTCATCAGCGCGATCAAGGAGTACTACGTCGTCGCCGAGGTGGCGCCCCCCGCGTCGTAGACCGGCAGCGGCCGGCCCCTGCCGCGACGCGAGAGCCGCACAAGAGCGCGATCTGTCCGCTGTCGCCCATGACACCCAGGTGGCACGGGCGACGGCGGACGCCCGCCTTGCTGCGGCTGCCCTCCGGGCGCGGTCGTCGAACGCCCGCGGCGCGAGGGTGACGCACCACTTCCCCGGATGGCCGGCCTTCCCGATGAACCACTTCCTGATGAACCACTTCCCGATCAACCACTTCTCGATCAACCACTTCTCGATGAACCACTTTTCGATGAACCCCCCTTCGGTGAACAACCTTCCGGCGCACTCTTGGAGGACTCGCATGAACCGATCACCGCATCCAGCGCATGCGGACATCCGCCGGATGCCGGACGACGAGAACGTCCTGACGCCGGCCTTCTGGGAACGCCCCCCGGCCGAGCGCGACCAGGTCTTCGCCCGGTTACGAGCCGAAGCGGATCTGGTCTTCTTCCCCTACGCGGTCGCACCCGGGTGGCCCGCGAGTACCGGCTACTGGGCGGTGACCCGGTACGAGGACATCGCGGAAGTCACCCGTAACCCCGATGCCTTCAGCTCCGAACCGACCGTCTACCGCCTGGAGGAAGCGGCCCCTCCCGGCGACCAGGGGTCCATGCTCAACCTGGACGACCCCCGTCACACCCGACTGCGGCGGATCGTCGCCCGCTCCTTCACGCCGCGTATGCTGCGCACGCTCGAACAGGACATCCGGGACATCGCCCGAAGGGTGACCGCCGATCTGGCCGAGCGCGGGGCGTGCGACTTCGCCACCCACGTGGCCGCGGCGATGCCCCCGGACGTCATCTGCGCCATGATGGGCGTTCCGCCGTCGGACCGGGCGATCGCCGTCGAGGTCGCGGAACTGGGCATGGCGATGACCGACCCCAACTGCACTGTCCCCCTTGACACGTTCTCGGCCAAGCTGACCGAGTGCCTCCAGCTCATCGAGGACCTCGTGCACCACCGTCGCGATCACCCCGCCGACGATCTCATCACCGCCCTGGGCCTCGCCAACAGCGACGGCGAGTACCTCACGCACAGCGAGATCGGATCCTTCTTCATGACACTGGTCTCCGCCGGCGTCGAAACGGTCCGTGAATCCCTCTCCAACGCCCTGGTGTTCTTCACCGAGGACCCGGACCAGAGGGAGTTGCTGCGCGCGGACTTCGAGCGATGGCTGGCCCCCGCCGCGGAGGAGATCGTCCGCCATTGCAGCCCGGTGGCGTGGATCCGCCGCAATGTCACACAGGAGCACACACTCGGCTCCCACACCTTCCACCCCGGGGACCGGATCATCCTCTGCTACGCCTCCGGGAACAAGGACGAGACGGTGTTCGAGAACCCCCACCGCTTCGACATCACCCGCCCACCCCATCCCCACCTCGGCTACGGCGGACCGGGCCCCCACTACTGCCTCGGCGCACAACTGGCACGCCGGGAGATCACCACCATGCTCCACGAGCTGTACAGCAGCCTCCCCGGCATCCACGCGACCGAGCCCCCCGTGCGCCGCCAGGTCGGCATCATCAGCAGCATCGCCCATCTGCCGTGCGCGATCGACTGAGCGCTTGATCCGAGCACGGGACCGGGGGCGGCGCCCGCCAGGGGAGCGCAAAGGGGGGCTCCCGGTGCAGGAAGCGCCCTTCATAGGGTGGCGTGGGTCTGCGGATCACTTCGACAGCCGCGGCCCATACGGCCGCGTCGGCGCCCTTGGGAACCACGACGGTGTCGGCGGTCGTCAACGTCGTATATTCCCGGGGCCGCTCAGCGGGGCACACCGTGTGGATCGCCACAAGTTGACGTGCCAGCAGGCGCACACGCGCCTCCACTCCCTTGTCGTCAAGGACCGTCCGGCCCGCCAGATGGGTCATCAGGAGCGACGGATACGCGCACTGCGCGGCGGTCGGATCAACCGCGACCAGTGAAGGAGTCGGCACGCCGGTCCCCGCGAGCAAGGTCAGAGCTGCGGCCTCCCCCCTCAGCCCGTCCTCGGCGTTCTCCATGTGAGACGGGTCGACGTAGCTCCGCAGCACCAGGTCACGGGTGCCTCCGTCCGGTGTGCCGATGACCAGCCGCCGCATCTCGGCGGTGATGCCGCCGCGCAACGCCTCGGCTTTGACGATCCGTTCGCCGGCATCCAGGTGCCGACCCACCCAGGCCAGCGTCGACGGTCGGACGGGGCATTCTTTCCAGCAAGACACACCAGGTCAGACGGCCGCCGGACTGGCGGTGGGCGACCTCACCGGGGACGGCGCCCCCGAACTCGGGGTCACCGGTCACTGCGGGGCCACGTCCTGCACCGGGCCGTTCACCCGGTCCGGCACCCCGGTCGGCAGGAATGTCGTGAACGCCTTGGGAGGCAGCCGCGGGGTCGTCATGGGGGCCCGCTCGCCCCTCTGACGGCCCACCGCCCGGGGGCGTGAGACGGCAGGGCGAGACGGGAGCGCCGCGGTCCGCACAGGGGCCACCCCCTACCGGCGGCGGGCGCGTCACCCTGGCAAGTACGCCGAGTGTAGGGGGAGTCTGAGGGTGCCCTACCGGTTCGCACCGAAGAAGAATCATGGGAGAGGAAAGGAGAACCATGCGCAGAGTCGCCCGTGATCCCTCCATCGATGCGATGGACTCGGTCCACCTCGAAGGCGGACCCGAGGCACTGACCGGGGCGGTCGAGTTGACCGGACTGAAGGAAGTGATCATCACCGAGCGCAAGCTCAAGATCCGCTACGGCAATGGCTACGAGCACTTCGAACCCGTCGACGCCCCGCAGCAGAGCGATATCGGGTCGAACGAGGAGCCGGTACGTTTCCGATGGGTCGGCCGCACGAAGATCGCCGAGTAGGGGGATGTTCCGGGACCGCTCTTGAGTTCCCTCGGGTTCGGTTCCCCCGGATCCCGTCCGATTGAGTCGATTGGGCGGGATCTTGTGCTTTTCGGGGGCATGTTGAGGGTTGACCGGGGTTGCGTCGACCTCGCCTGCCGCACCCGCTTCCGCAATGCCTCCGGCGTACGGATCCCGAGCCTCGACGTGTCAGCTCCGTCGCACACGCTCGATGTAGCCTCCCGCCGCGCCCCGGCGACCATGCCGGAAGATCGTTTGCGCAGCTCAAGCGGGCACTGGGAAGGGCGTGCCATAACCCCACCCTCTCAATGGCTCAAGTCTTGTTGATGCCGGAACGGTACGACAACGACCGTATGGGCATAGAGGGAGGCGTTCTTGACCGCCCGCTCGGCGTCAAGTTACAGTAAAAATTGGGCCAGTTTCGTGTGGCTCAGGTGATGCGAACGGGGGTTCAAATGGAGATCGAGGTTGAGCAGTGCGCCAAACTTCAAAGCCTGAATAGAATGCTGGAGGATTGCATCCTTTCAGGCCGGAAGGTTGCTCTCGTCACAGGGCCGGGCGGCGCAGGGAAAACAACGCTCCTGGCGAAATTATCGGAATGCGCAAAGAACTTCGACGCACTGGTGGTGAATGCATCAGGAGCCCGCTCCGAGAAAGATCATCCACTGGGGTTGCTGGGACAGATGTTCCGCTCCTTCACGCTGAGCACCGAGCGGGAGGCGCAGCTTGAGCGCATCCTCGCCGCGCGGGACGTCGACTTCCAGAACTCCCTCTCCAGTGCCGGCACCGTGGACGAGCTGATCGAGATTCTCCTCGAAGTCGCGGGCGGCCGTCCTATGGTTCTGACCGTGGACGACATTCAGTATGCCGATCCAGACAGCATTCAAGCGCTCTTCATGCTGCTGCGTCGACTTGTGTCGTATCCGGTCGCCGCAGTATTTGCCGAGTGGCGGACCTCCAGTGCTCATCCGCCGCTCGCATTGGCGGAATGCATAAAGCAGCCGTACTTCTACCTCCTGAATCTGGAGCCGCTTTCCCTCGGCAACGTGACCGAATGGATGCGGCAGCAGAATCCGGACGGGGTGGACGTGGAGCAGCTCGCTCCTTCCTTCCTGGCGGCAACCGGGGGCAATCCATTGCTCCTGCAAGCGTTGTTCCAGGACCATTTCCGCCGGCTCGGTGAGCCCGATTCCGAAGCCGTCCAACCGGTTCCCGACGGGGTCGACGCGGCTTCCGGGGCAGACGAGAGTGCCGTGGGCACCCACTTCAAGGTTGCGGTCGAGGTCTGCCTGCACCGCTGGGAACCTCAACTGCGCGCTGTGGCACGGGGCTTGGCTGTCCTCGGCGGTCCGACACCGGCCTCCGTGCTGGCGCGGCTCCTCGGGCTCGAACAACGGGCCGTCGTGGAGGCGTTGAGCGCCCTGACGGAGGCTGGGCTGCTGCGTGCCGGATGGTTCCGTCACCCGGCCTCCCGGGCGGCTGCGCTGAGCGGGCTCGGCGAGCGGGAACTCGCGGCGCTGAACGAGCGGGCCGCCTTGCAACTGCACGTCGACGGTGCCGGGCCGTCGAAGGTCGCTGAACGCCTCGTGGTCGCCGGTGGTGTTCCAGAGCAGTTGTCCGTCGACCTGCTCCGTGACGCGGCCTGGCAAGCGGTAGGAGAGGGAAACCCGACACGCGCCGCCGAGTTCCTCGAAGTCGCCCGACGAGCCTGTAGTGACGCCCAGGAGCGCGCCGAGGTCACGGGGATGCTGGCACGGGTCCTGTGGTTGGTGAAGCCGTCAGCGGTGGCCTCGCTGCTCGTGCCCTTGAACGCCGCCCTTGAGGACGGGAGCCTGGACGATCGCAACACCGTTCTGCTCAGTACGTTCCTCGCTTGGCAGGGCCGGGCTGACAACGCTGCCACGGTGCTCGAACACGTCGACCCGGAGCAGTACGAGTTCCATGTGGCCGGCACTGCCGAGCTGACGCTCGCACGCCAATGGCTCCACTGGGTGTCGCCCCTCACGGGAACAGGCCGTACCGAGGGAATCAATCCCGCGCACGGAGCCGAGGAGGCAGGCGGCTGCCGCTCGTGGAGCGACCTCGTCAAAAGCGCCGAACAGGTCTTGCAATGCTGCAGGATCGCCGACGCTCTGCCGCCCGTCGTGCTGTGTGCGCTGCTCGCTCTGGTCTACGACAACAGGCTGGACGACGCCCAGCGCTGGTGCGAAACACTCAGGACGGAAGCCGAATCCCACCAAGCCGCAGCCTGGGTCGCGGTTCTCGCCGCTGTCCAGGGGCTGTTGGCGGTGCGCAGGGGTGATCTGTTCGACGCCGAGCTGCAATCCCGTGCCGCCCTGACCGCGATGCCGCGGCACAACTGGGGTGCGGTCCTGGGACTGCCGCTCTCCTGCCTCGTCCACGCCGCCACTGCCATCGGCGACCTGGGCGAAGCGCGGACGATCATCAGGCAGGCGCCGCCGGTAGTGCCTCAGAACCTGTTCTGGCTGCACTTCCTGCATGCGCGTGGTCGCTTCTACATCGGGGACAACCGGTCGTACGCGGCGCTGGCCGATCTTCAGACATGCGGTCGGTTTCTCGCAAGCGGCGATCTCGACCTCCCGCACGTCGTCTCGTGGCGTGGCGACCTGGCCGAGGTGTGGTTGCGTCTCAACGACCCGGGCAATGCCAAGGCCGTCCTGGAGAAGCACCTGACGCTGACCGGCATCGACGACAAGCGGGAGCACGGTCGCGCCCTGCGGATTCTGGCCGCGACGGTGGACCTTCCCGACCGTGCTGTGATGCTGAGCGACGCGGTGCAGGCACTACAGGATTCCGGCGACCGGCTGGAGCTGGCCCTGGCGCTCGCCGACACGAGTGACGCCGAGCTTGAGTCCGGCCGATTCGCCGAATCGCGGCTCAAGGCGCAGCAAGCGAAGCAGCTGGCCAAGATCTGCGGTGCCGAGCCCCTCTACTGGAGGCTGCAGAACCACGGTGAGGAGCAGAACGATGTTCTCACCGACAGAAAGGAACATCCCGGGATCGCCTTGCTCAGTGAAGCCGAGCGCAAGGTCGCTATCCTGGCGGCCCAGGGTCGGAGCAACCGCGAGATCAGCCGAACGCTCTTCATCACGGTGAGCACGGTGGAGCAGCATCTCACCAGGGTCTACCGCAAGCTCAGGGTCAACAGTCGTTCCGGTCTGCCGATGGAACTGAGCCTCGTGGGAACGGAGGGTGTCTGACTCCTGACCTTCCATCGCCGGAGCATGGCCTCCCACGTGTCCACGTCGCGCGGCCTGCCGGGAGGCCGTCCCCCCGGCAGCCGGCCGAACACCCCGGCGAGCGTACGGTGGTTGAACGCCGGCTGCCGGAGGTCGACCCGCTCCGGGACCGGGCCGAGGTCGTCACCTGCTGAGCCGGTGACATCCGCACGAACAGGAGAACGCATGGCCGAGATCCACGACGTCGACGTTGTCGTCTTCGACGTCCTCGGAACGCTGGTCGATGAACCCGGCGGGCTTCGAGCGGCACTTCACGAGGCCGTGCCCGCGGCCGACGACGCGTGGGCCGAAGAGCTGCTCACCGTGTGGCAGCGGCATGTGGAGCTTGAGCAGCAACGCATCGCACAAGGGCACCGCGCGTACGCCAACACCGAGGTCATCGACAGAGAGGCGGCTCAACGGGTGGCCGACCACGCCGGACTCGCCGATCCGGCGACCATCGCCCGGCTGGCCACAGCGGGTCAGCGCCTGCCGCCCTGGGGTGACACCGTCGCCAGTCTCGAACGACTCGCACAGCGGCTCCCCGTGGTGGGGCTCTCCAACGCCGGCCGCACCGCCCTTCTGCGACTCAACGCGCATGCCGGGCTGCGCTGGCACCAAGCCCTGTCCAGCGAAGCCGTCCTCGCCTACAAGCCGGCGCCGGAGGTCTACCAACTCGCCATCGACATCGCCGGATGTCCACCCGAGCGCGTGCTCATGGTCGCCGCCCACGCCTGGGACCTCCGCGGAGCGCAGGCGAAGGGCATGCGGACCGCCTACGTCCACCGACCGGTCGGGGATCCACCGACGGGCGCCGATGCCTTCGACCGGCGGTTCAACGGACTGGACGAACTGGTCACCGCACTGACCGCGAGGTAGCCGGTCCGGTCCGGCCTCGGTCGCATCGGCATGACGACGAGTCCCGGTGACGCACTCGTCCACAGGTCCTGGCCATGACTCGGTCACGTCGACGGATGCGCGGTCGGCCCGGCCATCCCGCAGCAAAGGTCGAGAAGTCCTTGCTGTCAGGGCGCTACTGCGGCATCTGGGGCATGTCCTCACGCCCGTGTGCTGTCAGCCACTCGTCCCGGTCGGGTTCCGCCGGGACCGTTCCCGTGGAACTGAGCCACTGGTAGGTGTGGTGGTAGTGGCGCTGGATCTCGGCGAAATCCACGGTGTCCCCGAAGTGGGGGAGCTGGAACAGGTCGCGCGCGTACGCCCAGAGCAGGGGGAAGTCGGTGAGTCGCTGCCGATCGCATCTGAACAGGTCGTGGTAGACGGCATCGAAGCGGACAAGCACCACGAACAGTTGAATGTCCACGTCGGTGATGCGGTCCGGCTCCAGCAGGTAGCGTCGCACGGACGCGACCATCTGCAACCAGTCCAAACGGTTGAACAACTGCTCGTAGGCGTCCTGGTACGCGTCCTCGGTCGTGGCCAGACCGCACCGGTACACGCCGTCCGCGAGGTCGTTGTAGATCAGCTCGCTGAGAGAGTCCACCTCGGCCCGCAGCTCACGCGGGTAGAGCTGGGGCGCGTCCGCGGCGTGGAACTCGGTCCACTCGGTCGCCAGGTCGAGCGGTATCCGCCGGAAGTCGTTGCTGACGATCCGCTGGGACTTGGCGTCGTAGAGAAGAGGGAGCGTCGACCGGCCGCCGTGCCGGGGATCGTTCGCGCGGTATGCCTCGGCGACACCGGTCAGCCCGGTCGCCGGGTCGCGTCCATCGGGGGTCGCGAACACCCAGCCGTCCTCGCCCCAGACCGGGTCCACCACGGACAGGCCGATGGCGTCCTCAAGTCCGAGAAGCCGACGAGTGATGATCACCCGGTGCGACCATGGGCAGGCCGGCGAGGCGATCAGATGGTAGCGCCCGGGCTCCACCGGGAATCCGCTCGACCCGTCCGCGGTGACACGGTGGGTGAAGCGATTCCCCTGGCGCAGGAAGCGGCCCTCGGAACTGATCTCACGGCTGAACATCGACTGTGTCACGCCTGGTGATGTTAGTGAGCGGCATGAGGGTTGTGGAGGCCGAGGAAGCAGAACAGGGGGCTCGGCGGGGAGGGAAGGGGCAGCAAGGGGCAGCAAGGGGCCGGATAGGGGTTGTGGACGACTTCGGCCGCTTCATACGGTGTGCCCGATCCTGATCCGCCAAGGCCGCATCACAGGCCGATCTTCCGCTGTTCAGTTCCGCGCGGCCGACTCGACTCGACCAACAGGACCGTAACCATGATGGGGGCGTACGCCGGTGTGGGTGCTAGGAATCAACTGGAAGCTGCACGACACTGCCGCGGCCCTGGTCGACGGTGAAGGAAAGGTCTGGGCGCTCGCGGAGGAAGAACGCTTCACCCGGGTCAAGCACGCGTGGGACAGCTATCCGCGCAACGCCGCCCGCTTCTGTCTGAGCACCGCCTGTATCGATTGGCGGGACTTGGACGTCGTAGCCATCGGCTGGGATCTGCCGAAGTGGGGTGTCTGGGGAGAGAACGACAAGGAACAGCTCTACCGTTCGCTGTTCGGTCCCGAGGCCGTCGGCCATCCCGACGCGCCCGAGCTGTCGTTCGTCGAACATCACCTGGCGCACGCCTACTCGGCCTTCTACGCCTCGGGATTCAAGCAGGCCGGTGTACTCGTCACCGACGGCGCGGGCGAGCAGGAGTCCATCTCCATCTACAGTGCCGACGCGGGCGGGCTGAAGCTGAAGCGCCGGTGGCCGCGCGGCTACTCGCTCGGCTCCATGTACGAGGCGGCCACCCGGCTGCTCGGCTTCGGCTACCTGGACGCAGGCAAGACCATGGGGCTGGCCCCGTACGGCATGGCGGAGGCGAGCGCGCTGCTGCCGTTCGGCGACGTGGTCGGGGACGAGACGGGCAATCTGCACACCCCGTTCGGACTGGTCCCGGAGAGCACCTACCCGGAGGTCACCGAGGCGTGGCGCAAGCATCTGGCCGCACGCTTCGGCACGGTGACGCACGAAGGGGATCAGCTCCACACCGACCCTGTCGCCGTCCAGATCGCCGCGAGCGTGCAGCGCACGGTCGAGGAGACGATCCGGCACCTGCACGCCGAGACCGTCTCGCTGACCGGGGTGCCGGAGGTCTGCATCTCGGGCGGGGTCGCGCTCAACTGCGTCGCGAACGGCCGGCTGCCGGAGCCGCTGTACGTGCCGCCGTTCCCGCACGACTCCGGGGTGGCGTTGGGCGCGGCCTGGTCGGAGTCGCCGCCGGCGCCCGGGAAACTGCTGGACTCACCGTATCTGGGACGGGCCATCGTGCCCGGCCGGGAGCTTGACGAGCTGCGCGAGGACGGCTTCCTGGTGACCGACTTCGACCCCTCGAAGACGGCCGACCTGCTGACGGCGGGCTCCATCGGCGCCGTCGCGGAAGGGCGCTCCGAGGTCGGTCCGCGGGCGCTGTGCCATCGCTCGATCATGGCGATGCCGCACTCCACGTCCGTGCGCGACACGATCAACCGCATCAAGGGCCGTGAGATGTGGCGGCCCCTGGCGCCCGTGACTCTGCCCGAGTACGCGCGCCGACTGTGGCCGGACCAGGGCCGGCGGGAGCTGTACATGGTGGGCAACACGGTCATCTCCGCGCATGCGCAGGAGGTCATGCCGGCCTCGGCCCACGTGGACGGCACCACCCGTCCGCAGGTGCTGCCGCCGGGACAGGCCCCGGTCGCCGAGTCCCTCCTGACCGAGTTCGCCGCACGGGGGCTTCCGCCCGTCCTGGTGAACACCTCGTTCAACGGGCGCGGCGAGCCCATCGTGGACACGGCGGGCGACGCCGTACGGGCCTTCCGCGCACTGGGCCTGGACTTCCTCGTCCTGGGCGAACACCTGGTACACAGCCCGACCCGGTCCGCACCCGCACAGGCCGAGTGAGGATCCCCTCGTGGCGTAGAGACGGTGGTCGATGTCCTGGAGGCTGCGCTGGGGTGAGGCGTCCCAGCGCATGACTCCACGGCGTCGTGGGTACCCGCGGAGATCGCGAACCCCATGCGCTGCTTTACTCTTACCTTACCAACTCTTGGGCAACACTGTACCGTTGACAGTTCGTGCCACAAGGAGGGAACAGAGTTGGACGCCTCGATCACCGTATGGGTAGTCACAGTTGCCACACTGCTGATACTCATCGCAGCCGACTTCTTCATCGGCGGTCGCAAGCCACACGAAGTCTCGATGAAAGAGGCGGGTACCTGGTCGATCGTCTGGCTCACCCTCGCCGTGCTCTTCGGCGCCGGACTGGCCCTCTGGGGCGACGGACAGGCGTCCAGTGAGTTCTTCGCGGGCTACATCACCGAGAAGTCACTCAGTGTCGACAATCTCTTCGTATTCGTGCTGATCATGGCGAAGTTCTCGGTCCCGTCGATCTATCAGCAGCGCGTGCTGATGATCGGCGTGCTGCTCGCTCTGGTGCTGCGCGCGGTCTTCATCGCCCTGGGCGCCGCCGCGATCAACCAGTTCGCCTGGGTCTTCTACGTCTTCGGCGCCTTCCTCATCTACACCGCCTGGAAGTTCATCCAGGAGGCGCGCGCGGACGAGGACGACGACGACTGGGAGGAAGGCCGGCTGCTCAAGTCCATTCAGCGACGGGTACCTTCCACCGACCAGTGGCACGGCACGAAGATGATCATCCGCGAGAATGGCAAGAAGCTTGCCACGCCGATGCTGATCGTCATGGTGGCGATCGGCATCACGGACCTGCTCTTCGCGGTGGACTCGATCCCGGCGATCTTCGGCCTGACCCAGGACCCGTACATCGTGTTCACGGCGAACGCCTTCGCACTGATGGGCCTGCGGCAGCTGTACTTCCTCATCGTCGGGCTGCTGAAGAAGCTGGTTCACCTGTCGTACGGGCTGTCGGCCATCCTCGGCTTCATCGGCGTGAAGCTGGTCCTGCACGGTCTCCACGAGACGACGAGCCTGCACGTGCCGGAGATCTCCACCCCGGTCTCCCTCGCCGTCATCGGCGGCGTGCTGGCCATCACGACGATCACCAGTGTCATGGCGACGAGGAAGGCAGCCGCGGACACCCCCGGGACCGCCGATCAGCAGGAGCCGGCCGAGAAGGCGGACACCCAAGGCTGAGCCCCAAGGCGATGCCACAGCCGGGATGCGCAGTCGGGATGCCACAGTCGGGGTGATCTTGCAGGTGCGCAGACCCCGAGGGCGTGGCGACGTTCGGTGAGGCCGCGTCGTAGGCGACGAAGCTCCGTTGTGCAGGTGACCTATCCACGTCACCTTCGCGCAACGGAGCTTCGCTGTGTCGCCGGGCCCCGACGCCGCCGTCCACACCCCCTACCGACCGCCACCGCACGCTCCCCGCCCCCTAAACACCCGCTGGAGCGCCCCCGGAACGGGCCCACGCGCCACGATCCGACTCCGACGCATCATCCTCCTCGCCCACGCCCACGCCCACGGCACCCGCCACCCCTCGTTTCGGCGGCAACCCCCGCTCGATCGACGGCCATGACAAACCCGGCTGTGCCGAGAGCTGCGGCCTTCTCCTATTAGGGGCTGCTTAGGGGGAGCGTTAGGGGGTGAAGCTCCTGTCGCGGAGGTACGTTGAACCTTGATCGAAGGAGGCTTTCCTGCTGGTCAGGAGCCGAACGTAACGGGCTGCACGGCAATGACGTACCGGCCGACGCAGGACTAGACGGGGGAGGGTTTGTGCCGACGACCGTGGCGGCGGACTGGGGCAACTGGTTCCGCAGATACGCACCCGCGTCACCGAGCGCGGTCCAACTCCTCTGCCTGCCGCACGCCGGTGGCGCGGCTTCACAATTCCTCTCCCTGGCCCGGGAACTGTCTCCGGCCGTGGATGTCGTCTCCGTCCAGTACCCGGGCCGCCAGGACCGGCGCAAAGAAGCGCCGATAGAGAACGTGCACACCCTGGCCGACCAGCTCTGTGAACTGCTGGCGCCCCGGCCGGATCAGCACGTGGTCATCTTCGGGCACAGCATGGGAGCGGTCGTCGGATTCGAACTGGGGCTGCGCATCCAGCGGTCGGCACCGGGCGCGCTCCTCGGGCTGATCGCGTCCGGCCGCAGAGCGCCGGTGATCCACCGGGACGAAGACGTTCACCGGCGCAGCGACGATGAGATCATCGCGGAGATCCGGACACTGAGCGGTACCGACCCGGGTGTGCTGGCCGATGATGAGCTGCTGCGCATGGTCCTGCCCGCCCTGCGGGCCGACTACCGGGCCGTGGAGACCTACCGCTACAGCGACGGGGACCGGCTGAGTGCCCCCATCGGTGTGCTCGTGGGCGAGAGCGATCCACGCGTGAACCTCGATGAGGCCCGGGCCTGGCAACGACTCACGGATGCCGGCTTCTCGCTGCGGACGTTCCCCGGCGGGCACTTCTACCTGAACGCACATCAGTCTGCCGTGGCATCAGCGGTCGCCGAGCGGCTCGCCGAGTTCCAGGCCCTGCCGCAAAGAGATTGACCGGCCGGCAGTTCCCGAGAGGCATTCGTGCGGTCGGGGGAATGCCGGCTGCGTAGACCCGGACAGGGGGACCACTACTGCCGGTTCTCTCGCGGAGCTTCTCGCGGTGAACGCCCCGGGTGACCGTGCAGGAGTCACTCCGTCGGATTCCAGTATTTCGAGTCCTTCCTCGTTCGTTTCCTTACGTTATGGAAGTGATTTCAGCGATGTTTGAATCGGCGAGCGACGACCGTGGCCGTGCCGGCTGTGAGCCGATCGCCGTGGTCGGCGTGGCCTGTCGGCTCCCGCAGGCCGCCACCCCCGAGGCGTTCTGGCGTCTGCTGGCCGACGGACGCAGTGCCGTCGGCCGCGTGCCGGCGGGACGCTGGTCGGAGGAACCTCCCGAGGAAGCGGCCCGGTGGGGCGCGTTCCTGGACGAGGTCGACCGATTCGACGCGGCCTTCTTCGGTGTCTCGCCACGCGAGGCACGGACCATGGACCCGCAACAGCGGCTGATGCTGGAACTGTGCTGGGAGGCCCTGGAAGACGCCGGCATAGTCCCCGACACCATCCGGGGCCGTCCGGCCAGTGTGTTCGTCGGTGCGATCTGGGACGACTACGCCCGCCTCCTGCACCGCCACGGAATGCGCGCGATCGGCGCCCACAGCATCACCGGCCTGCATCGCAGCGTCCTCGCCAATCGGATCTCCTACTTTCTCGGCCTGAACGGACCGAGCCTCACGGTCGACACCGGACAGTCGTCCTCTCTGGTCGCCGTCCACCTGGCGGCGGAGAGCCTGCGCCGGGGCGAGTCCGAGATCGCACTGGTCGGCGGCGTCAATCTCAACCTCATCCCGGAGAGCGCCGTCACCGCAGCCCGGTTCGGAGGGCTGTCGCCCACCGGCCGCTGCCACACCTTCGACGACCGGGCCGACGGATACGTCCGCGGCGAGGGCGGCGCGATGGTGGTGCTCAAGCCCCTGGACCGGGCGCGCGCCGACGGTGACGTCGTCTACTGCCAGATCCGGGGCAGCGCCGTCAACAACGACGGCGGCGGCGCCAGCCTCACCAGCCCGAGCGCGCGGGCGCAGACCGAGGTGATGCGGGCGGCGTACCGCCGTTCCGGAGTGCCCGCGGAACACCTGGGGTACGTGGAACTCCACGGCACCGGAACCCGCGTAGGGGACCCCGTCGAAGCGGCTGCGGTGAGCGCCGCCCTCTCCTCCGGACGACCGGCGGACAGCCCGCTCCTCGTCGGCTCGGTCAAGACGAACATCGGCCACCTGGAAGGCGCCGCCGGCATCACCGGCCTCGTCAAGGCGGTCCTGTCATTGGCGCACCGCCAGATCCCGCCCAGTCTCAACTTCGCCCGGGCCAACCCCGGCATCCCCCTGGACCAACTGCGTCTGGACGTCGTCCGTGAACTGACCCCCTGGCCCGACGGCACGGACCCGGCCGTCGCCGGTGTCAGCTCGTTCGGCATGGGCGGCACCAACTGCCATGTGGTGCTTGCCGCCGACCCGGTGACGCCCAGGCGCGACACGGCGGCCGGTCGCCGCGACGGCGCAGGCGCGGACAGCGGCCCCCGGCGAACGGTGCCATGGGTGCTCTCGGGCCGCTCCGCCGCCGCCGTCCGCGCCCAGGCGCACCTGTTGCGCACCCACGTCGCGGCTGACCCGGACCTGCGGCCCCTCGACATCGGCCGGACGCTGGCCGCACACCGCAGTACGTTCGAACACCGCGCCGTGGTGATCGGCGAGGACCGGGACACACTGCTGCGCGCCCTCGCCGCGATGGCGGACGGTCCCGCCCAAGCCATCGTCTCGGGCACCGCGAGGCCGGAACGGCGACTGGCCTTCCTGTTCTCCGGACAGGGCTCCCAACGGCTCGGCATGGGCCGGCGGCTGCGCCAGGAACACCCCGCCTTCGCCCGTGCCTGGGACGAGGTGTGCGACCACCTCGACCCCCACCTCGACCGACCGCTCAACGAGATCGTCGCCGGCCCGCACGTCGCCGACCAGCCGGGCGTCCTCTCACGCCTGGACGACACCGAGTACGCCCAACCCGCCCTGTTCGCCTTGGAAGTGGCGCTGTTCCGACTCCTGGAGCGGTGGGGCGTACGGCCGGACTACCTCCTCGGCCACTCCCTGGGCGAACTGGCCGCCGCCCACGTGTCCGGGGTGTTCAGCCTGGCCGACGCCTGTGCGCTGGTCGCGGCGCGCGGGCGGCTGATGCAGCAACTGCCCGCCGGTGGCGCGATGGCAGCCATCCAGGCCGGTGAGGCGGAGGTACGGCAGTCGCTCACGGACCAGTGGCCCAGCGTCGGTGTCGCCGCCGTCAACGGACCCGCCTCCGTGGTCGTCTCAGGGGATGCCGCAGAGGTCGAAGCGGTCCGCGCCACCTGGTCCGACCGCGGGCGCAAGACCCGCCGGATGCGGGTCAGCCACGCGTTCCACTCCGCCCGCATGGACCCCATGCTCGATGAGTTCCGCCGGATCGCGGCCGGGGTCACCTACGGTCCGCCGCGGATCCCGATCGTCTCCAACGTGACCGGTGCCCCCGTCGCCGCCGGGGACCTGTGCGACGCGGACTACTGGGTGCGCCACGCCCGGGAGACGGTGCGGTTCGACGCCGGCGTACGACGGCTCGCCGAGGAAGGCGTCGACAGCTGGCTGGAGTTGGGACCGCACGCCGTCCTCGCACCGCTGGCCGCCGAGATCCTGCTCGACCTGCCGGACCGGGAGGACCGCCCGGTCGCCGCGCTGCACGGCGACCACCCGGAGCAGGACACGCTGCTGCGGGCCCTGGCACGCCTGCACGTCGACGGCGTCGCCGTCGACTGGGCCGCGGTCTCCGCCGACCTGGGCGGGCGGCGGGTGCCGTTGCCCACCTACGCGTTCCAGCGTGAACGCTACTGGTGGGATCCGACGACCGACGCGGGCGGGCAGGAGACGGCACAGCAGGCGGCACCGGTCCAGGCCCTGGGGACGGCTGCCCCGGAGACCGACGCCGACGAGGACGCGCGGCCCACCGTGGACGGCTCTCGTACAGCGCTGGCGGACCGGATCGCGGAACTGCGCGAGGTCGACCGCGACCGGACGATGCTCGACCTGGTCCGCGCCCAGGTGGCGCTGGTGCTGGAGCACGACTCCGTGGACGGCGTCGAGACCGACCGATCGTTCCGGGAGCTGGGCCTCGACTCCATGATGGCCGTCGAGCTGCGTCGGCGGATGAACACCGCGACCGGCCTGCACCTGCCGGCCACCGTCCTCTTCGAGCACCCGACACCCGCGCGGCTGGCCCGCCACCTGTGGCGGGAACTGCTCCCGACAGCGGTCGCGGCGACGGCCTCGCCGGACGCGGCGCCCGCCGACGAGCCGATCGCGATCGTAGGCATCGGCTGCCGCTTCCCGGGCGAGGTCCGATCGGCCGACGACCTGTGGCGGCTGCTCGTCACGGGCACGGACGCCATCTCGGAGTTCCCCGACGACCGCGGCTGGCGGCTGGACGACCTGTTCGACGCGGACCCGGAGCGCAGCGGCCACAGCTACGTCCGCCACGGCGGATTCCTGCACGACGCGGCCCAGTTCGACGCGGCCTTCTTCGGTATCAGCCCCCGCGAGGCCGACGCGATGGACCCGCAGCAGCGGCTCCTGCTGGAGACCTCGTGGGAGGCGCTGGAGCGGGTCGGCATCAACCCCGCCGAACTGCACGGCAGCCCCGCCGGCGTGTTCCTCGGCGCGACCTCCCAGGACTACGGCTACCGCCTGGACGAGTCACCCGCCGGCTACGAGGGCTATGTCCTGACCGGGAGCACCCCCAGCGTCGCGTCCGGCCGGGTGGCGTACACCCTGGGCCTGGAAGGCCCCGCGCTGACCGTCGACACGGCGTGCTCCTCCTCACTGGTCGCGCTGCACCTGGCGCGGCAGGCGCTGCTGCGCGGCGAGTGCTCGATGGCGCTGGCCGGCGGAGTGACCGTGATGGCGACCCCCGGCATGTTCACCGAGTTCAGCAAGCAGCGCGGGCTGGCCCCCGACGGGCGCTGCAAGCCGTTCGCCGAGGCCGCGGACGGCACCGGCTGGAGCGAGGGCGTCGGCGTCCTCGTCGTGGAGCGGCTGTCCGACGCCCACGCCAACGGGCACCAGGTGCTGGCCGTCCTCCGGGGTTCCGCGGTGAACCAGGACGGTGCCAGCAACGGCCTGACCGCGCCGAACGGCGGGGCCCAGCGCCGCGTCATCCGGCAGGCGCTGACCTCGGCCGCACTGGCGGCGGCCGACGTGGACGCGGTCGAGGCGCACGGCACCGGCACCACCCTGGGCGACCCCATCGAGGCCCAGGCCGTCCTCGCCACCTACGGCCAGGACCGCCCGCAGGACCGGCCGGTGCTGCTCGGGTCGCTCAAGTCGAACATCGGGCACACCCAGGCCGCCGCCGGGGTCGCCGGCGTGATCAAGATGGTCATGGCGATGCGGCACGGCACACTGCCACGCACTCTCCACACGGACCGCCCGTCCTCACATGTCGACTGGAACGCCGGCGCGGCAGCGCTGCTGTCCGAGGCGGCCCCCTGGCCGGAGGTGGACCGGCCGCGCCGGGCGGGCGTGTCGTCGTTCGGCATCAGCGGCACCAACGCCCACGTCATCCTGGAGCAAGCGCCACCCGAGCCGCAGCCCACGTCCTCCCCGGGCTCCGACGCCCACGAGCGCGAGGCCCACGAGTCCGACGCGGCCCACGAGCCCGGCGCCCACGAACCCGAGGCTCACAAGCCCGAGGCCCACAAGCCCGAGGCCCATGAGCCAGACGCTCAGAACCCTGATGACTCGAACCCCGCCCCCGCCGTGCTGCCGTGGCCGCTGTCCGCCCGCGACCCGCGCGCGCTGCGCGAGCAGGCCGGGCTGCTGCACGACTGGCTGCGCGAGCACCCCGACGCCTCGCCCGCCGACGTCGCCCACACCCTCGACGCGGGACGGGCCGTGTTCGCCCACCGGGCCGTGGTCATCGGCGCCGGCAGGGACACGTTCCTGACCGGCCTGCGCGCCCTCGCCGACGGCGAGACCGTCCCTCACGTCGTCCGAGGCGTCGGCGCGGACGACCGTAGGACGGTCTTCGTCTTCCCCGGCCAGGGCTCGCAGTGGGCCGGTATGGGCGTCCGGCTGATGGCGGAGTCACCCGTCTTCCGCGGGCACCTGACCGCCTGCGCCGAAGCGCTCCAGCCGTACCTGGAGTTCTCGCCGCTGGCCGTGCTGCACGGCGATCCGGACGCACCGACGATGGAGCGGGCCGACGTCGTCCAGCCGGTGCTCTTCGCCGTGCTGGTGTCGCTGGCCCGGCTCTGGGAGTCGTTCGGCGTCCGGCCGGACGCTGTCATCGGCCACTCCCAGGGCGAGATCGCCGCCGCGCACGTCGCGGGCGCGTTGTCCCTGGACGACGCGGCCCGGATCGTGTCGCTGCGCAGCCAGGCCCTGTCGGTGCTCGCCGGGCGGGGCGGCATGGTCTCCGTGCCGCTGCCGCTGCCCGAGGTGACGGAGCTGATCCGGCGCTGGGACGACCGGGTGGAGGTCGCCGCCGTCAACGGCCCCGCGGCCGTCGTGGTGGCCGGCGACCCGGAGGCCCTGGACGAGTTGCTCGCCGAGTGCGCCGCGCGGGAGGTCTCCGCCCGCCGCATCGCCGTCGACTACGCGTCCCACTCGGCGCACGTGGAGCCGATCCGTGAACGGCTGGCCGCCGCGCTCGACGGCATCGAACCCCGGCGCGGCGAGATCCCGTTCTTCTCCACCGTCACCGGCGCCGAGGTCACCGACACCCGCACCCTGGACGCGGGCTACTGGTTCCGCAACCTCCGGCAGACCGTCCAGTTCGCCGACACCACCGACGAGCTGCTCGCCACCGGCTACCGGAACTTCGTGGAGATCAGCCCCCACCCGGTGCTCACCATCGGTGTCCAGCACGCCGTCGAGCGCCACGGCGACGGTGACGGCGGCACCGCCGCCACCGTGACCGGCACCCTGGTCCGGGACGACGGCGGCATGCGGAACTTCCTGACCTCCCTGGCCGGCGCGCACGTCTCCGGCACACCGGTCCGCTGGGCCACCGCGACGGGCGGCGTCCCGCACCGCCGCATCGAGCTGCCCACCTACCCCTTCCGCAGGCAACGCCACTGGTTGACGCCCCCGGCCACCAAGGCGGACGCCTCCGCCGGCCTGGGCACAACGGCACACCCGCTGCTGACCTCGGCCCTACCGCTGGCCGACACCGGCGGCGTCGCACTGACCGGCGCGCTGTCACTGCGGACCCTGCCGTGGCTGGCGGACCACGCCGTCCTCGGCACCGTACTGCTGCCCGCAACGGCCTTCGTGGAGCTGGCCATCCGGGCCGGCGACCAGGCCGGCTGCCCGGACGTCGAAGAACTGGTCCTACAGGCCCCCCTCGTACTGCCCGCCGCGGGCACCGTCCGGTTCCAGGTGGTCGTCGGCGCCCCGGACGGCGACGGCCGCCGACCGGTCAGCGTGCACACGGCCGGACCCGGCGAGCACCCGCAGTGGACCTGCCACGCCCGCGGCACCCTCGCGCCCGCCACCGAAGGACCACCGCCGGAGCCGATGACGTCGTGGCCGCCGACCGGGGCCCGGGCCGTCGCGGTGGACGACGCCTACGACCGCCTCGCCGAACGGGGCTTCGGCTACGGGCCCGCGTTCCGCGGACTGCGCCGACTCTGGCGGCTCGGCGACGACCTGTTCTGCGACGTCGAACTGGACGGCACGCTGACCCCGGACGCCGCCGCCTACGGTCTGCATCCCGCGCTGCTCGACGCCGCCCTCCATCCGCTGGTGCGGGACGGCGACGGGGTCGCGCTGCCCTTCTCGTGGACCGGCGTACGGCTGCGGGCGAGCGCCGCCACCGCGCTGCGCGTACGACTGCGGCGGCGCCCCGACGGCGGCACCCGACTGACCGCGACCGACCCCGCAGGCGAGCTGGTGGCCGATGTGGACGCGCTCACCATGCGCCCGGTCGACGGCGAACACCTCGCGGCCCCGGCCGCCCAGCACGACCTGTACCTGGTCGACTGGACCACCGTCGCGCCGCCGGACGCCCCCGGGCCGGTCCGCGACTGGGCGGTCGTCGACCCGTCGCCGAGCGGCGCCCACCCCCGGGGCGCCCACACCTATCCGGGACTCGCCGAGTTGGCCGGAGCGGTGGACGGCGGCGCGCCGGTCCCGGCGCTGGTCTGCTACCCCCCCAGGCAGAGCAGCGCCGGGCCGGCAGGGGACCCGGCCGACGTACATGCCGTGGTGGCCGAGACACTCGGCTTCCTCCAGTCGTGGCTGGCCGACGACCGGTTCACGGACGTCCCGCTGGCCGTGATCACCCGCTCGGCCGTCCGCACGGGGCCCGAAGACGCCGCCATCGACCTCGCCGCGGCGGCGGTCTGGGGCCTGCTCCGATCGGCACAGGCGGAGCACCCCGGCCGGTTCCTGCTGATCGACGCCGACGCCGACGCCGACGCCGACGCGGAAGCTGACGCGGGCGCGGGCGCGGGCGCGGACGCCGATACCGATACCGATACCGACGCGGACGCCGGCGCACCGTCGGACACACTGACCGCCGCCATCACCACCGGCGAGACCCAACTGGCCCTGCGCGACGGCGAGATCCGCACGCCCCGACTCGTCCCCCGGCCGCCGGGACCCGCCGACAGCCCGCCCACCCGCTTCGCACCGGGCGGCACGGTCCTGATCACCGGCGGCACCGGCACGCTCGGCCGCCTCCTCGCCCACCACCTGGTCACCCGGCACGGCGTAAACCGACTCCTGCTGACCAGCCGTCAGGGACCCGCCGCACCCGGCGCGGAGAGCCTGCGCGCGGACCTCACCGCCCTCGGCGCCGACGTCACCATCACTGCGTGCGACACCGCCGACCGCGCCGCGCTGGCCGCGCTGCTGGCCGACATCCCGGCCGAGCACCCGCTCACCGGCGTCTTCCACGCCGCCGGACTGCTCGCCGACGCCACGATCGAGACCCTCGACACCGACCGGCTCGCCGCGGTCCTGCGCCCCAAGGCGGACGCCGCCTGGCACCTCCACGACCTGACCCGGCACCAAGACCTGGCCGCCTTCGTCCTCTTCTCCTCGGTGATGGCCACGACCGGCGGCCCCGGGCAGAGCAACTACGCGGCGGCCAACGCCTACCTGGACGCCCTCGCCCACCACCGCCGCGCGCACGGCCTGCCCGCCCTCGCCCTCGGCTGGGGCCCCTGGGCGCAGGCCAGCGGCATGACCGGCCACCTCGGCCGGGCGGACCTGGCCCGGCTGCAACGGGCCGGGCTGCGTCCGCTGCCCACGCAGGAGGCACTCCTCCTCCTGGACGCCGCGCTGGCCGGCCCGGACGCCCACCTCGTACCGGTGAAGATCGACCCGACCCGCCTGCCCGCCACCGGCATGCTCCGCGGCCTCGCCGCCGCGCCCGCCCGACGGATCGCCGCGGCGGCGGACCCGGGGGCGACGGACCAGCCCGGCGGCGACCTGCGGGCGCGGCTGGCGGCGCTGCCCGGCGCCGAACGTGCCACGCTGCTGCTCGACCTGGTCCGCGGCCAGACCGCGATCGTCCTCGGACACCCGTCCCCGACGGACGTCGACACCGGCCTGCCGTTCAAGGAAGCCGGCTTCGACTCCCTCACCTCCGTCGAACTGCGCAACCGCCTCGCCGCGACCACCGGGCTACGGCTGCCGGTCACCCTGCTCTTCGACTACCCCACCCCCGCCGCCATCGCCGACCGGCTGGGCGAGCTACTGCTCCCGGACGACGGCCAGGGGACAGGTCTGCCCGCCCGCGCCGAGGCCCTGGCCGCCCCAGCACCCGCCGAACCGATCGCCATCGTAGGCATCGGCTGCCGCTACCCCGGCGGCGTGAACTCCCCCGACGACCTCTGGCGGATGGTCGCCGACGGCGTCGACGGCGTAGGGCCGTTCCCGGACAACCGCGGCTGGGACTTCGACGACCTCTACGACCCCGACGCGGAGCGCCCCGGCCGCAGCTACGTCCGCCAGGGCGGCTTCCTGCACGACGCCGACGAGTTCGACGCGGAGTTCTTCGGGATCTCGCCGCGTGAGGCGTTGGCGATGGATCCGCAGCAGCGGTTGTTGCTGGAGGTGGCGTGGGAGGCGTTGGAGGATGCGGGCATCGATCCGGGTGGGCTACGGGGCAGTCGTACGGGTGTGTTCGCGGGGCTCATGTACCACGATTACGCGTCCCGGCTGCGTTCGGTTCCGGCGGAGTTGGAGGGGTATCTGACGAACGGCAGCGCGGGCAGCGTGGCGTCGGGGCGGGTCTCGTACACGTTCGGGTTCGAGGGTCCGGCGGTGACGGTGGACACGGCGTGCTCGTCATCGCTGGTCGCGCTGCACATGGCGACGCAGGCCCTGAGGGCGGGGGAGTGCTCGCTCGCGCTGGCGGGCGGGGTGTCGGTGATGTCGACGCCGACGACCTTCGTGGAGTTCAGCAGGCAGCGGGGGTTGTCGGCGGACGGTCGGTGCAGGGCGTTCGGGGCGGGCGCGGACGGGTTCGGGCCTGCTGAGGGTGTGGGTCTGGTGTTGCTGGAGCGGTTGTCGGACGCGGTGGCCAACGGGCATCGGGTGCTGGCGGTGGTGCGTGGTTCGGCGGTCAATCAGGATGGTGCGTCGAATGGTCTGACGGCGCCGAACGGTCCGTCGCAGCAGCGGGTGATTCGGCAGGCGTTGGCGAATGCGGATGTCGCCGCCGCCGACGTGGACGTCGTGGAGGCACACGGTACGGGTACGAAGCTGGGTGACCCGATCGAGGCGCAGGCGCTGCTGGCGACCTACGGGCAGGACCGGCCGGAGGGTCGTCCGCTGTGGCTGGGGTCGGTGAAGTCGAACATCGGTCATACGCAGGCGGCGGCGGGTGTTGCCGGTGTGATCAAGATGGTGATGGCGATGCGGCACGGGCGGCTGCCGGTGACGCTGCACGCGGATGAGCCGTCGCCGCACGTGGACTGGTCCGCGGGTGATGTCCGGCTGCTGACCGAGGCCGTGTCATGGGAGGACAACGGCTATCCGCGTCGGGCGGGGGTCTCGTCGTTCGGGGTGAGTGGTACCAACGCGCACTTGATCCTGGAGGAGGCGCCTTCAGCCGAGTCCGGGCCGGTGGTGGCGGAGTCGGTGGACGGGCCCGTGGCGTGGGTGGTGTCGGGCCGGGGTGAGGAGGGTCTGCGTGCCCAAGCGAGGCGACTGGCCGCGTTCGTCCGGCAGCGGGATGAGGTGGACGTCGCCGCTGTGGCGGCGGAGTTGACCGGCCGGGCCGGGCTGGAGTCGCGGGCAGCGGTGGTGGGCTCCGGTGCGGAACAGCTTCTCGCGGGGCTGGAGGCGGTCGCCGCAGGTGAAGGGGCCGTCGGTGAAGTCGTGCCCGACGCGGGTGTGGTGTTCGTGTTCCCGGGTCAGGGTGGTCAGTTTGTGGGGATGGGGCGTGGGCTGTTGGGTTCGTGGCCGGTGTTCGCGGAGCGGATGGCGGAGTGTGAGGAGGCGTTGGCGCCGTATGTCGAGTGGTCGCTGGGTGAGGTTCTGACCGGCTCGGATGAGGGGTGGCTGGGTCGGGTGGATGTGGTGCAGCCGGTGTTGTGGGCGGTGATGGTGTCGTTGGCTGAGGTGTGGCGGGCGGGGGGTGTGGTGCCGGATGCGGTGGTGGGGCATTCGCAGGGTGAGATCGCTGCTGCTGTGGTGGCGGGTCGGTTGAGTCTGTCGGACGGTGCGCGGGTGGTGGCGTTGCGTTCGCGTGCGTTGCGGGAGTTGGCGGGTCGGGGTGCGATGGCGTCGCTGGCGTTGAGTGAGCAGGATGTGGCCGAGTATCTGCCGCAGGGTGTGACGGTGGCGGCGGTCAATGCCCCGGGGCAGATTGTGGTGAGTGGTCCGCCGGATCAGATCGCTGAGCTGTGTGCCCGGCTGGACGGTATGGGCGTGCGGGCTCGGCGGATCGACGTCGATTACGCCTCCCACCATGCGCAGGTGGAAGCGGTCGAGGAGTTGTTGCGCGAGGAACTGGCCGGGGTCGTAGACCTGGACGGCGAAGGCCCGGTGCTGTGGTCGACGGTGACCGGACGGGAAGCGCGGCCCGGCGAGCTGGGCCCGGGGTACTGGTTCGAGAACCTGCGTCAGCCGGTGCGGTTCGCCGATGTCGTGCAGCGGGTGCAGGAATCGGGTCCCCAGGTGTTCGTGGAGGTCGGTCCCCATCCGGTGCTGTCGTTGGCGCTGGAGCAGACCCTGACCGACGGCCGCGTACTGCACACCCTGCGCCGCGACCAGCAGGACATGACTCAACTGCTGCGCAGCCTCGGCGCGGCATGGGCGGCCGGTCTGCCGGTCACCTGGCCCCGGTTGCTGCCCGCCGCCACACCGGTGACGCTCCCCACCTACGCCTTCCAGCGCCGCCGCTACTGGCTCGATGACCAGCCGGACGTGCCCGCCGCCACCGGCGGTGACGACTGGCAGCAGCGGTTCTGGAACGCCGTCCACCATGGGGACGCCGCCTCACTGAGCCGCATGACCGGCGGCGACGAGCAACTCGTGACCGATGCCCTGCCCATGCTGGAGTCCTGGCGTCGGCACGGCGAAGAGCGGTCCGTGGTGGCCGGATGGCGCTACCGCGTCGGCTGGCAGCCGCTCCCGGCGCGCCCTGCGGTCGGCAGCGATCCCGTCACCGGCGCGTGGGTGGTGCTCTGCGCGGAGGGCGACGCGGAGTCGGAGCGGGTGACCGGTGTCCGCAGCGCCTTGGCCCGGGGTGGCGTGCCCGTCCGAGTGGTGACGGTGCCGCCGGGCGTGCCGGACCGCGACGGGCTGGTGGACCTGCTGACCCGTGACGGTGATCCGGAGTCCGAAGGACCGGTCGGGATCCTGTCGCTGCTGTCAGGGCGCATCGAGCCGACCGGCGTCGCGCGCGAACGGCTGGCGACGCAGCTGGCGGTCACACAGGCGACCGTGGCCCTGCCGTGGCCGGCGCGGCTGTGGTCGGTGACCTTCGGCGCGGTCGGCATCGGCGGCGGCGACGCGCCGCCGGACCCGGCGGGTGCGGCCGTGTGGGGGCTCGGCCGGGTGTTCGGCCTGGAGCACGCCGACCGGTACGGCGGTCTGCTGGACCTGCCCGAGGAATGGAACGACGAGGTAGGCGAGCGGCTGGCCGCGGCCCTGGCGGACGGCGTGGAGGACCAGGTCGCGATCCGCGCGTCGGGCAGCTTTGCGCGACGGCTGCACCGGGCGCCGGACGCCGGCGCGGACGGAGGTAAGGAGGTCGCGACGGCGGACGGAGGTGGGGACGTCGCGACGGCGGACGGAGATGAGGACGCCGCGACCCTGGATGGAGGCGGGGACGTCGCGACGGCGGACGGAGGCCAGGACGCGACCGGCGACGGCTGGCGTCCCGCCGGTACCGTCCTCGTCACCGGCGGCACCGGCGGCCTGGGCCGTCAACTCGCCCGCTGGCTCGCGGAGAACGGCGCCGACCGCCTGATCCTGGTCAGCCGCTCGGGGCCGGACGCCCCCGGCGCCGACGAGCTGGCCGCGGAGCTGACTGCCACCGGCACCCCCACGACGGTCGTCTCCTGCGACGTCACCGACCGGGACGCGCTCGCCGCCCTCCTGGACTCCGTGCCCGCGGAGCACCCCCTCACCGCCGTCGTGCACACGGCGGCCGTCCTCGACGACAACACCCTGGAGAGCCTGACACCGCACCAGCTCGACCGGGTGCTCCAGGTCAAGGCGGGAGCCGCGGACCACCTGCACGAGCTGACCCGGCACCTGCCGCTCAGCGCGTTCGTGCTGTTCTCCTCGATCTCCGGCACCCTCGGCGCCCCCGGCCAAGGCAGCTACGCACCGGCCAACGCATACCTGGACGCGCTGGCCGAGCGGCGCCGCGCCGAGGGGCTCCCGGCGACATCCATCGCCTGGGGCGCCTGGGGCGGCGGTGGCATGGCGGAACACCGCGCGGTCGACGCGCTGCTCAACCGCCACGGCCTGCTCCGCATGCCGTCGGAACGGGCGGCCGACGCCCTCCGCCGGGCCGTGACGGAGGACGAGGGGTGCCTCGTCGTCGCCGACATCGACTGGGACCGGCTGTTCCTGGCGTTCACCGCCTCCCGCGCACGGCCGCTGCTGGAAGGCGTCCCCGAGGCACGGCGGCTGGCGGAGACGCGGCGTCAACGCGCCGCGGAACAGCAGGCGTCGGGCCCGGAACTGGTCCAACGGCTCGCCCCGCTCGGCCGCACGGACCGGGACAAGGCCCTCCTGGACCTCGTACGCCGGGAGACCGCCACCGTCCTCGGGCACGGCTCGCCGACGGCCGTGGACCCCCGACGCGCCTTCAGTGAACTCGGCCTGGACTCGCTCACCGGAGTGGAGATCCGCAACCGCCTCAACGGGCACACCGGCCTGCGGCTTCCACCCGCGGTGGTGTTCGACCGGCCGACGCCGGAGGCACTGGCCCGGCACATCGGCGCCGAGCTGTTCGGCGCCGACGAGGACCGCGGCCCGGCCGTACCCCCGTCGGCGACAGCGACAGCGACAGCGACAGCGGCGATGGCGCAGGAGCCCATCGCGATCGTCGGCATCGGCTGCCGCTACCCGGGCGGGGTGGCCTCCGCGCAGGCACTGTGGGACCTGGTCGCCGCCGGCGGTGACGCCGTGGCGGAGTTCCCCGCCGACCGGGGCTGGGACGTCGCCGGGCTGTACGACCAGGACCCGGACCGCGCCGGCACCACCTACACCAGGAACGGCGGCTTCCTCTACGACGCGGCCTGGTTCGACGCGGGGTTCTTCGGGATCTCGCCCCGTGAGGCGTTGGCGATGGATCCGCAGCAGCGGTTGTTGCTGGAGGTGGCGTGGGAGACGCTGGAGGACGCGGGCATCGACCCCGCCGCGCTGCGCGGCACCCCCACCGGCACCTTCGTCGGCCTGACCCACCAGGACTACGCCCTCCAGGTTCAGCATGTCGCGGAGGAACTGGAGGGATACGTCGCGACCGGCGGCATCGCCAGTGTCGCGTCGGGGCGGGTCTCGTACGCGTTCGGGTTCGAGGGCCCGGCGGTGACGGTGGACACGGCGTGCTCGTCGTCGCTGGTGGCACTGCATCTGGCGGTCCAGGCACTGCGCTCGGGTGAGTGCTCACTCGCGCTGGCCGGTGGCGTGGCGGTGATGTCGACGCCGAGCACCTTCATCGAGTTCAGCAGGCAGCGAGGGCTGTCGGCGGACGGCCGGTGCAAGGCGTTCGCTGCGGACGCGGACGGGTTCGGGCCCGCGGAGGGCGTGGGCCTGCTGCTGGTAGAGCGCCTGTCCGACGCGGTGGCCAACGGCCACCAGGTGCTGGCGGTGGTGCGCGGTTCCGCGGTGAACCAGGACGGTGCGTCCAACGGCCTGACCGCGCCGAACGGCCCCGCCCAGCGGCGGGTCATCCATGCCGCCCTGGCGAACGCCGGACTGTCCGCGGCCGACGTGGATGTCCTTGAGGCGCACGGCACGGGAACGACCTTGGGCGACCCGATCGAGGCGCAGGCGCTGCTGGAGACCTACGGGCGGGACCGGCCCGAGGACCGGCCGCTGTGGCTGGGGTCCGTGAAGTCGAACATCGGTCACACCCAGGCGGCGGCGGGCGTGGCCGGGATCATCAAGATGGTGATGGCCATGCGGCACGAGCAGCTGCCCGAGACGCTGCACGTGGACGAGCCGACGCCCCGGGTGGACTGGTCGAGCGGCGCCGTGCGCCTGCTCACCGAGGCGCGGCCGTGGCCGGCGGACGGACCGACGCGCCGGGCCGGTGTCTCGTCGTTCGGCGTCAGCGGCACGAACGCCCACGTCGTCATCGAAGCGGCACCGGCGGACCCGCGTGGCCCGGTCGACGACGCCGTGAACGCGCCCGACGGACTTGTGCCGTGGGTGCTGTCGGGTCGTGGCGAGGCGGGATTGCGTGCTCAGGCGGGACGGCTGGCGGCCTTCGTACGGGGGTCCGGTGGCGGGGTATCGGCGACCGAGGTGGGTGCGGCGCTGAAGGGCACTCGGGCGGCGCTGGAGAACCGGGCCGTGGTGCTCGGCGGAGATGTTCCGGCGTTGCTGTCGGGCCTCGACGCGCTGGCTGAGGGCCGATCGGATACGGCAGTGGTCACCGGCGCGGAGGCGGGTGCGCCGAGTGGCACGGTGTTCGTGTTCCCGGGTCAGGGTGGTCAGTTTGTGGGGATGGGGCGTGGGCTGTTGGGTTCGTGGCCGGTGTTCGCGGAGCGGATGGCGGAGTGTGAGGAGGCGCTGGCCCCGTATGTCGACTGGTCGCTGGGTGGGGTTCTGACCGGCTCGGATGAGGGGTGGCTGGGTCGGGTGGATGTGGTGCAGCCGGTGTTGTGGGCGGTGATGGTGTCGTTGGCTGAGGTGTGGCGGGCGGCGGGTGTGGTGCCGGATGCGGTGGTGGGGCATTCGCAGGGTGAGATCGCTGCTGCTGTGGTGGCGGGTCGGTTGAGTCTGTCGGACGGTGCGCGGGTGGTGGCGTTGCGTTCGCGTGCGTTGCGGGAGTTGGCGGGTCGGGGCGCGATGGCGTCGCTGGCGTTGAGTGAGCAGGACGTGGCCGAGTATCTGCCGCAGGATGTGACGGTGGCGGCGGTCAACGCCCCGGGGCAGATCGTGGTGAGTGGTCCGCCGGATCAGATCGCTGAGCTGTGTGCCCGGCTGGACGGTATGGGCGTGCGGGCTCGGCGGATCGACGTCGATTACGCCTCCCACCATGCGCAGGTGGAGCAGATCGCCGGGGAGTTGCGGGCCGGGCTGGAGGGGCTGGTGTCGCGGGCCGGAGAGGTGGCGATGTGGTCCACCGTCACCGGCGAACGGGTGGAGGCGGCAGACCTGGACGCCGGGTACTGGTACCGCAATCTGCGTGAGCCGGTGCGGTTCGAGTCGGCGGTGCGTGCGGCGCATGCCCAAGGGCAGGGTCTGTTCATCGAGGTGGGTCCGCACCCCGTGCTGGGGCTGGCGTTGTCCACGGTGCTCGCCGACCAGGACGCCCGCGTCCTGCACACCCTGCGCCGCGACCAGCAGGACGAGACCCAACTGCCGCGCAGCCTGGCCGAGGCGTGGATCGCGGGCGCCCCCGTCGACTGGCAGCACTTCTTCCCCGTAGACACCCCTGCGGCAGCCCTGCCCACCTACGCGTTCCAGCGCCGTCGCTTCTGGCCCGAGGCCCTCCCGCAGACCCGCCCCCGCCCGTCCGGAGAGCCCGGCCACCCGCTGCTGAACACCGAGATCCAACTGGCGGACGGCCAAGGCGCCGTGTTCACCGGCGATCTGTCGCCGCACGCCCACCCCTGGCTGGCCGAGCACGAGGTGAGCGGCCGGACGATCCTGCCCGGCACGGCCCTGCTCGACCTCGCACTGTGGGCCGGTGCCCGGCTCGGCTGTGCTCGGGTCACCGAACTGGTCCTGCGCGCCCCGCTCGTCGTCCACCCGGACGCCGAGGCCCAGCTCCAACTGGCGGTGGGCGCACCGGCCGACAACGGCGACCGCTCGGTGTCGCTGCACTCCCGCCCGTCCGCCGACCCCGACGCGGAGTGGACACTGCACGCGAGCGGCGTCCTCACGCCCGGTACCGGCCCCGCCGCCGACGCCGTCCCGGCACCCTGGCCGCCGCGCGACGCGGACGAACTGGAGGTGGCCGACGCCTACCACCGACTCGCCGCGGACGGGTACCGCTACGGCCCCCGGTTCCAGGCGCTCCGGCGGGTGTGGCGCGTCGGCGACGAAGTCTTCGCCGAGGTCGGGACGCCGGACGGCGGCCCCTCGGGACCGGCCGGGTCCGCCGCCGACCCGATCCTCCTCGACGCCGCCCTGCACCCGGTCGCGATGGGGCTCCTCGACGGCCGGGAACGGGCCGAAGACGCAGCCGTCCGGCTGCCGTTCGTCTGGAACGACGTGCGGCTGCACCAGCCCGTGCAAGGGCTCCTCCGGGTCAGGCTGGCACGCACGGACGCCCAGGCGTTCACCGTCGCGGTGACCGACGACGCCGGGCGACCGGTGCTGTCCGCCGGGCCGGTCGTGCTCCGGCCGCTCCCGCCGAGCGAGGCAGCACCGACGGCGGAGATCCCGGCGAACACCATGTTCCGGGTGGGCTGGCCGGTCCTCTCCACTCCGCCGGCCGCCGCCCGGGACGTGTCGGTCGCCCTCGTCGGCCCCGACCCGCGACAACTCGCCGCCGCGGTGCGCGGCCCCGGGATCGGCAGCAGCCACCACTACGACCTGGCCGCGCTGGCCCAGGCCGTCGACAACGGCACCGCCCGCCCGGAGGTCGTGGTCGTCCCGGTGTTCCCCGAGACCGGGACGGCGGACGAACCGTCGGCCGCGGAGGTCCACCGCACCACCGCCTACGCGCTCGACGTCGTACGCCACTGGCTGGACGACGACGAGCGGTTCGGGCGCGCACGCCTGCTCCTGCTCACCCGCAACGCCATGCGCGTGACCCCCGACGAACCCGACTGCGACCTCGCCGGCGCCGCCGTCTGGGGCCTGATCCGCGCCGCGCAGACCGAGAACCCCGGGCGGATCCTGCTGACCGACGTGGACAGCCTGGCCGCGCTGGGCCGCACCCTGCTCACCCTGCTCCAGGCGGACGAACCCCAGATCGCCGTCCGCGCGGGCCGACTGCACATCCCCCGCCTGGAGCCGACCACACCGACCGTGCAGCCTGACGCCGTCGAACCCACCGACGCGGACACGGACCTGGAGAACCGTCCGGAGCGGGGCACCGCCCTCGTCACCGGCGCGACCGGCGTGCTCGGCGCTGCGGTGGCCCGGCACCTGGTGACCGAGCGGCACATACGCCACCTCCTGCTGGTCAGCCGACGCGGCCCGGACGCACCGGGCGCCGACCGGCTCGTCGCCGAACTGTCCGACCTGGGCGCCACGGTCACCCTCGCGGCCTGCGACATCACCGACCGGGCGGCCCTCGCCGAACTCCTCGCCGCGGTGCCCGCCGACCACCCGCTCACGTCCGTGATCCACACCGCCGGTGTCCTGGACGACGGCATCGTCTCCACCCTCACCGCCGACCGCCTGGCCACTGTCCTGCGCCCCAAAGTGGACGGCGTGCTCGCCCTGCACGAACTGACCCGCGACACGGACCTGAAGGAGTTCGTCCTCTTCTCGTCCGCCGCCGGAGTCCTGGGCACCGCAGGGCAGGCCAACTACGCCGCCGCCAACGCCTTCCTCGACGCGCTGGCCCAGCACCGCGCCGCCGCCGGACTGCCCGGCACGTCCCTCGCCTGGGGCCTGTGGGCCGACCGCAGCGAACTGACCGCCGGGCTCGGCGAGACCGAACTCCAGCGGGTGGCCGGGTACGGCGTCGAGGCCCTCGGCACGGACGAAGGGCTCGCGCTCTTCGACGCCGCCCGCGACCACACGGACGCCCTGCTGGTCACGGCACGGATCAACACCGCTGCGCTGACCACCAGGGCCGAGCAGGGCGAGACACTCCCGGCCCTGGTACGCACCCTCGCCCGCGTCTCCGGCCCCCGCCACCGCACGGCGGCCACCACGGACCACCCCGACCTCTCCGCCGACAGCCTCGCCCGGCTCTCCGCCACGGACCGCGAGCGCGCCCTGGTGGACCTGGTCCGGACCCAGGCCCGTGACGTGCTGCGCCTGCCCTCACTGGAGGACGTCGGCTCGGCCAAGGCGTTCCGCGACATCGGGTTCGACTCGCTCACCGCCCTCGAACTGCGCAACCGGATCAGCGCACGGACCGGGCTCACGCTGCCCGCCACCCTCGTCTTCGACGAGCCCACCCCGGAGGCTGCCGCGCGCTACCTCCTCACCCGCATCTCGGGCGACTCCCCGACACACCCCGAGCCACCGGCCACCGCCCCGTCGACCGCGCCCCCCGCCGCGGCCGAGCCGATCGCGATCGTCGGCATCGGCTGCCGCTTCCCGGGCGGAGTGGCCTCCGCGCAAGGTCTGTGGGACCTGGTCGCCGCGGGCGGCGACGCCGTGGCGGAGTTCCCCGCCGACCGCGGCTGGGACGTCGCCGGGCTCTTCGACCCGGACCCGGACCACACCGGCACCTCCTACGTCGACCGCGGCGCGTTCCTCCACGACGCGAGCCTCTTCGACGCGGAGTTCTTCGGGATCTCGCCGCGTGAGGCGTTGGCGATGGATCCGCAGCAGCGGTTGTTGCTGGAGGTGGCGTGGGAGGCGTTGGAGGACGCGGGCATCGATCCGGGTGGGCTGCGGGGCAGTCGTACGGGTGTGTTCGCGGGGCTCATGTACCACGATTACGCGTCCCGGCTGCGCTCGGTTCCGGCGGAGTTGGAGGGGTATCTGACGAACGGCAGCGCGGGCAGCGTGGCGTCGGGGCGGGTCTCGTACACGTTCGGGTTCGAGGGTCCGGCGGTGACGGTGGACACGGCGTGCTCGTCATCGCTGGTGGCCATGCACATGGCCGCTCAAGCGCTGCGGTCGGGGGAGTGCAGTCTGGCGCTGGCCGGCGGCAGCACCGTCATGTCCACCCCCGTGCCCTTCATCGAGCTGAGCAGGCAGCGGGGGCTGTCGGCGGACGGCCGGTGCAAGGCGTTCGGGGCGGGCGCGGACGGGTTCGGGCCTGCTGAGGGTGTGGGTCTGGTGTTGCTGGAGCGGTTGTCGGACGCGGTGGCCAACGGGCATCGGGTGCTGGCGGTGGTGCGTGGTTCGGCGGTCAATCAGGACGGTGCGTCGAATGGTCTCACCGCTCCCAACGGTCCGTCGCAGCAGCGGGTGATCAGGCAGGCGTTGGCGAATGCGGATGTCGCTGCGGCTGATGTGGATGTGGTGGAGGCGCACGGTACGGGTACGAAGCTGGGTGATCCGATCGAGGCGCAGGCGTTGCTGGCGACGTACGGTCAGGATCGGCCGGAGGGTCGGCCGTTGTGGTTGGGGTCGGTGAAGTCGAACATCGGTCATACGCAGGCGGCGGCGGGGGTTGCCGGTGTGATCAAGATGGTGATGGCGATGCGGCACGGGCGGCTGCCGGTGACGCTGCACGCGGATGAGCCGTCGCCGCATGTGGACTGGTCCGCGGGTGATGTCCGGCTGCTGACCGAGGCCGTGCCGTGGGAGGGCGAAGCGCGTCCGCGCCGGGCCGGGGTGTCGTCGTTCGGGGTGAGTGGTACCAACGCGCACTTGATCCTGGAGGAGGCGCCTTCAGCTGAGTCTGTGCCGGTGGTGGCGGAGTCGGTGGATGGGCCCGTGGCGTGGGTGGTGTCGGGCCGGGGTGACGAGGGCCTGCGTGCCCAGGCGGCGCGACTCGCGAGCTTTGCGCGCGGGCAGCGGGTGGCCGGTGCGGTCCACGGCGACTGGCTCGCGGAGGTGGCAGCCGGGCTGGCCGGCCGTGCGGCCCTCGAACGTCGGGCCGTGATCACGGGCACCGACCTTGAGCCCCTGCTCGCGGGCCTGGACGCGGTGGCCGCCGGTGAGCCGTCGGAGACCGTGGCGCAGGACCGGGCGCTGCCCGACGCGGGTGTGGTGTTCGTGTTCCCGGGTCAGGGTGGTCAGTTTGTGGGGATGGGGCGTGGGCTGTTGGGTTCGTGGCCGGTGTTCGCGGAGCGGATGGCGGAGTGTGAGGAGGCGTTGGCGCCGTATGTCGAGTGGTCGCTGGGTGAGGTTCTGACCGGCTCGGATGAGGGGTGGTTGGGTCGGGTGGATGTGGTGCAGCCGGTGTTGTGGGCGGTGATGGTGTCGTTGGCTGAGGTGTGGCGGGCGGGGGGTGTGGTGCCGGATGCGGTGGTGGGGCATTCGCAGGGTGAGATCGCTGCTGCTGTGGTGGCGGGTCGGTTGAGTCTGTCGGACGGTGCGCGGGTGGTGGCGTTGCGTTCGCGTGCGTTGCGGGAGTTGGCGGGTCGGGGTGCGATGGCGTCGCTGGCGTTGAGTGAGCAGGATGCGGGCGAGTATCTGCCGCAGGGTGTGACGGTGGCGGCGGTCAATGCCCCGGGGCAGATTGTGGTGAGTGGTCCGCCGGATCAGATCGCTGAGCTGTGTGCCCGGCTGGACGGTATGGGCGTGCGGGCTCGGCGGATCGACGTCGATTACGCCTCCCACCATGCGCAGGTGGAAGCGGTCGAGGAGTTGTTGCGCGAGGAACTGGCCGGAGTGAAGCCTCGGGCCGGGCACGTGGCGATGTGGTCCACCGTCACCGGCCGGCCGGTCGGCACCGAAGCGCTGGACGCCGGGTACTGGTACCGCAACCTGCGCGAGCCCGTGCGGTTCGCCGACGCCGTGCGGCGCGTCCAGGAACCAGGCCCCCAGGTGTTCGTGGAGATCAGCCCCCACCCGGTGCTGGCGCTTGCGCTGGAGCAGAGCCTGACCGACGGCCGCGTGCTGCACACCCTGCGCCGCGACCAGCAGGAAAAGACCCAACTGCTGCGCAGCCTCGGCGCGGCATGGGCGGCCGGCCTGCCGGTCACCTGGCCCCGACTGCTGCCCGCCGCCACACCGGTGACGCTCCCCACCTACGCCTTCCAGCGCCGCCGCTTCTGGCTGGAGGAACCCGCCGCGGCCCAGGCGGACATCGCCTCGACCGGCCTGACGCCGACGGACCATCCGCTGCTCACCGCGGTCGCCGTCCTGCCCGGCGACGACGCCCGGCTGTTCACCGCCCGGCTCGCCCTGCACACCCACGGGTGGCTGCGGGACCACATGACGGACGGAACGGTCGTCGTGCCGCCCGCCGCCGTCGTGGAAATGGCCCTGCACGCGGGCCGGACCGTGCAGTGCCCCCGGCTGGCGGACCTCACGATCGACCAACCGCCGGCCTTCCCGGTGGACGAGGCGGTCCAGATCCAACTCGTCGTCGGCGGCCCGGACGACGACGGAGACCGTCGGGTCGACCTCTACTCCCGCCCGGCCGACGACGCGGAGGCCGACTGGCGCAGCCACGCCACCGGCCGACTGGTGCGCCACCCGGTGGGCCGACTGGTGCGCCACCCGGGCGACACCCCGGCACCCGCCTCAGTGCCCTGGCCTCCGGCCGAAGCCGAACCCGTCACCCACGGGGCCGTCCGCCAGGCCCTCACCGAGGCCGGCTACGACGTCGAGAGCACCCTCGCCCGGCTCGGTCAGCTCTGGCGGGCCGGCGACGACCTGCTCGCGGAAGTGAGGCTGCCGGCCGCCGAGGAGATCCACGCCGACCGGTTCACGCTGCACCCCGACCCGCTGCACACGGTGCTGCAAACCATCGCCGCCGTGACGATGGAGGCCACCCCCGCACCGCGGACGGCCACCCGCTGGCGGGACGTCACGGCGTTCCGCGGCATCACCGGCGACGTCCGCGTCCGGATGACCCCGGTCGGCCCCGACACCCTGTCGCTGCACCTCACGGGCACCGACGGCACGCCGGTGGCCACCGTCGGCGAAGTGACCCTGCGCCCCCCGACCGCCGAACAGGCGCGTGCCTGGCGACGCGAAAGGGTACGCCCGCTGCACCGGCTGGTGTGGGAAGGGCTCGGCGTCCCGCCCCAGCCCTCGGCGCCCGGCCGGTACGCCGTGGTGGCCGCGGATGAGGATGACGACACGCTGTTCGCGGCACTGCGCGGCCAGGGTGCCGTTGCCGACCGGTACCCCGACCTCGCCGAGCTGCCAGGACCCGACGCCGCCCCGACCGCCGTACCCCAGACGATCCTGGTCCCCGTCCCGCCCGCCGACCCGTCCTCGCCGGGTGCGGTGCACACGGCGGTGACCCGCGTCTTGCGGACCGTGCAGGCATGGCTCGCGGACGAGCACCTCGCGGCCACCCGCCTGGCTCTGGTGACCCGGTCCGCGGTGGCCACCGACGGCGGCGACGTGGCGGACCTGACCGGCGCCGCCGTCTGGGGCCTGGCCCGCTCGGTGCAGGCCGAGCACCCGGACCGCCTCACGGTGGTGGACCTCGACGAACGCGACGAGTCGCTACGGTCACTGGCCGCCGCCCTCGCCACCGACCAGCCGCAGGCGGCGGTACGAGTCGGCGCGCTGTTCGTCCCCCGACTGCGGCCGATCCAGCGCCGGAGGGCCGACGAAGCGCCGGACACACCGCTGCTGGACCGGCGGGGAACCGTCCTGATCACCGGGGCGACCGGCACCCTCGGCGGTCTGGTGGCCCGCCACCTGGTCCGCGAGCACGGCGCCGGCCGGCTCCTGCTCGTCGGCCGCCGCGGCGCCACGGCACCGGGGATGCCGGAGCTGGTCGCCGAACTGACCAAAGTGGGCGCGCAGGTCACCGTCGAGAGCTGCGACGTCGGCGACCGCGACGCCCTGGCCGCGGTGCTCGACGCGGTCCCGACGGAACACCCCCTCACCGCGGTGGTCCACGCGGCCGGAGCGCTCGACGACGGAACCGTCACGTCCCTGACCGGCGACCAGGTCGCGAGGGTGTTCCGCCCGAAGGCCGACGCCGCACTGCATCTGCACGAACTGACCCGCGACCGGGCCGACCTGCGAGCCTTCGTGCTGTTCTCCTCCGCCGGTTCCACGCTCGGCTCCGCAGGACAGGGCAACTACACGGCCGCCAACGCGTTCCTCGACGCCCTGGCCCACCGGCGCCGGGCGGAGGGGCTGCCCGCGACCTCGGTGGCGTGGGGCATGTGGGAGGAACGCAGCGGGATGACGAGCCACCTGGACGCGACCCACGTACGGCGGATCACCCGCGACGGGGCATCCCCGATGTCCACCGCCGAGGGCCTCGCGCTTCTCGACACCGCCCTCGCGACTGGCCTCCCGGCCACGGTGGCGGGGCCGGAAGCGACCCGTCGGCCCGCCCCGGACCTGCCCCCCGTGCTGTGGGGAGCGAACGGCGCCGCACCGCGACCGGCCGCCGCCGGAGCGGAGCGCAACGCCGTGCCGTTCGCCCAGCGACTGGCCGGTCTGCCGACGCGGGAGCGGGACGAAGCCGTGCTCACCCTCGTCCAGAGCACCGTCGCCGACGTGCTCTCGCACGCCGACGCGGACCGGATCGACCCCGACCGCGCCTTCAAGGAACTGGGCTTCGACTCCCTCACCGCCGTCGAACTCCGCAACCGGCTGACCACCGCCATCGCACGTCGACTGTCACCGTCGCTGGTGTTCGACTTCCCCACCCCACGAGCCCTCGCCACACACCTGCGCGGCGAACTGCTGGGCTCCGCCTCGATCGACCCGGTGCTCGCGAACCTCACCGAACTGCACACCACCCTGTCGTCCCTGGAGGCCGACGACGCGGTACGGGACCGGCTCGTCGCCCGACTGCAAGGGCTGGTGTCCGTGCTGACCGGCTCAGCGGGGCAACGGGACCGCGAGCCGGACTCCGACGACAGCGACATCGAGGCCGCCAGCGCGGACGAAGTGCTCGCGATCCTCGACCAAGAACTCGACGACTCGGCAGCACCATCCGGGCCGCAAGGAGGTAACGCAGGATGACCGAGGACCCCAAGCTCCTTGACTACCTCAAGCGCGCCACGTCGGAACTGCGGCAGACGCGACGGCAGTTGCGCGAGAGCGAGGCCCGCCGACGCGAACCGCTGGCGATCGTCGCCATGAGCTGCCGGTTCCCCGGCGGGGTGGAGTCGCCGGAGGACCTGTGGGACCTCGTGGCGGCGGGCGGGGACGCGATCGCGGACTTCCCGTCGGACCGGGGCTGGGACCTGGGCGCGTTGTACGACCCGGACCCCGACCACTCCGGCACCTCGTACGTGCGCGAGGGCGGATTCCTCCCCGACGCGGGCGAGTTCGACGCCGAACTCTTCGGTATCAGCCCGCGCGAAGCGCTCGGCATGGACCCGCAGCAGCGGCTTCTCCTGGAGACGTCGTGGCAGCTGTTCGAGCGGGCCGCCCTCGACCCGACCGGCCTCGCCGGCAGCCGCGTCGGGGTCTTCGTCGGCCTCAACGGACAGGACTACGCCACCCGGTTCCCCGTCGTGCCGGAGGAGGTGGAGGGCTACCTCGGCACGGGCAACGCGGCGAGTGTGGCGTCGGGCCGAGTGTCGTACGTCTTCGGGTTCGAGGGCCCGGCGGTGACGGTGGACACGGCGTGCTCGTCGTCGCTGGTGGCGCTGCATCTGGCGGCGCAGGCACTGCGTTCGGGTGAGTGCTCGATGGCGCTGGCCGGCGGCGTCACGGTGATGTCGACCCCGGGGCCTTTCGTGGAGTTCAGCCGCCAGCGGGGCCTCGCGGCCGACGGCCGATGCAAGGCGTTCGCGGCGGGCGCGGACGGCACCGGGTGGGGCGAGGGAATCGGCCTGGTGCTGCTGGAACGACTGTCGGACGCGGTGGCCAACGGCCACCAGGTGCTCGCGGTGATGCGCGGTTCGGCGGTCAACCAGGACGGTGCGTCGAATGGTCTGACGGCGCCGAACGGTCCGTCGCAGCAGCGGGTGATCAGGCAGGCGTTGGCGAACGCGGATGTCGCCGCCGCCGACGTGGATGTGGTGGAGGCGCACGGTACGGGCACGAAGCTGGGTGACCCGATCGAGGCGCAGGCGCTGCTGGCGACCTACGGGCAGGACCGGCCGGAGGGTCGTCCGCTGTGGCTGGGGTCGGTGAAGTCGAACATCGGTCATACGCAGGCGGCGGCGGGGGTCGCCGGTGTGATCAAGATGGTGATGGCCATGCGGCACGGGCGGCTGCCGGTGACGCTGCACGTGGACGAGCCGACGCCGGATGTGGACTGGTCTGAGGGTGGTGTCCGGCTGCTGACCGAGTCGGTGCCGTGGACGGTGGACGGACGGGTGCGGCGGGCGGGGGTGTCGTCGTTCGGGGTGAGCGGGACCAACGCCCACGTGGTGCTGGAAGAGGCGCCCGCGGTCGAGTCCGAGCCGCTGGACCCGGCTGTGGTGGAGCCGGTGGAGGGGCCGGTGCCGTGGGTGGTGTCGGGTCGTGGGGGTGCGGGTCTGCGGGGTCAGGCGGCGCGACTGGCCGAGTTTGTGCGGGGCCGGGACGGTATGGATGTCGGGGGTGTGGCCGCGGGGCTGGTGAGCCGGGCGGTGTTGGAGGACCGCGCGGTGGTCGTCGGCGGCGATGTCGAGGGTCTCCTCAAGGGCTTGGATGCGCTGGTGGATGGTGGGTCGGCTGAGGGGTTGGTGGCGGGGTCGCCGGTGGTGGGGAAGACGGCGGTGTTGTTCACGGGTCAGGGTGCGCAGTTCGCCGGTATGGGTGCGGAGTTGTATGAGCGGTATGCCGTGTTCGCGGCTGCGGTGGATGAGGTGTGTGCGGTTGCGGACGGGTTGTTGCCGGAGCCGCTGCTGCCGGTGATCTTCGGTCACGGGGACCGGGGTGACTTGGTGGATCGGACCGTGTTCGCCCAAGTCGGGCTGGTGGCGGTGGAGGTGGGGTTGTGGCGGCTGCTTGAGGATTCCGGCGTGCGGGTGGATGTGCTGGTCGGGCATTCGGTGGGGGAGATCAGTGCGGCTGTGGCGGCGGGGGTGTTGAGTCTGCCGGATGCGGTTCGGCTGGCGTGTGTGCGCGGGAGGTTGATGCAGGGGTTGCCGGAGGGTGGGGTGATGGTGTCTGTCGCTGTTCCGGCCGGTGAGGTCGAGGCGCGTGTGGGTGGGGTGGACGGGGTGTGGGTGGCGGCGGTGAACGCGCCGGAGGCGGTGGTGCTGGCGGGTGAGCGGGACGCGGTGCGCACGGTCGTGGAGGAGTGGGCCGGTGAGGGGGTGCGGACGCGGTGGTTGCCGGTGTCGCACGCGTTCCACACTCCGCTGATGGACCCGGTGCTGGAGGAGTTCGCCGACGCCGTCGCTGACATCGAGTTCAAGGGTGCGGAGATCCCGGTCGTCTCGACGGTGACCGGGGAGTTGGCCGGGCCGGATTTCGGGAGCGCGGGGTATTGGGTGGAGCATGCGCGGCGGCCGGTGCGGTTCGCGGATGCGGTGCGGGCGGCGCGTGAGGTGGGTGTACGGGTGTGGGCCGAGGTCGGTCCGCAACCGGCTCTCTCCGCCGCACTGCCGGACCGCGAGGGCGAGGTGGTCGCGGCGTTCATGCGGCGTGACCGCGATCAGGCCGCCGGTGTGCTGGGCGGTCTGGCCCGCCTCCACGTCCACGGTGTCGAGGTCGACTGGAAGCACTGGGTGCCGCAGCAGGCCGTGGAGGTGCCCACCTACGCCTTCCAGCGGCGTCGCTACTGGCTGGAGCCCTCCGCTGCCGCCGCCGAGGCACACACCGACCCCGCCGCCGCGGAGTTCTGGGCCGCGGTCGAGCGCAACGACCTCGCCGCCCTGGGCATCGAAGAGGACACGCCCCCGGACGCCCTCCTTCCCGCCCTGTCCGCCTGGCGGCGCACCCACCAGGAACGCCGGACCCTCGCCGCCTGGCGCTACCACGTCACCTGGAAGCCCGTACCGGACCCCGCCACCGTGGCCCTCACCGGCACCTGGCTCATCGTCGGCCGCGACACCGTCGCCTCGGCGCCCTTGGCCGCGATGGTCGAGAGCGGCGGGGCCCAGGCACAGATCCTGACTGTCGCGCCCGGGACCGACCGGGAGCGGCTCGCCGACCAACTGCGCGCGGTGTCCACGAACGCCGCGTCCCCCACCGGAGTGTTGTCCGCTCTCGCCCTCCCTGGCGACGAGGGCGACCTACTGGACTACGCGAACGCCCTCTCCGGCTACGAGACCGCACTCGCCGACAACCTGACCCTGCTGCAAGCACTCGGTGATGCCGGGGTGTCCGCGCCGCTGTGGTGCCTCACCAGCGGTGCGGTGGGCAGGGGCGGCGACGACCCGGTGCGCGCCCCCGAGGCCGCCGCCATGTGGGGTCTGGGCCGGGTGGCCGCCCTCGAACACCCCGACCGCTGGGGCGGTCTCGTAGACCTGCCCGCCGATCCGGACGAACAGGCGTACCGGCGCCTCCGCCTCGTACTGACCGGCGTCACCGGCGAGGATCAGGTCGCTGTCCGGGCCACTGGGTTGCTCGCAGCCCGTCTGCGCCACGCCACGGACCCCATCGACGGCGAACGGGCCGAACGGGCCGAACGGGCTGAACGGGCCGAACCGGTCGAGCCGGTCGAGCTGGCCGATCCGGGGCGGTCGCTGCGAGGCACCACGCTGATCACCGGCGGCACCGGCGCCCTCGGTGCCCACGTAGCCCGCTGGCTCGCAGAGCGCGGCGCCGAGCACATCGTCCTGCTCAGCCGCCGCGGCCCGGATGCGCCCGGCGCCGCCGACCTCCGGCGCGACCTCGAAGCACACGGCACCCGGGTCACCATCCGCGCCTGCGACATCAGCCGCCGCGCCGAACTGGCCGACGCGATCGCCGCCCTGCCCGCCGAACATCCCCTGACCACGGTGGTGCACGCCGCCGCCGTGCTGGACGACGCCCCCCTGTCGGCGCTCACACCCGACCGGCTGGCCACGGTGCTGCGGGCCAAGGCGACCGCCGCCCGACACCTGGACGAGCTGACCCGGGACCTGCCGCTGACATCCTTCGTGCTGTTCTCCGCCTTCGGCGGCGTACTCGGCAGCCCCGGGCAGGGCAACTACGCAGCGGCCAACGCCGTCCTGGACGCGCTCGCCGAACAGCGCCGGGCCGCGGGACTGCCCGCGACCTCGATCGCCTGGGGGGCCTGGGCGGGCGACGGCATGGCGGCGCGGACCGAGGCGACCGCGCGCCGACTGCGTCGCTCCGGTGCCCGGCCGATGCCGCCCGCACTCGCGCTCGCCGCCCTCGGCCGGGCGCTGGAGGCCGACGACACCACCGTCGCGGTGGCCGACGTCGACTGGTCCCGCTTCGCGCCCACCTTCACCGCCGCCCGTCCCAGCCCGCTCCTCGAAGACCTGCCCGAAGCCCGCGACGCCCACCCCACGGACGCCGGTGACACGACGGCCGACCTGCCGGAGACGGCGCGGCGGCTGGCCGCGCTGCCCGGAGCCGAACGGCACGCGGCCGTGCTCGACCTCGTCCGCGAGCAGGTGGCCGCGGTCCTGGGGCACTCCGCGTCGACGGGCGTCCAGTCCGAGCGCCCGTTCCGGGACATGGGCTTCGACTCGCTGACCGGCCTCGACCTGCGCAACCGCCTCACCGCGGCCACCGGCCTGACGCTGCCCGCCACGCTGGTCTTCGACCACCCGACCGTCGGTCGGCTGACCGCGCACCTTGACGCCGAACTGGCCGCCGCCACCGGCACACCGCAGCCCCGGCCGGACACCCTTCAGCAGACGCAGACGCAGACGCAGACGCCGGCCGCCGACGAGCCGATCGCCATCGTCTCCGTCGCCTGCCGGCTGCCCGGCGGAGTGCGCTCGCCCGAGGACCTGTGGACGCTGCTGGCGGACGGCGTCGACGCCATGGCCGAGTTCCCCACCGACCGCGGCTGGGACCTCACGCGGCTGTACGACCCCGACCCCGACCGGACCGGCACCTCCTACGTCCGGCACGGCGGGTTCGTCTCCGACGCGGCCCTCTTCGACGCCGCCTTCTTCGGGATCAGCCCGCGTGAGGCGCTGGCGATGGACCCGCAGCAGCGGCTGCTGCTCGAAACGTCGTGGGAGGTGTTCGAGCGCGCCGGGATCGACCCGTCGTCGCTGCGCGGCAGCCCGACCGGGATGTTCGTCGGCACCAACGGGCAGGACTACCCGGCGCTGCTCGCCGACGCGCCGGACGGCGAGGACTTCGCGGCCACCGGCAACGCGGCGAGTGTCCTGTCCGGGCGGGTGTCCTACGCGCTCGGTCTCGAAGGCCCCGCCATGACCGTCGACACCGCCTGCTCCGCCTCCCTGGTCAGCATCCACCTGGCCGCCCAGGCGCTGCGCCGGCAGGAGTGCTCCCTCGCCCTGGCGGGCGGGGTCACCGTGATGAGCACCCCCGCCGCGTTCGTCGGCTTCAGCCGCCAGCGCGGCCTCGCGCCCGACGGCCGCTGCAAGCCCTTCTCCGCCCGTGCCGACGGCACCGCGTGGGGCGAGGGCGTGGCCGTCCTGCTGCTGGAACGGCTTTCCGACGCTCGTCGGAACGGCCACGAGGTCCTCGCCGTGGTGCGCGGTTCGGCGGTGAACCAGGACGGGGCGTCGAACGGTCTGACGGCGCCCAACGGTCCGTCGCAGCAGCGGGTGATCCGGCAGGCCCTGGCCGACTCCGCGCTGAGCGCCACGGACGTCGACGCGGTCGAGGCCCACGGCACCGGCACGGTGCTGGGTGACCCGATCGAGGCGCAGGCCCTCATCGCGGCGTACGGGGACCGACCGGCGGACCGGCCGCTGCGGATCGGCTCGATCAAGTCGAACATCGGGCACACGCAGGCCGCCGCGGGCGCGGCCGGGGTGCTCAAGATGGTGCTCGCCCTACGGCACGGCCTGCTGCCGCGGACCCTGCACGCCGAGGAGGCGTCCCCGCACGTGGACTGGTCGGCGGGCGAGGTGGCGCTGCTGACCGAGGCGGTGTCGTGGGACCGCGACGGCCGCCCGCGCCGGGCCGGCGTCTCGTCGTTCGGGGTGAGCGGCACCAACGCCCACGTCATCGTCGAGGAGGCCCCCGAACGTCCGGCACTCCCGGCGCCGGAGGAGCCGGGACAGCCAGGGCAGCCAGGGCAGCCAGCGGAGACCCTTCCTGGGGAGCCACACCTCGGCAAGGCACACCTCGGCAAGGCACACCCCGGGGAAGCGCACGCGGAAGCGCTGCCGTTCCTGCTGTCCGCCCGCGACAGGGCCTCCGTAGCGGCCCAGGCCGCCCGGCTCCACGAGCACCTGACCGCCCACCCCGACGCGACGCTCCCGGACGTCGTTCACTCGCTGGCCACCTCCCGCGCCGCCCTGGAACACCGAGCCGTGGTACTGGCCCCTGACCGGGACGAGTTGCTCGGCACGCTCGCCGCGATGGCGGACGGCGCCCCCGCCCCCGCGGTGCTGCGCGGCGAGGCCGCCGAGGGCCGGATCGCCGTGCTGTTCCCCGGACAGGGCAGCCAGCACGCCGGTATGGGCCGCGCCCTGTACGCCCGCCACCCCGAGTTCGCCGCCGCCCTGGACGAGGTGTGCGCGGCGTTCGCCCCAGAGCTGGACCGGCCCCTCCTCGACGTCATGCACGCCGAACCGGACACCGCCGAGGCGGAACTCCTCGACCGGACCCGCTACACCCAACCCGCCCTGTTCGCCATCGAAGTGGCGCTCTACCGGCTGCTGGAAGGGTGGGGCCTGCGCCCCCACTACATGCTGGGCCACTCCATCGGCGAACTGGCCGCCGCGCACGTCGCCGGAGTACTCACCCTGCCCGAGGCGGCACGGCTCGTGGCCGCCCGCGGCCGGCTCATGCAGGAACTGCCGGCGGGCGGCGCGATGCTCGCCGTCGCCGCCGCCCCCGAGGACCTGGCGCCACTGCTCCACGGCCGGGAACACCAGGTGGGTGTCGCGGCGGTCAACGGCCCCGCCGCCACCGTGCTGTCCGGCGACGAGGACGCGATCCGGGACATCGCCGAACGGTGCGCCGAACTGGACGTCAAGACCAAGCGGCTACGGGTCAGCCACGCGTTCCACTCAAGCCGGATGGACGGCATGCTCGACGCGTTCGGCGCCGTCGCGCGCGGTCTCGACCTCGCCCTCGCGCAGATCCCGATCGTGTCGAACGTGACCGGCACGGCGCTCACCGCCGACGAGGCCACCTCACCGGAGTACTGGGTGCGGCACGTACGCGAGACCGTCCGCTTCCACGACGGTGTCCGCTGGCTGCGCTCCCGAGGCGTCACCGTCTTCGTCGAACTGGGCCCGGACGGCGTGCTGTCCGCGATGGGCGCCGGATGCCTGGCCGACGAGGCGGCCGAGGTGGCGTTCGTGCCCGCGCTGCGCACCACCTGGCCGGAGCCGCGCGCCATCACGGCCGCGCTCGGCGAACTCCACACCCGCGGTGTCGAGATGGACTGGCCGGCGATCACGAAGGGCTGGGGCGGACGGCGCGTTCCGCTGCCGACCTACCCGTTCCGGCGGCGGCGGTACTGGCCGGACGCCGTCACATCGGCGGTGGCCGGGACCGACCCCTTGGACACCCGCTTCTGGGCGGCGGTGGACCGGCACGACGTCGCGTCGCTCACCGGTGAGCTGGGCGTGGCCGAGACGGCGGGACTGCCCGAGCTGCTGCCGGCGCTGTCCGCGTGGCGCGAGCGCAGGCACACCGAGTCGGCCGTCCAGGACTGGCGGTACCGGGTGACCTGGAGCCCGATCACCGGCCTGCCCAGGCCCCGGCTCACCGGCACTTGGATCGTCGTCGCGCCGTCCGGACCTGAGGCCGCGACGGAGACGGCCGGTGTGCTCGCCGCGCTGAGCCGGGCCGGTGCGCGACCCGACCTGCTCACCGTCGGCCCGGACGACGACACCGACGCGGGCGCGGCACTGCGGGCCCGGCTCGACTCGGCGGCGGAACCCCCGGCCGGAGTCCTGTCCCTGCTCGCGCTGGACCGCCGGCCACACCCCGCCCACCCCGAACTGACCGCGGGCCTGAGCGGAACCGTGCGCCTGGTGCAGGCCCTCACCGAGACCGAAACCGAGACCGAAACCGAGACCGAAACCGAGGCCGAGACCGAGACCGAGGCCGACACCGAGGCCGGGGCCGTGATCGAGGGCGCGACCGAGGCCAAGGCCAAGGCCGGGGCCGTGACCGAGGCCGACACCCGACTGTGGTGTGTGACGCGCGGCGCGGTCGCCGCCGACCGCTCGACGGCCGTCACCGACCCCGTGCAGGCGCAGGTCTGGGGCCTCGGCCGGGTCGCCGCCCTGGAACACCCGCAGCACTGGGGCGGTCTCGCCGACCTGCCCGCCGGTACCGCTGCACCCGCCACACCACCCGCCATTCCCGCCATTCCCACCACTCCCGCCACTCCCGACGACACCGCGTACGACCACCTGTGTGCCGTCCTCACCGCCCGCCCCGGCGGCGAGGACCAGGTCGCCATCCGCGCCAGCGGCGTCCTCGGCCGACGCCTGACCCGCTCGGCCCACCCCGCCACCGGCACCTGGCGCCCCCGCGGCACGGTCCTGATCACCGGCGGCACCGGTGGGATCGGCGCGCACGTGGCCCGCTGGCTGGCCCGCTCCGGCGCGGACCACCTCGTGCTCGTCAGCCGCAGCGGAGCGGACAGCCCCGGCGCGGCCGACCTCCTCGCCGAACTGGGGCCCCGGGTCACCATCGCCGCCTGCGACGTCACCGACCGCCAGGCCGTCACCGAACTCGCCGACCGGATGGCCGCCGAGGGCCGCCCGATCCGCGCCGTGCTGCACGCCGCGGGCATCAGCCGCCACGCGCGGATCACGGACACCACGCCGGAGGAGATCGCCGCCACCGTCGCCGCCAAGGCCACGGGCGCCGCCGTCCTCCACGAAGTGTTCGCGGACGCCGAACTGGACGCGTTCGTACTCTTCTCGTCCATCGCGGGCGTCTGGGGCAGCGGCAGCCAGGCGGCCTACGCGGCGGCCAACGCCTATCTCGACGCCCTCGCCGAGCACCGCCGGGCGCAAGGGCTCCCGGCCACCTCGGTGGCATGGGGCGCCTGGGCGAGCATCGGCATGGCCGCGAGCGACGAGGCGGCCGACCAACTGCGCCGCCACGGAATCACCGTGATGGACCCGGACCGGGCCGTCGTGGCGCTGCGCCAGGCCATCGCCGACGACGAGCCCGCTATCACCGTCGCCGACGTGGACTGGGACCGGTTCGCGCCCCTGTTCACCGGCGCGCGGCCGAGCCCGCTCCTCACCGACCTGCCGGAAGCCACGCGCGGGCGGACAGCCACTCACCCGGACGACGAGCCCGCGCCGGTGGCGAGCGACCTCGCCCGGCGCGTGGCCTCCCTGCCGGAGACCGACGGTACGCAGCTCCTGCTGGACCTCGTACGCGCCGAGGCCGCCGCGGTCCTCGGCCACGCCGACCCCGACGAGGTCGACCCCGGCCGTGCCTTCCGCAGCCTCGGCTTCGACTCCCTCACCTCGATCCAGCTGCGCGACCGCTTGGCCGCCGCCACCGGTACGCCGCTGCCCGCCACCCTCGCGTTCGACCACCCCACCCCCACCGCCCTGGCCGCGCGGCTGCGCGACACCCTGCTGGGGCTGCGGCCGGACCCCTCGCAGACCGGCCCGGCGCGGACCGGCCTCAGCGGCGACAGCGACGGCGATCCGATCGTCATCGTGGGCATGAGCTGCCGGTTCCCCGGCGGGGTGCAGTCGCCGGAGGACCTGTGGGACCTCGTCGTGGCGGGCGGGGACGCGATCGCGGACTTCCCGTCGGACCGCGGCTGGGACTTGGCCGCGCTGTACGACCCGGACCCGGAGCGAAGCGGCACGTCCTACGCGCGCGAGGGCGGATTCCTCTACGACGCGGGCGAGTTCGACGCGGAGTTCTTCGGCATCTCGCCCCGCGAGGCGCTGGCGATGGACCCGCAGCAGCGCCTGCTGCTGGAAGCAGCCTGGGAGGCGCTGGAACGGGCGAACGTCGACCCGGAGTCGCTGCGCACGAGCCCGACCGGAGTGTTCATGGGCACCAGCGGCCAGGACTACGTGTCCCTGCTGGGCGGCGCAGGCGGCGCGGCGGAGGGCCACCTGGCGACGGGGAACGCGGCGAGTGTGGTGTCGGGCCGGCTGGCGTACGTGTTCGGACTCGAAGGCCCGGCGGTCACGGTGGACACGGCGTGCTCGTCGTCCCTGGTGGCGATGCATCTGGCCGCGCAGTCGCTGCGCGCCGGCGAGTGTTCTTTGGCGCTGGCCGGTGGAGCGACGGTGATGTCGACCCCGGGAGCCTTCATCGAGTTCAGCCGTCAGCGGGGTCTTGCACCCGACGGGCGGTGCAAGCCGTTCGCGGCGGGAGCCGATGGTACGGGCTGGGGTGAGGGTGCCGGTGTGCTGTTGCTGGAGCGGTTGTCGGACGCGGTGGCCAACGGGCATCGGGTGCTGGCGGTGGTGCGCGGCTCGGCGGTCAACCAGGACGGTGCGTCCAACGGCCTCACGGCCCCCAACGGTCCCTCGCAGCAGCGGGTGATCAGGCAGGCGTTGGCGAACGCGGATGTCGCCGCCGCCGACGTGGACGTAGTAGAGGCACACGGTACGGGTACGACGCTGGGTGATCCGATCGAGGCGCAGGCGCTGCTGGCGACGTACGGGCAGGACCGGCCGGAGGACCGGCCGCTGTGGCTCGGCTCCGTGAAGTCCAACATCGGTCACGCGCAGGCGGCTGCCGGGGTGGCCGGTGTGATCAAGATGGTGATGGCCATGCGGCACGGGCGGCTGCCCGAGACGTTGCATGTGGACGAGCCGTCGTCGCACGTCGACTGGTCTGCGGGTGAGGTGCGTCTGCTCACCGAGCCGATGCCGTGGCAGGCGAACGGGCACCCCAGGCTGGCCGGGGTGTCCGCCTTCGGAGTCAGCGGCACCAACGCCCACCTGATCCTGGAAGAGGCACCAGTGGTGGAGCCGGCCGTGGTGCAGCCGGTGGAGGGTCCGGTGCCGTGGGTGGTGTCGGGGCGTGGGGGTGCGGGTCTGCGGGGTCAGGCGGCACGCCTCGCCGAGTTCGTGCGGAGCCGGGACGGTGTGGACATCGGGGGTGTGGCCGCGGGGCTGATGAGCCGGGCGGTGCTGGCGGACCGCGCGGTGGTCGTCGGTGGTGACGTGGCGGAACTGCTGGCGGGCTTGGACGCGCTGGTCGATGGCGGGTCGGCTGAGGGGTTGGTGGCGGGGTCGCCGGTGGTGGGGAAGACGGCGGTGTTGTTCACGGGTCAGGGTGCGCAGTTCGCCGGTATGGGTGC